>NZ_FOIL01000001.1:0-40591 GCF_900101295.1 [Clostridium] aminophilum | reverse complement strand
CAAAATTTCAATCCACTCCCCTCATGCGAGGGGAGACCGCAATTTTAGACAAAACTTTGATTTCTCTATCATAAAATCTTATCTAAAAACATCAATGCACATTATAGATACCCTGCTATTTACACAAAACAATCGTTCTAATATTATGCACTTTATTCAAAAGACAATGTGCGAACCCTCCAGAGGATTCATGTGCACATTACCCTCGCCTTAAATAATAATAGTGTCTTTCATATCAATTTTTTCTTTTGTCCCATAATGTTCTATTCTTTTCTTGTAATTATTTCCAAGATAGTACAATCGCAAACTGTCCTTCTTTTCATCAATTATTTCTAAAAGACTTGCTTTCAGTAGTTCACTCTGGCTTGCGTCCACATTACATTCGAAAACGGAATTCTGAACACGAATACCATAGTTTTCACATGTTTTTGCCACCTTGCGCAGTCTTGTTCCTCCTCCTGATTCCGAAACATTAACATCATATGTAATTAGAATCAGCATAAACTACCTCCATAAAAAAGGGGGATAACCGTCTAAATCGCCTCTAATGTAACGAGCTAACAGCAGTGCCTGAATATACGGAACAATTCCCCATTGAACCTTTTCTTTTAAATAAGGATGGGTAATCACCTCCTTTTTGTGATTCTGCCACTCTGTTAAGAATAGTTTCCGGCCACTTTCTGTAAATGTCACAGCACCACCTTCATTTAACACAAAATCATCTTCTTTAATCTGACGATTGTTTATCAATGTAAGGACAAAACGATCCACCAATACCGGGCGAAGTTCTTCCATTAAATCTAATGCCAAAGATTTCCGTCCCGGTCGATCTCTATGCAAAAAACCAACATATGGATCTAATCCCACCATTTGAAGAGCATTAAAGCACTCATTTGTCAGAAGTGAATAACCGAAAGAAAGCAGCGCGTTTACGTTGTCTAATGGCGGACGACGATTTCTTCCTTGAAAGTGAAACGACTCTTTCTGATTCAGAATCAACTCATCAAAGCAAGAGAAATAAACTTGCGCAGCCTCTCCTTCAACTCCTCGGATTTCATCTAAGGAACCAATGTTCAACGCCTGTTTGACGCGCTCGCTTAGAATCTCTTTTGCTTTTTTTAGTTTGTCTAAATCTATGCGAAGTTCATGATCCCGCATGGTTCTGTCAAGAAGCCATTTACAGTTATAAATCTTTCCTACAATGAAGTTCTTTACAATTAGCACACTCTGGTCTTCATTATCCGAAACATGATATTGAGTCTTTCTCAACAGAACATTTCCATTTTCATTGTCAATAACACGAAAAAGAAATTTCCCATACGGTGAAAAAAACGAAACACCAATCCCGCGTTCTGCGCACTTTCCTAATAATTGCGGCGATGCTCCTCTGTATGAAAAACACACGATCTCTTCAAAATTGATCAGCGGGAACTGCCCTACTTTTATTTTTCCCACTTCAACAATCACAGTCTCCCCTTTCAAGGAAAGATATGCATCCTCATTCGTAACAAACAAGGTATTAAGTAGTTTTCTCATTGATTTTTCAGCATCTCACGGATATAACTGTCAACAGTTTTCGCTTTTTCCAATTCCGGAATACATATATCCTTTAAAGAACAATCATAGCAACTCTTATCATCTCTCCCTTTTGGTGTCCACCCCCGTTTCCAGTATCCCTTCATTTCCTCGATCGTACGAATAACATGAGTTCGTAATTCCTGTGTGAACTCTACTTCTACCCGGTGCTTTATTCTTCCATAATACAATGCACCAACCGTAATTCTACAGGCCAGCATTTCTTCTAAACACATTGCCTGACCGCATAATTGCAGCATATCTGCTTCGTTATCCTTTGGCGATCCGTTTTTATACTCAACAGGATATGGTTGCCACAAGCCATCGTACTTATTCAGATGTATCCCTCGCGGATCTCTTTTGAATTCAACCACATCGCATACGCCTACAACTCCAAGTTTATCGGATTTAATGCGAAGCCCTCTCATTACGATCAAATCGCCTCTTTTTTCGTTTTTGCTCTCATCATGAGCATTTTTATGCAGCAATAAGCCCTTCGTCGTATGAAGGTTCTCCGCCCATTGCTGCTCAATATGAATCAACGCCCATTGTCTTCGGCAAAAACAGAAATGCTGCAATCCGGAAAGCATCAGATAATCATCTTCCCTGTCCATATCAATCACGTACAGTGACAGAAACACCGTTCGGAAGGTGATCCTTATCGATCATAATCTCATAATCAGAGAACACTCTTGCCGGTGAATCCGAATCTGACCCCGTACGACTCACTTTAACTAAGTCAAACAGTTTATGCGCCGGTGCATTCCCAAGTTCGGAATCATGCTTAAAAATGATCAATTTGCGTACTGCCATCTTTCCTCTTGCTGCCGAATGATCATTCTCAAACATGTTATATATCGCATCCCAAAGAAGGCTTAAATCATCTTCAGTAAATCCTGTTGTTTTTCTGGCCAAATTTGCAGAAACAAATCCTTCACAACGATATAATCCATATGGAATAATATACTTCGTTCCCATTTCATTGTTCTTTTTTTCGGCATCCTTCTCAGTCGTGATCGCAACTCGAGTAATGGTAATTTCCTGTGGAACAACCGGTTCTACTGATCTTGCAAATCCGATCTGAACCGGTCCGCGAACCTGCCCGCAATTAAGCTTATTCTTTACAAACGACGTCATAACAGCGCCAAAGGTACGAATGTCAAAGAAATTCTTGCACATCCAGTCTCGGATTTTCAGATCTAAATCGGCATCTTTCTTTTTCTGTTCTGCGACTTTATCCGGCGGAATCGAAAGTGCTGCATATGCCTCCTCATCATTCTTATTCAAAACAGCATGATCTTTAACATAAATACGATATCCTGTTGTGTCTTCTTTTACCAGTTCTACATAATTGCGGATCTTCCTTTTCAAACATACATCCGTAATTAATCCAAACTGAGTTTCCGCGTCCACTCTTGGCATATTACCGGAATCTGGATCTCCATTTGGATTTCCATTCTCCACATCAAATAACACCACAAAATCATAACGATTCTTAATCACTTCGCTCATGTTTAGTTGTCCTCTCTTTCCTTTTTCTTAAAAAACTCCTGCATCTGATGATAATAGCCTAATTGAAATGCTCCTCTCTCGGGCATATTGAGTTTTCTTGGAAGACGTTCATCTAATTTATCAAGAATCTCTCCCAACAATTTATCAAAATATACTTTTCTTCCGGCTTCCAGTTTCCGTAAGTGTTTTTGGGCAAGATCAATCAGCTTAGGCATAATTGTCGCAGGAGTCGATGATGCACCACCAAAGAATTTGTCCTTAATCGTTGCATTCAGCCCCGGATTTGCCGCACATTGAATTCGTTCCAAAACCGCAAACAACCTTCCCAAATTATAGGGAATATCGTCTGTCTCCTTGTTAAGTCCCACTGTTAGTACCTCCTTTGGAATATATTTATTCTCATTTTTTAAATAATATGCTTTTATCATCGCCGCCCTGTTCGGATTGATTTGATGATCCGCACGAATCCTTAAATCTACTGCATTGATCATTGTTGCAGGATATCGGCTGTTCTCTATGATAGAACGAGTTAATTCTCCTGCCAAAACCGGAGACATATCACCTTTTTCTCTGCATGTCTCCTGAAGCAACTGCCATGTAGTAAGGAATTTCCCAGTTGATTTTTCATCATTAACAATCCTTAAACGATCCTGATGATGTTTTATATTCCTTACAAACTGTCCAAACGTTGCTCTCTCAAAGAAACGAATGGATAATCTTGCATTATTGGGAGCAATTCCCAATAAATAGAATTCCATATTCGGATCCAATTTTTCATCTTCAAAATCAACCATTTTTCCTTCGCATATATCTTCGGTCAGCCGTGACAAATCCTGTTCTGAATAGTAATCCTCATCTCCAAGGAAAATTGCACTAAATGCATCCTGATAGACGGTTTCACCGCTTAATGCATAAAAAAGAACGGCCGTATCTCCTATGTAATTCTTGTATGTCAATTTGTTAGTTAGATAATTCAGCGCTTCTCCGTAGGCAAAAACGGCGTATTGCCCTGTTTGAGCATTCCAACCTCGCTCCTTTCCATAGGACTCAAAAGCTGGTGCATTAAACGATACCAACGAAGCCCCTGCCATCTGTGCATTCCGAATATTCTTGATCTTATTATGCAATTCTGCCAACTCATCATACTTTCCGGTCACACTGCAAAGACATTTCTCTTTTGATTCGCTCTGATAGTTCTTATTCCATTGTTGCTTTACAGCCTCATAATCTTGCGCAAACTTTCCTTCGTAAAGAAAGACAAAATTACCGCTTTTTAAAAAATCCTTTTTGTATTCCTGCAGTTCCGGGCAGTTATCCGCCCTACCAATATCCCAATTATCAAAAAAATTATTGACCGCTGTTGTAACATCCTCACCAGCCGGCATATTTTTCTTGTGTATCTCAGCCGCAGCCATGAAGCAATTCTTTGATCGTTCCGCTTTTCCCTTGCTGTCTAATCCCAAAAAATAGGATGAATTCTCACATAGATAGTTGGAATTTATTCCACTCGTTTTATTAACCTGTTGAGGAACCAGCATTTTTCGCGGCGACATCTTACCGTTCTGATTCTCCTGTTTTAAACATACAACTTGTTTGAGTCGTCCATGTATATCAATATCCAAAGCGTAACTGACATCAACCCGACTCCACCCAGGTGTTGACAACTCTCCTTTTTCTGCCAACGCCTCATAATATCTCACTAATGATTCCAGGATCACCTCAACACCTCCTCGCTGTCCTTTTGGGGAATCCGAATCATCCCGTTTACCATTTTCGCCCGAAAATACATAGGTTTTATATCCTCAACATCACTATAATCCATATCATACAGCATAAAACCAAGATCCTTTTCTCCCAAAAGGCTTTCCGACACTATGGTTTCACCCGTAGCTTCTTTAAAAAACGCAGGAAATTCCCGGCATCCCATACACGGCTGATGATAATACTGTCCGCGCTGTAATCGGCGTTTCATAATATCCTGAAACTTTCCCGGATTGTCACTTTTCGCTGCCTTATCCGTCATTTCAAAATGTGCCTCGATCACATAACGTACATCTTTCAGTAAGAGCGACGCTCTTTGTTGGATATCGTTCGATGCATCCAGATATAATTTCCCTTTTCCGGAATTCATCACCGTCTTCACAATTTTGGCACTGATTTTCGACTTTACCTCGTTTCTACGAATATTAGTGAACTGGATGGGATTACATACCTGAATTGCATCAATCACCCACATCAAGCCCGGATGCCAATAAATTGCTTCCAGGATTCCTCTTGCAGCAGACGGTGTTATAACGTCATATGACACTCGTTCTACCTTCATTTCCGGTCGCGTGAATAACGCGTAATCCCCCCATATTTCAACCTTTACTGCCATCGTTTCCTCCTCATATCATGATAGCTTCACCATTTTTAAAGATAAGATTGAGTCCCACTTCATCACTATACAGACTGCTATCAATCAATACACAATTTCCATTTTCTAAATCATCAACTGCACAATGTTCCTTCAGTTTCAAATACTGGTATTCATAAATATTCACACCATATTGGCCCAACTGCCGGTAATCATTTTTTCCAGCCACCCCCAAACGAGCTTTTTCAATCAGTCGATCACTTTCATTAACATCGATATACAAAGTTCTTGTGTTATTTTCAATCAGATTAAACTGATCTGAAATGTCCTTAAATGGAAGATTATTATTCTTGAGCTGAGTTATTATTTCATTTTGATCAAGCGCATTACTTCCCTTGAGATAAAACAATTCTTCAAAGTACAGACTTACTGCATCTTTGCTTGTGATATCAGCATATTTCTCCAATACATGTTTTGATGCGGCTATCTGCATAGAGAACATTTCCGGCGAACCACATTCCAAATCAAACACATGCACTATACTCTCAGTTTTATTCCTTTTTCCTTCTCTGTTACAGCGTCCACCAGCCTGAAGTAACGAATCCAAGCCCGAAATTTGTCTATATACGCAAGGAAAATCAACATCAACTCCTGCCTCGATCAGCGATGTGGATACCACTTTGCACTCCATTCCCTTTTTTAATCGCTGTCTTATTTCATTCAAAACTCGTTTGCGATGCGCCGGATACATATTAGTAGAAAGATGAAAGCAGCCATCTCCACGCATCGATTCGTATATCAATTGTGCAGCCGCTCTTGAATTTACAATGCAAAGATATTGTTCATTATTATTTAAACACGATACTAATTTCTCAACGGAATACGTCTGATCAAATTCAAAAGTTACTCTTCGAAACAAATCATTTATATAGTATTCTTCTGGGCACAGCTCATAATGCTCATATTCCGGATAAAGCTCTTTTATAATCTTATTTAAGGACGGCTGTGTTGCAGTACACAACACAACAGATGCAGAATACCTCCTGACCAATTCCGTCAATAACAAAATGCACGGTCTCATATACGGTACCGGTAGCATCTGTGCTTCATCAAATACGATTACACTGTTCGCCACGTTATGAAGCTTCCTACTGGAAGATGATCTATTCTTGTAAAATGATTCAAAGAACTGTACGCTGGTTGTCACTATAACCGGCATGTCCCAGTTTTCTGTCGCTCTTGAATAGAAAAGAGAATCCTCATCTTCTCCATAGTCAACACTCGAATGATGTTCGAGAACCCGTTCTTTCCCAAGTATTTCTCTAAAAATATCTGCGGTTTGTTCTATGATGGAAGTATATGGAATAACATAGATAATGCGGTTTAAGTTATTACGTTTCGCATGTTCTATCGCGAATGCCAGTGAAGCTACTGTTTTCCCTCCCCCTGTAGGCACTGTGAGTGTATATAACCCGCGTTTTAATTTAATCCCTTCTGAAATTACATGGTCTAAAATCTCACATCTCAACTTATTTAATTCAGTCTTAGCCGGATACCACGGAGAAATATAGTTCTTCAACGCTGCTTCCATGGCGGTAACATCAAAATCTCTTCCCCGATCTGTTATCCCTGTCATAAATTGCTCTGTGTCCAAGAAATCGGCATCTACCAGACAGGAATACACCATCCGAATGTCATATGATAATTCCAATAAATCATTGGAGCAGGCATCACATTCCGGAAGAGTTATTTCCCTTTCCCATTCTTTATCCGGTTCCAAACGCTCCTTATTTGCCCTTTTGATTCTTGCGTTCAATGAAGATCCCTGAATATCTGCTCGCCCACCGCCATTCGGCAAACCAGAATGATGTCCTGCGACGCAGAATGATTCTATGAGCATCCTTCTTTTATAGGCTTCCATCGCACCTGCTGTAGAATGATCTACCTTCGCTCCTCCGTGAAGTCTTTTCTGGAATCCATCGGTATATTTTCCGACATCATGAAGCAATCCGGAAATATATGCGTGTTTCTCCAAATGAATTGGTTTCGCAAAATCCGAAGCCATCTTTGCGGTGTTTTCCAAGTGTTCTTTAACTGACTGCATTCTTCCATCTTCTGAAATGTGCGCAAGATACATATTGTTCTCCCGGATCGTCTTCAAAAAAACTCTCTCAAACGCAATTGACACCGATTCTTAAACTGCAAAAAATCATTCATCAGTCCCCATTTATATATCTTAATACGAAAAATATTATTTTTACAGGCCTAATATCATTCTAATTATGCAATCTGACAACTTATTCTTTCGGAAACAAATCACAGATCTTTATTTCCAAAATTCAGGCAAAAAAACCTGCTAACAAAAGTCAAGTAGCTCATTAAATATTTTGGGGATTTTCCATGAATTGGTTTTTGTGTACAACAATAAAGCCGGCAGAATCATCCGGCCACTCGAAGGTTTCTCAATTAACGATATACTGCCGTCACTCTTGCGTAATAAATCCGCAAAAACTTATTTAATCCAGCAATCTTTGCGAGTTTTTTGTCTTTTCCTTCACTTTCTTTCTTCAGGATATAGTTATAAACGGCACTATCCTTAGGGGCTTTATGGGTTTTAAGGACTCTCATTACTTCATATCCGACTTTTCTAAGGGTTGATGATCCACGCTTTGTTATTTTTCGTTTGGAGCCAATAAACTTCCCAGATTCATAAGGTGGTGGATCTATTCCGGCCCACGCTATAAGCGCTTTTGCACTATGTAGTCGTCGAACATCTCCTATCTCTGCAATAAGTTTAGGAGCAAGAATATCGCCTACGCCGCCCATCGCCCGTACTGTTGGGTATTCCGGCAAGGACTTCGCAAGCTCTTTCATTCGTGATATGATACGAGATAGAGAGTTGTCCACAGCTCTTAATACTGAAATGGCTTCCTGTACCAACATTTTGGTCGATGGGGTACCGGAAGATAATGTGGTGATGCCATCGGACGCCAGATTATAGACTGCCTCAGCCTTTGATCTGCTTCGATGGTATTTCTTTTCTTCAGCCCATGTGATATATGTCTCTACAAAATCCTCAAGATCTTGTTCTAAGATTATGTCAAAGTGCCAGAAACGCTCCACAAAATCACTCAGCTTATCCTTTCCACTGCCTTCGTCCCAACTGTTGAACAGTTTCTTTATACCAGGCATTGTATAATCCAGAATATGTGTTAATTCCTGCAATGCTTTTACATGAATTTCCATGTAGTATCGGTATCGACGGCCTAGGAGCTTGAGCTCGGCATAAACTTCTTCATCTCCCGAATGCCTTTGAAGCTTGAACCATTTTTCTATGCCATAATTAGCAATCATGGTGGAGTCCAACTTGTCTGTCTTTGCACCTCTGATGTTATTGTCCTTTGCAAATTCTTTCATCGCAAAAGGATTGACCACAGACACGAAATACCCCTTCTCTTCAAGGAAAGTCATCATGGGTAAGTGATAAATACCAGTGGCTTCCATTACCACCCGTATTTCACCATCCAATTTCCTCAGTAAGTCATCAAGGCCTTCAAGTTCCTTCTCTACATGGAGCACTTCAAATGGGCTGCATACAATCTCTCCATAAGGTTTAAGAATACAGACTGTACTTTTTCCTTTTGAAACATCAATTCCAACGCTTATCATCCTTTACCTCCTCAAACTGGTATTAGTAATTGTTACAACCACACTTATTACCACTCAGTTTAGTTCGTTACGCGGGAGTTGATCCCAACCTGCTTAATCGAATGCTTATAATAAGGGGTTGGTTAACGGTTTTTTTGACGGATGCTGTAATCCAAATAAGGCAACGTCAGACCAATTACTCCCCTTATTATAAAAAAATAAGTGCAGATGTCAGAGTTAATTACTCTCTAACAACTACACTTTTATGGTACTAAATAGGGTATCGATAACTTTCTTTACAATTATCGATACCCTATCGTTCTACATTATCCAATGGTCTGTACCTCGTAGAATTTGCTGTATTCAGTTTTCTCTTCGCAACTCCTTTATCCACATCGCCGAACTTTCGATTTATTTACTTTCCGGATTGCTCTGAATCGCTTCTTCCCACTAATACTTTCTCGTCATATTAATGAACCGAATCCTGTTCAGTATTCAATGCCTGGAATTGTTCGGTGTTCTTCTTCCTGTCTGCTGGAGTTGTTGACCTTGTCTTATCCTTTTTTGTTTATATTGGTCGATCTATGTAAATATATTTTAACGAAATATTTTTACTCTTCTTCCATCTGTCCTTTTCCAACTTCTGGGTTTTCTACCTGACCGTTATAAACAATGTTTTTAGGTAAGACGAACTTTCCTGTACTTCGGACTCACATCCTTTCTTTTTTAGTATGGTTGTTTGCTATCAACTCTTATCTTGACCTAAGTATATCGAATGCGCTTTCATTTGTCAATACTTTTTTCAAATATTTTTTCGATTTTCTATCTACTTGTTGTTGTGATAATTATATTTAAACAATTTATTTGAATTGTATATATTTTTGTGTCCGTCGCGAATCTATTTTCTGCAACGCATTTCCGGTTGTTTTCAGGTATCAAACATCGTTCGCCTTACACATTGACTTCTCTCATCCGGATGATATAGTTAGAATATCCGGCACCGTTCCGCGCCTGCCGGTGGCAGTTATGCCGCGTTTTCTTCCGCGCACTCAAACCTGTGCGCGTCGCACATTCTTTCGCGTGCCCCGATCTGCACGTATCACACGTTTCTTTCGCGTGCCCCGATCTGCACGTATCACACGTTTCTCTCGCGTGCCCCCGATCTGCACGCGCCTTGCTTCCTGTCTTTGGAGGTTCATCTATGAAATACGAATTCTTTCTCGATACTTTATTGTCCCTCGTCTCGGACCGCATGAAAGACCGCTGTGAAGTCCGGCCGATTCAGGTCCTCAAGAACAACGGCTGCCGGTTGGACGGCCTGTCTTTTCTGACACCGGGCTGCAGCATTTCTCCGACCGTGTATCTTACCCCGCTGTATCCGCTCTGCGAAGACGGAATATCCGTTGATGAGCTGGCTGACCGGATCGTACAGACTGCGGAAGAGACTCCGGCGCCGCTTCCGGTATCCATCCCGGACCTGACCAGCGAGAACACCATTCGGACCAATACCTGTCTTCGTCTGGTCAGCCGCGACCGCAACACCGAGTTTCTGGCAGATGTTCCGCACATTGATTTTCTGGATTTTTCCATCATTCCGTATCTCTGTCTCGGAGAGCACGAAGACCGGCGGATGACGGCGGTTCTTCACCGGAGTCATCTGCAGAATTTCAACATCACGGAAGAAGAATTGATGCAGCTTGCATTGGAAAACACGGTGCGGCTTTTTCCGCCGACGCTCCGCTCCATGGATGAGGAACTTCACTTTGAAAATGTCGCCGATCCGCTTCCTCTCTACGTGCTGGCGAATCCATGGGCCGCATCCGGTGCGGCCACCATCCTGTACCCGGATCTCCTGAAGAATTTCGCAGACTCTATCGGCGAGGATCTCATGATTCTGCCGTCGAGCATTCACGAAATCCTTCTTCTGCCAAGTTCAATGGTAATGAACCTCAGCGACGTGGACAAGATGATCCGCGAGATCAATTCCACACAGGTTTCGCCGGAAGAGCGGCTTTCCGATCATCATTATCTCTTCCACCGGGAGGACAATACGATCTCCGCACCGACCTGCCCGGAGCTTCCGGCACAGTCGCTGGATTTCTCGCGGATGACGCCGTGCGCGGTTGCCTGACCGATCTGCAATACCGCAATAGTTCCGGCAGCTGGAACAGTGCTGTACGAAATTCAACGGTCGAAAAAGCAGCTCTGCCGCATCATATCCAATGCGAGCAGAGCTGTTCCCAGTCACCATTGTATTCCGTTGCTTCCGTTCCGGCGCTGTCGCATGATCAACCGCCGTTTTCTAGATCCAGCAGCACTTTCTTGATCTCGACGATACGGTCGCGAAGGGCGGCGGCCTCCTCGAAATTGAGTTCCGCCGCTGCCTGACGCATCTTTTTGGTGAGCTTGTCGGCGAGTTTCTTCAGTTCGTCTGCACTCATGCTCTCCGGATCTTTCTCGACACGGTTCGTGATGCCGTCCGCCGCCTGCGAGATCGTGATCAGGTCGCGCACGGCCTTGCGGATCGTGGTTGGCGTGATACCGTGCTCTTCATTGTATTGTTTCTGAATCCTGCGCCGACGCTCGGTCTCCTCAATCGCACGCCGCATGGAATCCGTGATGGAATCCGCGTACATGATGACGTGGCCGTCGGCATTTCGGGCAGCACGGCCCACCGTCTGAATGAGCGATGTCTCGGAACGGAGGAATCCCTCCTTGTCCGCGTCAAGAATCGCCACCAGTGTGATCTCCGGAATATCCAGACCTTCCCGCAGAAGGTTGATGCCGACCAGAACATCAAAGACATCCATTCGCATGTCCCGGATGATCTCGGCGCGTTCCAGGGCGGCGATGTCCGAGTGGAGATATTTCACGCGCACGCCGGCTTCCCGCAGATAATCGGTGAAGTCTTCCGCCATGCGCTTCGTGAGTGTCGTGACCAGAACTTTATTGTGATGGTCGGTTTCCTTCCGGATCTCCCCGAGAAGATCATCGATCTGTCCCTTGGTCGGGCGGACTTCGATTTCCGGATCCAGAAGTCCCGTCGGTCGGATAAGCTGTTCGGTCCGGAGAAGCTCGTGATCGGCCTCATACTGCGCCGGCGTGGCGGAGCAGAACAGGATCTGATCGATCTTCCCTTCCCACTCCTCAAAGTTCAGCGGTCGGTTGTCCAGTGCGGACGGAAGACGGAATCCGTATTTTACGAGAACGCTCTTGCGGGAGCGGTCGCCGTTGTACATGGCGCCGATCTGTGGGATGGTGATGTGCGACTCGTCGATGATCGTCAGGAATTCATCCGGGAAATAGTCGATCAGCGTGCACGGCGGGTCCCCCGCCTTTCCGAAATTCAGCTGGCGGGTGTAGTTCTCGATGCCGGAGCAGAACCCGGTTTCGCGCATCATTTCAACGTCGAAATTCGTTCTCTCGGCAATTCTCTGGGCTTCGATGAGCTTGTCCTCACTCTTGAAAAATGTGACCTGCTCTTTCATCTCCTCCAATATGTTTTCCGTCGCCCGCATCATCTGATCGTGAGGTACGACATAATGGGAGGCCGGAAAGATCGCCACATGCTGAAGAAGAGACTTTATCTCACCCGTCGTGGAATCGATCGCTGCAATCCGTTCCACCTCATCGCCGAAGAATTCGATCCGGTACGCTTCGCCGGCGGAATATGCCGGATACACCTCGATAGTGTCGCCGCGGACGCGGAAGCTTCCGCGCTTAAAGTCCATGTCATTTCGGCTGTACTGAATCTCGATCAGCTTTGTGATGACCTCATCCCGGTCCTTTTCCATGCCCGGCCGCAGAGAAACCACCATCTTCTTATAGTCGATCGGCGAACCGAGACCGTAAATACAGGAGACAGAAGCAACGATAATGACATCATTTCTCTCCGAGAGCGCACTGGTGGCTGAATGACGCAGCCGGTCGATCTCATCGTTGATGGCGGAGTCTTTCTCGATATAAGTATCCGTCTGCGGGATGTATGCCTCCGGCTGATAGTAATCGTAGTAGGACACAAAATACTCCACCGCGTTTTCCGGGAAGAATTCCTTAAACTCGCTGTAGAGCTGCGCTGCAAGCGTCTTGTTGTGGGCAATGATGAGCGTCGGCTTGTTCAGCCGGGCGATCACATTGGCCATGGTGAAGGTCTTTCCGGAACCGGTGACGCCCAGAAGGGTCTGGGCCTGATTTCCTTCTTTGAATCCTTCTACCAGTGCATCAATCGCCTGCGGCTGATCTCCGGTCGGCGAAAAATCCGAGTGCAGAACAAAATGATCCATGGGAACCTCCCTGTCCTTAAGCGGACACTGTCATCGCTCTGCCGCATATCCCCTGTTTATTTCATGGTCTGCGGCATCCTGTCTCCATAAAGCCTGATCTGATGATTTTCAGAATTTCTGTTTTTTTATCAGGGAAACGCTGGTCCAAGCGTTATCCCGTGCCGAAACATTTGGCTTATCCTGCGTTCGGACCATCGGTTCTGCACACCGATGCCTTCCGGATCTCATCCACGGCATCCTCTCGGACCGAAAAGCCCGGTTTCACTGCGTCTTTCTCATCGTAGTCATCCAGGAAATTATACTCCCACTCGTCCGTATGATAACCGATCATAGTCTTCAGGCTGACATTGGTGGTGGCATGGAAGATGTTGCGGTCGACATTCGGGTCTTTTTTGCGAAGTTCCGCAACCAGTTCCTTCATGTCGTCTCTTCTGGATCCCTTTGCTCCGCCGCAGGTAGCACAGTTTTCGGTGAACCGGCACGCGCACTGGATAAAATGAAGGTTATTGTGATCTCTCCACGCTTTGATATCATGCTCATGCACAAAATACAGCGGTCGGATCAGCTCCATTCCCTCAAAGTTTTTGCTGTGAAGCTTCGGCATCATCGTCTCAAATTTGCCGGCAAACAGCATTCCCATGAGAACAGTCTCCACCACATCATCAAAATGATGTCCGAGGGCGATCTTATTGCATCCGAGTTCTTTTGCCCTCGAATAGAGATAACCGCGGCGCATTCTCGCGCAGAGATAGCAGGGGCTCTTCGGAATATCCGCAACGATATCGAAAATCTCTGAATCAAAGGTAGTCAGCGGAATCCCCATGATCTTCGCGTTGTTCTGCACGATGGACCAGTTTTCCTCATTGTAACCCGGATTCATGCACAAAAAGACAAGGTCAAAATGCACTTTTCCGTGTCTCTGCAGTTCCTGCATCAGTTTTGCCAGCAGCATGGAATCTTTTCCGCCGGAAATGCAGACCGCGATCCTGTCGCCCTCTTTGATCAGTTCGAAATCATGGACCGCTTTGGTGAACTGACGCCAGATTCCACGACGGTAGGTCGTGATAATGCTCTTTTCGATCGCCGCCGCCCTCGCAGTCAGCGCTTCCCGTTCCTCTTTTTCAACTTCCCGTTTCAAAAGAAGTCGGAGCCAGGACCGCCAGCCCCCTTCCACATTGAAAGAATCGTATCCATCATCTTCGAGGAGCTCGGTCACGCTTGTGCTCATCTGTCCGGTGTGGCAGAGAACGTACACCGGTTTATCCCGGTCTATCCCGTCCTTCCGGTCCCAGAATTCCTCCATAGGAATGTTGACCGCACCCGGCATGGTTCCGCGCGCATATTCATCCGGCTTGCGTACATCCACGATCGTCCGCATCTCTGCCGGAATCTTCTCCAACTCTTCTACTGTAATTGATTTCATCGACCAACCTCAATTCAACTGTTATTGCAAAAAAGGCCCCGGGACTGTATCCCGAGGCTCTCACTGGGCTAGAAGGATTCGAACCTTCACAATGACGGAGTCAGAGTCCGCTGCCTTACCATTTGGCTATAGCCCAATCTTCTGTTTCGCAGTGGGTGTGTCACCCGACTGCAGAAGTTATTATATCACTCTGCGAAAAAGTGTCAAGCTTTTTTTTAAATGATGTAATTTTTTGTTTTACACATACGAAAGCAACGATTTGCGTCCCATCCCCAATCCCGGGATCGGGATATTTCTCCTTGACGAATGGTAATGAATCAAATACAATCATAGCAATTATATATTACCTATTATATTTATAGTTATTATAGTGATTCCTTTTTCAAATATTCCACCGGTATCCCGGAAGTCTCCCGGCTTCCCACGGACAGACTCTCTGGTCTGCTGACCGCGCCGTTCCGATGGATTCCGCAAAACACCGCAACCGGTGAAGTCAGGAGGAGACAGCATGGCATATCATTTTGAGACACGATGTATTTACGGCGACAGATCCAATGTAACAGAGCACCCTTACCGCTCGATCCCGACACCGATCTTTCTGGCATCTGCCTTCGGTCATGAGCGAATTGGTGACTTTTCAAGTTACAGCTACAGCCGCGTCAGCAACCCGACACGAAGCGATCTGGAAGAAATCCTTTCTTCTCTGGAGGGAGCGGCGGATACGGTTGCCACCTCTTCCGGCATGGCGGCCGTCTCCATCGTTCTGGATCTGTTTTCCATCGGAGACCATTTTGTCTGCTCCGAGGATCTCTACGGCGGCTCCTTCCGTCTCTTCGACAACATCGGAAGACCGCACGGTCTGAACTTTTCCTTTGTCAACACTGCCGATCCTGCTGCCACGGAGGCGGCCATCCGTCCGGAAACCCGCGCACTCTACATTGAAACGCCGAGCAATCCGACCATGCAGGTGACGGATCTCCGCGCAATGCGGGAGATTGCGGACCGCCACCGCCTTCTCCTCATCGTGGACAATACCTTTCTGACGCCTTATTTCCAGACACCGTTTGATCTCGGTGCCGACATCATTGTCCACAGCGGAACCAAGTATCTGAGCGGCCACAATGATGTTCTCGCCGGATTCGTATGCACAAAATCCCCGGAGCTGGCCGAGCGCGTCCGATTCATCTATAAGACAACCGGTTACACGCTGTCTCCGTTTGACAGTTATCTGTGCCTTCGCGGTCTGAAGACGCTGCCTGTTCGCCTGGAACGCCAGCAGGAAAACGCCCTTGCGATCGCCAAATGGCTCCGCGAACAGCCGTGCGTGAAACAGGTCTATTATACCGGCCTGGAGGACCATCCGGGTCATGACATCCACTGCAGGCAGGCAAGAGGATTTGGCGGCATGATCTCTTTTCATGTGGATTCCGAGGAGACCGCCCGAAAAACTCTGCTGAATGTTCAGCTGATCACCTTCGCAGAGAGTCTCGGCGGCATTGAGTCTCTCATTACCTATCCGATGCTTCAGACACATGAAGACGTCCCGAAGGCGCAGCGTGAAAAACTGGGCATCAACGACACATTCCTGCGGATCAGCACCGGAATTGAAAATGCGGAGGATCTGATCGCGGATCTTGACCAGGCAATGAATTCCTGAGAAACTGAGAGCAGAAGATCTTCCTGACGGTTTTGCCGCCTCCGGAATACCGGTGCGGCGAATTCCGGCACGGAACAAAAAAACAGCGGGGATGAAACAGGCGGACCGGTTCCATTGAAAAAACCGGCCGGATCTGTGAAAGACCCGGCCGGTCCGGACGTGGACCGGAAAAAGATTGTATGGCAGAAAGAGGTGCGGCATGAACTATAACTTTGACGAAGTAATCGACCGGAGAAACACAAAATCCATCAAATATGATGTCTGGAAACAGCGCGGGCATCAGGCGGATGAGATCCCGATGTGGGTTGCGGATATGGATTTCCGGACCGCGCAGCCGATCATCGACCGCCTTGCGGAAAACGCTGCGCACGGAATCTACGGCTACAGTGAACCGGCCGATTCCTATTACGAGGCCGTCATCGGCTGGTTTACCCGGCATCACGGATGGACGCCGGAACGACGCTGGTTTATCAAGACGCCGGGCATCGTTTTCGCGATTTCCGCTGCCGTCCGTGCCTTCACGGACGAAGGGGATGCCGTCCTGATCCAGCAGCCGGTTTACTATCCCTTCTCCGAGGCCGTCTTAAATAACGGAAGAACGCTGATAAACAGCCCGCTGGTGGAACGGAACGGTCACTATGAGATTGATTTCGATGATTTTGAGCGAAAGATCACCGAGCATGACGTAAAACTCTTTCTTCTCTGCAATCCGCACAATCCGGGCGGCCGTGTATGGACGGAGGAGGAACTCTGCCGACTCGGTGAGATTCTTCTGAAACACGGCGTCAAAGTCGTATCCGATGAGATCCACTGCGATTTCACTTTTCCGGGGCACAAGCACCATGTGTTTGTATCTCTCGACGAACGGTTCGCCGGGATCACCATGACCTGCACTTCCCCTTCCAAGACCTTCAACCTTGCCGGCACACAGGTATCCAATATTCTGATCTCCGATCCGGAGATGCGCCGCGCATTCCGACGGGAGCTCCATGCCGACGGTTACAGCCAGATGAATGTGTTCGGCCTTACGGCGTGTGAAGCCGCCTATTCCGAGGGCGAGGAATGGTACCGGCAGATGACGGCATATCTTCTGGAAAACCTGAAATTCATGGAGTCCTTCATCGAAGAACGGATTCCGGAAATCCGGATCATGAAACCGGAAGGAACCTATCTCGTCTGGGTGGATTTTCGCAGACTCGGATTAAACGGGGACGATCTCGAAAATCTGATCCGGGAAAAGGCAAAGCTCTGGCTCGACAGCGGCGCGATGTTCGGACCGGAAGGGGAAGGATTTGAGCGCTTCAACATTGCATGCCCGCGCGCTCTGCTGGAAAAGGCGCTGAAGCAGTTGGAAGCTGCCGTGCAGACACTGCGTTCCTGAGCATTATCCCGTTCCCGCATAACGCCGGGCGGCGGGCGCATCACAAGATACCGCACGCGCCGCAAGATACCGCACGCGCCGCAAGATACCGCACACGCCGCAAGATACCGCACACGCCGCAAGATGCCGCACGCGCCGCAAGATACCGCACGCGCCGCAAGATGCCGCACGCGCCGTATAACAACGCAGGATAGGGGGGACGCCATACGACGTCCCCCCTATCCTGCGCAACCGGCAATTATTTTCCGCCCTGTCTGTCATTGTCTGTTTTTCCGATCGTTCCTCCCTGGAGTCTTGTCCAGGTCTGCTGCTTGACGTCCAGATATTCCTGACCGCCCTCTTTTCGGATCTCGGCCGCAACCTGATCGGCATTCCGGCTCCCGAATCCGTCGATAATCACATCAACAAACCGGTTCTCCCCATTCTCACTCTGCGAAAAAATATCTTCCAGTTCCCTATGGATACTGAGAAGATCCAATTCCCGCTTCGTGGCCGGAAATACGGTCGGAACGGAAGTGTACCATGGATTGCTCGTAATCTCCAGTTCCGGATGTTTGATCACGCCAAGCGAGATGGCTGCCGCGATCTGATCGGCGCCTTCTTTCCCGACACTGCTCAAACACTGATACTCAAACGCCTGACTCTTCTCAAAGCTCAGCGTGGATCCCAGATACCGCCGGCAGTAATCGGTATAATTTCCGCCTGAACGCGTCCACAGTTCAGTGTACGTCGCCTCGGAAATCTCCGGCATCATTTCACCCTTGAAAGAAAACAGCTTATAGCTTCCGTCCCCGTTCCGCCGGATAAACTCATCCGGTCCATAGGACATCAGAATCTTTCCTTCCGGACTATAGGCATAATCGATCAGCTTTAACGCTGCGTAAAGACGGTCCGGATGATCTTTTACACCATCCGCAGAGATCGCCCATCCAATCTGCTTCACGCTGCGCCAGGATTCCGTAAAACGCATATATTTGTTTCCGTTCATCCCATCCTGCCAGCTCGCAATGGGAAGCATCACCGCCTTGTATCGCTCCCCCTCCGTTTTCTGAAGCACGGTCTCATTGTAGACCGTCTGGGTCTGGTTATAATCATACTGCATGAATCCCTGATCATTCCGCAGCATTTCTTCACTGGTCATGGGGCTCTTGTTTGCAAAGGATTCCGACAGCAGACCCTCACACAGCAGATCATGCATCCGGCCGAGAGCACGGTAGGAATCCGGCTCCTGCCGTGCGTCGCGGAGCCGACCATAGACGTCTATATAAAGATAGTCCTGACAGGATTCCATACCTCTCACGCCGAAAAGCTGTCCCGCCAACCGGAACATATCTCCCCTTCGCTGATTGTTGCCATCATCGCGGGTAAAGATGCCCTGCACGGAGTCTGTTCCGTTCAGCGTATACGCATTGGCCTTTATGCACCGGAGCAGAGCGACCAGTTCGTCCGCATCCCAGGCTGCATTCTGTCCGGCGAACAGATCCGATCGTTTGCTTCCGTAATAACCGTGATATGTGCGGTCAATGTAACTGCGAAACATATTGACCGCCCGGACTCCCGACATCGATCCGACGGCGTTCATGCTCCGGATGATATTGCCGCCGGCTTCATAATCTTTGACCAGTTTCTCGACGTCTGATCCGTCCGGTGCCACGACGTAAACCACCTTTTTCCCGGAAAACGGCATATACGGCTGATAATAGTATTTCCCGGTCCTGCCGCAGATTTCCGCCTCAAAAGGCCCCTCACCGTCCAGCAGTTTCTCGATCCAGTCCACCCGCATCAGCGGCATCCGTTCCACGTCATCGTGACCGTCCGAATACGGCGCGACATAGAAAGATCCGATATCGGTATTTCCGGTTATGGAAAGACGCACGATCGGATTCTCTTCCAGATAGGTCCTCAGATTCGGCATCAGCGGAAGATACCCGGACAGGTCGACCAGCTTTCCGGCTTCACCGTATTCGGTCAGACTGTCCGTGGAGCCGCTGACCATATCGATTTCATTCATCCGGTCCTTCCAGAAAGCGAGTTCCATCCCGGAACTGTTCCCCTGATACTTATCCTCGATCCGGATATTCAGCCGTTTCTCCAGTTCTTTCCAGGTCGGCTTCAAATCGCCGGCATAATAGGTCACACCGTCCGCCAGCGTCACACCTTCCCCCGCCGTTTCCTTATCAAAACTGAGGCCGGTCTGCCTGGAATTATATCCGGTCGCCATCCGGAGAACGGTTCCCTTCTCATAGGTCAGATCCTTCGGAAGATCCTGGGAAATCTTTCTTCTCCCTGTCTGTTCCGGCACAAAGGACATGGTCATGTTCGAGGCCGGCGGATCCGGTGTGCCGTGACATCCGCCCAGTATGCCGGCCGCAAGAAGCATTCCGGCACATTTCAGCCATTTTCTCATCGCAAGACCTCCCTCATCTCAATATTCCATAATGAGCGGTTTCCCTGTGAATTCCGGTTCATCGCTCCCGTCAGCTGTGATCCCATTCTCCTTTTTCAAAGAAACGGTCCACCGAAGCGATGATATTCTCCTTGGACTGGGATTTCAGAAGATACCCGTTCGGTTTGAGACTCATCACCTTCAGCACGCTCTCTCTGTCATTTCGTCCGGTGAGAAAGATCACCGGGATACCGGCCGTATCCGGCTCACTGCGAATCATTTCCAGAACCTGCGGTCCCGATGTGACCGGCATGTCATAGTCCAGAAGGATCAGGTCCGGTTTGTTGGCAGCCAGAAAGGTAATGGCCTGCATGCCGGATTTTGTCGCACTGACTTTATAGGAATCCCGGAGCCAGTTCTGCATCGTCTGAAGGAACATGATATCGTCGTCCACAAGAAGAATCTTTTTTTCCTCCGTATGGATTTCGCCGGAAGGAAACAGCGCAAGGATGTCTCCGGCAACATTCCGGATGTTGAACGGACGTACGAATTCCTTCTGTATCATCTCTCTGGGGATGGTTTTCCTTACCATCGCGATCTCGTCCCCGCTCCCCAGAAGGCACAGCTGTTTGTTCTCATCCTGACAGAGCCCCTTCAGATACGTCGCGATCTCCATGGACTCCAGGACATAGATCCCCGTAACCATAATCACCAGCCCGACGCCTTCCGCCGCCGTCCGGATCCGGTCCACCTCCGGCGCCGCATGACGCACTTCTATGCCGGCATCTTTCAGCAAGTTTGTCAGCGTGTTTACGATCAGCGCACCTCCCTGGTGAATCACCAGTACTTTTTTATTCATCCGTTCTCTCCTCCTCGTTTCAGCAGTTCTGTCACTTCATCCCACTCAAAGCTGCTGACTGCTTCCCTGATTTTCTTCATACGATCACGCTCTTCCTGCGGAAGCCGGTATCCCACCAGAAAATCAAATACGTACTCCGCGCTCTGCACATCCATCGTCTCGACACAGCCGTTCAGCTCTTCATACGCTTCCTGCAGTTCCTCATCCGAGATCATCGGAAGCGATTCATCTTCTATTTCCTCCTCTGCCGGTTCACAGAGCGGAGAAAGCGAGCGGCAGACGCCGCGGATTCGTTCCAGCAGTCCGCCAAGTTCCGCACCCATGGTCTCCCGGTCGCCGGCCTTTCCGGCATACTCGAGTTTCTCGGCAAGAGCGCCGATCTCCGTCGCGCCGATCGTGCGCGACAGACTCTTGATCGCGTGAACCTTGACCGTGGTATTCGCCAGATCGCCGGAATTCCAGAAGTTTTCAATCTCTCCGGCCGAGGAAGCCGCGTTTGACGCATAGATTTTCAGTGTTTCCAGATAGGTCGCCTCATCTCCGCAATACTGAAGTCCGGTGTCCACATCAATCTCAGCGATACCGCGCAGCCATTCCGGAATTTCTGCTTCCGGGATGTCCTCCGGCTCTTCCGCCGTCTCTGCCATATAGTCATCCAGAGACCGCTCTGCCCTCTTCTGATCCTCCTCGACAGTCTGCCACAGCCGGTCGCTTCCTTTCCATATACGGATGTCGGCCGTCTTCTCTTTCATCACATAGTCTTTGTCCTCGTCGATCATGTCCAGCATGACTTTCGCGATCTCCGGATCAAACTGCGTTCCGGCACACCGCTCGATCTCCGAGCGGACCTTTTCCTGCGGTTTCGGAGTAGAATACGTTCTCGTCGAAGTCATGGCATCGTAGCAGTCCGCAATGCAGATGATCCGCGCCACCTCCGGAATCTCCTCGCCTTTCAGGCGGTCCGGATATCCCGTTCCGTCATATTTCTCATGATGCGAACGTGCACCGTCCGCAAGCCCCGGCATCTCCGTAATCAGCCGGAGAATGTCGCTTCCGATGGCCGGATGCTGTTTGATCGTCTGGAATTCTTCATCGGTCAGCCGGGAATTCTTATTGATGATTCCCTCTGATATTCCGATCTTTCCAATATCATGGAGAAGTCCCATCTCATAGATGTGTTCCTGCTCGCTGGGGCTCTTCCCCATCCTGCGGGCGATCTCCGCGGAATAAGCTGCCACACGCTCGGAGTGACCGTTGGTGTAATGATCTTTCGCATCGACCGCTTTACTGAGCGCGAGCATGATCTCGCGGGTCAGGCGCTCAGCCCGTCCGGTCTGGTGCCGGACCTCCCTCTGCAGATTCCGCTGCAGATGATCCAATTCAACGATTCTGCGGATTCTCTGCCGAAGCACTTCCGGCACGAAGGGCTTGCGTATAAAATCCGCCGCTCCTTCCCGGAATCCGCGGATCTCCGCGTTCTCATCGCTGTCACCGGTGAGAATGACCGTCGGGATTTCACTGGTGACCGGATTCTTCCGGAGGATCTTTATCACGTCAAAGCCCGTCACAGAGCCGAGATTGATATCCAGTAAAATGAGGTCCGGCTGAAGTGCCATTGCCCGGTCCTCCGCCTCTTCGCCCCGCAGGCAGGCTTCCACGCGGTACTCGCTGCCGAGAAGATTGGCGGCCAGTTTTGCGATCATCGGATCGTCGTCTACCACGAGAATGACGGTTGTTTCCGTCTTCCGGGACATTTCCCCGATCTTTTCCGTCTCCGCCGCTCTGTTCTGAGATGTTTGATCCGACTCCGCCGTCTGCATTTTCTCCTCCGGCAGATACCTCATAATCATGGATTCCAGATTCTCTGCCTTGATCGGTTTGGTCAGATAATCGTCAAACCCGGCCGCAATGTAGTTTTCGCGCGCGCCGGAGATGGCATTTGCCGTCAGGCAGATGGTAACCGTGTGCGCGTTCGGATTCTCTTCTTCCGCCCGGAGTTCCTGGAGCGTCTCAATACCGTCTTTATCCGGCATCATATGATCCAGGAAGATCAGATCATATGTTTTTTCCCTTGTGAGAGCCAGCGCCTCGTCTCCGCCGGTCGCCGTGTCAATGCGGATGCCGGTCCGTTTCAGAAGGTTTTTGAAAACCATCAGGTTCATCGGCGTATCATCCACAACCAGAACCAGCGCATCCGGCGCGCGGAACTGTTCTTTATATTTCTCCCGGCTTGCGATCGCTTCACGGTATGCCTTTTCATAATCACCGAGTTCATCCCACCGGACCACTTTCTGTTTCAGCCGGAAGGAGAACGTCGATCCTTTCCCGTACTCGGTCTCGACCTGCAGGGCACTTCCCATCATTTCCAGAAGGCTCTTGGTGATATTCATTCCAAGACCGGTACCTTCGATATTGCGATTCCGCTTTTCTTCAATACGGACAAACTCGGAGAACAGTTTCTCCACGTCTTCCTTCTTGATGCCGATACCGGTGTCTGTGACGGAAACGATAAGAACAATTTCCTCCGGATCCTCAGTCTTCTCGTAACCGACTCCGAAGGTCACACTTCCCTCCTCGGTGTATTTCACCGCATTGGTCAGAAGGTTGGTGATGACCTGTTTGATCCGCACCTCATCACCGTACAGCATTTTCGGCGTCTTTTCATCAAATGCAAGGTGAAGGACCAGGCCCTTGCTGTCCGCCCTTGTCCGTATCATATTGACCAGGTCATTGAGCACGGAAGAAAGATCATAATCCGCCGGCGTGATGACCATCTTCCCGGCCTCGATCTTGGAGAAATCCAGAATATCATTGATAATGCTGAGAAGCGTATTGCTCGCCATCTTTACATTTTCCGCATATTCCAGAACGTTGTCATCCTCGCTCTCGCGCAGTATCATCTCGTTCATACCGAGAACGGCATTGATCGGCGTACGGATCTCATGAGACATATTCGCAAGGAAATGTGACTTGGCCGTGTTTGCGTAATCCGCTTCCTCTTTGGCCTCTTTGATCTGTTCGTACTGCCGGCGGATGACACGCTGATAACTGTCGGATGTGCGGATCCCGACCGCAAGGGAAAAAATCAGGAATCCGGAGGCGATCAGTACCACGCGGAGCAGGAAATCACGGACGTAATCCCGCAGATTCTGCATGGAAACGTCGACTCCCGCGTACGCGATGCAGTTACCTTCGGCGTTATAAATCGGCTGATAGACCGTGAGCAGCCATCCGTAAGAGTCATTGCTCTCGATGGGCTCAACGTGGCCGCCGGCAAGGAGGGTCGAGATATGCGGCAAAAACGACGGATCAAACGGAATCACATCGCCCGGCTGATTCGTATCGTCTCCCGGCTCCGAGGTATCAAACACGACGTGACAGCCGTCCTCCTCGATCCGGTATACATAGACGTATTGCAGGTCAGGAGTGTTGTCCCGGATTCCCTGCAATACGTTTCGCACTTCCTCATAGCTCTGGGCTGACGTCCCCCGGTTCAGATAGACATCGATCAACCGGGGATCCACCGCATTGACAACCTGCTGCGCCGCGCCCCTCGCAACCAGAATGCGCTCTCTCCGCGCGTTCTGGGTATACAGCGACACACTGATCCAGGCGCAGGCCGCAACAAGTCCGATCGCCTCCACGGCAACAGAGATCAAAACCCGGCGGTACTGCCGGTTCATGTCAAAGTTTTCCGTCTGGTCGCTCCGTCCCCGAACCATGGAAAAATGATAGAACCGGATCGGATGTTTCCGGACCGCCGCCCAGACCGCCACTGTCGCAATCAGCTTATCTGCAATATTGATCAGAATATTGACCAGAAGGAATCCGATTATCTTATTACTATGTATTCCTGACAGGACTGAATCCACCATCGGAACCGACTGAAACGCAATCGCAATCTCCTTGTTCAGTATCCATCCGACACCGCCGCCGGCCACGCTGCCGATGAGAGTGATCGTTCCCCAGAAAATCAAAAACCAGTTTTTCCGTCTTACCACGCCTTTGTCAAACATTCTCGATGCACTGATGGCGATCAGCATGTTGACAAGCATGAAGTAGATGGACATCCTGCTGAAGGGCATGCTGAGGATACTGGAAATCAGGGCCGTCGCGATCGACGCCAGCATTCCGCACTCCCAGGCGGTCAGAATCGTGCCGATCGAATCGAGGTACAGCGGAAGTCCCATCTTCTGCGCGGCAAAGGAAAGCACAATATTCAGCGTGACGCCGCAGAGCACAATGAACTCGCGCGCCAGCATATCCCGATCAAAATGGATCTTTCCCGTTATCCCGTGTCTGTACAGCATGGTTCCTTCTCCTTTCCATATATCCGTATCATCGTCCGAATTATCGTAAAACGTTAGTGTTTTTTTATAAAAAATGATAACTTATGACGGCAGTCTCTCTGCCGGATGGTTCCGAAGACGGTTCATAACATGTATTTTTTTCGATACTTTAAAGATACTCGCATTTTCTTTTGAAAGCAAACTTGAAGCATCATGTTTCACGGTTTTCCCCGTTATCGCCGCAGTCACCGCGGTCTTGGGGAACAAAGTCCGCAAGCGGACTTCGGCTCCCCATCCCCTCAGTCCTGAGGGGATGGGGAGCCTGGCAGACTGGCCCCGCACATTACAGAAAGGGGCAGCCCCGGAAAGCCTGTGCTCTCCGGGACTGCCCCTCTATTCTCCGATATGATGTTATCTATGATATTATCGGTGCCAATGCGGAATGCCCGCTCTGATTTTCCGTGCTCCTGTGCCGGAAAAAGAAGGCTCTGCCCGACTCCTCTTTACTCGGACTCCGAGGAAGAATCCTTTGCTTCCTCCGACGAATCTTTTTCCGTCTCCGGATCCGTATCCGCCTCGGACTTCGCTGCGGAAGTCTTCTTTGCCGCCTTGGTTGTCTCCTCGGTGTCGTCCTCGGAGTCTTTCTCCTGTTTTTCCGATTCCTTCCAGGTATCCGGCATCGCTCCTTCGGCGATATCCGGCGTCTCAAACCGTCCGCTCACACTCGTATAACTGTGCTTTCCCCGAAGGCTGACACCCGCCAGCGAAAAGCTGCATTTCTTTCCGCCCGGAAGGCCGCTGACATCAATCTCGCAGTCATTGGCACTGGTATCGATCACGCGGGCGGAGTAACTGTCTCCGTCACAGAGAACGGATACCGAGGCATTCTTCCACTCAACCTTATCAGCAAAGGTGACGGTGATCACGCCGGATTCGTAATCCACGTAGTTCACATGAATCGTTCCGGTGTTGACCGGTTCTTCCTCCGTCGGAACCGTCTCCGCAGCGGTCGTTTCCTCCGCGGTGGTCTGCACCAAAGTGCCGCCGGCCGTCGATACCGCCTCCTGTGTCGTCTCCGCCGCGCTTTCCGTCGTCTCCTCCGCGCTTCCGGATTCTTCCGTGGATTCCTCCGTCACGGCTGCGGCGGTCACTTTCACAACGTCGGTCTTTTCCTCTCCGTCGCCCGATCCGCGGATAACCAGAGACTGATCGTTGATCTCTCCGGCGATTTTCCCCATCGACATTCCTGCGAACTTCTCGATATCACTCTCCTCGAGACCATTTTCCCGGATCAGTTCCTGAAGGAAATATGCCTTGCCGTAGGAAATGCCGTAGCGGTCGGCGATCTCCCGCACCGCGGCATCCTCTTTTTCGCCGGACTGCTGATCGTAAACCACCGCAGAAACATTGTGTTCCTGCAGGGAATCCGCAATCTCGTCCACAACGTTCTTCCGGACTTCGGTTGCCTTGTCTTTATCGCTGTTGGTCACCGTAACCAGAATCGCATTCTCGTCCATCTCATCCGGAATCAGGTATCCGTGCCGCACCATAGAACCGATCACGGCATTGACCGCGATATTCATGTCCACACGGCTGAGATCCATATCGTCCAGAATCTCTTCGCCGTCCCGGTTGAGCGGTTTGGCCTCCAGAATCCTGTCATTCCGATTGACCGAGAGCTGAATACTCGGATTGACATCCAGCCCGATGACGGAATCTACCCGGCTGTTCTGGTACATGTTGTAGCCGGCACCGCCGCCAATCAGAGCAAGACATGCGGCAGCTGCCACGGTAAATGCCCGCATCCGGCGGTACATTTTCAGGATCTTTCCGTTCTCTTCTTCCCGTCTGTCCGGTCCGTATGCGCTGCGTTCCGCTTCCGGCGGATTCACGTCAAACGGTCCCGGATCCTGCGGTGTGCTGAGATCCAGTTTATCGAAAATATCCGGAGTCAGGCTGTCCATTGCCGACTTCAGATGTGATTTAATCTCTTCATCGTCCCATTTGATATTCCGTGCTGGCAATGTCATCCCTCCTCTCTCAGATATTTCTGCAGTTTCTTCATCGCCCGGTTATACTTGGAAAGGACCGTGGAAAGCGGCAGTTCCATCGCATCGGCGATCTCACGGTGCTTCATGCCGGAAGCGGCATGAAGCAACACAATCTTCCTCTCATCTTCGCCGAGAATATTCAGTGCGGCGTTCAGCGCGTCCCTGTCCGCGGCGTCTTCCAGCTGCGTGCAGTGATCCACCAGCTCGCCCTCACTCAATTCCTCCAGATTCAGATCCGACTCCCGCTTTCTGGCCCGAAACGCCATGTAGCAGAAATTGCGGGCGATGGTAAACATCCATGCCAGCGGCTTTCCTTGCGGCTGATAGCTTTTCGCAGAGGTCCAGATCTTCATATAGGTCTCCTGAAGAATCTCGTCCGCCTCGGTCGGATTTTTCATCAGTGAGAGGATATAGCTGTATACTTTCCGGTATGTATTCCTGTAAAGTTTTTCAAAGGCAGTCCGGTCGCCTTCCGCTGTCTGGAGAAGGAGTTTTTCATCGCCCATTTCCTCCTGCGGATCCGTTTCCGGCACTGCCATCAGCAATCCCATAAAAAACATGAAGGAAGTTCCTTTCTATATTGGTAATGCGTAGGCGCGCGTGATTATTGCATTTTTTCCAAAAATATATTCAAGTCCCGCCGCGCCGGCCCTCAATGCCCATCATATTATACACGAAAAGCAGGAGCCGGGCGAGCACTTGTGCTCATCCGGCGACGCTACGTGAACGCAGGGTCGAAGATCCTGCGATACACGAAAAGCACGAGCCAAGCGAGTGCTTGCACTCAATTGGCGACGCTACGTGATCACAGGATCGAAGATTCTGTGATACACGAAAAGCAGGAGCCGGGCGAGCACTTGTGCTCATCCAAAATTTCTGTTTCCATGCGGAAAGGTCCGTGCTACAATAAGAAACCGTCAAAACTATTTCACTTATCTTCAGGAGGACTCATCATGGGTAAGCTTGGAAAAAAGAATAAGGCCAGCAAAGAGGCAGAGGTAAAGAAAATGGCGCAGCAGCTGGCAGCATTAAGCAAAAAGAACGCGGCAAAAAAGAAGAAATGACCCAAGAAAAAGAGCTCATCGGCATACACCGGTGGGCTCTTTTTCTTGCAATCAGGATTGATGTTACGCGGAGGACAAGGGATTTGAACCCTCGCGCCGGTTACCCGACCTAGCGCATTTCGAGTGCGCCCCCTTCGACCTCTTGGGTAATCCTCCGAGTGTCAGTATTATACTGCACGAGTGTCATTATACTAAAGATCGGAGGGTTTGTCATCCAGTTTTCGAGGAATTATCAGAATTTATCCGATTTTCCGGCCTTCCGCCGGCACCGGTCAGATATCCTTTCCTCTCGTCACGATCATGTGAATCACGAACGGTACAAACAGCGTGATGAATCCGGCGTATCCGAGATATTTGTATCCCTGGCGCACGATCGCCATCAGACCGAACTGGGAGATGGCAAATGCCGCAAACGTAAAGCACACGGCAAAGACCGCATTTCGTCCGAGATGACCGTGATCCCGCTTCGCCTCCGGAAGACGGCGTTCCACAGCGTTCACGCACCGCGCCACAATACCGGCGATCATATTGGTGCCGGTGGAAATCGCGCCGAGGATGATCAGAACGGAAATCAGCGGAGTCAGGATGCTGCCGCCGACGCCGTTCTGCACAAGAATCAGCATCGGAACAGATGCCCCCACAAGTTCCGGGCGGAAGGAAACCGCCAGAAGCCCGAGAATGGACAGTTCCATCGCAAAAAAGTTGCAGAAGAAGATCCAGAGTCCCGCCTTGTCGATCTGTTTTTTATCCGTCACCGCCGCCACATGCTGGTACATCACCGACACGGACGGAAGCTGGAAGAGGAAATACAGGAATGCCATCCAAAGCGCCGCGCCGAAGTCCGGCCTTGCATCCGGAGCCGCGAGAACCGGAAGTGCTCCCGCATTCATTCCTGCGATGGAGTCCGCGATCATTCCGGATCCGGAGAGGATATTCGGAACCAGAACCGCCACGAGCCCCGCAAGGATCAGAACCGACAGCGTGGAGGCCGCGGAGCGGACCATGCCGGTGCCGAACATGACAATCAGAAAGATGAACGCCGCGATGATCACGGTACAGATACCGTAATCCCAGCCCATCAGCGTGCTGATCGTGGATGCGCCGGTGGCAAATGCCGCCGAAGAGGCTGTTCCGATCATGATCAGGTAGCAGATCTCAAAGAGATTGGAAAAGACCGACCGGTATTTCCCGTAGAACACATCCGAGAATGTGCGGTAGTCATACGCCTTGTGCGCGTGGGCATAGCGCATGCCGTACCAGAAAAAGAGTGCATAAAGCCCCTGGGTGAATGCCGGAAGGATCAGGCACCAGACGCCGTAGTTGATAAAGTACTGATAGATCTGTGCTCCGCTCGCAAATCCGCCGCCGAACTGTGTCGTAAAGGCGACGAACGCAAGGCCGAGTGTCAGCGGCATCGCCGCCGTGTTGACGAGAAATTTTCCGGATACCGCTGCCGAAGATCCGCTGCTTTCCATGGGTCATGTCCTCCTTTTTTGTCCTGTTTTCGTCTTTTGAACCGCCTGTCTGCTTTTCTTCCGTTTTCTATCCCGGAAGCCGGATCATTTTCCCCGGATTCAGAATCAGATTCGGATCAAATGCCGCCTTGACCGACTGATACAGCCGGATCATGCGGCTCCCCACAAACTCTTCCAGATACTCGATCCGTCCGTTTCCGGTTCCGTGTTCACCGGACATCTGTCCGCCCAGTTCTTTGGAGAGCGCATAGAGTTCCGTCAGACAGGCCTTCGTCGCCGACTGCCATTCTTCGTCCGTCTGCTCCGCGCCACGGAGAAGTTCGGTGTGAATATTGCCGTCGCCGCAGTGTCCGCACGGCTCCACACGGAGACCGTGGGATGCTGCAATCCTCTTCGCCTGCTTCACGTAATTCGCGATCTCCGACCGGGGAACAACCACATCGCATTCCTCCTGCGAAACGGAGTCCGCTTTCATGCCCTCCAGAATCGCGCCGCGGACTTCCCACACAGAAGCAATCCGCTCCGGCGTATCCGCAATCGCCACATCCAGCGCGCCGTGTTCGAGGGCCGCCTCCGCGGCCGCCCGCACCGCTTCCTCCAGCTCGTCGGCGGATGCCGCGTCATACATGACGATCAGAACGGTGGTTCCTTCTTTCACCGGGAAATACTTGCGGAGCCTCCGCTCCACGATCTCGATCAGCTCCCGCTCCAGAAACTCGATTGCCGTCGGGACGGCGGAGAGCTTTAGGATCTCCGGCACCATGTCCGCACAGCCGTCCATGGTTTCAAACGGCATAACCAGCGTCGCTGTGTATTTCGGGGCCGGAATCAGCTTCAGCGTGACCTCCGTGAGAATCGCCAGCGTTCCCTCCGAGCCGATCATCAGGTCTTTCAGGGCATATCCCGTCGTGTTCTTCACGACATTGGAACTGAACCGGACGATATCTCCGTCCGGAAGCACACACTCCATACACCGCACAAAATCCCGGGTGAGACCGTACCGGACCGCCCTCATTCCGCCGGCGTTTGTGATGACATTTCCGCCGATAGATGCCGTCTTCTCTCCCGGATCCGGCGGATACATCAGCCCCTCCGCTGCCGCTGCCGCCTGAATATCGCAGAGAAGCGCGCCCGGTCCCGCGGTGATGGTCTGATTCTTGTGGTCAACCGGATCAATCCGGTTCATCCTCATAATGGAGAGCATAATTCCGCCGTACTTGCATGTCGCGCCTCCCGCAAGGCCGGTTCCCGCTCCGCGGCAGACCACGGGAATATTGTTCTCATTGGCATACCGCATGATTGCGGACACCTCCTGCGTGTTCAGCGCCTCGACATAGAGTTCCGGAACATAGCTTCCGTACTCCGGCATTTCATCATGATAGAATTCCTTCGCGATCGCCTCTCCAACGGCAACGCGGTCCGGCGATGTCAGATCCCGGATCTTCTGAATATCCGTCTCCGTCATTTTCTTGTATGGATATGCCATCTCTATGCCTCCTGTCTGGTTTTTCCGATCTGACGGATCATCTCCGGAACAACCGTGTACAGATCATCCTCAATACAGTAATGCGCCGTCCTGAAAATCGGAGCATCGGGGTCGCTGTTGATGGAAACGATGCATCCCGAGTTCTTCATGCAGGTGGTAAACTGAATCGCACCGCTCACGCCGACCGTCACAATCAGATTCGGACGTACCGTCCGGCCGGAAAGGCCGACCTGATGGGCCTGATCTCCGAAGCCTTCCTCAACCATCGGTCTGGTAAATGCAAGCTGTCCGCCCAATTCCTCTGCGAGTTTCCGGCACATTTCCACACCCTCGGCATTCCTCACGCCTCTTCCGGCCACCACCAGAACGTCTTCCTCTTCAATGGAGCGAACCTTATCCAAAACCTTCTGCGAGAGAATTTCAATCTTCGAGATCGTCATTCCGTCCTGAATCCGACAGCGTACAACCTTTCCCTGCGGGTGTTCCACCGGCTGCGCCTTGTCCATGACGCGGTAGCGGACGGTGGCAAACTGCGGTCTGGAATGTGTGATGGCAATCTGCGCCATGATATTTCCGCCGAACGCCGGCCGGATCTGGATCATATCGGTGTTGGGCCGGATGTCCAGCGAGGTGCAGTCCGCCGTCAGTCCCGTGTGGAACCGGGTCGCAAGGCGCGGTGCAAGAGACCGTCCGAGTGCGGTTCCTCCGATCAGCACGGAGTTTGGCTTTAGCGCGGAGATACAGTCCGCCATGGCATCCGTGTAACAGTCGGGCCGAAATCCCTCAAAGCCTTCATCTTCATAGACATAGACGCCGTCCACGCCGTAACGGAGAAGTTTTTCCGCGTTCCCGGCTGTCTCGTTTCCGCCGATAATGACGCAGTTGACTTTGTATCCTGATTTTTTCGCCATCTTCCGCGCTTCTCCGATCAGCTCGTAGGCAACCGGATGGATTTCTCCGCCTTCCTGCTCCACATAGATCAGGAAATCTCTCCATGTTTCCCGGTCAAAGGTATTCATGGTCTGCTCGAACGAGATCGCCTGTTCCGGACAGTTTCTCACGCAGAGTCTGCACATGCGGCAGTTCTCATTGACCTGAATGTCGTGTTTGCCCATGGTGAGTGCGCCGAAGGGACAGACATTGATGCATTTTCCGCAAAGATCACATTTTCCTGAATCAAATCGTAAAAATCCTGTGTTTTCGTTCATGCCGCCCTCCTCAGATCAGTTTTTCTTTTCTCAGAATGTCCAGCATTCTGCGTGCTTTTTCGGCGCCGTCCGCGCCCTCGATGTATTCCTGTCCCCGTGCCGCCGACGGTGCAAACATCCGCTCCACCGAAGTCGGTGAACCGATCAGGCCGTACCGGGTGAGATCCCGGACCGGAAGGTCGTGAAAGGAAAGAATCCGGACCGGACGATCCGCCGTCTCGCGTTTTCTGCGGTATGACGGAAGTCTCGGCACACACATATCCTTGTCAACGGTAATCAGACACGGAAACGGAATTCTTGAGATCTGCGTCACACCGGCAAAATCCTGCCGGACGGTGATATCTTTCTCCGTCACATCGATGATCTCCCGTACCCATGCGGCATGCGGGATTCCAAGATGCTCCGCGAGAGCCGGTCCCACCTGCGCGGTATCGCCGTCCGTTGTCTGCCGTCCGCACAGAATCAGGTCACAGCCGCCCTCCGCCTGAATCCCCTGTGATAGGGTGAAGCTGGTCGCCAGCACATCGGCTCCGGCAAATTTCCGGTCAGAGAGAATCACAGCCTGATCAGCCCCCATTGCGTACGCATCCTTCATCATCTCTTCTGCGGAAGGTGGCCCCATAGTGATGACGGTCACGGCGGAATCCTTCCCGTACTCTTCTTTTTCCTGATCCCGAATCTCCAGTGCCGCTTCCAACGCGAAGTAATCGTACGGATTGGTTCTGGTGTTGTCGGAACTTCGATTCATCGCACCGCTTTCCGGATCGATCTCAACTTTCTGCGTCGCCGGAACCTGTTTCATACAGACAAAGATTTTCATGATGCCGCCTCGTTTCTGCTTGTGCTTCGGAATACGTTTCGATGTTGTATCTTCCGGTTTTGCACCGGTATAACCATCTGTTATTTTCTCAATTCAGCAGTTTTATGTTTTAAACTCATAATGCTTTTAAGCGTTAAATCGTTCTGGGCAGATTATAACGCTGTATAAAATGATTGTCGACCTTTTTTTATATTTTGAAAGGACTTTCAGAGATCGTCTCCATACAGACGACATCGGCCCGCATTTTTTGCCATGCGCTCATCGGCATGCCTTTTTCGTCACGCATTCTTCGGCGTGCGCAGTCCCACAGAAGGTTCTGTTGCGTAAGACAAAGGCAGCCGGAGCACAACTTCCGTGCTCCGGCTGCCCGTCGGCAAAGTTCTTCCGTTCTCCTGTTCACTTTGCATTTTGTTTTTCTTCTGTCCGTTTTTCCGGACCGCCATTCCCGGACACGGCTTCCCCGGAACACCGTTTCCCGCTCACAGAATTGTTCCGCCGCCGGCGATCCAGTCGTCCTGATAAAAGACAGCCGCCTGTCCCGGCGTGATCGCGCGGACCGGCTCGTCGAAGATGCACTCGGCCCTAGTCTCATCGATACGGCGCACCGTCGCCATGGATCCCCGGTGCGCATAACGGATTTTCACCAGTGCACGCATTTCTTCTCCAATCGCCGGCTCCGGAACTCCCATCCAGTTGAGGCGGTCACAGACCAGACGGCCGGCAAAGACATCCTGTCCCTCACCGACGACGACTTCATTGGTCTCCGGCCGGACTTCCGTCACAAAAACTCTCCGCCCCATCGGGAGGTCCAGTCCTCTGCGCTGTCCGACCGTGTAATGAATGATCCCTCGGTGCCGACCAAGGACATTTCCGTCCTTATCGACAAAATTACCCGGAACTGCGCGGTAATCGCTATTCTCCTCGATATACGACGCATAATCCCCATCTGACACAAAACAGATTTCCTGGCTGTCCGGTTTGTTCGCCACCGGAATTCCGGCTTCGTCGGCGATCCGTCGGATCTCCGGTTTGGTGTAAGCCCCGTCCGGAAAAAGGGTATGCTCCAGCTGGAACTGAGTCAGGTTATACAGCGCATAGGTCTGGTCCTTCTCGGCAGTCACGGAATTGCGCACAGCGTATCTTCCGTTCGGCAGCTGCTCTTTTCGCGCGTAATGTCCGGTCGCGATGAAATCCGCGCCGATCTCCATACTGCGGCGGAGAAGTGACTCCCACTTCACATAGCGGTTGCACGCGATGCACGGATTCGGTGTCCTTCCCTTCCGGTACTCATCGATGAAATAATCAATGACGTTCTTCCGGAATTCATTCCGGAAGTTCATGACATAATAGGGTATTCCGATGGTCTCTGCCACGCGTCTGGCATCCTCGACCGCGCTGACGCCGCAGCAACCGCCGTTTTCCTCCACCGCACAGGCGTCCTCACTCTGCCAGATCTGCATGGTCACGCCGATCACATCATATCCCTGTTCTTTCAGCAGCCATGCCGCCACGGAGGAATCGACGCCTCCGGACATTCCTACTACTACTTTCTTCTTTTCTGACATGTATTCTCCTGTCTCTGTCTTCAGACGCTCTTCCGAAATGATCCGGGCAGTCCTGTCTTCGGATAGCACCGGCCACTGAGGTGTTCCGCCGGTCCTCTATCCGAGGTCACTGGCTACCGCTGCGTTCTGCCGGTCCTCTCTCCGAGGTCGCCGGCCGCCGCCATGTTCGGCCGTCCCTCTCTCCGGATATCATCGGTCTCCGCCGTGTTCCGCAGAACGCATTCTGCGGATTCTCGCCACGATCTCCTTCAGACGTTCTGCCGTGTAGTCCATCTCTTCCTCGGTATTCTCACAGCCCACGGTCAGACGGACGGACGCTCTCGCATCCTCCTCCGAACGGCCAATGGCCGTCAGAACATGGGACGGATCAAGGGATCCCGATGCGCACGCGCTGCCGCCGGATGCGCAGATGCCCTGCATATCCAGCATAATCAGGATCGATTCGGCGTCTGCGCCGCGAAATGTGACATTGATATTATTCCAAAGCCTTCCCGAATTCTTCTCCCCGGTCTCCGGCCCGTTCAGAACCGTATCCGGAATCTCTGTGAGAATCCGGTCAAGCAGATGGTCCCGCAGTTTCCGTTCCGTTTCCGCATGTTCCTCCAGCTCGGCAAAGGCAAGTTCTGCCGCTTTCCCGAAACCAACAATCCCCGGCGTGTTTTCTGTTCCCGCTCTCCGGCCATGCTCCTGGGCACCGCCGCGGATGAACGAACGGACTTTGACGCCGCGGCGGATATAGAGAAATCCGACGCCGCGCGGTCCGTTCAGCTTGTGCGCCGATGTGCTCATCATATCGATCCCGCATTCGTTCACGTCGATGCGCATATGTCCGTACGCCTGAACGGCGTCGGTGTGAAACAGGATCCCGTATTTGCGGGCCACCATTCCGATCTCGCGGATTGGTTCGATCGTTCCGATCTCATTGTTGGCTGCCATCACCGAGATAAGGCAGGTATCCGGACGGATCGCTTTCTCCACCGCTTCCGGTGAGATATAGCCCTGCTCATCCGACTGAAGATACGTCACGGAAAAACCGCGTTCCTCAAGATACGCGCAGGTGTGCAGAATCGCATGGTGCTCGATGGCCGTCGTAATGATATGTTTTTTTCCTTCTTTTTCCCCCAGTTCCGCCGCTGCGGTCAGCGCCCAGTTGTCCGATTCGGAACCGCCGGAGGTAAAAAAGATCTCCGAAACCGAAGCGCCGATGCTGTCCGCAATCGTCTTTCTCGCCGCGGCGATGGCCCGCTTCGGCTCCGCCGCAAAATCATAGACGGAACTCGGGTTTCCATAGAAATCAGTAAAATACGGCAGCATCGCGGCCACGGCCTCCTGCCGCGTCCGCGTTGTCGCCGCATGATCCAGATAAATCCGGTTATGATGCTGTTCCACCAATATTACTCCCTTGTTCAGATAAACACTTCCGGTTCTTTTCGCTTCGTATAATTCTGATCCAGCATCGCAATGTGCGACAGAAACGCCTCGTCCTCAAAGTATTTTGCCCGCTGCGGACATTTGCGCACGCAGGCCATGCACTTGATACAGACGCCCGGAACCGAATAGACATCCTTCGGGTCAATGGATCCGAGGGGACAGACTTCCGCACACAGACCGCACTCGTCGCAGCGCTCCGGGTTGGTCAGCGGCTTTGCCTTGAGGAAGACTGCCGGCTGGCCGTCTGTGCCCAGCGGACGGTAGTACGGGCCGACGGGATCATTTCCCTTCACCTGCACCGGACTTCCAAGATCCTCTGTCTTTCGCGCATCCTTCAGCTTCTGCGCCGCCTTTTCCGCAAACTCACTCAGAACCTTCATATCCGCCTGATCCGGACGGAGCATGTTGATCTTATTGGAAAATACATGTCTGCAGGAAAATGCCGCAGCCGCGAAGGTGCGGAAGCCATTGTGCTCCAGCTCGTTGCGGAGTTCCGCCAGCGAGTCATCGTAATTCCGGTTGCCGAAGGTGACAATCGGTACTGCCGGTGTCTCCTCGCCGTGGAACAGCTCCTTCACAAAAGGAAGAACCTTGTTCGGCACACGGCCCGCATAGGTCGGAACGCCGAATACGACCAGCTCGTCACTTCCGAAGGAGTACGAGTGTGTCCTCGCCGCCGGAAGGGTAAAATCCAAAACCTCCATCGGCACGCTGAGCTGGAATGCCATCACCTTTGCGGCCGCCTCCACCACTTTTTTTGTGTTCGCCACCGGACTGAAATATACTGCTTTCACTGTTTTGATCTGCATACTTATTCCTCCTGAATCCCGTATTATCACAAAATATTCGCTTTTCTCCGACTTCAGCTCTCCCGTTCTCACCCCGATCAGGTTCACAACGCAGAAATCCGGTCCATCACTTTCCAGAGTTCGTCCAGATCTTCTCCGGTCGTCGCCCAGTTTGTCGCGAATCGGTAAACCGTATGCTCTTCATCCGCCTTCTCCCAGTAGGAGAGAACGACTTCCTTCTGAAGCCGGTCCGCAAAGCCGTTTTCAAGCACGACAAACTGCTGATTGGTCGGAGAATCCAGCCAGAAGCGGAATCCTCTCTTCTCCAGCCCCCGGCGGAGATCCCTCGCTTTTTCAATCGCATTGGCGGAGATCCGTCCATACAGGCCATCGCGGAAAAGCGTCTCAAACTGGGCACCCATGATCCAGCCCTTCGCCATCAGCGCGCCGTGTTTTTTGAGCCGATGCACAAAATGGGACGGTGTGTTATGCTTCGTGAACACCAGTGCCTCCCCCAGCATCGCCCCGACCTTGGTGCCTCCGATGTAAAATGCATCGGTCAGCTCCGCGATGTCGCGAAGCGTCACATCGGTATCCGCGGCAAGTCCGTAACCGAGACGCGCGCCGTCCAGATAGAAAATCATGTGGTACTCACGGCAAACGGCGGCGATGTCCGCCAGCTGTTTTTTCGTGTACAGCGTGCCGTACTCCGTCGGAAAGCTGATATAGACCATGCCCGGAAAAACCATATGCTCATGATTTCCGTCCTGATAAAAGGTCTCAACAAAATCCTTCAATTCTCCGGCGTCGATCAGACCGTTGTGTCCCGGAACATGCATCACCTTGTGCCCCGTATATTCGATCGCCCCGGCCTCGTGTGTGTTCACATGGCCGGTATCGGCGGAGATCACGCCCTCATACTCTTTCAGCATGGTATCGATGGCAAGCTGATTGGTCTGTGTTCCTCCGCTGACAAAAAAGATATCCTCCGGATCGGTTCCCGTCTGTTCCGCAATTCGCTTTTTCGCTTCCGCGCAGATATCATCGGTTCCGTACCCGGTATGCGTCGTCGCCAGCGAATCCTGAAGTGTCTTCAGGATCTCCGGATGGCAGGTTTTAATATAATCACTGCTGAAATTTAGCATTGCTGTTTCTCCTCCCAAAATAAACATCCCACCTGCGGCAGTTCCTGCCGCTGTCTTTTTCATTATATCCCAACCGAAAGATACCCACAAGACCGCAGCCCGTTTCCCCTGCCCGGCGCATCACCCGATCCAGGCGGTCTGTCTTCCGCCGTGCGAACAGTTTCATTTTATTCCATTCCGGCTTATATCCGTCTTCCATATCCCGACAATCCGCATTTTTCTCCGGACCGTTTCGGACTCACAATGTCTTCCATATTCCGACAATCCGCACCTTCCTTCGGACTGTTTCGGACTCACAGCGCCGTCGGCACCGCTCCGTCCTCGATCGGGCATACATATCCCCCCGCAGTTCTCTCTTTAAATTCTTCTTTCGCCTTCGCCAGAACTTCCGGATCGCGCATCAGATCAATCGCCGTGCAGGCCAGCACTTTTCCCGCTTCCAGCAGCGCTTTGTGTCCGATCGTCGAACCGCCGCAGGAAACATTTTGCCAGCTGTGACCGGCCGCACCGCTGACAAACCCAGCACAATGAATCTGTGCGGTCGGCGTCTGCCAGCTCACATCGCCCACATCCGTGCTTCCGGCGCGGAAACCGGTGGAGTGATAAAGCGGCATCAGGAAGTCGTTGATGGCTTTTTTCCCGTGATCGCTCAGCTCCGCCGCCCGGCGCGCGATGGCATCGTCGAACTTCGACGCGGTACCCGGCGCCGGGTTCTCGTTGCAGGTTGCCCGAAGTGCCTGTGCAAAGGTCAGCTCCTCTTCCGTGTATTCCGGAAGTCCCACTTCCTCGAAATTCCGGTAGAGCAGTTCTTCCAGCGTAAAGTTCGGCACGAGATTCGCTGTGCCGTCGATGAACTGACGGGTAAATGTCGTCTCCGTCATCATAGCCGCTCCTGCCGCGATCTTGTCCACTCTTTCTACGAGTTTTACGGAATCCTTCACATCAATGGAACGGATCATATACAGAACGGACGCGCGGTCCTGCACCACGTTGGGCGAGACACCGCCGGCGTTCAGAAACGCGTAGTGCACCCGGCAGTCGCTGGTCATGTGCTCTCTCAGATACTGAACGCCGGTGTTCATCAGTTCCGCCGCATCCAGCGCACTCCGGCCGTCCCACGGATCTCCCGCCGCATGTGCCGAAACACCGTGGAAATCGTAGAGAATCTGAATGCAGGAATTGCAGGTTCCCGTGCGCACTTCATTGACGTCTTCCGGATGCCAGGTCAGCGCCGCGTCGAGTTCTGCCCAGACACCGTCTCTGGCAAAAAATGCTTTGCTGGCACCACCCTCTTCGCCGGGACAGCCATAAAAAAATACCGTTCCTTCCCGGTCCGGATTCTCCGCGAGATACGCACGGACCGCACAGGCTGCGGCAAATGCCCCCGCTCCGAGCATATTATGTCCGCAGCCGTGGCCGTTTCCTCCTTCCGTAATCGGACGGTGTTCCGCGATCCCCTTTTCCTGGCTCAGGCCGCTGAGAGCGTCATACTCACCCAGAATGCCGATATACGGCCGGCCGTGGCCGAACTTTCCCATAACGGCGGTCTCGATGCCAAAGGCGCCTTCCGTCACCTCAAATCCCGCATTCTTCAATGCCTCCGCATAGACTTTCTCTGCTTTAAATTCCTTGAGGCTCAGCTCGGGATTCGCCCAGATCTCATCGCTGATGCCCGTAAAAATCTTTTTATTCCTGTCAATATACTCCACTGCACACTGTTTAATGCTGTCCATATCTTCTCCTCTTCTGCTCTTTTTCTTTTGCCGGTCCAAAACGGAGCCCGGTATGTCCCTCCCCGAATTCCTTTTTTTTGTGTGGTATAAGGATTTTCGGAGAAATTTCCTATAAAAGAACAAAGTCCGCAAGCGGACTTCGGCTCCCCCATCCCCTCAGTCCTGAGGGGAGCCCCGCGGACTTTGCGCGCCGCCGCTGGTCACCGTTAGGTGACAGCTTCCTTACAGCGGCGTGCGCATCCTTGCGGAGCGTTTTTGTTTCATAGGGAATTTCGGAGAAATTTCCTATGAAACAAAAACAGCCGCCGGCCAGACACAGGCCGACGGCATCATCTTTACAGTACTTTACTCAGGAAATCCTTCAGTCGTTCGCTCTTCGGGTGATTGAAGATGTCGTCCGGAGTTCCCTCTTCGATCAGTCTGCCGTCTGCCATGAACAGGACACGGTTGCCCACT
>NZ_FOIL01000058.1 GCF_900101295.1 [Clostridium] aminophilum | reverse complement strand
TTTTGGTAACGGCAAAGCTACTCTTGATAACGGATACGGTATGTTTCTGTCGATGCTTGAATATAAGTTATCAGAGAGAAACAAATATCTTGTAAAAGTAGATAAGTGGTTTCCATCATCACAGATATGTCATTGTTGTGGAAAGATACATCCTGAGATGAAAAATCTCACAATTCGTACAATGAAATGTGATTGCGGTCTTGTAATAAGCCGTGACCAGAACGCTGCTATCAATATCTTACGTGAGGGATTACGCATACTAAACGAATCTTTTGCAGTAGCCTGAAAATTAGATATACAGTAGGGATGGAATAGCCCTAACTTATACGCCTGTGGACATTGTGTAAGACATTGAGTTGCGTATCATCGTAGCCAATGCAGTAGTGGTTGAAGCAGGAAACTCCGACTTCAAATGCGAGCATTGAGTCGGAGTAGTTCACGAATAAACTTACCTGTTTGAACCGGAAAGCTGGGTTCAGAGATTGATAAGAGAGTGGGCTTTAGACGGAAAAAGATCACGTTGGAGAGATTTGGTCATGGGATGCATTTTACCGGTATTGGTGAAAGAGCGATCCCGAATCGGCAAAATCGCTTTTTCCGGGAAGTATGTGCGGATTCGAACAGAAAAGGATGCCTTTCAGGCACCCTGATCCGCTCCATTTAACCGCTCTTTTGCCGGAGCATATCCATATTCTGCAGCGAGGGAATAACACTCCCTCGCTTTTTTTGTCTGATGATTCAGCTCATACCAGAGTCCGAGGTTATAGGCCGCGATAGATAACGTATAATAAGTTTCGCAAATTCAATTTCATAACAAAATATATCAGTGCCCCATTCTGAATTGACACCATATATGGAACCAAGTATAATGAGGCTAAGGGGATTATGCAATAATGTCAAAATGGGATAAACTGTTAAACAAGATTCTTACTCTTTCCAAAGATCTTCGGTTTGATGAACTCAGAAAGGTGTTGGAAAGCTATGGATATGAGATGAACGCTCCTAAGAGCGGAAGCAGCCATTATACCTTTCGTAAGATGGGAAAGAATCCGATTACAATTCCGAAACATGAACCGATTAAGAAAATATATGTTGAAATGGTACGAGCTGTTGTAGAGGAGGAATCTTCACATGAAAACGATTGAGTATTACATGAATCTTCCCTATCGTTTGGAGATCGTTCCGGACCCGGATGAGGGGGGATATGTTGCTTGTTATCCGGATCTTCCAGGATGTATTACTGTTGGTGATTCGATGGAAAAAGCTGTTTCAAATGCGGAAGACGCCAAAAGAGAGTGGTTTTATGCGGCAATGGAAAGCGGAATGGAGATAGCGGAACCGATGTTGCAGAATAGTTATTCCGGACAGTTCAAACTTCGAATTCCGCGGAGCCTTCATCGCAGACTGGCCGAGCGGTCAAAGGCGGAAGGCGTCAGTATGAACCAGTATTGTGTATATCTTTTGTCCCGAAATGATGCGTTGGAAAAGGTCGAATAGTATTGTCGGTGAGTTGTTCACTCTTTGATTTCGCATAATATACCGTGCATTTCGCAATATATCAATTGTTATTTGATATATTGCGAAATGCACGGTATAATTTATGTAAGAAACGAGCCAAGGCCCGTGCTTGAACGAGGAATAGGCAATGCGCGATAACGAACGAAAAGATAATTCCTGAACGATATTGCGAGGTGATGATCCAAATGATGACCTGTAAAGAAAAAGCGAAAGAGTGGGGGATTTCGGTCCGGACCGTGAATGCTCTCTGCAAAAGCGGTAAGATTCCGGGTGCAGAAAAAGCAGGAAAAGAATGGATGATTCCGGATGGGACAGATAGGCCGGCAGATGGTCGGATCGTCAGTGGAAGGTACAGAAAGAATACGGGAGAGATCCCCAAAAAGCCGCTTCCGGTCGGAATATCGGATTATATCCGCGCCCAGTCCGAATACTACTATGTGGATAAGACACTGTTTATCCGCGAGATTCTGGATCGGAAGAATTATGTATCGCTGTTTACCAGACCGAGACGTTTTGGCAAAACGCTGAATATGGATATGCTCCGCGTATTCTTTGAGATTTCCCAAGAGGATACCAGCAGATATTTTGCGGATAAGTCGATCTGGAAATGCGGACAGGAATACCGGGATCATCAGGGAAAGTACCCGTTGATTTTCCTGACATTTAAGGATGTCAAATTTGATTCGTGGGATGCAACATTTGCCAGAATTGCTCAGCTTTTACAGGAGGAATTCGGAAGACATTCCGAACTTCGGAACAGCGAAAAACTGGAGAGTTACGAGAAAGAATACTATGAGAAAATATTGAGTGGGAAGGTCAATGAAGTTGAATTGGCGGTTTCACTTCAAAGGCTTTCCGCTATGCTCTCTGTTCATTATGGAAAAGCCCCCATCATTATTATTGATGAATATGATACACCGATTCAGGAAGGCTATTCGAAAGATTTTTATGATGAGATCATCGGATTCATGCGGAATTTCTTCTCCGGTGGATTTAAGGATAACCGGAATCTATCCTATGGATTTCTAACCGGCATTCTGAGAATTGCACAGGAAAGCATCTTCAGTGGGCTGAACAACCTGACGGTTAGTACGGTCATGGATGACGAATACGATTCCTTTTTTGGATTTACGGAATCGGAAGTTCATCAGATGATGGATTATTATGGCGTGACGGACAAAGAAGAGGAATTAAAATGCTGGTATGACGGATACTTGTTTGGCAATACGGAGATCTATAATCCCTGGTCAGTGATCAATTATCTGTCGAAAGGCTGTCTTCCCCAGGCATATTGGGTGAATACGGGGAAAAACGAGATCTTAGAGGACGTGCTGAAAACTTCCACCGATGACATTTCTGAGAAATTGGAATCTCTTCTTCTTGGACAAAATGTTGTCGCCAGGATTGATCAGAATGTGGTATATAGGTCTCTTGCGGAGGATCCGGCCAATATCTACAGTCTTCTTTTGGTGGCGGGATATCTGAAGCAGGTTCGGAAAAAACTTCAGGGAGACGGAACCTGGATTTGTGAAGTATCGATTCCGAATCGAGAGATTGCGGTGGTATATAAGAATGAGATTCTGTCCCATTTGATGCGGATCGGTGCAATGGGACGCGCAACAGCGAATATGATTGCAGAGAGCCTTTATGCGTTGGATTTCCAAAAACTTCAGGACGGTATCGGAGAATACATGAAGAAGAGCGCCAGCTTTTATGACGCTGGTGCAGAAGGGTTCTATCATGGGCTGATTCTGGGGCTGGTTGCACTGATGGATAATCAGTATAAGGTGAGATCCAACCGTGAATCCGGCGACGGGAGATATGATATCAGCCTGATTCCGAGAACATCACAGTATCCCGGAATCATTATGGAGTTAAAAGCCGGCAGGTCTCTGGATGAGTTGGCATTGGACCGTTTGGCGAAAGAGGCGTTACATCAGATTGGTGAAAGAAAATATGAAGCGGAAATGCAGGAAGAGGGCATTTCGGATATCCTGAAACTCGGAATTGCTTTTTCCGGGAAGAATGTGAGGATTCTGACGGAGAAAGAATGATTTTTGATGATCTGAACTACATACTATTTATGGCTTAGACCGTTCATCCGCTCTTTTGCCGGTTCATATCCATACTTTGCAGCGAGGGAATAGCATTCCCTCGCTTTTTCGTTCTGCCGGTTCAGTTCATACCAGATGCCGAGGTTGTAGGCCGCAAGAAAAGAACCTGTCCCGGCAACGCCGGCGCGGTCCGGCTGCTCGCCGATGGCAAGGCAGGCCTGATAACACTGCTCGATCATCGGAAGACGGGAGCCGCGATGCTCCAGATCCTGCAGGATGTATTTTGTGTAAAAATTGCCGCAGAAGAAATAAAAATCCGTGCTGTAGGCGTAGAGATCGGAGGTAAGGTCGATGATCTCCTCAGCCCGGTTTAAGGTGGCTTCGGATCCGATCTCCATCAGAGTATAGAGATAGCGGAGGATTCCGTCGTATACATAGACCGGGAGCGATGGCTTTGAGGAACCTTTTTCAGATCCGCTGATGCTTCCTGGGTTTGTCGAATCGTTCGTAATCTGACCGGCATTACTCTGACTATTGTTGTCCTGACAGGGGGAATTGAAAGCTTCTGCCTCGGATTCCATTTTCGTCTCTTTAGCAAAAAGTTCCGTGACCGCCGCGAAAAACTTCTCAAAGTATGGCAGACTTTCCTCCAGCCGCTTCAGATTCCGCAGCGTGATGGCGGTCTGGTACTGAAGATAATTGTCTGCAGGATCCTTGCGAAGAGCCTGAAGGAGATACTGAAGGTTTCTCTCGCCTTTTCCCAGGCCGTCATGGAGATAGCCGTCGTGATCGGCGATCACCGGTGCCTGGACGCAGATAGAGTGCTTTGTCGGCTGCTCATGGATGATGCCGCTGTAGCGGGTGCCTTTCGGGAAAATGCGCTCGCAGAGCTCCCGGGAGCATCTAAGCGCCGTTTTATCCATATCGATTGAAGATTCTGGAGAGCAGACGTAGTCATTCGCCTTGGCGGTTGGTATGTTCCGAATGTGGAAAACATCCAAATGCAGGGAGGCGTTTGGTAAAGACTGGTTGGAAGAGGATGTATCCGGAGAAGCCTGAGTATCCGGATACCAGTCATTTCGAATAAACATTGCGGCCCAGTCGTTATCGTATTTTGAAGTCATGCGCACGGCAAATTCATGGAGCGAATCGTAGGAGCCGGAGAGGACGTATTCATCGGCATCGAGGACGAAATGGATGTCGGCGCCGAGTTCCTCCGCGCGCTCGAGGGTGAAGTTTCGCGCCGCAGAAAAGTCATTGCACCATGGAAAATCATAGACCTGAACCGGCGGACGGTTTGGACCGTGAGTTTCGGAAAAGCTTTTAGAGTGGCTTTCGGGAAGAGGTGCGTCGTTGTCATCGGAATGACGGCGAAATTCTTCAATGATCTCTTTGGTCCGGTCGGTGGAGCCGGTATCGGCGATGACGATCAGATCCACCAGCGGTGCGGCTGCGAGGAGACACCGGAGGAGGCTGCGCTGTTCATTTTTCACGATAAGAGAGAGAGCAATTTTCATATTGGTTCCCCTTTCCGCTGGTCTTTCTGCGGTTTGCTTTGTGGAAGATTCTGCAGTTCGTTCTGCGAAAGATTGGGCGGATTTTTCTGCGAAAAGCCTGCCCCTGAAGGAGCAGGCTTTAACCATAATATATTCGATTTCCGGTTCGATTTCCGTACTGAGTATTCGGCACTTTTGTTTTCGCACTTACTATTCCGCACATATTATTCTGTGCTTACTGTTTCCGTGCTTACTGTTTCCATACTTCCCACAACGGTCCGCCGTCCTTATCCGGGCCTTTCATCTGCGAGAGAAGAGAGTTCAGATCCCAGGCTTTGGTGCAGTTGTCGAAGCGGTTCGAGTCAGCGATCATGACAGAGCCGTCCGGATTATGCTGGGCAATGATGATAAAGTGGCCGTTGTTCGTCAGGTCTCCCTTTCCCATGAGGGCAACCAGGAGATGGCCCTGATCGAGAGCGGCATGAACGCGTTCCGGCGTTCTCTCGGTGACCGGTGCAACCTGCATTCCGTATGCAGTCAGGGCGTTCGGAATCAGACTGTGGTAGGAGCCGCCGCCCATGGCATACTGGTTGTTGACGAGCGCCCACTCGGCGATGGTAACCGGGGAAACCCCGTTATCCATGGAGTTGAAGCTGTTGACGATCATGGAGACAACCGTCGGTCCGCAACCATATCGACCGAGACGGTCACGGCCGCCGATCATATATCCGGTCCAGTGGCTGTCGCCCTGGTTGAAGTAGAGCATCGGACCCATGGCGGTATCCAGAATCAGATTATAGTCATTATCGATGTAATGAAGTGTATTCGGAAGATTGATCGGATGAAGCTGGCCGTCCGGGCCTTCCTCATAGATCAGAGGACTTCCGTCTTCATTCTTGGTCGGATGATTTGCAAGATAGTCGGCGAGCTGCTGCTCGGCAAGCCGTGCAGCTTCCTCGGCGTCGATCAGCTCGGCATGAATTTCATTCCATTCTTCAACAAAACGTTTTGCTTCGGATGCTTTTCCTGCAGTGTAATCCGCAGCTGACTGGGTCAGTTCGCCGACAGACGGCATTTCCGGTGTTCGAAAGACAGCATAAGAGCTGACCGTCAGCGCAGCCGAGGTGACTGCGATACCGGACTTGATCATTGCGGCGATAGCGGCTTCATTCATGGGTTACATCCTTTCAAAAACGAATCAAAGCATATATATCAGAAAACGTCAACACGGGATGAGGAAAAACGGCATCCCGATAAACGGCGGCCGCCGTGAACAGACGGACACCTCCGTTGGTAAGGATAGGGAAAGTATAGCAGTTTTTTTGCTTTTCATGTACATTATCGGCTTAAAATCATAAAAGAAAAGAGCTCTGCAGTCATCTGACCCTATAGATTGTCATTTATGACTGCAAAAGCTCCTTTTTCATCATAACCGCGTATCAATTACTGTGGTATCAATTGCTGTGATTTCAATTGCAGCGGTATCCAATGTGGTGATATTATTGCGGCATCATTTTGTCAGAAGACCAAGCTGACGGTAGATGATGGACGGGATGGTCAGGAGAGGAGCCTGCTGACAGACAGCGCCGATCTTGTATGCTTCCATCGGCATTCCGTAGACAACACAGGTCTCTTTGTCCTGGCCGATGGTAAAAGCACCGTTCTTGCGCATACGAAGAAGGCCGGCCGCTCCGTCGGAGCCCATTCCCGTGAGAATCACGCCGATTGCCTGATCACGGGCGTTCTGTGCGACGGAGTTAAAGAGCACGTCGACGGACGGCGCGTGACCGTTCACCTTTTCCTCGATGGTGCAGGAGACGAAATACTCGGTTCCGCGTTTTACCAGACGCATCTGGTAACCGCCGGGCGCGATCAGCATCAGTCCCTGACGTACTTTGTCACCGTTTTTGGCTTCCCGGACTTCCATTTTCAGGATTTTGTTCAGACGCTCCGCATACATGGCGGTAAATCCGGCCGGCATATGCTGTGTAATTACAACGCCCGGCATATTGGCCGGGAAATTGCGGACGACGTCCAGAATCGCTTCCGTGCCGCCGGTGGAGGCGCCGATCGCGACAATCTTGTTTTCGCCGGCAAAATGCTCCATGGTCCGCGGTGTTGGTGTCTGCAGCTGTCTGGCTTCCATGGTGGTTGCCGGAGCGGAAGAGACCGTGCCGCGCGGCATGCGGACGCGGGAATTCGAAGCGATCAGGAGCTTCGGAAGGAGGGTACTCACAAACTGTTTGGATGTGATCTCGTCTTTGACATCCGGTTTGCGGACAAAGTCGACCGCTCCGACTTCGAGTGCATCGAACACGCGGAGATTGAGAGAGGAGACGAGAATCACCGGAACCGGATATTTCGGAAGAAATTTTCTCAGGAAATCGGGACCGGTCATTCCCGGCATTTCGATATCGAGCGTAACAACATCCGGTTTCAGCTGGGGAATCTGGCGCTCTGCGTCGAAGGCATTGATGGCATGGCCGATCACCTCAAAACGCGGACTCTGCCCAATGGATTTGATGAGAAAGTTTCGGAATACCATTGAGTCATCGACGACAAATACCCTGATTTTTTTGTTAAGATCCATAGTTTGCCCTCCAGGCTCAGGCACGAGTCAGTATAATCTGAGTTCGTATCTGAGTCGTCAATCGAAGTTTGAATGGTTTTTTCAAACTTATGTCCTACAGGAGTCAGGCAGTCAGGCCTGCCTGTACCATGTTGTTTTGTTACCTTGATTCGTTATCTTGACAAAAGCCGGCCGAAGTTATCGGCCGGCAAATGATTATTTCTTCTGATAAATGGCAGGTTCGATGTACGCATACGGACAGGTCTGCTTTGTCAGTCCCTCCGAGTGACCGATGAAGAACCATCCGCCCGGTACGGTAACCTGATAGAAACGGTTCACCAGAGCATCTTTTGTCGGCTGATCGAAATAGATCATGACGTTGCGGCAGAAGATGAGGTCGAACGGTCTCTTCCAATGCGGTGTATCAAGAAGATTAAACGGCCGGAAGATCACATTATTGCGGATGTCCGGACTGATGGTTAAGTTGCCATCCGGCTTCTTGACGAAATACTTGCTCTGCCATGCCGGCGGAAGTTTGGAGATACTGTCCATGCCGTAAACCGGATTCATGGCGGAATTCAGAATGTTCTGGGAGATATCGGTCGCAAGAATGCGAAGATCCCAGTTGCCCTGCTTTCTCGCAAAATACTCCTTCAAATACATTGAAATTGTATAAGGTTCTTCTCCGGAAGAGCAGCCCGCGCTCCAGATTGAGAGACATTTATCTCCCTGATGACGTTTTTCAAGCTCCGGGAGAATAATATTCTGGAGAAAATCGAAATGCTCTTTTTCGCGGAGAAAATAAGTGTAGTTGGTCGTGAGCTTATTGAGCATTCCGGAGATCAGCTCCTTGTTCTGCCCACGAAGAATTTCCTCGACATATTCATGGAAACCATTGAAACCTTCTGCCGTCACTGTATTGGAGAGACGGCTTACGATCAGCTGCTTTTTGTTGTGCAGATCGATTCCGAAGCATTTGCGAATGTATGTGTGCAAACGCTGAAAATCCTCATCCGTAAAACCCTGCATTTATTATCCTCATTACATCATTCTGCTTGCGATCAGTGAATCGCAGTCGAATGACATGCATACTGTGCCGTCATCCATGTTGATCATTCCGTTGAGGAGCTTTCTCTGGTTCTTCACCGGAATCGGATGAACATTGTCCATGTTGATGTCTACGACCTGACGCACGGTGTCAACGACGATACCAATAGCGGTGTCCTGAATATTCAGCACGATGATACAGGTCTTGGAAGTATATTCAATTGCATCGGAGCCCATCAGGAGACGGATATCGACGATCGGGAGGATCTGACCGCGCAGGTTGATGATTCCCTTGACATAGTCCGGAACCAGCGGAAGCTCGGTGATCGAGTGATCATTGATGATCTCAATGACGTGCTCGGTGCTGATGAACAGGATCAGGTCAGAAGACTCGAAGGTGAGGCAGCGGACGAAATTGCCGGTTTCCTCTTTGGCGATCTCGTCTTCCTCATTCACGAACTCTTCCTGTGTATTGATCTCTTCAGTCATGTCAGGTTCTCCTTTCAGGAATTTCCAAGGGCAGCATTGTAAATTCCAATGATGTCCAGGATGATACTGATTGTACCGTCGCCAAGGATGGTACAGCCGTTGATTCCGCTACTCTTCAGGTCATAATTTGCAAGATACTGCGGAAGCGGTTTTACTACTACCTGCTGTTCGCCGATCAGCTCGTCTGCATACAGGCAGCAGGAGCGGTCAGCGGCTTCAACCCAGATCAGGATTCCGTCCTTCATATCGGTATGACGGCTCTGAATGTTGTAGAAGTCGTTCAGGCGGATAATCGGGTAGAATTCGCCGAGGCGTTCAACCATCTCGTTTCCGTTGTCATCGTGGATGATGTCGTCTTCCGTGATCTTGAACGACTGGCGGATATTTGCGATCGGAATGGTAAATGTGGTATTGCCCACAGAAACCTTCATTCCGTCCACGATCGCCAGAGTCAGCGGAATCTTCAGTGTAATGGTGGTTCCGCGTCCCTTTTCGGACTCCAGACTGATGGCACCGCCGACAGACTCGACGTTCTTCTTTACAACGTCCATGCCGACGCCACGGCCGGAATATTCGGTAACTTCCTTGTTGGTGGAGAAACCGGCCATCATGATCAGGCCGAGAGCCTCCCTCTTGGAATACTGCTCACGCGGCTTGGTGAGAATGCCCTTCTCCTCTGCTTTATCGAGAAGTTTCTCCGGATCCATTCCGTATCCGTCATCCTTTACGGAGATAACGACCTCGGAAGAAGTATGGGAAGCGGAGAGTACCAGTTCACCCTGCGGATCCTTGCCGGCAGCGATACGCTCCTGGGCCGTCTCTTCAATACCATGGTCCATGGAGTTGCGGACGATATGCATGATCGGGTCCTGAATGGAGTCGATGATGGTCTTATCTACTTCGGTGTCTTCACCGATGATGGTCAGTCTTACGTCCTTGTTCAGCTTGGACTTCATATCGCGGACGATACGGTTCATCTTCTGGAATACACCGGAGATGGAGACCATTCGAAGGGACATGGAGATATCCTGAAGATCGTCCGTCAGCTTGCGCAGCTGGCGTGCGGACTTCATAAAGCTGTCCAGAGATTCCGACGGAAGCAGCTGGAGAGCAGGAGAGGATGTAACCATGGACTCGGTGATAACAATCTCGCCGACGAGATCGTTCAGCGCATCGAGCTTCTGAAGGTTTACGGAAATCAGGGACTGCTTAACCGGACCGTTGGATTTTGCAGCGGCAGCCGGTTTATCCTCTGCTTTTGCAGCCGGCTTCGGAGCCGGGGCAGCCGGTTTCGGAGCCTCCGCCTTCGGAGCTTCCGGTTTCGGAGCTTCCGGAGCAGCAGCGACTTCATTTTCCGGTTTTTCCTCTGCCTTCGGGGCATCGATTACTTCAAAATTCTTGATATGGCCCTGAGTGGAAAGAACCTCCTCAGCGGCACTTGCGGTATCGAGAGAATCGAATGCAAGGAAGAAACCATCTTCGATGATCATCTTGGAAGCATCCGGATTGGCATCCATGTCTTCCGGATAATAGCGGAAGCCCATATCGTTCTCTTTCAGAGCATTTACGATCATGAATGCACGGAGGTTTTCCATGCCGATTCCGTCCTCGAGCCAGATATGGATAAATACCTGTGCGGTCGGATCATTCGGCAGCTTCTGACCAGCAGCGGCAGCAGCCGGAGCACTGCCTCCCTCGGCAGCAGGAGCTGCCTCGCCGCCTTCTGCAGCCACTTCATCTGCTTTCAGGCGTGCCAGGAAGTCATCGATATGCTTCTGGAATTCTGCGATATCTGTGGTGAGTTCTTCTCCGTTCTCTACCTTTGCAACTTCTCCGCGAAGATAGTCTTCGGAACGGAACATCAGATCGAACAGAGCTTTCTTCTGATCCGGATTCAGATAGTCAATACCCTTATCACGGATAAAGAAGAAGAGATCTTCGATGCGATGAGCGATGACAGAGACCGTGTTGAATTCCATCATGGCACTGGATCCTTTGATCGTATGCATGATACGGAAAATCTCATTTACGTCATCTGTGGAGAAGTCGGCAACCTTTTCGTCTGCAACAAGCATCTCATCAAGTCGGTCAAGAAGACCGTTTGTCTCGAATAGATACGTGTCCAGCATACCTTCCATTTCACTAGTCATGTATTTCTACCACCTTTTAGTATCAAATTGTCGAATCAACAGTATACATTTCGTCGGTACAATTAAAAAAATAAGAGCAATCTGAAAAATGGCTCTTCTCTATAATGAAAATGAGCAATTATACCCTGCTATCAGAAGCCTTTGACCGAGGCGCGGAGACGGTTCAGATCGTTGTTGATGGACTGAACCATGTACTGATATTCATAAGCCGTTTTGACCAGATCCACCTGTTCCTGATCCATGTCCACATTGTTGCCGTCCAGTCTTGTCGACTCGGCGTTTGTGATGTGGATCGACGGACGGTTGGAGGAAATAGCCTGGGCTACAGCCTGTTCGCCTTTGGCGGTCTGAGCTGCGCGAATGCTTTTTGCCAGTGTGTCTTCAAAGGTCATGTAGCGCGATTTGTAGCCGGGCGTGTCGACATTTGCAATGTTGTTCAGCGTGATGTTCTGGCGGCCCCACAGGTAATCCAGCGTTCGCTCGGAGAGGGCAACGCCGTTTCCATACAATCCGAATAAATTGACCATATGACCGATCCTTTCCTTTTTATATAAGTTTCGAGTGCCGGTTTCCATATCTGAAAATGACCTCAGCCGCAGGGAGAAAGCTGCATTGCAGAATCCAATCCATGCGATCAATATGATTATCGTCCATAATCATATTTATTATAATATAATATATTAAAATTTGAAAGAAAGTAAAAGGCAAGTGTGTTAATTCATAGGGGAAAATGTAGCAAAAGAAGGAGAAAAAGGGAGGCTGTTTTCAGAAAAAAAGAAATCATAAAGCGTCTTATATTCTCAGTTGCATTGCCGATGAATAAGTGTGGAAACTTGATCATACTATTAAGGAGTGTATCATATGAAAAAAATGAAGCACAGCAGTTTAAAGCAGAAAGGCAGTTTCCGTAATATGGGAATCGGGGCAAGGCTCTCCGCGGTAATCGGCGGTACCATTCTTGTCTGCCTGATTGTTATGACAGTGATCGTAACGACGGTTGCATCCAACGCAATCGGAAAGATTACCGAGTCTGAAATGTACAGCATTTCGGAAGGAAACGGTGTACGCATCCGTTCAGTGATCGATGTGACGAACAGTATCCGGCAGCAGATGAAGAATGCGCTGAAGGAGATGTATGAGACCCCGGATGTTGACCAGACGGAAGAAGGCGGACACTTATTTACCAGCCGCGTGACCGGAGATCCGATTTCCGAAGGGCGTTATGAAGCGGAAAAAATCATGATCAATACCATGAATTCTGTTATTTCCGCATCGGACGAAAATTACATTTACGGTATGGGTGTATTCTTTGAACCGAACGCGTTTTCCGCAGGCTCTTCCAAATATGCCCTGTATGTGGACCGCAATGATTACGCCAACAAAACAGTCCAGAATCTGGACTACAGCGAGTACAGCCAGAAAGATTATTATACCACTCCGCAGAAGACCGGAAACTTCGGAACCACAAAGATTTACGAAGATTCCAACGGCGTAAAGATGTTCACAATTTTTTATCCGTTTAATGATGCAAGCGGCAAGTTCGCCGGTATTGTCATGATGGATATTGACGCCAATGTATTTGATAAGCTGGAAGCGGAGAATGAGAACTATCCGTCCATGTATGCGAATGTCATCAATGAGGACATGAACATTCTTTTCTCCACACATACCAACGTTATCGGTAAAGACTTCAAGGATACCGTGTCGGAGGATGCTTTTGCGAAGATATCCGAGGGAATGAAGACCGGAAAGAGATTTAATGTCACAACCTCTTCCAGTTCCGGAACGGTTATGAGATATTACGCTCCGATTGACATGGGTAACATTACCTTTTGGGTTCAGACCGCACTTCCGCTGTCGGAGTACAATGCGACCATGAACCGTCTGCGCACCATTATCCTGTGCGTATCGGCAGTGATCGTAATTCTCCTGATTGTGCTGGCATACCGGTTTATTTCTTTGGCTCTGAAACCGCTGAACACCATCAGCGATGTGGCTGAGAAGGTATCCAAGGGAATATTTAACCTTGATATCAATTATGACCGTGACGATGAGATCGGAAAAGCGATCAGCGCACTGCGCAATGTTGTGACCAGAATCCGCGGTATTGTAACGGATCTGAATGAGAAGCTGAACGAAGTTGCAAAGGGCAATTTTGCGCTGGATCTGAATGACAACGGAACTTATATCGGTGAGTTTGCTCCGCTTCTGGATGCCCTCAACACGATTACCGATGATCTGAACCAGACCATGGTAGAGATTAAGTCTGCATCCGGACAGGTTAACAACGGAGCAGAGCAGGTATCCGACGGAGCACAGGCTCTTGCACAGGGTGCAACCGAGCAGGCGTCCTCTGTCGAGGAACTTTCCGCGACCATGAACGAGATCTCCACGAAGGTCAGCGAGACTGCCGAAAAGGCAAAGAATGCGATGGAACTCAGCAAGAGAGCGGGCAGTTCCATGGAGATCAGCAACGCGAAGATGGGCGAGATGAGCGATGCGATGGCCGACATTATTCAGAAGTCGGAAGAGATCGGCAAGATTATCAAGACCATCGATGACATTGCGTTCCAGACCAATATCCTTTCCCTGAATGCGGCGATCGAAGCTGCACGCGCAGGATCTGCGGGCAAGGGCTTTGCCGTTGTTGCAGATGAGGTTGGAAACCTTGCGAAGAAGTCTCAGGAGGCTGCACAGAATACTGCGGTCCTCATTGAGCAGACGGTAGAATCCGTTCACCGCGGCGGCGAGATCACCAGAGAAACAGCGGAGTCGCTGGATTCTGTTGCGGAGAGCTCCCGTCAGATCACATCGCTTGTCGAGGAAATTTCCGAGGCATCGAATGAGCAGGCAAAGGGTGTATCCCAGGTATCTCTCGGTATCGACCAGATCTCCTCTGTTGTGCAGACTAACTCTGCGACCGCGGAAGAGAGTGCAGCGGCATCCGAGGAGCTTTCCAGTCAGGCGAATATCATGAACGGACTGGTTGCCAGATTTACGCTGAAGACAGGAACCGGAAGTTTCTCCAAGAAACCGGCGGCGAAGACAATCGATATGAGTCCGGCACCGAAGACAATCGATATGAATCCGGCACCAAAGCAGGCTGAGTCAGCACCGAAGACAGACAGTTTCAAGAGCAGCACAAGCGCACCGAAGCCGAGTTTTACCGCTTCATCCGGCGCACCGAAGACCAGCAGCGTTTCCAAACCGGCAAGCACTCCGAAGCCGGCTCCGGTTATGACTCCGGCTCCGGTTGATGATATCGATTACGATAATCTTGATTTTCATGAGCTTGACGGCAAAAATTTATGGGATGAATCTTATACCCAGACAAATGGAGCCGATAAGTATTAAGTAAAGCGAATTCGTTTTACATAAACATCCCCAGAAGACAGCCGCGATTTATGTGCTACCCTAAAGCACAGCGGCTGTCTCTTTATGTGCTGAGGCAGGCATACAGAACCTCCGGCGGACTTTGTCAGAGTCCGACGGGGGTTCTTTTCATAGTGCGCCTAGCGGCGCACGTTTCTAACGGGTTAAAGTCCCGAATCCGCCCGGTAGTGGGAAGGATATAGCCGAAAGCAAGGGCGTCCGTCGCGAGACGGAATCTGAAGGAAGCTGGATGTGGGGAACATACTAACCCACGGGCAAATCTCTGGTCTGACGAACAGAAATCTCATATGAGGTTATGCATGAGGGTAAGGCTGCTATACAAGTCGAAGCCCAATAACTACACGGAATCATGCATGATAAATGAGGCAGATGGATGGAGAGGAAGAAATGTGTGGTACCT
>NZ_FOIL01000010.1 GCF_900101295.1 [Clostridium] aminophilum | reverse complement strand
GGTATGCGGACATGAAAGGCCTGATGGAGGAACTGGACGAGTGGCTTCGCCACAGAATCCGGGCAGTGTATTGGAAACAATGGAAAAAGGTGCGAACGAGGTACAAGATGCTGAGGGCGCTACACTTGCCAGAATGGAAGGTACATGAACTGGCTAACTGTAGAAAAGGCACATGGAGAGCGGCGATGATGCTAAACACAGCGCTTACCAAAACGATAATAGTGGTCAGACTCGGATATCCATCCTTATCAGCCCACTATCTAAAAGTTCGTGTAAACTATTGAACCGCCGTATACCGAACGGTACGTACGGTGGTGTGGAAGGGGAGTGTCAAATCTCCCCTATCCGATCTCGTTTGGCCCGGCTGCCGCGCAAGCGGGAATGCACTAACTCGAAAAAACGCGTTACGTGCGTAAAATAAGAACACCCAGCCGAATACGACCGGGTGTTTTTCGGATCTCCGGGAAGGCACTGGTTGGATACCTAAAGGGAGATGATCCTGAACAGATTTCGCGGATGGCGCGTGTAAACGGAGTAATACGTTTGGAATTTCGAGGTTTCTTTGGTATTATGCGTCATCGTAAAAACCTGTCAAGAAAGCTTTTATAACCGTTCAATAAGTTAATGCACAAAGCACAGTCTTTATTGCACGTTCATCGAAAAAAATAAATTTTTCCAACGATTACACACATTTTATTACGAAATGGCGTTTCCGTCAAGTTTCGGCCGTTTTGCCGCCGAGAGTGTTATTCGGAAAATCCCGGTCCAGATCATAGCCGAGAACCTGCAGATAATCCTCAATCAGCCGGACGGTGCCGGCAATCCCCGGTTTATCGGTGTGGATGACGAGATCGTAATCTTCCGGGTTGTCCCAGCTTCTGCCGGTGTAATAGCGGTAGTAGTCGCGTCTCTCACGGTCGATTCGCTTGATGTTTTTGTTGAGCTCATTCGGCAGATAGAGATTCATGGCAGCCACGCGCTTTTTCCGAAATTCGAAGGAAGCATTCAGATGAATCCGGATCAGATCTTCCCGGCCGTCCAGAACATAATTGGCACATCGCCCGATGATGATGCAAGATTCCTCCTTCGCCAGCCGGCGGATGACATTGGACTGAAAACGGAAGAGATTGTCCGCGGAAACCAGATCGGATCCGAAAGACGGACGGCTGATCTCCGGAGCCATGCTTCCGATGATGCGATAGAGGAGGCGGTTGCCGGCTTTCTCATCGGCAATATGGAAATAACTTTCCTTGATGCCGCTCTCGTCGGATGTCATGCGGAGAATACTTTTATCGTACAGATTGATGCCAAGATCTTTGGCAAGCATCGCACCGATATCGGCGCCTCCGCTGCCGAACTGCCGTGAAATCGTGATGACCACTTTTTTATCTGCCATGGAAATGCCTCCTGTGAATCAATCCAAATTTACAGACCTTCGATCTCGCCGCTGAAAACTTCCGTTGCCGGACCGGTCATATAAATGCAGTTGTCGGTGCGGTTCCACTCGATGGTGAGGGTTCCGCCGAGAACTTTTACGTCAACCCTGTCATCGACAATGCCGTGGAGCATCGCGGCGGCAGCGCATGCGCAGCACCCGGTGCCGCAGGCAAGGGTCTCACCGGAACCGCGCTCCCAGACGCGCATGTCGATGTGACCGCGGTCCACCACATGGATGAACTCCGTGTTGGTGCGGTCCGGAAAACGTTCATGTGTCTCAAAGGACGGACCGATCTTCGGAAGATCCATGGTCCACGGATCCTCCACAAAGACAACGGCGTGCGGATTGCCCATGGAAATGCCGGTAAATTTCCATTCCTTTCCGTCCACGAGAATGGTCTCATCGAGCCCGGATGTCTGCTCCGGCTGGCCCATATTGACGGTGACGGAAGACACCTTTCCGTTTTCGACGGTCATCTTCAGATGTTTGATTCCAGAGCCGGTTGCGACATCGATTTCCGGGTGATCGACGATTCCGTGATCATAGACATATTTGCCGACACAGCGGATTCCGTTTCCGCACATGGCACCCCTGGAACCGTCGGCGTTGTACATATCCATCTCACAGTCCGCAATCCCGGACGGGCGGATGATGATCAGGCCGTCGGAACCGATGCCGAAATGACGGTCGGAGACGCGGATTGCCGCTGCGGAAGGATCTTTTACCAGTTCGCGGAATCCGTTGACATAGACATAATCATTGCCGCATCCGTGCATTTTTGTAAATTTCATAGAAAAACCTTTCTGTGTATTGCTGGAACAAAGGAACATCGGGCGAAGGTCAGGCCAGCGCCCGGAGCTGTTCGCAAAGCTCATTGGAGAGGGTGATCTCACCGGTGTATCCGACATCGCACATCATGAAGATCTCGCCGTTTTCGGAGATTTCAACCTGAAGTGTGCCTCCCGGCATATGAACATACATGTTCCGGTCTGCCAGACCCATGCGGTATGCCGCGCAGGCCGCCGCGCAGGCACAGGTTCCGGAAGAAAGGGTGTAACCGGCACCGCGCTCAAAGATCTCGATCTGAATGTTGGTGCGGTCGAGCACATTTAACAGCTGTGTGTTGACCTTTTCCGGGAAATACGGTGCGGTTTCGGAGACCTGTCCGATCCGGCATACGAGATCTTTGGAAATGTCATTCATCCAGATGACGCAGTGCGGATTACCCAGAGAAAGGCAGGTTGTGACATACGGAATACTGCCGAAGGTCATGACTTCGTTGATGATCTCGCGGCGGCTTCCGGTAACCGGAATCTCATCGCTCCAGAAGGTCGGTTTTCCCATGGAAACCTTGAGGCGCGTGTTCTGCTCGTTTTCGTAGACAACGGTCTCCTCACCGGAGGCGGAATCAAAAGATGCCGTGTTTTTCTCAACATATCCGTGGTCGCGGAGATACCGCGCGAAGATTGCCATTCCGTTTCCGCCCTTCGGCGCTTCGCTTCCGTCTGAATTGTAGATTTTGACGCCGAGGCGGTCATTATCAAAACACGGTCCAACCAGAACACCGTCGGCACCGATGCCGAAATGGCGGTCGCAGAGTTTTGCGATGGCCTTCGGACCGAGCGCCATTTTGTTGCGGGCCGGATCGTAGATCAGATAGTCATTACCCATGCAGTGATACTTCTGAATGGTGAACTGTTCCATGTCGAATCACTCCTGTCTTCATGCTGAAAAATCGTCATTACCTCTTTGTATTATATCCGAATTGTTGGAAAAAAACTATATAATCCGTATTTTGACAGGCGAAAAGATGATACAATAGAAAGCGGTCAAAACAGGAAAAATGAGGACAGACAAATGAAAGAAATGAAAGCGGAACCGGAGCTGAAAGAGGTAGCCGAAGCCATCGGCAGAGCACTGGAGATGGATCCGGAGGGGATACGGGAGAATACGGTATTTACGGAAGACCTGTACGCGGATTCCTTTGACATGGCAATGATCCTGACGGAAGCGGACGAGACCTTCGGGACAATGCTTCCGACGGAACTGGCGGAGACGCTGATTACCGTTCGGGATCTGATGGACGCCATCCGGATGTACCGGGACCTTCCGGCCCCGGAGAAACCGGTCAGATGGTTCTCCGGAAGAGAATATTGATCGGATTTGTCGTGGATTTGTTGACATCGTCCGATTGCCGTCGTATAATTCGGTCAGAAAATAAAAATATTTGATAATCTTCAGGGCGGGGTGCAATTCCCGACCGGCGGTAAAGCCCGCGAGCCGAAAGGCATGATCCGGTGAGATTCCGGGGCCGACAGTAAAGTCTGGATGGAAGAAGATGGTCGCACATGAGAGATCGGTGTATCTTTCGTGGTTTTTGATGTGTATTTCGCCCTGCAGTATGCTGTACTGCAGGGCGTTTTGTGTTATGGGATATGTCTTGGAACGCTTTTGCGGTTCAGACGATTCCCGCATCTCCCCGGTGCTCCGGGGAGGAAAAACGACATTTGCCTGCGGACTTTGTTCCGGCAATACACTTCCATCCGCCCGGTTCCGGGTATGTATCCCCCGAAGAGGAAAGGAACTCAATGAAAACAGAATATGACGCGGCATTTATGCGTCGGGCGATCGAACTGGCAAAAAAGGGAAATCCATTCTGCCATCCGAATCCCCTGGTCGGTGCCGTCATCGTCCGGGACGGACGGATTCTTGCCGAAGGCTGGCATGCGCGGTACGGCGGGCTTCACGCGGAGCGGGAGGCCATTCGCAGCCTTACGGAACCGGCGGACGGCGCTGCGCTCTATGTGACGCTGGAGCCGTGCTGCCATCAGGGAAAACAGCCGCCCTGCACGGATGCGGTGATCTCCGTCGGGATCCGGACGGTGGTGATCGGATCTCGGGATCCGAATCCGAAGGTGGCCGGCAAAGGAGTGAAAAAACTCCGGGAGGCAGGCATTACCGTGTATGAGGATGTTCTGAAGGATGAGTGCGATGCCCTGAATCCGGTCTTTTTTCACTACATCACAAAGAAGATGCCCTATGTCCGGTATAAGTTCGCCATGACGGCGGACGGAAATACAGCGGTGCAAAGCGGGGAATCCAAATGGATCAGCGGACCGGCATCCCGGGAAATGGTGCAGCGAATGCGGAGTGAAAATATGGGCATCATGGTCGGAATCGGAACGGTTCTGGCGGATGATCCGATGCTCACCTGCCGGTTGGAGGGGGAAAACTTCCGGAATCCCATCCGGATCATTCTGGACAGCCGGCTGAGGATTCCCATGGATTCCCGGATCGTGCGGACCGCGGGAGAAATCCCGACCATTGTCTGCGCGGAGGAAGAAAAAGGGGAGCTGACAGAACGCGTGGCCCGGACCGGAGATGAGGCGTCATCGGAAGGGCACAGAACGCAGGAACAGAGCGAATGCAGTTCCAAAAGGAATGCGTGGGCCGGAGGATTCGGACAGAATGAAAAGGAGAAAGCTCTGCTTCGCGCGGGGGTTACCGTTCTCCGGATTCCGGCGAGTCCAAGGACCGGCCGCCCGGATCTGAGAAAGCTGATGGCACAGCTGGCGGAGCGGGAGATCGACAGCATCCTTCTGGAAGGCGGCGGAACGCTGGCAGCAAATGCGCTACGGGAGGGAATCCTTCAGGAGGCGGACGCCTTTATCGCGCCGAAATTCTTTGGCGGACGGGGACATGCTCCGATGGAGGGAGAAGGCGTCGCGTTTCCGGAGGAGGCATGGAAACTGGAGATCATGGAAATCCAAAGGTATGGGGATGATTTTTTTATCCGGTACCGCATAAAGGAGGCAGAGGATGTTTACGGGGATCATTGAAGAAACCGGCAGGATCCGCCGGATGGAATTAAGCGGAAATTCCGGTGTCATTGACGTGGAAGCCCACAAAATTATGGAGGATGTGAAGATCGGCGACAGCATTGCCGTAAACGGCGTCTGCCTGACCGCATTTGAAGTCCGTCCGGAGGGATTTCGCGCCGACGTCATGGCGGAGACCGTGCGGAGAAGTTCCCTCGGATCGCTTTCGGCGGGGCAGTATGTGAATCTGGAGCGGGCGATGGCCTCCGGCAGACGGTTCGGCGGCCATATCGTGACCGGTCACATTGACGGAACCGGTGTGATCACCGGAAGACGAAGAGAAGAAAACGCGGTGTGGGTGACAATCGAACCGAAGGATGGAGATTTCATGCTGATTGTGGAGAAAGGGTCCGTGGCGGTCGACGGCATCAGCCTTACCGTGGCGAAGAAGGACCGGAACTCTTTTTCCGTCAGCGTGATCCCCCATACGGGGGGAGAAACAACGCTTCTGGAAAAGGCGGAAGGGCAAACGGTCAATCTCGAGTATGACATCGTCGGAAAATATGTTCAGGAACTGCTGAAACCCATGGCGGTTGCGGCGGGCGGAGTCTCCGGAGGGAAAGAAACGTACCAAGGCGGAAGCACGCTCACGATGGAAATGCTGAAGGAGTACGGGTTTTGACGGAGGTAACTCAAACGGATGAAACGAAAGGAAGAGCGGAGGAACATGAAGCAGGAAACATTTTTGACCAAAGAATCGGCAGAAAAAAAGGAAACATATCACTACAACCGGATTGAAGAGGCGCTGGAGGCGCTGCGGCGCGGAGAAGTCATTCTCTGCACGGATGATCCGGACCGGGAAAATGAGGGCGACATGATCTGTGCGGCACAGTTTGCGACGCAGGAGAATATCAACTTCATGGCGTGTTACGGAAAGGGACTGATCTGTACGCCGATGAGCGCGGAACATGCGGTGAGACTTGGACTGCCGCCCATGGTTTCGGAGAATACGGACAATCATGAGACGGCATTTACCGTATCCATCGACCATCGGGAGACGACCACCGGAATCTCGGCAAAGGAGAGAGCCTTTACCATGATGCGGTGTGCGGAGCCGGGTACCCGGCCGGAGGATCTCCGGCGGCCGGGACACGTCTTTCCGCTGGTGGCGAGAAAAGGCGGCGTTCTGGTGCGGAACGGCCATACGGAGGCGACGGTGGATCTTCTGCGCCTTGCGGGACTCACGGAATGCGGCGTGTGCTGCGAGGTGATGGATGAGGACGGCACCATGATGCGGACGCCGAAACTCCGGGAGATGGCAAGAGAACGGAACATGGTGTTCATCACCATCCGCGAGCTTCAGGATTACATCCGCATTCACGAAAAACATGTGGTGAGAGAGGCGGAGGCCCATCTTCCAACTGCCTGCGGGGATTTCCGGATGTACGGTTATATCAATGACATTACCGGAGAACATCATGTGGCACTGGTCAAGGGCAGAATCGGTGAAGGGGAACACGTGCTCTGCCGCGTGCATTCCGAGTGCCTGACCGGTGACACCTTTGGCTCTCTTCGCTGCGACTGCGGAGAGCAGCTTCACCGCGCGATGCGGATGGTGGAGCAGGAGGGGCGTGGCGTGATCCTCTATATGCGGCAGGAGGGAAGAGGAATCGGTCTCATCAATAAGATCCGGGCCTACGCGCTTCAGGAACAGGGAATGGATACCGTGGAGGCCAATGTCCGCCTCGGATTTGCGCCGGACCTTCGCGAATACTGGGTCGGAGCGCAGATCCTGCGGGATCTTGGCTGCAAGTCTCTGCGGCTCCTCACCAACAATCCGGACAAAGTGTACCGTCTGGAAGAATTCGGGCTGAAAATTGACGAGAGAGTGCCGATTGAGGCGAAACCGCAGAAATTCGATTACCGATATCTTATGACAAAGAAGACGAAGATGGGACATATGCTGACACAGCTTCCGGGAACCGGAGAGATGAGCTGATCAGACAGGAAAAGGCGAAGACCGGTATGGAAAAGAAAACGTCAGCATATGGTGCGCTGCCCTGGAATCTGACGGCCCGCTCCACGCACAAAAACTGACGTTCTGAGATATTGAAAAGGATTGCTGAGGAAGAGTAAGAAAGAAGAGGAGAGAAACCAATGAGAAATATTCAGATGATGGAGGGAAATGTTGTCGCACCGGAGGGAATGCGTGTCGCCATCGCGGCGTCCCGGTTCAATGAGGTGATCACCGGAAAACTTCTGGACGGGGCTGTGGACGGACTGGTCCGTCATGGGGCGGCGGAAGACCATATCACGGCCGTATGGGTTCCGGGAGCTTTTGAACTTCCGGTAATTGCCATGAAACTGGCACAGTCCGGCAGATTTGACGCGGTGATCTGCGTCGGGGCAGTGATCCGCGGACAGACATCGCATTACGACTATGTGTGTAATGAAGCCTCAAAGGGAATTGCGCAGGTTGCGCTGACCACCGGCATACCGGCACTGTTCGGCGTGGTCACGGCGGAGAATATTGAGCAGGCCATCGCGAGAGCAGGCTGCAAAGTCGGCAACAAGGGCTTTGACTGCGCGCTCTCCGCCATCGAGATGGTGAACTTGCTCCGGCAGATCGGATAAGAGATCGGATAAGATAAAAAAGAGAAAAAAAGAGATAAAAAAGAGATAAAAAAGAGAACTCCGTCCCGCGGGACGGAGTTCTCCGAATGTCGGCGTTTGATGTAGAAGTTGTTGCGCATCAAACATCAGCGGTTGATCTTGAAGTTGCTGTCGTTTAAACAGCAGCGCCTGCCGGATCAAGAGTCATGACCGGTGAATATCCGTTATCTGCAAAGATCGCCAGACGACCGTTGCGGATCGCAAAGCGAAGTGTTCCGTATTTCGCAAGCAGTTCATTGAGATCGGCAGCAGTGATCACAAACTGTCCCGCTGAGGTCCGGAAGGTCATGTCAGTATATTCTGCGGTGAGGATGTTCTTCATCTCTTCCGCGGAGAATGTGACAGAACTCTTGCCTTCGCCGAAGGTATAGGAGCATTCTGTTCCGCTGGCGATGATGCTGTCAGCAGAAGCAGTTCCGGTTGCACCGGTTGTGCCGGACGCCGGCGGATTGCCGTCACCGCCATTGCCTTCGCCGCCGTTACTGTCACTGTTGTCGGGGATCAGGGCAAGGGACATGCTGATCATGACGCCGCCGCCCTTCGGAACGATGAGGTAGTAGTCGCCGTTCGTGTCACGCTTCAGGGAAACGGTCTGGTCTGCGTCGCTGTAAGCGGAAGTAACATAGTAACCCTCCGGAATATTGAGTTTCACAGCAACCTTCTCGCCCTCTTTGCCGACGGAGTAGACGGAACCGTTCTTGCTTTCTTTCTGATTGGCAGAGGTGAAAGAAACCGAATCCGTCCAATCCGGATCGACTTTAAGAATGTAGTCGATGGATTTTTCCAGTTTTTCCGTTGTTTCGGTGGACGCATAACCTTTTTCTGTCTTCTCTGCAACCAGAGAATCGGCTCCGGATTCAATCTTCCAAACGGTGAGATTCAGGGAAGACTTCGTGTCGCTCATGACGGAAACCGCAGGTCCATTATCGGCGATCAGTGTTCCCTCAATGACGATGTCGGAGGTAAAGCCTTCCGCGGACGTCAGATCCATGATGCCGGTTCCGGTACTTTTTACGTCTCCGGCGATCTGCATCGCCAAAGTGGAGCCCGAGGTATCCATCGGAGAATCGATGGGGCTGATCTGGATACCTGCACTGGTTTCATCACCGAATGCATAGATACCGCCGCCTGTCCGGAACAACAGGAGGGAGCCGGCGTCGTCAATGTCTGCATTTACGCCGACGGCGCGGAGACCTTCCGCATATACACCGCCTTTACCGACAAAGGTATCAATGTAACCATTCACTGAGTTCATGTCCACGCCAATGGCTGAGTCTGCTGTTGATATGGCTTCGACGCCGTTCGCGATGGTAGCGAGAATTCCGCTGTTCTTGGTTTTGAGGTCCAGTCCGGTTGCGGCCCCGTTGGTAGACGTAGCTTCGACCGTTCCTAAGATCTGCACGCCGCTTGAGTGACCGGAATTGACCGATGTCATATCCACACCGGTTGCCATTCCGCCTTCCGAGGTTGCTGTGACATTGCCATCGACGAGCACGTAAGCATTCGGATAATTGTATTCAGAATCTGTTCTGCTGTTGACTTCGAGACCTGTGGTATCTCCGTTCACACCGGTTGCGGTAATTCCGCCGTCAACGTATAAATCGCTGTAATCGGTTGTTGTCGTTACGGAAGCGCCGACGGAAGTGGTTTTTCCGGCAGATGAGACGTTGATGTTGCCGGTGGTTACTGCGACATTACCTTCGCCGGCGTTGTTCAGCATTACACCGTTTGTATTGAAATTGCCTCCCGTGGCAGAAACCGTTATATTTCCGCCGGAGTGAGGGGTCTTTTCGTTGCTCTTACCGATAGTGACGCCAATCCGGTCGACGTCGTTAGCATCGCTGGTGTTGGTGACCTCAACGCCGGTGACGGTGTCCCCGCTCTGATCCATGGTCACGGTTACATCACCGGTTACCTGAACGCTCATGTCCTTATCTAACTGATCTGTCGCCAGTACACTCACACCCGTGCTGCTGTCTGTGTCGACAGAGCGGTCTATGGTGGGAGAATCATTGACCACGTTAACCGGACCGGTGGGGTCACTTTCGGCAAATACCGGTGTGACTGCGGACATGGTAAAATACACGGCCGCAGTTATGCCTGCGGTAAGTCGTTTGTTCATGCATATACCTCCTTTTTTTGAATGTTCACGTTTCAAAATATATATAGGTTTATTACGACAATCTTACGAAAAAAATAACTCAGTAGAAGATATTTTTTCGGCGTTTAGCGACAGTCGCCAGGGCCTCATGCAAGCGTGGGTTTCGGCTTGCTTAGCGGCAGTTGCCAGGAACTCACCGGGGCGTTGGCGTTGGCGAGTTAGCCGCGTAAAAAAACTGCCGCTTTCGGACGGCAGTTTTTGCTCAAAGGCAGTATGCATTTTATGCTGTGAGAGCCGGTCAGTCAGTCTTCACAGTGACATGGATATGCAAGGGTGGTGTCAGTTTTGGGAAGCAGTATTTTCGACCACGTCCGGATCGGCGGTCTTGAATGCGGTCGTATTATTGTCACCGTAAGCATTCATGTGTCCCTCCTCGACCGCAAAGCGAACGGTGGCGAAGTTGTTTACCATGGTCCAGAGATCAGCTGACGGGAAAGTGAAATTGCCGGCCGATGTCATGAAGGTCAGTTCGGTCAGTCCGCTTTCCAGAAGAGCTTTCAGTTCTGCGGTGGAGAGGACTACTTCCATCTGGTTTTTCCGTAATGTAAGGGAGTAGTGGGATCCGCTGCGGGAGAAATTATGGCTTTCATACTCAGCCGGCGGATTGCCGGAGTAGTTATCATCTTCGCCTCCGCCATTGTTCGAAACCGGCACCAGTTTCAGGTTGATCATAACGCCTCCGCCGTCGGGAACCACAAGAAGGTACTCATTACCACTGACATGTTGGAGAGCGGTCCTGGATTCATCGCTGTATGCCGAGTCAATGGTGTATCCGTCCGGAACATGGAAGGTCACGGCAATTTTATCGCCTGCTTTTCCGACGTCGTAGGTATAACCGTTGACCGTTTTCCGTTTCGCAGTGAGATCGGTATAATCCGACGCGTTTGGCGCAACCTTGATGATGTAGTCAATGGCTTTTTCGAATTCCTGTGCTGTTTTCGAATCGGCGTATCCGGCTTCCGTCTGTTCCGCTACCAGCTGACCGGTTTTGGACTCGAGTTTCCAGACGGTGAGATCCAGACTGGACAGAGACTGGGTAACGACGGAGACGGCAGGACCGGCCTCGGCGATGACAGCGCCCTCCACAACAAGATTTGTCTTTACTCCGTTGAGGGTGTTCATGTCCACGATGCCGGTGCCGAAGCTTTCCACATTTCCATCCGAAACGATGTTGATCTCGGAGTCGGAGGACAGGATCGGAGCATCGATCATATTCTCAATACGGATTCCGGCAGAATTTTCGGTACCGGTTGCGAAAATTCCGTTCGTTACTTCGATGATGATGTTCGAAGTAGTTCCGGCGGCCACAGTTGCGGAAACGCCGGTCGCCTCTCCGCCCTCTGCGTGGATTCCGCCATTCACGTAAATATTTTCTGTACCGCCGTTTGCATTCAGATCTACTCCGACAGCGGTTTCTCCGGTTTTGGTTTTGGCCGTTATATCATCGATAAATATGTGAGAGGCACCATCTCGGATATACTGTTTCACACCGGTTGCGTTTCCGGATGTGGAATCGGCGGTTACGTTGCCGTAGATATAAGCTTCCGACCGGATATCCGGAAGATCATTATGCTCGGAATTCAGAGATACACCGGTTGCGTCCTTATTTTTCGAGGAAGCCCCGATATTTCCGTAGACCGTGACGGTGGAGTGAGCCCCACCTTCTTCAGGCATCTCCGTCGGAGCGCAGTCGTCTATGGAAAGACCGGTTGTAGATGCATTGTCATTCCGGGCGGAAATATCGTCGTAAATGGTCAGATCGGTTTGGCCTCTGTGGGAAAAAACCGAAGCACCGTTGGTTTCATACCCTCCGGTGGCAGTTACATCGATTTTTCCTGTGTTAACGTTGACAGGGGCGGTACCTTCGTTCGTAATTTTAACACCGTTTGCTGTTCCGTTTTCTCCGGTGGATGTAACGGTGACCGTTCCGCCGGTATAAATTTCATCATCGTCATCCTGACCGATGGATACGTTGACCGAACCATCAGTGAAGTCACTATACACTTTAACACCGGATACGGAGTCTTCATAGTCCGCGTTCGAGTTCTGAACCTTCACATCGCCGGTTACATTGACGCTGACGTTTTCCGGGTCGGCTCCCGATTCCTGGGCAGTTACATCCACACCGACTGGTTCGGTGGTGTCTACCGAACCGTCGAGAGTGCCGGACTCGTTGTAAATGTCATACGTTTCGTGTCGAACCGTTTCCGCCAGTGCCGGAACGCCGGTGGCCAGTGTCAGCAATGTGCCTGCGGTGATCCAGACGGCCATTTGTTTTTTCATAAGCTCCTCCTGTCATTTTTTATAATGTTTGACGGAATGACAAAAAATTACAAAAATTATTATAAGAGTCTTTACCAAAAAAACAATAATGCCTGTTATGCAAAGCAAGAAAACGGTAATGAATACCAAAGGAATAAGGCGGGATTTCTTTATTTTAAAAGTCCTGCTTCCCGGTAGGCTTTTTTCGCGCCCGGATGAAGCGGGATCGGAAGATCCGTGCAGAGGAACTCCGGGTTGCTTAACTCGCCGAGAACCGGAATTGTTTTGGAGAGGTCGCCGGAAGAGCGGATCAGCGTTTGCGTGATCTTCTCAGCGGTTTCATCATCCATGGATGCGCTGACGCACAGAAGACACTTGATGCCGAAGGTTGCGATGGCATCCGTCTGTCCGCGGTAGGTGCCTGCCGGAATCGTCGTGAGATGATAGGCCGGATTCTTTGAGAGAATTTTTTGCAGTTCGTCATGGCGGAACATCAGAAGACGGATGTCCATTTTTTCTGCTGTCTCAGTGAGACTTGCAATCGGGATGCCGGCAAAGCCGTGGACTGCGGTGACTTCTGACTTTGAAAGTCGGCTCAGGGTATCACCGAAACCGGTATTGAGAATCCGGTTGTCAGAATCAATGCCGAGGGTTTCCAGAACAATGCGGCCGTTGCGGTCCGTGGAAGAGCTCGCCGGTCCGTTTGCGATGATCTGATCTTTCAGATCATGGACAAAGGTAATGCCGGAACTTTTGGGGGCAATCCAGTTGGACATACTGGAGTAGACGGCTCCGAGTACCCGGATGTCCTTCGTATCTTTTCCGGAAAACGGCGGAAGATCCTGAAAGGCGTCATAGGCGGTGTCACCGCTGACAAGAGCCATGTCAAACCGGTTTTTGACGAGATCGGTGACATTGGTGACCGAACCGCTGGATGCGGAAACGTTGATTTTCAGATTGCTGTCGTTGTTCTCAAGCGCTTTGGCGATGGCGTTGCCGGCCGGATACATGCTTCCGCCGGTGTCTGCTGTTCCGATGGTGAGAACGACCGGAGAAGCGGCCGGAGCGGGGATATCGTCATTCAGCGATGCATTGGATGATGCCGCCCCCATTCCGGAACCGGAACAGGCGGAAAGCGAGAGCATGATGACCGGCACAGAAGCGAGGAATACCGTGCGAAGACAGGTTTGAAAGAATGCCTGCAGACGGGCAGGCGATTCGCTCTGCTTTCGTATAATCTCTCTGTGCATGATGCTCCTCCTTGCAGATTGTTTGGCGGATATACCGCCGGATAGATCCGGATGACGAAGGTGTTGAAGAATGTTGATTCCTGTCCGTATTGCGGTGACATTTGCGCACCGGTATCGTCCGGACCGGCAGATTTCGAAAAAATGATCTTCCGGTAGAATATTGTAAGAAATTATATCACAAAAAGGCCTGTCCAACAATGAATGATCGGACAGGTCTTTTCAAAAGGGGGAATTCAGCTTTTTTCTTTCCGTAATTTCCTTTTTGTCCGGAATAATATCCGGAAGCGATCATCCAACGAAGTTGGAGAATACGGAAAGGAAGATCGGATTGTAGATATCATCTACGATAACCGCCCAGGACGGATAGAGAACCCATGCAACGGTGTGCCAGCCGTACTCATCCATCAGAGCCTTTTCATTTGCAACGGAGTTCGGACCGGAACCGCAGCCCCATCCGCAGTTTCCGCCGGTCATGATCGCAGCGCCGTAATCGCGGCCGAACATGTTGAAGGAAACGAAGAGACCGAACAGAGCCATCAGGATTGCCTGAGCCAGAAGAACAACGCCCATCTGTCCGGCTACCGGGGCAAGCTTTGTGATATCGATGGTCATCAGAACCAGTGCAAGGTAGAGTTCCAGGAACATGTGCTCGATGGCGTCAAATTCCGGAGCATATGTCTCGCTGCCGGTTGCCTCGATGATATTTCTGGCGATTGCGCCGGCGAAGAGGCAGCCGATGAATTTCGGCATCTCGATCATCGGGATGTTATCCAGAAGCACGTAGATCGGCATACCGAGCGCTGCGATGAGAAGAGCTCTTGCCAGAGCAACGGTCATTCTGGTGTTGTTCAGCGGATTCACAGAGCTTACTTCCTCGATCTGCGGCTGATCGTTCGGGTCTGCCTTCAGTCCGTGACGGCGGATGAGGAATGCAGCGACCGGTCCGCCGATGAGAGAACCCATGATGTTTCCGCAGGTACCTGCAGCGACACCGACAGTGGTTGCATCGGCGATGCCCTTTGCCTCAAAGATCGGTCCGAAAGCAGAAGCGGTACCGACGCCGCCGGACATTGCCGCGGAAGAACACTGGAGTGCCAGGAGCGGGTTCAGGCCGACTGCTCCGCCGACAACGACGCCGACGATATCCTGCAGTGTGATGAGCAGGCAGGCTGCAACAGCGATCATGAAAACGAGTTTTCCGCCCGCCTTGGAAACAAGGGAAGTGGAGAAGCCGTAACCGACACACATAAAGAAGAGGTTCTGGCAGAGATCCTTCATGACGGTTGTGTCAAAGGAAAGTCCGATGATTCCCGCGCCCTTGATGGCGGAAACGATGACGGAGAAAATGATACCGGAAACAACCGGTGCCGGGATCGCGTATTTTCTCAGCGCTTTCGAGTGAGCGACGATGTAGCGGCCAAGGAAAATAACGATGGCAGCCAGTCCCAGAGTAGTCAGGTATTCGAACTTAAAGGTATTGAGCGCCCCATTTTCGCCCGCCTTAAAAGTACCGAAATACTTCATGATGAGTTCCATTTTGTACCTCCTTCTATTTAACCATTCCTTGGTTATCTCTTGTACAGGAATCATTGTATAAAAGCAGATACAGCAGTTCAATTTATGTAAGTTTGTAAATATTTAAGTAAGTAATGTAAATACAAAAAACTTCAGAATATCATCAAAAAATAGGATAATATTTCAAAATAAAACAAGCAGCCGGCTTGTGTTCTTCGGCGGAATGTCGAAAAAACAAGTCTGACTGCTTCTTTTTGTGTCGTTTTTGCCGTGCCGGTTCGGGCGGATAAACTTTTCGGCCGGGATGAGCCTCCGGCGGGCCGCAACGTGCCTGGCAGGTTCTGTCCGATGCTCTGCGTAAAGCAAAGCCGGAAAGTTTATCTTCAGACTTTGCAATACTTGTAATGAATACCCGGACGTCCGCCGGTCTGGTAGTCGATGGTGCTGGTGAGCTCGCCGATTTCCAGCATGTGGTTGACGTAGCGCCGCACGGTGATGCGGGAGAGATTTACCTCTTTGGAGATCTGTTCGCTGGTAAAGCTGTCCTCCGGATGTTTTTTCAGAAAACTGCGGATCAGATTCAGGGTAGGGGCGTTGAGCCCCTTGGCGAGGGTGTTTTTCCCCGGTTCCCCGGAGGATGACGGAGAGATCAGACGGTCGATATCGGACTGACTGACGGTTCCGGAAGTGCCGGACAGGACATTCATGCGAGCCGAGAAACGCTCGAGAGCGGAGCGGAAACGCTCATACTCGAACGGTTTGACCAGATAGTCCACCACACCGTGACGGAAGAGAGAGGTTACGGTCTCGGTGTCATTGGCCGAGGTGACCATGATGATGGCCGGTGACCATCCTGTCCGGTGAAGCTGGTTGATGAACTCGTCTCCGTTCATCTCCGGCATGAAATAATCCAGGATGATCAGATCGGTGTGATCAAAATCGGCGCCCTTCAGTGCGCTGATTCCGCCGTCAAACATGCCGGTCACACGAAAACCGGCGGTCATTTCCACATATTGTCTGTCGATGGCAGCGACCATCGGATCGTCTTCTATAATAATCACGTTGAACATAGGTCAGCAGTTCCTCCTTAATCCTTATTCACATTGTACATTCCGGGCGGTCTGCCGGCAAGACCGGTTCATTCGTTATTCTGTCTGGCAAACGTAACGGTAAAACAGGTTCCCTCGCCCTGCTCCGATTCCACTTCGATGGTTCCCCGGTGGTTGGCGGCGATATCATGAACCAGATGAAGACCGGTTCCGTGGCCGATTCCCTTCGTGGTCACTCCCTGTTCGAACATCCGCTCACGGATCTTCGGGTCAATGCCGGATCCCGTGTCTTCGCAGGAGATGATATTGCAGTCGTGCTCGAAGAAGATGCCGAGATTGATTTCCCTGACCGGAAAATCATATTTTTTCAGTTCATCGATGGCATTTTCCAGAAGATTCCCGACGATGGTGCACAAGTCACTTTCCGGGATCAGAAGATTGTTCTCCGCGGCGGAAGAACCGGGAACCAGCTTTAGGGTGATGCCGAGTTCGGCGGCATGCATCATTTTCCCGACCACCAGAGCGCACAGGCGGGAGATGCGCAGATTGTTCGCGGTCTCGCGGATTGCCTGACTGGTGACAAGATTCGAGTTGATGATGAACTGTTTGGCGCTGTCGATGTCGCCGGTCTGGAGATAACCGAGAATGATGTGAAGCTTATTCAGATATTCGTGGTTGAATGCACGCATCGTGTCCATCATGCTCCGTGCGCCCGAGAGTTCATCCGACAGCCGGAGTGTTTCGGTCTGGTCCTGCAGGATGACGAGCATGCCGCCTTTGGAGCGGTTTGCGATGCCGTGGTACTCCATCGGTACTTCACTGATCAGAAGTCTTCTGCCGGAGATCTGGGCGGGTTTGTGGAGAACCGGCTGCCCGCCGCGGACGATCCGCGAAAAGGAGGAGTCCGGAAAGAGATCAAAGATACTGCGGTTTCGGAGCTCTTCGCCGTCCGCGGAGAGCATGGCGCCCGCTTCCCGGTTGGAGAATGTGACCGTTCCGGAGGCATCCACCGAGAGAAGTCCCTCTGCCAGCGAATTCAGCGCCGCGTCCTGGTTGGTGTAACTTCGGATCAGCTCGTCCGGGTCATTTCCCCGGAGGGTATGACGGATCCTTCGGATGACGATGGCGGTCATGATCAGACAGAAAACGATCATGATGACGAAGAAAAACAGGTGCAGGTAGACAATATCGCGGTTCGCGGCGGAAATTCTCGCCTGAGAAACCGCCAGCATGACAAAGCCGATCTGTTTTCCGCTTTCATCGGTGACCGCGTGGAAGGAACGGCGCTGTGCGCCGAGAGTGCCGTAGCCTGTGGTGATGTAGGGGGCGGCTCCGTGAAGAATCGGGATCTCATCGCCGTCCAGATAGGTTTCACCGTCCGCATCGCGGCTCGTGTTGTAAAAGCGGACACCGTTGGTGTTGTAAATGACGGCGCCGGTCACGTCGGGAATGCTGGCGACGAACAGATCCAGCATTTCCGTGGTGGAACTCTCCGGATAACCGTTTCGGATCATCTGCCGGGTCTGGGGGAGTTCGGCCATCCAGGTGGAGGAGCCGGCGATCATCCGGTCCATATATGCCCGCTGCTGGTGGAGCGCATAGAACAGGGCAATGACGAGGGAGATTCCGGCTAGAAGAGCGGAAAAGGCAAGAAAAAGCCGGCAGATCAATTTCTCCAGCTCATTGGACGGTGTAAAGAGTCGCTTCATATTTATATAGCCTCCGTTACAAGCGTTTTAAGGAGCGAATTTTAACAGTTTGCACAAAGAAATGAAACGGGTTCCATAGAAAATGCATTGTATTTATAAAAAAAATTGCTTTCTTGGTACAGATAATGTTAGTATAGTAGATAGCGGACGCCCGTGCAATCTAACAATTCAGCAAAAAAAATCCGATTGCTCTTGTATTTTTTTGAGTACGTGTATATAATAATTGCAGATTGTTAAAACATAAACAAATTCGTTCTATCGATCAGGAGGATTAAAACATGGCAGTTAGAGTTGCGATTAATGGTTTTGGCCGTATCGGCCGTCTTGCTTTCAGACAGATGTTTGGAGCTGAGGGATATGAAGTTGTGGCGATCAACGATCTTACAACTCCTCACATGCTTGCACACCTTTTAAAGTATGACTCTTCCCAGGGCCGTTATATCGAGATTGGCCATGAGAATGAGATTACGGCAGATGATGAGGCTGGAACCATCACCGTAAAGGGAAAGACCATCAAGATCTACAAGGAGCCGGATGCAAACAACTGCCCGTGGGGTGAGCTTGATGTCGATGTTGTTCTGGAGTGCTCCGGATTCTACACATCCAAGGCAAAAGCGCAGGCTCATATCAATGCAGGTGCGAAGAAAGTTGTTATTTCCGCTCCGGCAGGCAACGATCTTCCGACCATCGTATACAATGTAAACCACAAGACTCTGACAAAGGATGACAAGATTATCTCCGCGGCATCCTGCACAACCAACTGCCTTGCTCCGATGGCAAAGGCTCTGAACGACCTTGCTCCCATCGAGTCCGGTATCATGTGCACCATTCACGCATACACCGGTGATCAGATGATCCTCGACGGACCGCAGAGAAAAGGCGATCTGAGAAGATCCAGAGCAGGCGCGGTTAACATCGTTCCGAACAGCACCGGCGCTGCAAAGGCAATCGGCCTTGTTATTCCGGAACTGAACGGCAAACTCATCGGCGCTGCACAGCGTGTTCCGACCCCGACCGGTTCCACAACACTTCTGTTCGCCGTTGTCAACAAGACTGTTACCAAGGAAGAGGTCAATGCCCAGATGAAGGCTGAGGCTACCGAATCCTTCGGATATAATGAGGAAGAGATCGTTTCCAGCGATATCATCGGCATGAGATTCGGTTCCCTGTTCGATGCTACCCAGACCATGGTAAGCCCGCTTCCGGATGGAAAGACACAGGTTGAGGTTGTTTCCTGGTACGACAACGAGAATTCCTACACAAGCCAGATGGTTCGCACCATCAAGTATTTCGCTGAGAACTGCTGATCAGCGGTTTCGGGCAATCGGCTTGAATAGATGATGAAACGAGGTCCGGTGCCTTTTAGGGGCCCCGGACCTTTTTCTTATTTCATAGGAAATAGAGAAGGAGTACAAGTTATGGCAGCATTAAATAAGAAATCCGTGGACGATATCAACGTAAAAGGTCAGAGAGTTCTCTGCCGCTGTGATTTCAATGTTCCGCTGAAGGACGGAAAGATCACCGATGAGAACCGCCTTGTCGCAGCGCTTCCGACGATCAAAAAGCTGATCGCGGACGGCGGAAAGGTCATCCTCTGCTCGCATCTCGGAAAAGTGAAGACCGAAGAGGACAAGCCGTCCAAGACGCTGGCTCCGGTTGCAAAAAGACTCTCCGAGCTTCTCGGACAGGAGGTCCGGTTTGCAGCTGATCCGGAGGTGGTCGGCGCAAATGCAAGAGCAGCTGTAGAGGCGATGAAAGACGGTGAAGTCATCCTTCTGGAGAACACCCGCTACAGAGCGGAAGAGACCAAGAATGGTGAGGCATTTTCCAAAGATCTTGCCTCCATCTGCGACGTATTTGTCAATGATGCCTTCGGAACCGCACACAGGGCACATTGTTCCAATGTCGGCGTGACACAGTTTGTCAAGACCTCCGTTGTGGGTTATCTGATGCAGAAGGAGATCGAATTCCTCGGCAATGCGGTGGAGAATCCGGTTCGCCCGTTTGTTGCCATCCTCGGCGGCGCAAAGGTTGCCGACAAGCTGAACGTAATCGCAAATCTTCTGGAGAAGTGCGATACGCTGATCATCGGCGGCGGTATGGCATACACCTTTGCGAAGGCACAGGGATATGAGATCGGAACATCCCTCTGTGATGATTCCAAGGTGGAGTATTGCAAAGAAATGATTGAGAAGGCGGAGAAACTCGGCAAGAAGCTTCTTCTTCCGGTAGATGCCGTGACAACCGATCACTTCCCGGATCCGATCGACGACGCTGCCATCGAGACACAGACCGTCGATGTCGACAAGATCCCGGCAGACCGCATGGGAATGGATATCGGCCCGAAGACAAGAGAGATGTATGCGGATGCCGTAAAGAACGCGAAGACGGTTGTCTGGAACGGACCGATGGGCGTATTTGAGAATCCGGTTCTTGCGGAAGGCACCAAGGCGGTAGCAAAGGCGCTGGCCGATACCGACGCGACCACCATCATCGGCGGCGGTGATTCTGCAGCGGCAGTCAATCAGCTTGGCTACGGCGATCAGATGAGTCACATTTCCACCGGCGGCGGCGCTTCCCTGGAATTCCTGGAAGGAAAAGAGCTTCCGGGCGTTGCGGCGGCAAACGATCGCTGAAAACAAGACGGAAGTCACGAAGACATGAAGGAGAAAAGCCATGGCAAGACGTAAGATTATTGCAGGAAACTGGAAAATGAATAAGACCCCGAGCGAGGCAAGAGAGCTCTGCGCTCTGCTTGCACCGCTGGTTAAGGATGCGGATACCGATGTCGTATACTGCGTTCCGGCAATCGACATTGTCCCGGTCGTTGAGGCGGTGAAGGGATCCAATGTTGAGGTCGGCGCAGAGAACATGTACATTGAGGAGAAGGGCGCATATACCGGAGAGATCGCTCCGGACATGATTGTGGATGCCGGCGCCAAGTGGGTTATCATCGGTCATTCCGAGAGAAGAGAGTATTTCAAAGAGGATGATGCGTTCTTGAACAAGAAGGTGTTAAAGGCATTCGAACACGGCCTGACCCCGATTCTCTGCTGCGGCGAGTCTCTGGAGCAGAGAGAGTCCGGCGTGACCCTGGACTGGATCCGTCTTCAGATCAAATCCGATCTTCAGGGCGTAACCAAAGAACAGGCTTCCGGTATGGTCATCGCGTATGAGCCGATCTGGGCTATCGGAACCGGCAAGACTGCAACGGCCGATCAGGCAGAGGAAGTATGCCGTGCGATCCGTGAGTGCATCGCGGAGATCTACGATACCGACACGGCGGAGAAGATCCGTATCCAGTACGGCGGCTCCATGAACGGCGGAAACTGCAAAGAGCTTCTGGCAAAGCCGAATATCGACGGCGGACTGATCGGCGGCGCATCTCTGAAGGCAGAGTTTGCCGAGATCGTTAACTACAATAAGTAATGATTTTAAGAAAACGCGGAGTTGATCATTGCTTCTTTAGAGGATTTTATGTAGAAAGACAGAAGTTTGAAGGGACGTTTTCAAACTTTGATTGACGGCTCAGACAGACAGGCAGACAGGCCTGTCTGCTTGGGTTTGGAGGATAAATTATGAGCAAAAAGCCAACACTTCTGATGATTCTTGACGGATACGGCGACACCGACGGCTGCGAGCATAATGCCATCTGTGAGGCAAAGACTCCGGTTATGGATTCACTGAAGAAGGAGTATCCGTATGTCCGCGGATATGCCAGCGGCCTGGCGGTCGGTCTTCCGGACGGACAGATGGGAAACTCCGAGGTCGGTCATATGAATATGGGCGCCGGAAGAATCGTCTATCAGGAACTGACCAGAATTACGAAATCCATCGAAGACGGCGATTTCTTCCTGAATGAGGATCTGCTTGCCGCAGTGGAGAACTGCAGAAAGAACGACAGTGCGCTGCATCTGTGCGGTCTTCTGTCGGACGGCGGTGTTCACAGCCATAACACCCATCTGTACGGACTTCTGGAACTGGCAAAGAAAGCGGGACTGTATAAAGTTTATGTTCACTGCTTCCTGGACGGACGCGACACTCCGCCGACCTCCGGAAGGGGCTTCATCGCGGAGCTGGAAGAGAAGATGAAGGAGATCGGTGTCGGAGAGATAGCTTCCGTAGCCGGCCGTTATTACGCGATGGACCGCGATAAGAACTGGGACCGCGAGGAAAAGGCGTACCGCGTCATGACCGCGGCCGAGGGACCGAAGGCATCCGGAGCGCAGGCCGGAGTTCAGGCATCCTATGATCAGGGCGTGAACGATGAATTTGTGGTTCCGTTTTATGTGGAGAAGGACGGGGAGCCGACTGCCGTGGTGAAAGACGGGGATTCGGTGATTTTCTTCAACTTCCGTCCGGACCGGGCCCGCGAACTCACCCACATTTTCTGTGACGACACTTTCGACGGCTTTGACAGGGGAAAACGCCTCGATCTCACCTTTGTTTGCTTTACTGATTACGACGGTACCATTCCGAACAAGAGAGTGGCGTTCCGCAAGGAAATTCTGACGAATACCTTCGGTGAGTGGCTTGCCGGAAAGGGCATGAAGCAGCTTCGCATCGCGGAAACCGAGAAGTACGCGCATGTCACCTTCTTCTTCAACGGCGGCATCGAGGAGCCGAACGAGGGCGAGGACCGGATTCTGGTTCCGTCTCCGAAGGAAGTTCCGACGTACGATCTGAAGCCGCAGATGAGCGCACCGGAAGTCTGCGAAAAACTCTGCGCGGCGATCCGCTCGGGCAAATACGACGTGATCGTGTGCAATTTCGCGAATCCGGATATGGTCGGACATACCGGCGTGGAGAGTGCGGCCATCAGCGCCATTGAGTGCGTGGACAGCTGTGTGGGCAAAGCGATCGATGCCATCCGCGAAGTCGGCGGTCAGGCGTTTATCTGCGCGGATCACGGAAATGCCGAGCAGATGGTGGATCCGGATACCGGAAAGCCGTGGACGGCACATACCACCAATCCGGTGCCGTTTATCATGGTCAATGCCGAGCCGGGCTGGAAACTCCGCGAGGGCGGACGTCTCTGCGACATTATCCCGACGCTGATCGAGATGATGGGTGAGGAGAAACCGGCCGAGATGACGGGTGAGTCCCTGATCGTAAAGTAAAGGGCAGAAACGATAGCGGGGTCCGGCGGGGAAAACAGCGTTGCCGGACATAAAGCATAAAGATTTGAAAAAACATGGAGCGGTCTGCCTCTGCCGGAGAGATTCGGGAGTGCAGACCGCCTTCTCCATGTCATCGGGATTTCTCCGGAATTCCCTGTGAATGAGCCGGAGTACGAGGGGATCCCAAAAGTATCCTTTGGCACCGACCAACCGCATACCGACAGAAAGTTACAGAGCATCATCTTGAATCCTGTCCGGAATCATAGTAAAATGAACAATCAGCGTGAATAGAGATAAAAACACAGGAGATAGATATATGTCTGAAAAGATAGCAGTAGTCACAGACTCTAACAGCGGGATTACACAGGAGCAGGGAAAAGAACTGGGCGTGTTTGTTCTTCCGATGCCGGTGCTGATCGACGGGAAGGAATACTTTGAAAATGTGAATCTGTCGCAGGAAGAATTCTATCGGATGATGGAAAACGGGGCGGATATCACGACGTCTCAGCCGTCTCCGGAATCGGTTACACAGCTTTGGGATAAGCTTCTCGAAACCTACGATAAGATCATTCACATTCCGATGTCCAGCGGACTGACCGGATCGGTGCAGACCGCGAGAATGTTGGCTCAGGATTACAACGGTGCCGTGTTTGTGGTGGACAATCACCGTATCTCGGTTACCCAGCGACGGTCGGTTATGGATGCAAAGGCTGCTGTTGCGGCCGGCTGGGAAGCGGAGCGGATTGCGAAGTTTCTGGAAGAGACGGGAAAGGATTCTTCGATCTATATTATGCTGGATACTCTGAAGTATCTGCGCAAGGGCGGACGAATCACACCGGCGGCAGCCGCACTCGGAACGCTGCTTCGGCTGAAACCGGTTCTTCAGATTCAGGGCGATAAGCTGGATGCATTTGCGAAGGCGAGAACCATCAAGCAGGGAAAGAAACTGATGCTCCAGGCCATTCAGCATGACTGTGAGAACCGTTTCGGCTCACCGGACGGTACCGGCCTTCATCTGGCCATGGCGCACACGATGAATGATGAGGAAATCCAGATCTTCCGGGACGAATTCGCAGAGCTCTTCCCGGGACAGGAAATCTACATTGACCCGCTTCCGCTGAGTATTGCCGTCCATATCGGACCGGGTTCTCTTGCCGTAGCGGTATCAAAACGATTCAAATTCGACTGAACCGGAGGAAAACAATGAAAATCATGGGAAAGCAGGTATTGGGCAGAGTCAGTATGAGGATTCCGCTGATACTCTGCTTTCTTTTTGTTACAGCCATTCCGTTGATGATTCAGGCGAGAGTGCTGGCGATTTATAACCGGAAAGCGATGACCAGCCAGGCCATCAATGACGCGCAGAACCGCTGTACGATTCTTGCCAATGAACTTGCCCAGGCGGAGTTTTTTACCGGACTTCAGAACACGTCGCGGATCACCTCTCTCAAGACGGAGATTGAGACGACGGCGGATGTGTTGGGCGGAAGAATCGTTCTGGTGGATGCGAACTACAAGATCATGGAGGACACCTTCGGCCTTTCCGGCGGAAAGACGATTGTGGTCCGCGAGGTGCTGAAGGCATTTGACGGAACGCCGGTCACCCATATTGATGATGACAACGGATTCTATTATGTGGTTTATCCGGTGATGAGCCGGGAAAATGCACTGGCGGACGGAACCGGCGGCAATGGTTCCGGCGCGGCCAAGGGAAACGGAGATGATCCGGCGGGGGGCAAGACGGCGGACGGCGTCATGATTCTGATTGTATCGACGGAATCCATCGGACTGGTTCGGGGGAAGATTTCCGGAAGCACGGGGCTTCTCCAGCTTCTGCTGATGCTTGCCTTTTTCTTCGTGGATGTCCTGCTGGCATCGCTTCTTCTGCGGCCTTTCCGTAGACTGCAGGATCAGCTGGATACCGCAGCGGACGGAAACCTGAGTCAGGAGATCGACGAGGATACCTATGCGGAGACCTCGGATATCAGTGACACTGTCAGTCGGACCATCAATCAGCTGAAGGCGATCGATGAGTCAAGGCAGGAGTTTGTATCCAATGTGTCGCACGAGCTGAAAACGCCGATCACATCCATCCGGGTTCTGGCGGATTCCCTGATGACGATGGAGAATCCGCCGGTTGAACTCTATCAGGAGTTTATGGAGGACATTTCCCAGGAAATTGACCGTGAGAGCCAGATCATCGAGGATCTTCTGACACTCGTGCGCATGGACCGGTCCAACCCGGATATGAACATGCGCTCCGTCTCGATCAATGCGATGATTGAAGAGATTCTGAAGAGGCTCCGGCCTCTGGCAAAGGCAAAGAACATCGAGCTGGCCTATGAGAGCATTCGAGAGGTGAAGGCAGACATCGATGAGGTGAAACTTTCCCTTGCCATCATGAATCTGGTGGAGAATGCGATCAAATATAACCGCGAGGAAGGCTGGGTGCATGTGACGCTGGATGCGGATCACCGGTACTTCTATGTGCGTGTGATCGACAACGGAATCGGCATTCCAAAGGAATACCAGGATCATGTCTTTGAGCGGTTCTACCGTGTGGACAAGGCGAGATCGAGGGAGAGCGGCGGAACGGGACTGGGCCTTGCGATCACGAAGAATATCGTGGTGCTTCACCGGGGCGCAATCCGTCTGCAGAGTGAAGAAGGAAAAGGGACGACATTTACGGTCCGCATTCCGCTGAATTACATTCCCTGACGGGATTTGCGGGAGAAGTACAGAGTTACACACGGTGTACGAAGGTGCACAGAGTCGTGCGACAGCAAGGCTCTGCTCACGGAAGAGTCAAATGATAACCCGGGACGATTTCGGGGAAGATCACCTGACGGGATAGGGAGGACAGACATGAACAGACAGAGAGGAAAACCGGTTTGGAGAATGTTCTTTGCTCTGACGCTTGCGATACTCATGATTCTTCTGTCCGGATGCACATCCGGCAGGAAAGAAGAGGAACCCGGCGCAGGCGATTATTATGTCTGGTATCTGGAGTCCAGCGGGGCGGAACTGACCAGAAAGCGGTTTCACACGGACGCCGACACGACGGAGAAAGTCGCGGCGGATCTGCTGGAGCAGATGTTTGCGGTACAGGAAGATGGAGGCATGCAGCCGGTCTTTCAGGACGGCGTCAGCGTTTCTTCCGCGTCGATGGAAAAAGGCGTTCTGAGCGTGGATTTCAATAAGCGATATAATTCCATGGATCCGTCCAGGGAAGTGCTGTGCCGCGTGGCTCTCGCCAAAACGCTGACGGCGGTGGAGGGGATCGATTACGTTCTGGTGAGCTGTGACGGTCAGCCGCTGCAGGACCGGAGCGGCAATGCCGTCGGCGCTTTTTCGGCGTCGGATTTTGTGGACAGCATCACCAACGTCAACTCGTATGAGAGAGTTACGCTGAAGCTGTATTTTGCGAACAGCGACGGAACGCAGCTGGTGCAGGAAGAGCGGGATGCCGTGCACAACACCGGAACATCCCAGGCAAGACTGGTGGTTGACCAGCTTCTGGCCGGTTCGGAGAACGGAAACGGCGATGTGCTTCCGCGGGACTTGAAAGTTCTGAATGTCACGGTGACAAACGGAACCTGTTATGTCAATCTGGATTCCGCATTTCTGAACAGCACACTGAATGCGGCGGACTATATTCCGGTCTACGCGCTGGTGAATTCTCTCACGGAGCTGAAAACGGTCACGAAGGTGCAGATCATGGTTGGCGGATCGGCGGACGTCACGTATCACTCGATCAGTTTTGCAGAACCGTTCACGAGAAATGATGAGTATGTGCAGAAGTGACCGGGGATCCGGCAGGAGAGCGCCGGAGCGAAGCGGAAAAGAAACAGGTAAATAACGGATAATCATCAGAAAAGGATCGGGAGGAAACGACCATCAAAAGACCACTTGTCCGGATGACAGCGGCATTTGTACTTGGAGAGGTCATATGCGGTCAGACAGACATCATACCGGCAGTATCGGGGCGGAAAGCGGCTCTGGTGCTGCCGGTATTTTTGTTTTTTACAATCGTTTGGATGTATTTGAGGAGACATTTCGGGATTGGGACAGAACAGGCGAACCGATCCGGTAAATGTCATCAGGACAGTCATACGGGCCATGACAATGACAGAAAGCATCGGAGAGAGGCATCTGACATAAAAGACTGGAGAGGAAACCGGAAAAGGGGTACAGAAAGGAGATTTGAAAGGGGATCGGATAAGCGATCAGATAAGAAAACAGATAAGAGCAGACCGGACGGTTCCGGAGGAATCTGGGCTGTCGTTCTGGCCTTGATGTTTCTTTCGGGATTCTTCTGCATGAACTGTGCAGGGAAGAAAGAGCCGCTGGAACTGCGGCTGGAGAAGTCGGAGAACATTCGCGGCGCAGAGGCGGAAGGCGTGATCGATTCGGTGTCGGAAAAGAAAGATCAGATACGGTATACCGTCCGCGGCGCGGTGATCCGGATTCCGGCTAAGGACAGGGAGACGTCAACGTTTCGCGCGGAGAAGATCTATGTGACGCTGAATGCTGGAAACGGAGGGGATGGAATGAAAACACCATGGGACCGTTCGAAAAATGACAGGGAAAGGAAAACGGAGGAACCGGACGGACAACGGCGGGACATGGAAACATCCGGTCAGGATGGCAGTTCAGACCGAGCGGAATATGCTGTAGAGCCGGGGGAAACGGTTCGCTTTCACGGAAAACTCTCGCTTTTCGATGAGGCGACCAACCCGGGGCAGTTTGATTTTAAGCGATATTACCGGGGACTTGGAATCCGGTACCGTCTGCAGGCTGACAGCGCGGAGCGGCTGGATGCAGAAAATGAAAGCTCACCGGCGGAGCAGATCGCGTATCGGATCAAAAGGAGGGCGGAGTGCGCGATCGATGCTGCCTGCCTTCCGGAAGACAGGGGATTTTTCCGGGCGATTCTTTTGGGAGACCGGGGGATGCTGTCGGAGGAGGATGCGAATCTTTTCCGGGAAGGCGGCATTTCCCATATTCTTGCGGTGTCGGGGCTGCATGTCTCTCTGATCGGGATGACGATCTACACGGTGCTTCGCAGAATGGGGGCAGGCTACGGTGCGGCCGGCGCGGCAGCAGGCATCCTTCTTCTGATCTACGGGATCATTGCAGGCTTTGGGGCGTCGGTGTTCCGGGCGGTGTTCATGACGACTCTCGGGATGGGGGCAAACTTTATCGGGCGGACCTATGACCGGATGAGCGCGATGGCGCTGGCACTTCTCCTTCTGCTGGTACAGTCCCCGTTCCTTCTCTACTCCGCCGGTGTGCAGCTTTCCTTCGGGGCGATCCTCGCCATCAGTGTCCTTGCTGACCGGGACCGGAGGCGGAAGCGCGCGGAGATGCTGGAGGAGAAAAACAGAAACCGGGACCGGGAGCGGGAACGGCATAGAAGCGGAGGAAAACGGAATGCTGCGGGTGCGTTCGGTTTTTTTCCCGGGAAAGGGACCGAGAGCGGGACGGAGGAAGAAAAAGGATCCTGCGGTGCAGAGACCGGGCAATATGCGGACCGGATCCGGGAAGTGTTCCGGATGAATGCGGCAATCCAGCTCTTCACACTGCCCGTTATCCTGCGGAATTATTTTACGTATCCTGCGGTCGGACTTCTGCTCAATCTTGTGGTGATTCCGCTGATGGCATTTGCGGCCGCTTCCGGATTCTTCGGGGCCGGAATCTGTGCGCTAGGAATCCCGGTGTTAGCCGGAGCGGGAATCGGCGCGAAAGGGATTAACGCACTGACCGGAGCCGTGATGGCTCCGGGACACTATATCTATCATTTTTACCGTTTGCTCTGCGGAATAGCCCGGATGGCCACCTTCCTGCAGATTACGCCCGGAAGTCCGTCAGATTTGACGGTTTGTGGGTATTATGTGCTGATTTTTGCGGCGTTTTACGGGGATGAGATCAGTAATAAAGCTGTTTTAGTATGCAAGTGGGGATTTACAGACAGGAAAAAGAAAACAGAAAAGCAGGTTTGCACATTTTTCATCAGCATCGCACTCTGCATGATGTTTATTCGACGGCCGCTGTTTGGTCTGGAAGCAACGTTTCTGGATGTGCGGCAGGGTGAATGTCTTGTGCTGCGGGATGGAGACCACGCCTGGATTTCGGACTGCGGTAGCACACAGGATAAGAATGTGGGGGAGAACCGGCTGGTGCCGTTTTTGAAATCAAAGGGAGTGACGTGCGTGGACGCGGCATTCGTCAGTCACCCGGATGCGGACCATGTGAACGGAATTACGTATCTTCTGGAAGAAGATACGGGGATTTCTGTCGGAAAACTGGTCCTCCCGACGGCGGCTGTTTGCTCGGAACGGTACGATTCACTGAAAGAAAACGCGGAGAAGGCAGAGGTGCCGGTGGAATATATGGAAGCGGGAGTCGGTTTTGCGGAAGGAGACGTTCGGCTGCAGTGCATTCATCCGCTGGTCGGCGAGAAACTTGATGCGGCGGACCCGAACGAACACTGTCTTGCGTTCGAGGTGTCCTGTGAAAATCTGAAGATGGTTCTGACGGCGGATCTTCCGGGAGAACATGAGAAGGAGATTGTGGGGCGGCTGACGGCGAAAGCGAATCGGGACGTCGGATCAATTGCCGGCGGCGGAAACACGGAACCGGTCATCATCCTCAAAGCGGGACATCATGGTTCGGCGACAAGCACATCCGAGGATCTTCTGAATGCCGTGAAACCGGATCTGGTGGTGATCTCCTGCGGGAAATACAACCGTTACGGACACCCGGCGCCGGAGGCCATGGAGCGAATCCGGAAGTCCGGGGCAAAGATTCTGGACACGGAGTACGATGGCGCGATCACGGTCCGGAGCGATGGGGAGAAGGTTCGGGCGGAGACATTTTTCGCACAAAAAAGCCGGGACAGCGGCAGCCGCGATAAGGAGGGAGAGGATGAAAGAAGAGGAAAAGAAACGATGGCGCGGCCAGACCGAAGAAGGGAATGACAGAGAATTGATGCATCCGGAGATCAGATCTGCCGGGACAGTGGGGGAAGTCAGGAAACAGACCTTGAGAAAAACGCTTCGCATATCGTATAATGATGTCTCGAGGAGGATGACGCAGTGAGTAATGTTTTAGATGAAGATATCAAAAAGAAAAGCTTTCATACGCTGTATCTCCTTTACGGGGAGGAGGATTTCCTCCGGCAAAGCTATAAAAAACAGCTCTGTCAGGCGATGACCGGCGGAGATGACATGAATTTCAACACGTTTCACGGAAAAGACATCAGTGTGAACGAGATCATAAGCCTGGCGGATACGCTTCCGTTTTTTGCGGAGCGGCGCGTTCTTCTGATCGAAGACAGCGGCTTTTTCAAAAAGAGTCCGGAAGATCTGGTGAAATATCTGCCGGATATGCCGGATACGACGAGCATTGTCTTTTCGGAGACAGAGGTCGATAAGCGAAGCGCACTCTATAAGAAGGTGAAAGATCTCGGACTGATCTCCGAGATGGCAAAACAGGAAAACGGCGATCTTGCGGTATGGGCTGCAAAGTATCTGGCTCATTCCGGGAAGAAAGTGACACGTCAGACGATGGATGAGTTTCTCATGCGCACCGGAAACGATATGTCGAATATCCGGTCCGAGCTGGAAAAACTCATCAGCTATGTCGGTGAAAAAGATGTTGTGGAATCGGAAGACGTGGCGGCGGTCACTACCATGCAGGTGGAGAGCCGGATCTTTGATCTGGTGGATGCGCTGGTTTCCGGGAAAATGTCGCAGGCGATGAAGCTGTACGAGGATCTGACGGCTCTCAAGGAGCCTCCGATGCGGATTCTTTTTCTGATTACGAGACAGTTCAACCAGCTTCTTCTGGTAAAGGACATGCAGGCTGGCCGTGCAGACAGGGCGGCCATCGCGAAAGCGGCAAAGGTTCCGCCGTTTGCGGTGCGGAAGCTCGAAGCACAGGCGGGGACATTTTCCAGAAAGCAGGTTCTTTCCTGCGTCCAGACCGCGGTGGAACTGGAGGAAGCGGTGAAAACCGGAAAGCTGTCGGACCGGATGGCAGTGGAACTGATGATCACGCGAAAATATAAAAATTAATGCTTGACATATCGCCCGGGTCTGATAGAATACAAGAGTATGTTTACATTTAAACTAACCGTGTCAAGGTTTAATGCAAACGCCATATGTTTCAAAGAAAACTATTAAAATCACATTCCAATGGAGGTGTCCAAATTGGCTAACATTAAATCCGCCAAGAAGAGAATCTTAGTTGCAGAGAAGAAAGCTGCAAGAAACAAAGCAATCCGTTCCGAAGTTAAGACCGAGATCAAGAAGGTCGAGGCTGCTGTAGAGGCCGGCGACAAGGCTGCTGTCGAGGCTGCTCTTAAGCACGCAACTTCCGTAATCGAGAAGGCTGGAACCAAGGGCGTTTACAAGAAGAACAACGTTGCCCGCAAGGTTTCCCGCATTGCAAAGGCTGCAAACAAGGTTCAGTAATCACTGACCGATATAGAATAAATTAACCCAATCAGGGACTCTGCTGGTGTGGCGGAGTCCTTTTTTTTATAGGAAATTTGTCAGAATTTCCCTATGAAAAAAACGCCCCGTGGACTTTGTTCTTCTGCAGAGCGTTTAGCGACGCATATTTCACTTGGAAGCTATGCTTTCTTCGTGAAATAGCGTGCGGAGGCTGGTGTTTCACGAACTTAGCGCGAGCCACGGATCGAAACCTGGCGGGGGTTTTATGAGCTTAGTTGAGTGCCGAATCAGAGTGAAGGCCGCGTATCAGGGAGAATTTTCTTGACGTAATAATTATTTAGGTATAAAACAGTATTTGGCGCTGTCTGCGGGCAGCATAGTGAAAACTTGAACGGTGTACCGGAGAAAATCCGGTGCAAGGGAGGAAAGAAAACGTGAATACAGAAACTCATAGCAGAAATGTCAAAGGGATTCTCTTTTATCTCGCAGTGTTGGCTGCTGCGATTGTACTGATGATTTCCGGAACGACGATGACGGCCTTTGCCGGAAAATATGAAAATGTTACCGTAAAGGGCGGACACGCAGGCCCGGCTTCCACCGGATGGCTGCAGAATGCGGACGGGACCTGGAACTATCTCGCCAGTGGCAGCGCGCTGAAGAGCCAGTGGCAGGAGATCGGCGGAAACTGGTATTACTTCAACCATGACGGTCTGATGCTCACCGGATGGCAGGATCTGACCCAGAGATATTACTTCAGCAGCGAAGGCAAGATGCAGAAGGGCTGGCAGAATATCGACGGTGTTGACTATTATTTTGCCGAGGACGGCGACACGACACATTCCGTCGGCGCACTCTATGTCAACGAGGCGACACCGGACGGCAACAAGGTGGATGCGACCGGCGCAAAGGTTGATCCGGCAAGACCGAATCCGACCGGATATGCCAACTGCGTTGAGGTATCCATCGGCGAGCAGTCCATGTACTGCTACCGCGACAACCAGCTGGTGCTTTCTTCTCCGTGTGTAACCGGAAGACTGGGCGCACATGACACCACACAGGGCGTTCACCGGATTCAGGCAAAGCAGCTTAACCGCGTGCTCAGAGGAACCAACGACAACGGAACTCCGTATGCGTCTCCGGTGAAATACTGGATGCCGTTCTACAACGGTGAGGGACTCCATGACGCGTCCTGGAGATCCAATTTCGGCGGCGCGATCTACACCACCGGCGGTTCTCACGGCTGTGTAAACCTGCCGACCGATATTGCGGCGCAGCTCTACAACCTGGTTTATGTGGGTATGCCGGTTGTGGTTCACGCGTAAAAAACGATAAATAATAATTATCCGGCAGGAACGTATTGGATGCCGGTACGATCCCCCTTAAGGAGACAAGGTTAACCACCGAATCTGCTTAAGGGGGACTTTTTTCTTTCCTGTCAGAAAAACGTAACATTCTGACGATGGAATGTTTAGAAAGTTTGCATAAAATGATAATGAGCTTTGTTAAAATGGTCATAATGACGATATATGATTATAAGACAGACCGAGGTGGCCAACATGCTGTTTGAACGAAATAAAACCATTGAATCCAAAGTGTTTCGCTCCAATACCTTTATGGTACTGTTTGTGCTGCTCACGTTTCTGACCGTCAATCTGGTCACACTGAAGATTTATTCCAAAATCGTGGAACAGCGTTTTAACGAGGCAATCACAGACATGCTGAATGAAACTTACGAATCGGGAAATGATCTGGAAGAAGAGATCGAAAAGCGAATGGCGATCGAAGGCGGAGAGGTGGATGATCTTCTGCAGACCTACGCCGAATCCTGGAGCGGGTTCTTTGTCCTGTTTGCGGCGGACGGTGCCATCTGCATCGGCGGTCTCCTTCTGATCAGTCAGTTCTTTACCAAGCGGCTTTCCGGAAGCATTATGGTTCCGCTGGATGAACTGGAGGGCGGCGCCAGAAGGATTCGTGACGGGAATCTGAAGACCGACATTCATTATGAGGGAATTGAGGAGTTCGAACACGTCTGCGGTCAGTTCAACCGGATGCAGCACTCCATTCTGGAGGCACAGGAGCAGAATGCGCGGTATGAGAAAGCGAGAACCGAGATGATCGCCGGCATTTCCCATGATCTTCGCACGCCGCTGACAGCGGTGCGCGGAACCGTGAAGGGCCTGATGGACGGGGTGGCCGCGACACCGGAACAGCAGCAGAAATTCCTGCAGAGAGCATATCAGCGGACGGAAGATATGGAAGTGCTTCTTCGGAATCTTCTCTATTTGTCCCGCGTGGAGACCGGGCACATTCCGCTCCGGATGGACAGCTTTGATGCGGATCTGTTTTTGGACGGATATGTGAAGGACCGGCAGGAGACCAATGAAGATCTGGTGCTGGAGTTTGACTCCGCAAACCGGCCGGTGATGATCTGGGCGGATCCCGATCAGGTCGTCCGGATTCTGGATAATCTTTTGGAGAACAGCAAAAAATACGCGGATGCGGATCCGCTGAAACTCCGGATCGGAATCCGGCAGTCCGGAGACCGCGTGGTGATCGATTTTAGTGACAACGGAAAAGGTGTGGCGAAGGATCAGCTCGAGAATATTTTTGAGGAATTTTACCGTGGGGATGAGTCCAGAAACCGGACGAAAGGAAACGGACTGGGACTCTATATCGTCCGCTCACTGATGCATGGAATGAACGGGGCGGTGACCGCGGAGTCGGATCCCGGAATGGTCTTTCATCTGAGTTTTTGCGGTGGAAGCGATGATGGCGGAAACGATGAACCGCTCCCGAAGAGAACGGAGGATTCCGGAGCTGTGTCGGGGGGATAAACCGCCGCTTTTGGCGAAACAGTCCGGGAACCGGCCGGACAATAAGGAGATAACGATGGATGAGAAAAAAAAGATTCTGATTATCGAAGATGATGAAGATATCAGCATGATTGAGGAGGCGTACATCTCTGCTGCGGGGTATGAGGTGGAGGTGCATCGGGACGGAAAAGATTTGGAGAAACTTGCCGAGTCCGGAGAGTATTCCCTTTTTCTGATCGATGTCATGCTGCCGGGGAGAAACGGATATGAGCTCTGTAAGGCGATCCGCAGTCTGACCGCCGTGCCGATCCTGATGGTGACGGCAAGAACCGAGGCGATCGATAAGATTCAGGGACTGGGCAACGGCGCCGACGACTACATTTCCAAGCCGTTTGATCCGGCGGAGCTGGTGGCCCGCGTCAACGCGAACCTTCGCCAGTATGACCGGATCGTGGAGTGCGCCGGAAACGAGGCGATGAAGGAAATGCAGGGAAATGAGAACGACGCCGAGGAGATCGTGATCGGTGATCTGCATATCTTTCCGAAGGGATATCGCGTTACCAAGAACGGGAAGGAGATCTCGCTGAAGACGAGGGAATTTGAACTTCTCTGTTTTCTCGCGCAGAACCCGAACATTCTCTTTAACAAAGAACAGCTCTATGAGAAAATCTGGGGCTATGATTATGCCGGTGATGCGGCGACGGTGATCGTTCATATCAACCGCATCCGCGAGAAGATCGAGGATGAGCCGAAAAAGCCCAGGCTCCTGGAAACGGTCTGGGGCGCCGGCTACCGGATGAACAAATAAGATGGACAGATAACATGGCGGGAGAAAAACGGATCAAAGGTTCAAACTGAAAAATGAATCGGTGCAGAATGTCAGCGCAGTCGGACAGAGAAGGTCTGACTGCGTTGTTTGTTTCTGCCACAGCGCTGTTGGTAATAATCATGGGCTGCACCGGAGGCTGTCATCTTTTGGTAGAAAACAGTTTAGAAACGGTTTAGGAAATCCCGACTTTTCGTTTAAGAGGTTTCGCTATAGTGGTATGCGAAAGGCGGAACGGGCAATTCAGGGGTTGCCTGCGCCGGCCTGACAGTTTGTGCGGGCAGACGCCAAAAACCAGAGTTGGAATTCAGGGTCAGACAGAGACTCCGGTTTTGACGGATGCCGCGCCAGCGCGTGAAAACACCGGATGGGTTTCAGGCGTTGAAACGAAAAGAAAAGGAGTGTGCATAAACAATGAATAAGAAGACAAAACTTGTTGCAGTATTATCTGCATCTGCCATTCTCGCACTGGGTGCCTCCCAGGCATCCTTTGCGGCCGGATGGGAAAAGGATTCCGCCGGTGTATGGCACTATTACGACAAAGATGATGAGATGGTGACCGGCTCCTGGCAGAAGGACGGAAATAAATTCTTCTATCTGGATGATGACGGCAACATGAAGACCAACGGCTGGGTGGACGATGAGCACTATGTCGGCTCAGACGGCGCCATGCTGGTAAATCAGTGGGTCAAGACATCGGATTCCGATGACAGTGACAGCTCTGCGCCGGGCGAGAACGACGAGCACTGGTACTATTTCGGCACAAAGGGCAAGAAAGTGACCGACGGCTCCAAGAAAATCAACGGCAAGACCTATTATTTCGATTCCGACGGTAAGATGCAGTATGGCTGGTATCAGAAGGGGGACGACGTCTTCTATCTCGGAACCGAGGATCAGGGATGGAGAGTGGAGAGCAAATGGCTCTGGCTCCAGAATCCGGGGGAAACACACGACGAAAATGACGAAGATTCCAAGGAGATCAGCTTCAAGGGCGAGAATTGTTCCGGCGATACGGATTCCCAGAAATGCGAATCCGAGGGATGGTATTATTTCCAGAATTCCGGAAAACTCTACACCGGCGCAAACAGAAAGAAGATCAACGGAAGCTACTTCATGTTCAACGGCCACGGACAGATGCTGTATGAGTGGATCGACGGCGATACCAAGGTGACACGCAGCTCCAATGCGAACCTTGACGGAAATCTTCCTGATAATGCAACCAGGGCATCCATCGACAAGATGTACTACTTTACTTCGAACGGGGAAGGCAAGGCAGACGGCGGTGCCGCAAAGGGCTGGTTTGAGATTTCCGGATCCAGGGATCTCGGCACCGATGACGATACCGACTGGTACTGGGTAAAGAATACCAAGGGCGAGATTCTGCATGCGGGAAGCCGTGACGCGAATGGTCTGACCGATGAAGGCAAGACCGTTTACCGCAAGAAGGAGAAGATCTCCTGGAACGGCAAGACCGGAACCTTCGTATTCGATGAGAACGGCAGAATGAAGACCGGACTGCAGTACATTGGCGGCCACACCTACTATTTCGACGGCGACGGCTACATGAAGACCGGTAAGATCAGCAATCTGGAAGAGGATGACAGCAACACCTACTACTATTCCTTCAAGACCAAGAAGGGCGGCTCCGGTCAGGGCGTTGACGGTGTAGATCATGATACGCTGTATTTCCAGGGTAAGCGTCTGGAGGCTCAGGATGACAACCGTGTATTCAAGATCGGCAATAAGTTCTATCTGGTCAACAAGAACGGTAAGATTCAGAAGAGCAAGACCAAGAAGTACACGATCGAGACCGTTGACGGCAATACCTACTCCAAGTGCAGGGTTGAGATGAGCGGTCAGAACATCAAGTCCGCAGTCGATGAGGACGGAACCGTTCTGAATCTGAATGAGATCGCGGAAGTTCCGCACATCGAGCTGATGGACAACTGGATGTATCCGAATGAAAATGGTGCTGTCGGCATCATGCCGAAGCAGGACGGTGAAGACAACCTCACACCGGCAGCACTCGGAAACGAAGCCGAGGATTAATCCCTTTTTGAAATCAATCCGCTTTATGACAGAGAGCGGAAGTGCTGATATTTTTCCCCGAGACGGACGGCGGAGCGGACGAATCCGCCGCCCGTATTCTGCATTACGGGGGATTTGGTGCACAGTCCTTTTTTCTTTTTCATATTTGTAAATGCTAATATCATTCTTTGGTGAGAAGCAGTTTCCGGAACAATCAGCCGGAGACTGCTTTCTTGTGCTACAATACGCTCATACATGTTTGGAAGCGGGAGGAGAGAGAATGAACATTACAGTATACCTCGGATCATCGTTCGGAAAGGACGGGAAATATCGAAGAGAGGCGGAACGCCTCGGAACCTGGATCGGAGAGAACGGACACCGTCTGATCTACGGAGGAAGCCGTGTCGGACTGATGGGAGTCCTGTCCACGGCGGTTCTCGGCGCAGGCGGTCATGTCATCGGCGTGGAACCGGAATTCTTCGTGAAGAATGCGCTTCAGAATGAAGAGATCGATGAGCTGATCGTGACAAAGGACATGCGGGAGCGGAAGGGCAAAATGATCGAACTCGGAGACGCGTTCATCGCTTTTCCGGGCGGAACCGGCACGCTGGAGGAGATCGCCGAGGTGATGGAAATGACGACCCTCGCCCGCATCGAAGAGGGAAAAGAAGGCGGCATTGACAGCCCGTGTATCTTCTATAATCTGGATGGGTATTACGATCATATCCGGGCGCTTCTTTCACAGATGGTGGAAGCCGGATTTCTGGAAGAACACCGTCTCGGAGGAGTGTATTTTGCGGAGAGCATCGAGGAGATCGGGCGTATTCTGACTTCCGGATCCTGATTTTCAGGGGGCGAAGTGCGTTGCTTCGTACCGGAGGAACGCGGGCCGGGAATGACGGCGTCATCCGGGAACCGACAGCGTCGTTCGGAAAGACAGCGTCAGCCGGGAACCGACAGCGTCGTCCGGAAAGACAGCGTCGGCCGGGCCGCGGCGTAAAGTATTGCGGAAAAGCCGGATCAATGTTATTCTATTAAATTGAGTTATTGTGTCTTTCTTATTTTTGGAAGTTCCTCCGGAGTGAGAGATACCGGGGCATGAGCGGACCGATCCGTGGGATTTGCTTCCAAAGAGAGGAACAGGACATTTATCACAGAACGGAATTTCAATATAAAGAAAAGAGGAAACAGGATGGGAGCTGCTGATCAGAGCAGAATCAGAAATTTCTGCATCGTGGCACACATTGACCACGGCAAATCAACACTTGCAGACCGTATCATCGAGAAAACAGGACTTCTCACCGAGCGTGAGATGCAGGATCAGGTGCTGGACAACATGGAGCTGGAGCGTGAGCGAGGCATCACCATCAAGTCACAGGCCGTCCGCACCGTATATAAAGCAAAAGACGGCAATGAGTACATCTTCAATCTGATCGACACTCCGGGACACGTCGATTTCAACTACGAGGTATCCCGAAGCCTTGCGGCCTGTGACGGAGCAATCCTTGTCGTCGATTCCACACAGGGAGTGGAGGCGCAGACGCTGGCCAATGTCTACCTTGCGCTGGATCATGATCTGGAGGTGTTCCCGGTGCTGAACAAGGTGGATCTTCCGAGTGCGCACCCGGAAGAGGTTGCCGAGGAGATCGAGGATATCATCGGCATCGACGCCTCTGAGGCACCGCGGGTGTCAGCGAAGACCGGCCTCAATGTGGAGGAAGTGCTGGAGCAGATCGTGACGAAACTTCCGCCTCCCTCCGGAGATCCGGAGGCACCGCTGCAGGCGCTGATCTTCGACTCGATCTATGATTCCTATAAAGGCGTCATCGTCTTCTGCCGCGTGAAGAACGGTTCCATCAAAAAGGGCATGAAGGTCCGCATGATGGCCACCGGAGCGGAGATCGATGTGGTGGAAGTCGGCTATTTCGGCGCGGGACGGTTTGTTCCGGGCGACGGCCTCGACTGCGGCATGGTCGGATATTTCACCGGAAGCATTAAGAATCTTCAGGAAGCGCGTGTCGGTGATACCGTGACCGGTGCGGCCAATCCGTGCGCGGAGCCGCTTCCGGGATACAAGAAGGTGACGCCGATGGTTTACTGCGGCATTTATCCGGCAGATTCCGCCCGCTATCCGGAACTGCGGGATGCACTGGAAAAACTTCAGTTAAATGACGCCGCTCTCTACTATGAGCCGGAGACATCGGCGGCCCTCGGTTTCGGCTTCCGTTGCGGCTTCCTCGGCCTTCTTCATCTGGATATCATCCAGGAAAGACTGGAGAGAGAATACAATCTTGACCTTGTGACCACCGCGCCGGGCGTAGTCTACCATGTCTATAAGACCGACGGCACGATGATGGAGCTCACCAACCCGTCGAATCTTCCGGATCCGTCGGAGATTGAACACATGGAAGAGCCGATCGTCAAGGCGGAGATCATGGTTACCACGGAATACGTCGGTGCCATCATGACGCTCTGCCAGGAGCGCCGCGGCGTGTACCTGAATACAGATTACGTGGAGGCGACGAGAGCGATTCTTCACTACGAGCTTCCGCTGAACGAGATCATTTACGACTTCTTCGACGCCCTGAAATCCCGATCCAGAGGATATGCGTCTCTGGATTATGAACTCAAGGGTTATGAGCCGTCCAAACTGGTGAAACTGGACATCCTCATCAACCGCGAGCAGGTGGATGCCCTGAGCTTCATCGTCTTTGCGGACTCCGCCTACGAGCGCGGAAAGAAGATGTGTGAGAAGCTCCAGAACGAGATCCCGAGACACCTCTTCGAGATCCCGATTCAGGCAGCGGTTGGCGGCCGCATTGTGGCCAGAACAACCGTCCGCGCGATGCGCAAGGATGTTCTGGCGAAGTGCTACGGCGGCGATATTTCCCGTAAGAAAAAACTTCTGGAGAAACAGAAGGAAGGTAAGAAGCGTATGCGCGAGGTCGGCAATGTCGAGATCCCGCAGAGCGCGTTTATGAGCGTCCTGAAACTGGATGACGGAAACTGATGAAGAAAGAGCGGCCGGATATGGAGATCTATGTTCACATTCCGTTCTGCGTGAAAAAATGCCGGTACTGTGATTTTCTCTCGTTTCCCTGCGGAGATCCTTCGGGCGGCAAGGAAGAACGGTATGTGGAAGCACTCCTCTGTGAGATCGCCCGAATGCGGCACGGAAGAGGAAAGCGTGATGCTGCGCCGTCGGACGTTACTTCCGTCTTTATCGGGGGAGGCACGCCGTCGGTTCTGCCGGCGGAGGCGATCCGCCGGATACTGGACCGGATCCGGGAGGTCTATTTCGTCCGGGAGGATGCGGAAATCACGATGGAGGCAAATCCCGGTACGGTCACGGAAGAGAAGGCACGGATCTGGAAGGCGGCCGGCGTGAACCGTCTGAGCATGGGACTGCAGAGCACCCATGACGGGGAACTCCGGCTTCTCGGGCGGATTCACACCTGGGCGGATTTTCTGGAAAGCTGGGAGACGGCGAGAAATGCCGGCTTTGACAACATCAACATTGATCTGATGAGCGCTCTGCCGGGACAGTCGGCAGAAACCTGGCGGGACACGCTGAAAAGGGTGATTGCGCTCGCGCCGGAACACATTTCGGCGTACAGCCTGATCGTCGAGCCGGGAACTCCGTTCTATGAGGAGTACGGCGGGATGAGCAGCGATATCGCGGAGTACGGCGAGTATGCCGATGTGCCGGAAGCTCATCTGGCGCGCTACCGCGGCCGGGCAAGGATCCCCGGGGAGACGGAAGACCGGGCGATGTATCACGACACAAAACGGATTCTCGCGGAGGCCGGATACCGGCGCTACGAGATCTCCAACTATGCGAAGGCCGGGCGGGAATGCCGGCATAATCTCGGATACTGGACCGGGACGGAATATCTTGGCTTCGGCCTCGGGGCAAGTTCCTATCTGTGTGAGAACGGGCAGTATGTCCGGTTTTCCGTGACAAGGGATCTGGAGGAATACCGTGACCGGCTTGCGGCGTGTTCCCGTGCCGGAATTTCCATTGGAACAGATACAGGGGATGCGGGAATACCCCGGAATGAAGGAAAAGCGGCGAAGAGCCGCCTGATGGAAGAGCCGGACATGAATGAGGAAAAGCCGGATCAAAGGAACTGCGCGCTGTATGATACACCGGAAGTTCTCACGGAAGCGGACCGGATGGCGGAATTTATGTTTCTCGGACTTCGGCTGACGGACGGGGTGTCCGCGGAGGAATTCCGGAAAGAATTCGGCCGGGAACTTCGGGATGTCTACGGAAAAGTGATCGACAAACTGAAAAGAGAAGGTCTTCTTGCGGAAGCCGGAGACCGGGTTCTGCTCACAGAGACAGGACTGGATGTGTCCAATGCCGCGATGGCAGAGTTTCTGCCGGACTGAGCGCATGCGATAAATGGAGGAAACGCAATGAAGTGGAAAAAATATACACTGACAACAACAACTGCAGCGGAGGATCTGGTCTCCGCGACGCTGGACGATATCGGCATCGAGGGCGTCATGATCGAGGACAATATCCCGCTGACCGATGAGGAGACCAAGGGAATGTTCATTGACATTCTGCCGGAACTTCCGCCGGATGAGGGTGTTTCCCGGATTTCCTTCTATCTGGATGACGACGAAAATGCGGATGCCATGCTTCAGAAGGCAAAGGAGGCGCTGGCGGAGCTCGCGCAGTTCACGGACCTCGGCGCCTGCACCATCGAGGAATCCGAGACTGAGGACAAGGACTGGATCAACAACTGGAAGCAGTATTTCAAGCCGTTTACCGTGGACAATATCCTGATCAAGCCGACCTGGGAGCCGGTGCCGGAAGAGCACAAGGATAAACTCATGATCCAGATCGATCCGGGCACAGCCTTCGGAACCGGTCTGCATGAGACGACCCAGCTCTGCATCCGCCAGCTTGAAAAGTATATCAAGGGCGGCGAGCAGATTCTTGATGTGGGAACCGGAAGCGGTATTCTCGGCATCGCGGCGCTGAAGCTGGGCGCCGGTTATGTCTTTGGCACGGATCTGGATGAAAATGCCATCGATGCCGTGGCGGAGAACCTTGCGTCCAACGATATTGCCAGGGACAAGTTTGATGTCCTTCAGGGCAACCTTCTCTCCGGCGGTCCGGATAATCAGACCGAGGAGGAGACCAGAGCCGTTCAGGAAAAAGTCGGCTTTGAAAAATATGATATCGTGACCGCGAATATCCTTGCGCCGGTGATCATCGGACTGGTTCCGGAGATCCCGCAGCATCTGAAAAAGGGCGGCGTATTCATCACTTCCGGTATCATCAATACCAAGGAAGAGGATGTAGTGGCGGCATTTCAGGCGGAGCCGTCCCTGAAGATCGTGGAGATCAATCATCAGGGCGAGTGGGTCAATGTGACAGCAGTGAAGGAGTGACCGGAGCATGTACCATTTCTTTGTGGAACCGGATCAGATCGAAGAAGAGCGGATCACGATTCTCGGTGAGGATGTCAATCACATCGGCAATGTTCTCCGCATGAAGCCGGGAGAAAAAGTGCTGATCAGCGCGGAGGGAGAGATGGACCGCCTCTGCGGAATCGAGGAAATCCGCCGGGATGAGGTGATTTGCCGGATTCTGGAAGTGCGGAAGGAAAACAATGAACTTCCGGCGCGCATCCATCTGTATCAGGGACTGCCGAAGAGCGACAAGATGGAACTCATCATCCAGAAGGCGGTGGAGCTCGGAGCATACCGCATCGTTCCGGTGTTGACGAAGAATACGGTCGTGAAGCTGGATGCCAAAAAGGCAGAGTCCAAAGTGAAGCGCTGGAATGCCATCGCGCTGGCGGCTGCCAAGCAGTCCAAGCGGAGCGTGATCCCGGAGGTTGCTCCGGTGATCTCTTTCGGGCAGGCACTGGAAGAAGTGAAGGGATTCGACCTGAAGCTCATTCCGTATGAGAACGCAGACGGGATGGCGAAGACGAGAGAACTTCTGGGAAAGGCGGCGCCGGGACAGGATATCGCCGTATTCATCGGACCGGAGGGCGGTTTTGATCCGGGAGAGATCGAAAAGGCCCAAGACGCCGGTACCGAGCCGGTCACGCTGGGAAAGCGGATCCTCCGCACGGAGACCGCGGGACTCTGCATCCTGTCTGCACTGATGATGCAGCTCGACGACTGCTGAAAAGCGATGAAGGCCGATAACGGCAAACAGAACTAAATAAGACAAAATCACCAAAGCTTAGAAAAGAAAGAACAATGGAAGCATATTTTGACAACTCTGCGACGACCAGAGTATATGACGAAGTCGCCGAAGCCGTCCTCCGTGCCATGACAACGGATTACGGAAACCCGTCTTCCATGCACACGAAGGGAATGGAAGCGGAAAATCTGGTCCGTGAGGCAAGAAAGACCATCGCGGATACCCTGAAAGTAACCGAGCGGGAGATTGTGTTCACTTCCGGCGGAACGGAGTCCAACAATATGGCGCTCTACGGAACGGCATACTCGATGCGCCGTATGGGAAAGCACATCATTACCAGCGGCGTGGAACATGCGTCGATCTATCAGCCGCTGACCTTTCTGGAAGAGATGGGATATGAGATCACCTATCTTCCGGTGGATGAGAACGGACACATTTCCCTGGAACAGCTCAGGGAATCCATCCGGAAAGACACGATTCTGGTGTCCATCATGTATGTGAACAACGAGATCGGTGCAGTGGAGCCGGTGGAGGAGATCGCGAAGGTGATCCATGAGACCAATCCGCGAACTGTCTTCCATGTGGACGCGATTCAGGCATACGGAAAATACCGGATCCGCCCGAAGAAGATGGGCATCGATCTTCTGTCGGTCAGCGGTCACAAGATCCACGGACCGAAGGGGACGGGGTTCCTGTATATCGGAGAGAAGATTCATGTCCATCCCATTATTCTCGGCGGCGGGCAGCAGAGAGATATGCGTTCCGGAACGGAAAATGTTCCCGGCTGCTACGGTCTCGGCGTTGCCGCAAAGATGGCCTATACGGGATTTGAAAAACGGATTGACCGCCTCTATGAACTCCGGGACCGACTGATCAGCGGACTTCACGAGATCGAGGGAACCACGGTCAACGGATTTGAGGACCGGAGAAATGCGCCGCAGATTGTCAGCTGCAGCTTTGAAGGCATCCGGGCGGAGGTTCTCCTCCATGCGCTGGAGCGAAAAGAGATCTATGTCTCTTCCGGATCTGCCTGCTCGTCCAATCATCCGGGCATCAGCGGCACGCTGAAGGCGATCGGCGTGAAGAAAGAACTTCTGGATTCCACGCTTCGATTCAGCCTTGGAAGCTTTAACAATGAAGAACAGATCGATTATGTCATCGCGCAGCTGAAAGAGATCCTGCCGGAACTGAGAAAATTCCGCAGGTATTAATTTAGGAGAATAATATGTTTCATTCATTTTTGATCAAATACGCCGAGATCGGCATCAAGGGCAAGAACCGTTATCTTTTTGAAGATAAGCTGATCTCCCACATCAATACCGTTCTTCGTCCGCTGGACGGAAAATTTCTTGTCACCAAGGAGGCGGGACGCATTTACGCGGACGCATCCGAAGAATTTGATTTTGACGAGGTGGTGGATGCCCTGAAGAGAGTATTCGGCATCGCAGCCATCTGCCCGCTGGTTCGCATTGAGGATAAGGGCTTTGATGACCTGAAGGAGCAGGTTGTGAAATATGTCGGTGATGTGTACGCAGACCGTCACTTCACCTTTAAAGTCAACAGCCGCCGTATCAACAAGGCATATCCGGGAACCTCCGAGACGATCAACGCCGATCTCGGCGAGGTTCTGCTGCAGGCATATCCGGAGCTGAAGGTCGATGTACACCATCCGGAAATGCTGCTGAACGTGGAGATCCGCAAGACCTGCGTCAACATTTACTCTCTGGTGATTCCGGGGCCGGGCGGTATGCCGGTGGGAACCAACGGAAAGGCAATGCTTCTTCTGTCCGGCGGAATCGACAGCCCGGTGGCGGGATACATGATCGCAAAGCGCGGCGTTGTGCTGGAGGCGACGTATTTCCATGCACCGCCGTACACCAGCGAGAGAGCAAAGCAGAAGGTAGTGGATCTGGCAAAGCAGGTTTCCAAGTATTCCGGAAATATCCGGCTGCATGTCATCAACTTTACCGACATTCAGATGTATATTTATCAGAACTGTCCGCATGATGAGCTCACCATCATCATGAGACGCTACATGATGAAGATCGCGGAGAAGCTGGCACAGAAGAACGGCTGCCACTGCCTTGTGACCGGCGAGTCCATCGGTCAGGTGGCATCCCAGACCATGCAGTCTCTGCAATGTACCGACGCGGCAGTGGAGCACATGCCGGTCTTCCGTCCGCTGATCGCGTTTGACAAGCAGGATATCGTCGACATTTCCTACAAGATCGGAACCTATGAAACCTCGATCGAGCCGTACGAGGACTGCTGCACGATCTTTGTGGCAAAGCATCCGGTGACCAAGCCGTTCCTCGATACGATTGAAAAGAGCGAGAAGAATCTTGAAGAGAAGATCGATGAGATGGTACAGACTGCGATTGACACGGAAGAAGTCATCGCGTGCTGGTAAAATAAGGAAGCGCAAATCCACTAAGCTCGAAAATACCAGCCGCAGCACGCTATTTCACTAAGCGGCAAAGCCGCTAAGTGAAGTTTGAAAGTAAACTTTCAAACTCTGATTGACGGCTCAAATAGACAAGCAAGCTTGTCTGCTTGAGCCTGGAGGACAAAATATGTGTCGCTAAGTGCTTCGCCCAAAAAAAAGCCGGACTCCTTTCGGGAAGTCCGGCTTATGTATGACTTATATTCGATGTCGGATGGCGTACAATGAAGATCTGCCTTCATCAGGCGATGATGTACGGTGCCAGAGTGGCAAGAACTTTGTCCAGTTTCTCGCCCGGATCGCACTGGATATTCAGGTCGATCGGCTTGGAGAGATCGAGGGAAAAGATACCCATGATGGATTTTGCATCGACAACATATCTTCCGGATACAAGGTCAAAATCAACATCAAACTTTGCAAGGTCATTGACGAAAGCCTTGACTTTATCGATAGAATTTAAGGAAATCTGAACAGTTTTCATGAAAACGCCCTCCATTCAAAAAAATTAGTAAATATAATTAATAGTACAAATCAGTGACGTAAAAGTCAATGGGAAATGTATGCACGATTTTTCATACAGCCCCGCCTGAAATGGAGGAAACATTTGAGGAAAAAAGTTTGAAAGTAAACTTTCAAACTTTGATTGACGACTCAAATAGACAAGCAAGCTTGTCTGCTTGAGCCAGGAGGACAAAAATATGCGAAAAGCTGCTTTTCATACACTGGGCTGCAAAGTCAATTCCTGGGAGACGGAAGCGATGGAACAGCTTCTGGAAGCCGACGGATACGAGATTGTTCCGTTTACGGAAAAGGCAGATGTCTATGTAATCAATACCTGTTCGGTGACGAATGTGGCGGACCGGAAATCCCGCCAGATGCTTCATCGGGCGAAGAAAATGAACCCGGACGCGGTTGTCGTGGCAGCGGGATGCTATGTGCAGTCGGCCGAGGGGGCGCTGAAACAGGATGACGCCGTGGATCTCATCGTCGGCAATGACCGGAAGACGGAGCTTTCCCGACTTCTGAATGAGTATCTCGCGGAGCGCGGAGCGGGAAAACGGGAAAAGAAGGAAGATGTCCTCGATATGAATGAGGTTCATGAATTTGAGGACCTTCACATCAGCCGCACCGAGGAACACACCCGGGCTTTCATCAAAGTGCAGGACGGCTGCAATCAGTTCTGCAGCTACTGCATTATCCCGTACACCAGAGGCCGAATCCGGAGCAGAAGGCCGGGGGACGTGGTTCGGGAAGTCACGAGACTGGCCGCGTCCGGTTATAAGGAATTTGTCCTGACCGGAATCCATCTGGCGTCCTACGGAAAAGATTTCAAGGATGCGATGGAGGGCGCGGGAGATTCCAACATGAATCTTCTGGATCTCATCGTGATGCTGGATCGGGTGCCGGGCGTTGAGCGGATCCGCCTCGGTTCTCTGGAACCTCGCGTGGTGACGAGAGAATTTGCCCAGACGATTGCGACACTCCGCACCATCTGTCCGCATTTCCACCTCTCGCTGCAGAGCGGCTGCGACGCGACGCTGGAGCGGATGAACCGTCATTACACAGCCAAAGAATATTTATACAGTTGCGATGAGCTGCGGGAGGCGTTTGACCACCCGGCCATCACGACGGACGTCATTGTCGGTTTTCCGGGAGAGACAGAGGAAGAATTCGAAGAATCCCGAAGGTTCCTTGAAAAGGTGAACTTTTACGAGATGCACGTATTCCGCTATTCGAGAAGAAAGGGGACCCGCGCGGACCGCATGGATCACCAGATTCCGGAAGCGGAGAAAGAGAAGCGCAGCGACATTCTGATCCGGATGGGCGATGAGATGTCAAAGGAGTTCCGCCGCTGGTACCTCGGAAAGGAAACGGAAGTGCTTCTGGAGGAACCGGTGGAGATTGACGGCGTCAAATACATGATGGGGCACACCCGGGAGTATGTCAAAGGCGCTGTTCCATACCGGGACGGGATGAAAAATGTCACCGTCCGCGGAACCTTTACCCGTATGCTGAACGACGAAGTTCTTCTGCTGGAATGACTCATTCTTAAAGAATTTTAAAGATGCGATCCGGCGCTCTTGTAGAATGATGTGCGTTATGTTAGAATGACGCATAGGTATAAAAAGGACGTGAAAACTATGGGCGATATTATGGATACACAATACTTCAGGGCCGTTCAGGACCAGAAGAAGATGGAAGTAGCAGATGTCATCAGACAGGTGTATGAGGCACTGACCGAGAAGGGTTACAATCCGATCAATCAGCTGGTCGGTTATATCATGTCCGGTGATCCGACATATATCACAAGCTACAAGAGCGCGCGCAGCCTGATCATGAAGGTGGAGCGTGACGAGATCGTGGAAGAACTGATGAAAGCTTACGTGGAAACGAAGCTCTCATGACGGAGATAAATGAGAAGTTCAGGTGCGAATGAAAGGCCGTGCAGCCCGATCCTGTGACGGGGATATGGGGCATGGTCTCATTTGCGTGATAAGATTTTTTTCTGCCCTGGAAAATGATGCAGATTTGCAGCAAAATCCCCCCGTACCTCCGCGAAAATGCGGACAAGGTGGTTTCGGCGGGAAAAGTATGCATATTTTCATCTGATAGGAACAGAAAAAGGTCCGATAGTATAGATAATGAGCAGGATACCGTATCCCGGGGACTTTTCCGCGGGCTGTGTCGGTGTGACGTGAAAAGGAAAAACTGAATATGAGAGTAATGGGACTGGATTTCGGGTCCAAAACCACCGGTGTGGCGGTCAGTGATGCGCTGGGAATCACGGCGCAGGGAGTGGAGACGATTACAAGGCCGGATGCGAATAAGCTTCGCAGAACCTGTGCCCGGATCGAGGAGCTGATCCGGGAGTATGAGGTCGAAAAAATCGTACTCGGATATCCGCTGAATATGAACGACACCGAGGGGGAACGTGTGGAGAAAACCCGGGAATTCAAGGCGATGCTGGAGAGAAGAACCGGTCTTCCGGTCATCTTGTGGGATGAGCGGCTGACAACGGTGGAAGCAGACCAGATTCTGATGGAGAGCGGTGTGCGCAGAGAGAACCGGAAAGCGGTCATCGACAAGATCGCGGCAGTGTTGATTCTGGAGAGCTGGATGAACGCACAGAAGCAGTGAGCAACAGAAAACGTGAGCCGCAGAAGCAGTAACTCGCAGAAGCCGTGAGACGCGGAAGCAGTGACCGGCAAAAAGAGGGCTTCGGCTTGCCGGAGGCAGACTGCGCCGGCAGGATACATTTTTCACTGAAATATAAAACATACAAATATGATATATATTTCCGGGGAAGCCCGGAGGATAACGGGAGAATTCAATGGCAGATAAGATGAATCATGCGGATTCCAAACGTGCGGAAGACGCGATCCGCAGTTTTCCGGACCACATTGTCTTTGTGGATGAAAATGGGGATAACGTAACATTTTATGTGATCGAGCAGACCAGAATGAGCGGAATGGACTATCTTCTGGTGACCGATCAGAAGGACGGGGACGGCGAGTGCTGGATTATGAAGGATATTTCCACGCCGGAAAGCCCGGAGAGCGAGTATGAATTCGTGGAAGACGACGTCGAGCTGGACGCGGTTTTCCGAATTTTTGAAGAACTGATGTCGGATTCCGGCATTGACATTACAAACTGATCATGACATTCATGTCCGAAAAAGTTTTCGGACCCGGATATAAATATTGCAGGTTGTCCGCGGAGCAGACAACTGACACAGGAGGATATTTTGAAGAAACAGAAAGAACAGGAACCGAACCACAATAAAATAAGAATCATTCCGCTGGGCGGACTGGAGCAGATTGGAATGAATATGACCGCATTTGAGTACGGCGACGATATCATCGTTGTGGACTGCGGCATGGCGTTCCCGAGCGATGATATGCTGGGAATCGATATGGTCATCCCGGATGTGACCTATCTGAAAGAGAATATTCATAAGGTGCGCGGCTTCGTGATCACCCACGGACACGAGGACCACATCGGCGCGCTGCCGTATGTTCTGCGTGAGATCCCGGCACCGGTCTATTCGACGAAACTGACCATCGGTCTGATCGAGAACAAGCTGAAAGAGCATGAGATGCTGCGCTCCACCAAAAGAAAAGTGATCCGCCACGGACAGTCTGTCAATCTCGGATGTTTCCGCGTGGAATTCATCAAGACCAACCACTCCATTCAGGATGCTTCCGCGCTGGCAATCTTCTCGCCGGCCGGTATCATTGTCCACACCGGAGACTTTAAGATCGATTACACCCCGGTATTCGGCGAACCGGCGGATCTTCCGCGCTTTGCCGAGCTGGGCAAGAAGGGCGTTCTCGCGCTGATGTGCGATTCCACGAACGCGATTCGCAAGGGATTCACGATGTCGGAGAAGACCGTCGGACAGCGCTTTGACTCGATTTTTTCCGAGCATCAGAACCAGCGAATCATCGTGGCGACTTTCGCCTCCAACGTTGACCGTGTGCAGCAGATCATCAACTCTGCCTACAAATACGGCCGAAAGGTTGTCGTAGAAGGCCGGAGCATGGTCAATGTCATCGGCGTTGCGACCGAACTCGGATACATCAATATCCCGGAGAACACACTGATCGACATCGATCATCTGAAGAATTACAAGCCGGAAAAGACCGTGCTTGTCACCACCGGAAGCCAGGGTGAGTCCATGGCGGCACTCTCCCGCATGGCGGCCAACATTCACAAGAAGGTATCCATTCGCCCGGGTGATGTCATCATCCTCAGCTCGACCCCGATTCCGGGAAATGAGAAGGCGGTAGCCAACGTCATCAATGAACTTGAGGCGAAGGGGGCAGAGGTCATCAACCAGGATACCCACGTTTCCGGACACGCCTGTGAGGAAGAGATCAAACTGATGTACTCTCTGGTGCGCCCGAAATACTCCATTCCGGTGCACGGCGAGTTCCGGCATCTGACCGCGCAGAAGCACATCGCAATCTCGATGGGCGTTCCGAAGGAAAATGTTGTCACCATGCAGACCGGCGATGTGATCGAGATCGGTGAGGAAGGCTGGGAGCTGAAAGATCATGTTCAGGCAGGCGGCGTTCTCGTGGACGGTCTCGGCATCGGCGATGTCGGCAACATTGTCCTCCGCGACCGTCAGAATCTGGCGGCAAACGGTATCATCATTGTGGTTCTCACGCTGGACCGCGCGTCGAATCAGCTTCTTGCGGGACCGGATATCGTCTCCAGAGGCTTCGTCTATGTGCGTGAATCCGAGGACCTGATGGGAGAAGCGCAGAACATCGTGGACGATGCCGTTCAGGACTGCCTTGACCGCAATATCAGCGACTGGGGCAAGATCAAACATGTGATCCGCGACAGCCTCAGCGGTTATCTGTGGAAGAAAATGAAGAGAAATCCGATGATCCTGCCGATCATCATGGAAGTCGACGAATAAAGCTGCAACAGATCGAAAAGCCGCCGTCCGGGAAGGAGAGGAACCATGAGTGTAATCAAAGAACTGAACCGCATTATGTCTGCGGTTCTCGGAACCTCAATCCGACTTCTCCTGATCCTGATGGCGGTGTTCCTTCTCTATGAGGGATCGGTCCGCGGCTACCGGTTCGGCTACCGGCTGTTCTCGCCGGATACCTGGGATGAACAGCAGGGGATCACGGAACTGCCGGCACTGGACCGTGATTTTGAGGTGCGCAAGGGGGAATCCATCGAGGAGATCGCAGCAGATCTCGCCGATCAGGATCTCATCTGGAACCGGAATGCCTTCTGGCTGACCGCCCGCTTTTATGAGTACAAGCCCCAGCCGGGGGTCTACCGCATCAACCGGAATATGAATATCCGTGAGATTCTGGATGCGATTTCCGGAAAGGGCACCGAAGAAAAGGAAACAAAGGAAACATCAGCAAAATCATGATAACAGATCAGCGAATCAGAGATTATATCGGATCGCTGGACCGCGGAAATGGAGCACTTCTCGACGGGATCGAGGAGCGCGCTCTCCGGGACCGTGTTCCGATTGCAAAAAAAGAGACACAGGCACTGTTGAAGACGATGGTGGTACTGACAAAGCCGGAGAAAATCCTGGAGGTCGGTACTGCTGTCGGCTTTTCTGCGCTTTTGATGGCCGGCGTTATGCCGGAACACTGCCGCATCACAACAATCGAAAAATTTGAGAAGCGGATCCCGGAGGCGAAAGCCAATTTCGCCGCGGCAGACATGGAGAACCGCATTACCCTTCTGGAAGGGGACGCCGAAGAGATCCTTGCGGGGCTGGAACCCGGATACGGTTTGATCTTTATGGACGCGGCAAAAGGCCAGTATATCAACTGGCTTCCGCAGGTGCGCCGGCTCCTTGTGCCGGGAGGGCTTCTGATCTCCGACAATGTTCTGCAGGACGGAGAGACCGCTCTTTCACGCTATGCAGTCGGAAGACGCGACCGCACGATTCACACGAGAATCCGGGAGTACATCTGGGAACTGACGCACTGCGATGACTTTGAGACATCCATTCTCCCGGTAGGAGACGGCGTTGCCCTGAGTGTGAAGAAGTGAGAGAAAAAGATATATAATTCGAAAAAAACGATATAATAGATACAGTAGGAGAGTTCAATGAAAAAACCAGAATTACTGATTCCGGCCGGAAGCCTGGAAGTGATGAAGACAGCGATCCGATACGGAGCAGATGCGGTATACTGCGGAGGCGAGGAATTCAGCCTGCGCGCCAAAGCAAAGAATTTCAGCGACGAGGATCTGGCGGAGGGAATCCGCTATGCCCATGAGCACGGGGTAAAGGTTCACATCACCGCGAACATCCTTGCACACAATTATGATTTCCCGGAAGTCGAGGAATTCATGAAGAAGATGAAGGAACTGAAGCCGGATGCCATGATCATCAATGATCCGGGTATCTTTATGACCGCAAGACGGATCTGCCCGGAAATCGACATCCATATCAGTACCCAGTCCAGCAGCACAAACTACGAGACATTCAAGTTCTGGCATGATCTCGGCGCGACCCGCGTGGTGGCTGCAAGAGAGCTCTCTCTGGAGGAGATCCGTCAGATTCGCGCGAAGGTGCCGGAAGATCTGGAGATTGAGGCCTTTGTCCACGGCGCGATGTGCATGTCCTACTCCGGCCGCTGCATGCTGAGCAATTTCTTCACCGGCCGCGACGCGAACCGCGGCGAGTGCACGCATCCGTGCCGGTGGAGATATTCCATCGTGGAGGAGACCAGACCGGGCGAGTATATGCCGGTATACGAAAACGAGCGCGGAACCTACATTTTCAACTCAAAGGATCTGTGCATGATCGACTACATCCCGGAACTTTGCGAGGCGGGCATCGATTCCTTTAAACTGGAAGGAAGAATGAAGACGGCGCTCTATGTGGCAACCATCGCCAGAACCTACCGCAAAGCGATCGATGATTATTATGAGGATCCGGAGAAATACCGCAGAAATCTTCCGTGGTACCGGGATGAGATCGCAAGATGCACCTATCGTGAGTTTACAACCGGGTTCTATTTCGGAAAACCGGATACGAATGCACAGATCTATGACAGCAACACCTATGTAAAGAATTATACCTATCTTGGCACGGTGCGCAGTCTGGAGGAGGACGGCACCGCGGTTTTTGAGCAGAAGAACAAGTTCTGTGTCGGCGATGTGATCGAGATCATGAAGCCGGACGGCACGGATCTTACGGCAAAAGTGCTGTCGATCCGCAGCGACGACGGTGAGGAACAGGATTCCGCGCCGCATCCGCTGCAGAATCTTCATGTGAAGCTGGATCAGAAGGTGGAAGAAGGAGATATTCTTCGCGTGGAAGCTGCCGCGGAGTAAGCAAAACCGTTTGCGAAACGGAAGCTGCCGCAGAGTAAGCAGAACCGTTTGCGGAATGGAAGCTGCCGCGGAGTAAGCAGAACCGATTGCGGAACGGAAGCCACCGCGGAGTAAGCGGAAATGTTTGCCGAAGGAATGGTCCGCAGTAAGCGGATGGCGTGAGGTTTGCCGGCTTTGCCGGCGGGCAAAGAGATAAAGAGAATAACGGGGGTGGAGATATGATCAGGATATTCGAACTGATATCGGCGGGATGCCTTATATATGCGGCAATCCTGGCCGTATATTCCGGTCTGACCACCTCCTTTTTTGTGTTCTGGCCGCTGATGAGCATCCTGTTTGCGGGGCTTTCCCTTTGGGTTCGCTACACACAGACGAATCCGGTGGAACTTCAGGTCAAGGTGCGCGTGATCACGATTATGGCAGCGGCAACGGCAATTTTCCTCGCGGCGGAGGCGGTGATTCTGATCGGACTTTTCCGGGCGGATGAGCGTTTCGGCCCGGAGGACAAAAAGCCGGAATACTGCATTGTCCTTGGCGCCGGACTGAAGGACGGAAAGCCGTCCGTCTCTCTGGAACGCCGGCTGGAGCGGGCCTATGAGTATCTTCAGGAGAATCCGGGAGTCATTCTCGTTCTGTCCGGCGGAAAAGGGAAGGACGAGATTATTCCGGAGGCGGAAGCGATGCGCGTCTGGATGAAGGAACATCATGTTCCGGAATACTGCTATCTGATTGAAAACCGTTCGGAAAACACGGTGCAGAATATCGAATGCAGTCTTGCGGTGATCCGGAAGCATGTTGAGTCAAAGACATTGGTTCCGGTGCGGGTGACGCTGCGGAGCAGTGTGGAAGACGGTCCGCCGGAGGAAAGGGCGATGCCCGAAGAACGGGAAGCGGAACCGTACCGTCTCCCGCCGACGGCCGTTCTGACCAGTGATTTTCATGTCTATCGCGCACTGAAAATCTTTCAGCGCACTGCGGGCGTGACCTGTGCGGGCATTTCCGCAAAGACCGACCCGGTGATGATGCTTCACCTCTGGGTGAGAGAAGGCGTGGCACTGTTAAAGGATAAGTTCGTCGGGAATATCTGATTTGCGACGGAGGCCGGAAATCCCGACCGGACGGAAGAAAAAAATGAGTCCGGAAAGAGACCATAAAGGACCGGGCTGCAGATCACAGAACCGAAGGCAGAATACAGAACCATAGAGAGAAAAAAGAAAGGAACAGAGAACTCGGATGAAACTTGAAGAACTTTCGAACTACCGTCTGATCAGAAGAAATGCGATTCCGGAGCTGAACGGCGAGGGAATTCTGATGGAACATATCAAAACAGGGGCAAAATTCTTTCTGGTATCCAATGATGACGACAACAAAGTATTCACCATTGCGTTCCGCACAAGACCGTCGGACAGCACCGGCGTCGCTCACATTATGGAGCACAGCGTTCTGTGCGGATCGGAGAAATTTCCGGTTAAGGATCCCTTTGTGGAACTGGTCAAGGGTTCGCTCAACACATTTCTGAATGCGATGACTTATCCGGATAAGACCGTATATCCGGTGGCGAGCTGCAATGAGCAGGATTTCCAGAATCTGATGGATGTCTACATGGACGCGGTGCTTCATCCGAATATCTATAAGACCGAGAAGATCTTCCGGCAGGAAGGCTGGCACTATGAGGCGGAGGATGAGAACAGTCCCATCACGGTGAACGGCGTGGTCTACAATGAGATGAAGGGTGCATTTTCGTCTCCGGACAGCGTTCTTGAGCGCGCGACAACCACCGCTCTCTATCCGGATACCACATACAGCGTGGAGTCCGGCGGCGATCCGAAGGATATTCCGAATCTGACCTACGGGCAGTTTCTGGATTTCCACCGCACGTTCTATCATCCGAGCAACAGCTATATTTATCTCTACGGCGATATGGACATGGCTCAGAAACTGGACTGGCTCGACCGGGAGTATCTTTCCAAATACGATCATAAAGAGATCGATTCGGAGATTCAGTATCAGAAGCCTTTCGACGAGATCCGCGAACTGCGGGTGCCGTACTCCGTGACGGAAGATCAGCCGACGGACCATGCGGCGTACCTCTCACTGAACATGGCCATCGACGATAAAATTGACAGCACCCTTCACATCGGACTTCAGGTTCTGGAGTACGTCCTTCTGGATGCGCCGGGAGCGGTTTTGAAGCGCGAACTGGTGAAGGCCGGTATCGGCGACGACATCTATGGCGGCTACGACAGCGGCATGCGTCAGCCGTATTTTTCCGTGGTCGCAAAAGACGCGGAGGAGGGACAGAAGGAGGAGTTCCTCCGGATCATCCGGGAGACGCTGGAGAAAACGGCAAAAGAGGGAATCAGCAAACGATCCCTGCTGGCCGGCATCAACTATTACGAGTTCCGGCTTCGCGAGGCGGATTTCGGGAGCTTCCCGAAGGGACTGGCATACGGTCTGCAGTGCTTTGATTCCTGGCTGTACGGCGAGGATCCGGAAATGTACCTTCGCTACAATGAAGCCTTTGAATATCTGAAAAAGGCCGTGGATGAGGGATATTTTGAGGGGCTGATCCGCCGATATCTTCTGGACAACCGGTTTGCCGCGGTGGTGATCGCATATCCGGAGAAGAATCTGGATGAGAAGCAGGATAAAGAGCTGACGGAAAAAATGGCGGCGTACCGGGAAAGTCTTTCTGCTGACGAGATCCGCGGCATTGTGGATTTCGCGAAGGAGCTGAAGATTTATCAGGAGACGCCGGATTCCAAGGAGGACATGGAGAAGATTCCGCTGCTCCGCCGGGATCAGATCAAGCGGGAGCCGGAAAAATTATCGCTGGAGGCTGCTTCCGTAAAATCGGCGGACAGGGAGATCACGGTCTTAAAGCACGAATTCTTCACTTCCGGCATTGATTACATGCGTCTTCTCTTTGAGACCGACCGTGTGCCGTCGGAAGACCTTCCGTACGTGACCTTCCTCAAACAGGTTATCGGATATATCGCAACGGAGAAGTATTCGCTGGAAGAGCTCAGCGATGAGATGGATCTCGTGACCGGCGGTATCGGCGCGGATATGGTGAACTATGTGGATTTTGACCGTCACCATGAATTCCGCGGCTTCCTTGCGCTGAGCCTGAAAGTTCTGGATGAACGTCTGGAAGACGGAATGGCGCTTCTGGAAGAGATTCTCCTTCGCTCCCGGCTTCACGACACGGACCGCCTGAAGGAAGTGCTGGATGAGATGAAGTCCCGTCAGCAGACAAAACTGAACAACGCCTCCCATATGGCGGCGGCGCTCCGGGCCGGTTCCTACATCGCGAAAGACCGCGCCTGGGATGAGATGACCGGCGGCATCACCTACTATGACTTCCTCTGCGGACTCTCAAAGGATTTTGAGTCCCGAAAGGAAGCGATCGCCGATAAGCTTGCGGAGGTTGCCGGAAAGCTCTTTACGAGAGAGAACCTGACGTTCAGCTTTACGGCGGATCATGACGGAATCGCGCATATGTGCAGGGCGGCGGAGAAATTTGCCGCGGCACTCCCGAAAGGCAGCGGCGAGACCTTCCCGTTTGAGTGGAAGGAAAATCTGGCCAATGAAGGCTTCCGCGTACCGTCACAGGTGAACTATGTGGCCCGCAGCGGCGATTTCCGCGCAGCCGGCTATTCCTATGACGCGGCGCTGAAAGTGCTGAAGGTCATTCTCGGATATGAGTATCTCTGGAAAAATGTACGAGTAAAGAACGGCGCTTACGGTGTGATGTTCGGCACCGGCCGCTCCGGAATCGGAAACTTTGTCTCCTATCGGGATCCGAAACTGCGCGAGACCGATGAGATCTACCGCACCGTGCCGGATTACATGGAAAACTTTGTGGCGGATGAGCGCGAGATGACAAAGTATGTCATCGGCACGGTCAGCGATCTGGATACGCCGCTTGCCCCGCAGTATAAGGGACTCCGGGGGGATTCCGCGTACTTCTCTCACGTGACGGACGAAATGCTGACCCGGGAGAGAGGGCAGGTACTCGACTGCACGCCGGAGGATATCCGCCGCCTGGCACCGATTGTCCGGGCAATTCTGGAGACCGGCGCGTTCTGCACGGTGGGATCCGGAAGCGCCATCGACGCGAACAAAGAGATGTTTAAAGAGACAAGAAATCTGTTCCAGTAAGATACGAAGAGGCACACCGCAAAAAGTCATACTGCCAAGAGGCACACCGCAAAGAGGTTGCACTGCAGAGAGGACTGTGTGGCGGTGCGCGGAGATACTATCTGAGATAAGGCGGCAATTGCCTGACTGCGGTGTGACTTCCCGATTGTGGCGGTAACTTCCCGACTGCGGCGGTGACGGCACGGCAGAAGAGAACAGGATGAAGGAGATATGGAAGATATGGAAGGAAAGAACGGATTTCATTCCGGTTTTGTGACGCTGATCGGGCGGCCGAATGTCGGCAAATCGACTCTGATGAACCATCTGATCGGACAGAAGATCGCGATCACGTCCGCGAAGCCGCAGACAACGCGGAACCGGATCCAGACGGTCTACACCGATGAGCAGGGTCAGATCATTTTCCTGGATACGCCGGGAATTCTGAAGGCCCGTCACAAGTTGGATGAATATATGCTGGAGACCGCGGAGGAGACGCTGGCCGAGGTCGACGCGGTGCTGTGGCTTGTCGAGCCGGCAAGTTACGTCGGGGAAGGTGATCAGTATATCGCAAAGATCCTCGCTGCGGCGAAAAAGCCGGTGATTCTGGTCATCAACAAGATCGATCAGGCGGACAAAGAGAAGCCGGAGGAGGCGAAGAATGCGTTCTCCGGACTGATGGATTTTGCCGGGATCGCGGAAGTATCCGCTCTCCGGGGCATCGGCGTGGATGCGCTTCGCAGGAAAATCATGAGTGTTCTTCCGGTGGGACCGCAGTTCTTTGACGAGGAGACGGTCACCAACCAGTCCATGCGGGAGATCGCGGCGGAGATTGTCCGCGAGAAGGCGCTCCGCCTTCTGAAGGAAGAGGTTCCCCACGGCATCGCGGTGGTCATCGACTCGATGAAACAGCGCGGAAACGGCCTCTGGGACATTGACGCGTCCATCGTCTGCGAGAAAGATTCCCACAAGGGCATCGTCATTGGAAAGGGCGGCGCCATGCTGAAGCGTATTGGTTCTCAGGCGAGAAAAGACATCGAGGACATGGTTCAGGATCAGGTCAATCTTCAGCTCCATGTCAAGGTGCGCAAGGACTGGCGAGACAGCGAGCTGTACATGAAGAATTTCGGCTATGAGATGAAGAACGGGAAAAAATGATGTCTGCGGGCGGACTGCCGGCAGAGGGAAAGGCTGTCTATGAGAGATCTCGTAAAGCTCAGCGGCATGGTGCTCTCCGCATCGCCGGTGGGGGATTATGACCGGCGCTTGGTGATTCTGACCCGCGAGAGGGGAAAAATCACGGCGTTCGCGCGGGGGGCGAAGCGCAGCAACTCGACGCTCCGCGCGGCGGCGGCTCCCTTTGTTGCGGGAACATTTTCCCTTGCGGAAGGAAGAGACTCCTATAACCTTTATTCTGCGGAAGTTGACGATTACCATGCGGAACTGGCGATGGATCCGGAAGCGGTCTGCTATGCATCGTATTTCTGTGAGTTTGCCTCGTACTACGGCCGGGAAGGGATCGAAGCGGGAAACGTGATCGATCTTCTCGAGGCCGCGTTCACCGCCATTCGGGAGGACCGGGTGCCGAACGTCATGGTGCGCCGGGTTTATGAACTGCGGCTGATGGTCCTGAACGGCGAATATACGGAGACTATGCCGGGGGGCGAGTACAGCGATGCGGCCCGGTACGCCTGGTACGTGTCCGCCACAAGACCGGTTGACAACCTGTTTTCCTTCCGGCTGAAGGACGAGCCGATGCGGGAGTTCGGACACGCGGTGGACCGGAACATCGCTCGCTTTGTGGACCGGCATTTTCACTCGCTGGATGTGCTGAAGGTGATGGTGTAAATCCGACGGAGAACGTCACCGCCGTCAGGGAGCGGGGGAAAACAGCGGTAAGACGAAGGGGCCGTCAGGGCAGGATTCCGGGCTGCGTTTCAGTCTGCCACGGGATACGGAAACACAGAAGGAAAAGGCTGCTTAAGACAAGAATACAGGCCGGAAAAAACGGCGGGAAGCTTTAACATCGGGAAGGAGAAGACGGGATGACAGACGCACAGTTTCAGCGAAAAGTGACCTGGCTCAGTTTCCTCTGCTGCGTCCTCGTTATCTGGAATCACGCGGGAAACGCGGATCTTTTTCTTCCGGGTCAGGGGACGAACGGTTTTCTGTGGCGGTTTGAATATGAATACGCCTATTCGGTCATCCGCGCGGATATCCCGTTTTTCCTGATGATTTCCGGATACCGGTTTTTCCGCGGTTTTGAGCTGAAAAAACTTCCGGGCAAATGGTTACGGAGAGTGCGTTCGCTTCTTGTTCCGTATCTACTGTGGAATCTTCTGTACTATGCCGCAGATGCGGCGGCAAGCCGGATTCCGTTGCTTTCGGAGATTACGGGACGGACCGGGATTCCGGTCACGGCAGAGGAGATCATCCGCGCGGCGGTATTTTTTACACATAATCCGGTGTTCTGGTTCATGTTTCAGCTGATCCTACTGGTAATTCTCGCCCCGGTGATCTGGATCTTTCTCCGGTCGAAGGCGGGATGTCTCGTGATGCTCGCGGGCTTCGCCGTGCTCTGGTATGTCTGGCCGGCTGTGCCGGTCCTGAATCCGGACGCGCTGATCTACTTCAGCCTCGGCGGGATGGCGGCCGTCCGGTTCCGGAACGTGACCGAGCAGGCATGGAGCATAAAGCAGCTTTTGCTCGGATGCGCGTCGCTCGCGGCGGCAGCGGCGTTTTACCGGTATTACCGGATCGTTCAGACCCCACAGCCGATCGTACTTTATTCGATTCTGGTACCGGCAGGACTCTGGCTGGTATTCAATGAAAGGTGGATTTCGAAGGACGGGATCCGCCCGTGGATGAAAGAGACATTTTTTATATATGCCTTTCATTTTGTCGTGGTCCGTGCCGTCAATAAGACGGTTGTCCGCATTTTCCCGGGAAATGGCATCGTGGCGGCGATTCTCTTTACGGTTATGCCGCTGATCGCGGTGGCGGTATGCCATGGGCTTGCGGGATTTCTGCGGAAGAATGTTCCGCCGCTGTATTCGCTTCTGAACGGCGGCCGGGGGTGAATGCGGATCCGGTGATGCAACGGTTTCAGATGAATGGTACATCCGGCGGAACGGCGGATCTGAGTGAATGCGTGTCCCGAGGAATCTGAGGTTTCGGATGAATGGTACAATCAGCGGAACGGCGGATCTGGATGCCCGCGGATTTGCCGAACAGTTTCGAGAGGACACTGAACGGATGTAAGGGAACGCCGCGGCTTACAGGCGGAGGAAGGGATGGAATTCCTTCTTGAAAAGCGTAATGAAAGCATATATACTAAATTCTACGTGTAAATAATTTAACACTTTTATGAGATGAACCCCGGCAGCCAGCCGGCGGTCATGAGGAGGATCAAGATGGAAAAGACAATGGAGAAGATCGTTGCCCTCGCAAAAGCAAGAGGATTTGTTTATCCGGGTTCCGAGATTTACGGCGGACTTGCGAACACATGGGATTACGGTCCGCTCGGAGTTGAGCTGAAGAACAATGTAAAGAAAGCATGGTGGCAGAAGTTCGTACAGGAAAGCCCGTACAATGTCGGCGTAGACTGCGCGATTCTGATGAATCCGCAGACATGGATCGCTTCTGGACATCTCGGCAGCTTCACCGATCCTCTGATGGACTGCAAGGAGTGCCACGAGAGATTCAGAGCCGACAAACTGATCGAGGACTGGTGCGCAGAGAACAATTTCGCACTGGAAGGTTCCGTTGACGCATGGTCCAACGAGCAGATGCAGGACTTCATTGCTGAGCACGGAATCGCATGCCCGAGCTGCGGCAAGAGCAACTGGACCGATATCCGTCAGTTCAATCTGATGTTCAAGACATTCCAGGGCGTAACCGAGGATGCGAAAAATGCGGTTTATCTGAGACCGGAGACTGCTCAGGGTATTTTTGTAAACTTCAAGAACGTTCAGAGAACATCCCGCAAGAAGGTTCCGTTCGGAATCGGACAGATCGGTAAGTCTTTCCGTAACGAGATCACACCGGGCAACTTCACCTTCCGTACCAGAGAGTTCGAGCAGATGGAGCTGGAGTTCTTCTGCAAGCCGGATACCGATCTGGAGTGGTTCGCATACTGGAAGCAGTACTGCATCGACTGGCTGCAGGGCCTCGGCATCAAGCCGGAAGAGATGAGAGCGAGAGACCACGAGAAGGAAGAGCTGAGCTTCTATTCCAAGGCAACCACCGATCTGGAGTTCCTGTTCCCGTTCGGATGGGGCGAGCTCTGGGGTATCGCAGACAGAACCGACTATGACCTTTCCCGTCATCAGGAAGTATCCAAGCAGGATCTCTCCTATTTCGACGACGAGACCAAGGACAGATATATTCCGTACGTTATCGAGCCGTCTCTGGGTGCTGACCGCGTAACGCTGGCATTCCTGTGCGCAGCATACGATGAAGAGACACTGGAGGGCGGCGATGTCAGAACCGTGATGCATTTCCACCCGGCTCTGGCTCCGGTGAAGATTGCGGTTCTTCCGCTGTCCAAGAAACTGGGCGAGGAAGCGGAGAAGCTTTACTTCGAGCTGGCAAAGACCTATCACTGCGAGTACGACGACAGAGGCGCAATCGGCAAGAGATACAGAAGACAGGATGAGATCGGTACTCCGTTCTGCATCACCTACGATTTCGATACCGAGAATGACCATGCTGTAACCGTACGTGACCGCGACACCATGCAGCAGGTTCGTATTCCGATCGCAGAGCTGAAGGATTACTTCGCAGACAAGTTCACATTCTGATCGGTCTGAAGAGAACAAGACAAAGATAAGACATTTTCAAAGCTCCATCCGGCGTTGTGCCGGCTGGAGCTTATGTTGGTTTCATGGCAAATGTCAAAAATCTTTTTGTTTTGACGTTTACTGTAAATCCGCAGCATAACGGGAATAGGAGGTGACGGGGTTGAAGAAAATATCCCTGTTCGACGGAACAACAATCACGCTGGAAGATATCCTGAACGCCCGGTCGGCGCGGGCCGAACGACAGAAGGTACTTCTTGCGGAAGGCGGGGCGGCCCTTGTCAGCTTTGCACTGAATATGCCGGGACCGGTAAAACAGTCCGTCACCGCAAAACGGGTCTTTGAAGAGGGGTTACGGGAAATCCGGAAAGCCATTGAATCGCTGAGCGGGACAGTTCCGGGGGCGGAGAAGGCAGCAGCGGAGACATCGGGCAAGATGGCGACGGAAAAAGGCAGAGTGATCCTCCGGGAGGAAACGTCCCATGAGACGACCGGAAGCCAGGCATTCTTTCTCATGGACCTTCCTGCGGACCGTATCAAGAAGAAAATGACGGAGATCGAGGAATACCATGCGCTTGGCCGTCTCTTCGATATCGATGTGATCGGACCGGACGGGATTCCGCTTTCCAGAACGCAGTTCGGACTTCCGGCGAGAACCTGCATGATCTGCGGGGAGAACGCCAAGATCTGCGCCAGAAGCGGAGCGCACAGCGCGGAGATCATCGCCTACACGCTGGATGATCTGGTGCACTCTTATTTTCGGGATAAAGAGGCGGACCGCGTTGCCATCTGCGCCACCAGGGCACTGCTCTATGAGGTGTCCACGACACCGAAGCCGGGACTGGTGGACCGCGCCAATCAGGGGTCCCACAGCGATATGGATTATTTCACCTTTGTGGACAGCAGCGCGACGCTCTGCCACTGGTTCCGCGACATGTTCTGTGTCGGCTGGGACCATGCGGATGATTCGCCGGAGGAATTATTCCGGAGACTCCAGTTTATCGGAAAAATGGCGGACCGCGCCATGTTCCGGGCAACCGGTGGCGTCAATACCCATCAGGGACTGATCTATGCGGTAACGATCATTGCGGCCGCCATCGGAAAAATGATGCGGACCGGATCGGCAGAGGAGATCCCGGAAAAGGAGCTGATCGAAGAATGCCGAAGAATCGGCCGCTGCTCCCTTCAGGAAAAATTCGGCAGTTCCGGGAAATTGACGAAGACGGCATTCGGCGCCAGAGGAGAAGCGGCAGAAGGCTTTCCGCATGCGCTCAACATCGGACTTCCGGCGATCCGCAGGTGGCTTGCGGAAGGGTGTTCTCTGAATGACGCGTCCTGCGCGGCGCTTCTTGCCATCATCGCGGAGACGGAGGATACGAATATGATCCGCCGTGGCGGAAGCGGGGAGGCGGAACGGCGAAGAGAAGAAGCGAGGGAGATTATGCGCTCCATGACGGCGGAAACCATTGTGGCGGATATATCAAAATTGGATAGCGACTATATCCGGCATCATCTCAGTCCCGGCGGAAGCGCGGATATTCTCGCGATTTCTCTGTTATTTTGCTTCTGCGAAGAAGAGGGGATTCTCACCGGGGATCCTGCTTGACATTCGGAGCGTGCGGGATTATAAAGAGAGTAATTCGATCGAATGAATATCATGAAAAAACGAAAAATAGCATAATTTTTGATTTTATTGCGCAATGAGGCACATTTTGCGGGAGAACCTGCAGAATGTGCCTTTTTTGTAGTGCGCCTAGCGGCGCACGTTTCTAACGGGTTAAAGTCCCGAATCCGCCCGGTAGTGGGAAGGATATAGCCGAAAGCAAGGGCGTCCGTCGCGAGACGGAATCTGAAGGAAGCTGGATGTGGGGAACATACTAACCCACGGGCAAATCTCTGGTCTGACGAACAGAAATCTCATATGAGGTTATGCATGAGGGTAAGGCTGCTATACAAGTCGAAGCCCAATAACTACACGGAATCATGCATGATAAATGAGGCAGATGGATGGAGAGGAAGAAATGTGTGGTACCTAGGGAGGTCTGCGTGAAACGCTCTGAAAGGAGTAACCACCGTACAAGG
>NZ_FOIL01000054.1 GCF_900101295.1 [Clostridium] aminophilum | reverse complement strand
GGACGAGTGGCTTCGCCACAGAATCCGGGCAGTGTATTGGAAACAATGGAAAAAGGTGCGAACGAGGTACAAGATGCTGAGGGCGCTACACTTGCCAGAATGGAAGGTACATGAACTGGCTAACTGTAGAAAAGGCACATGGAGAGCGGCGATGATGCTAAACACAGCGCTTACCAAAACGATAATAGTGGTCAGACTCGGATATCCATCCTTATCAGCCCACTATCTAAAAGTTCGTGTAAACTATTGAACCGCCGTATACCGAACGGTACGTACGGTGGTGTGGAAGGGGAGTGTCAAATCTCCCCTATCCGATCCGTTATATGGGAAGCGGTCTGTCAGTGTTCGGTTTTCGGAAGTGCATACCGGTCGCTGAACTTCTTGACGAGGATCTCGAATTCCGGACCTTCTTCTTTCTTGACCATTTCCAGATACTCATGGGTGTCAAATTCATTCGTGTCATCCAGCAGAAGATCAATGCCGATGTTGCTGCAGTGATCGCCGACACGCTCCAGATCGGTGGCGAGATCGGAGAGATCAATGCCGAGATCGACGGTGCACTCACCGGTCTTCAGACGGTTGACGTGGCGCTGCCGGATCTCGATGGTGAGGGCGTCGATGACTTCCTCCAGAGGTTCGACGCTGCGCGCAAGATTCCGGTTGCCGGTGACAAAGGCGTCCACGGCAGTATTGACGATCTCAAGGACCGCGTCGCAGTAGGTCAGAAGCTCATCGGAAGCCGCGGGAGAAAAGGCTCTCCTGCCTTCCTGCATCCGGACCGCAATTTCCTGCACGTTCAGCGCGTGATCGCTGATTCGTTCCAGATCACCGATGGTGTGAAGAAGAACGGACAGATCCTGATTGTCTTTACTGGAGAGCTGGCTTCCGTTGATCTTGACCAGATAGGTTGCCAGTGCGTCGTCATAATGGTCGACGCGGTCTTCCAGCATGGCGACTTTGTCTGCCGTTTCCTGATCAAAGTCAAACATCAGGGAAATGGCGGCGACCATACTCTCTTTTGCGTAACCGGCCATCTCACGGGCGGAAACTCTCGCCTGCTCCAGCGCAAAGGCCGGATTGGAGAGAAAGCGGTCGTCCAGAATTGCCAGTGCCTGTTCGGATTCGCGGATCTCTTTTTCCTTCGCGTCGATCGGAATGGTGAGAAGCGCAAGCTTTGCGAGAATGCCGGAGAAGGGAAGCATGATCGGGGTTCCGATCAGGTTTACCAGCGTGTGGATTCCGGCGATGCCGACCATTCCCGCCGCGGAGGCGAGGAAGCTGAAATGGAAAAACGCGTTCAGGCTGTAGAAGATGATCATGGCACTGGACGCCTTGATGATATTGAAGTACAGATGCATCAGCGCAGTGCGCTTACCGTTCTTTCCCGCTCCGAGAGAGGAGAGGATGGCGGTGATACAGGTTCCGACCTCGGCACCGATGACCACCGGAAGTGCGATGGCATAAGTGACATGGACGGAAAGTGAGAGTGCCTGCAGAACACCGATGGTTCCGGCGGAACTCTGAATGACCATGGTGAACAGAAGGCCGACCAGGAAGCCGATGACCGGATTGCTGAAGCTCATCAGAATCTGAACAAACGATTCGGAATCCTTGAGTGGGGCAACGGCGTTGGACATGTTCTGCATACCGAACATCAGCACCGAAAAACCCAGAAGGATGGAAGAGACATTTTTCTGACGGTCGGTTTTGCCGAACATCAGAAGGCCGATTCCGGTGATGGCCAGGAACGGGGTAAATGTGGCCGGCTTCAGCAGATTCATGAGCAGGTTGTCACTGCTGATGGCATTTAAGCTGAGGAGCCATGCGGTAAAGGTCGTTCCGAGGTTGGCACCGAGGATGACATTGACCGCCTGATGGAGCGTCATGATGCCGGAGTTTACCAGACCGACTACCATGACGGTGGAGGCGGAAGACGACTGAACCAGTGCAGTCACACCGATACCGAACAGGTAGGCGATGATTTTGTTTTTCGTGATCTTTGCGAGGAGTGTTTCAAGACGTCCGCCGGAAGCCTGTTGAAGACCTGCGCTCATGATACTCATTCCGTAGAGGAAGAGCGCCAGACCGCCGATGAGGCCACCGACCAGCTGGAGTAATTCGATTGAAGTCATATTCTTTAGTTTTCCCCTTTTTCTTAACTCATTCGTTTGCAACCTTATTTAATATATCCGAAAAAAACGTGAAGAGCAATGTGCGGAACATAGAAACAGAGGGGAAAGATTGCTTAAATTTCGGAGCATTTTGGCAAAAAAAGGCGGAGCAGGGGAAAAAAGAAGAAGGGAAGAGGACAGAAAAAACTATGAAACAGATGGGTTTAAAAGACTTTTTGGCCAAAAAATAAAGCACCGACCCCGGGGCTCTTACGTCCTCAAAATCGGTACTTTCGTGCGCCTTCAGGGACTCGAACCCTGGACAAATAGATTAAGAGTCTACTGCTCTACCAACTGAGCTAAAAGCGCATTTCTTAAGTTGTTTGCCGCTCGCTCTCGCGAACAAGATGTATTCTAATACCGAGGGGTACAAAAGTCAAGCATAAATTTTAAAAAAATAAATTTTTCTGCTCAAATGCGACAAATCCTGTGTTTTCCTGCGTTTTCTTTGCCGGAACGATGCGAAAAAAGGCTTGGAAAAGCGAAAAAAGAAAATAAAGAATCGCAGGGCCGGCGGTTGAAAATCCCGCCGGCCCCGCGGAAAGTTTTTTCTCAGCGCGGAACCGCAATCATTTTACAGATCGGATTTCCCTTGGAGGAAAATTTTTCTTCGTATTCGGTCATCACGTTGCCGATGCCCATGGTACTGTGGTGCAGATCATAGGTCAGTGCGGTGAAATTCCAGCCGGAGGCCGGGACGCTGGTCACGGAGTAGTCGAAGAGTCCCCGGTTGTCGGTTTTGAATTCAAGGTGTCCCTTCGGGTCCAGAATCTTCCGGTAGACATCCATGAAATCCGGAGAGGTCAGGCGTCTCTTGGCGTGACGGTCCTTCGGCCACGGATCGGAGAAGTTCAGGTAGATGCGGTTTACCTCGCCCGAAGCGAAGGAGTCGGCGAGAAGTCGCGCATCCACGCAGATAAAGCGAAGATTCGGCAGCGGGTCCGCCTCCATTTTTTCAATGGCCTTCAGAAGGACGGTGGGATAGCGCTCGATTCCGATGTAATTGATGTCCGGGTGCAGACGGGCTATATCCATGATAAAGCGGCCCTTTCCCATGCCGATCTCGATGTGGAGCGGAGCAGCCGTTCCGAAGAGATCCGACCAGGAGGCGCGGTGGTCTTCCGGATCGTGAATGACATAGCAGCTTTCGGCGATGCGCTCCTCGGCACCGGGGATATGACGAAGTCTCATAGTATCGTTCTCCTTCTATAATTAATAATTCTGATGGTAAAACGGCTGTTTTTTTCGTCCCACTGTAAAGGGGGAAAAAGGACAGCGATAAAATATAATTTATGATTTTTATTTTGATTGTCGATGATAACTGAAGTACAAAATAACAAATCGGTAGCAGCAGATGAATCATACATGAAAGAAGACAAAACTGCAAGTGCCGGGCTCTCGTATTCTTGATTTATTATTTTTTTATGATATACTCAAAATATGATAATCATAAAAAGAATCATATTTAACAACATAATTAAAAAGGAGAGAGTGCCAAAGTGATAACCGTGTGAAACGGACACGGATACGAAAGTAAGAAATGAGGTATTTTTATGACCGAACAACCAGCAGTAATTGAGATCCAGATGCTGGGTGGCTTTTCGCTTCGATATAACGGCGAAAGGGTGACGGTTGGCAGAAACAGTGCCCCCCGTTTCATGCAGCTGCTCCAGCTGATCTGGGTTAAAGGGGAGGAGGGAATCTCCCGCGATAAGTTGATGGATTCGTTATATGAAGATAACGGTCTCGCAAACCAGAACAACAGTTTTAACAATCTGATCTATCAGATGCGCAAGCAGATGAGAGCCGCCGGGCTCCCGGATGCCGATTATATTGTAAAAAAGGGCGGTCTGTTCGTCCAGGATCCCAATACGCCGGTCCGGGTCGATGTGCAGGAATTCCGCGAGCTTTTAAAGCAGGGAGATGCGGAAATCGAGGCAGACAGACGATACCCGTATTATCGTAAAGCAGCACTGCTCTATGCCGGAACACTTCTTCCGGGTCTGACAAAATCGCTCTGGGTTATTTCCGAGAGTATTGAACTGAAGAATCTCTACACCCGATGTGTCCGTTGGCTTTGTGAATACTGCCGCAGAAGAGATAATTTCAGTGAACTGCGCAGTATTGCGGCATCGGCAGCCGTCATCTATCCGGATGATGACTGGCAGGCCGTTCATATGGAGGCATTGACGGGTCTTGGCCGCTATCGCGACGCCTACAAAGTATATACACAGGCAAGCCATCATTATACCGATGATCTCCAGCTCCCGCCGTCTGAAAAGCTCACGGAGGCATACCGCGTCCTGAGCGAGAAGATGAATCATGAGGCGGGCAATGTACAGACACTTCGCGAGGAGATCCGCCGGGACGGCGAGAAATACCGTCTCCAGCTGAATGACATTAACGGTGCATATTACTGCCCGTATCTCAGCTTCCTGGATGTCTACCGTATTCTGTGCTGGAACATGGAACGTATGGGCCGGCCGGTTATGCTGATGGTATGTACGCTGACCGACCGTGACGGAAATGTTCTCCAGAATGAGGAGAAGATCAAGCGGGTATCGGATTCCATGCGCAAGGCGCTTCACAAGAGCCTTCGAAGAGGCGACGCCTTTACGAGTTATTCCAATCTTCAGTCGCTGGTTCTTCTGGCAGGCGCGCATCAGGAGGACTGCCACACGATTGCGATGCGTATCCGACGGGAATTGCGGGAGATCGCGGGACAGAACACGTATTTCCGTTACACCGCAAGCGCAGCGGAAGAGCTGATGAAGAAGATTGAGATCGAGCACGAGATCGGCAAGCGGGCCGGCTCGGACGAGATGGACAATGTGGACGGAGGAATTACAGCATGATTATTCTGGCATCCGGTTCCCCGAGAAGGCAGGAACTGATGCGCCAGGCCGGTTTTGAGTTTGCGGTCCGTCCGGCAGAAGTGGATGAGACCAATACGGATCCGTCCCCGGCAAAGAGAGTGGAAGAACTCTCCGCCCGGAAAGCAAGGCATGTTTATGAGACCAGCCGGGAGATCGAGGACTGCATTGTCATCGGCTCGGATACGCTGGTCGCGTCCGGGGAGACCATCCTCGGAAAACCGAAAGACCGTGATGAGGCGATCGAGATGATCCGGCGCATCGCCGGCACCACCCACGAGGTCCACACCGGTGTGACCGTGATGTGGAGAGAAGACGGAAAAGACCGCAGCTGCACCTGGTCAGAGACCACGGAGGTTGAGGTCTATCCGATGACGGAGGAAGAGATCGCTGCCTACGCCGATTCCGGCGAGCCATATGATAAGGCCGGCGGATACGGAATTCAGGGAGCGTTTGCAGTCTATGTAAAGGGGATCCGCGGAGATTACAATAACGTGGTCGGACTTCCGCTGGCAAGCCTCTGGCAGAGAATGAAGAAGCTGGGCCTTCTGGAGAAGGTCATGGAAGAGCGGTTTGACGGATGATCGACGCAGAATAATCGATCGAAGCGTGCCTGAAGCGCTTGAAGATGAAACGGACGGGAATCCGTCTGTAAAACAGATGATGATTGAGAACCAGGACATTCCGGCGGAACGCGCCGGATGTCCTGATTTTTTTCTTTCACAGGGAATTTCGGCGAAATTTCCTGTGAAAGAAAAACGCTCCGCGAGGATGCGCACGCCGCTGCAGGCGGCGGGATATCCACCGATGAAAGATAGTTATATACACATTTTTGTGGATATGTGGATAAAAATGTGGGCGAACGGGTGGTCGAAAAATAAAAACATGGATACAAGATATAGGTTTTCCACTGTTTATCGACCAAGATTTGGGGATAATGTGGAAAAAAAGTGGATAACCCATCCGGATTATCCACCTGTGAATCCCCTTTTGGGGAGAAATTGCCGGCTGAGCCAGCAATACGGTCAAAATCGCTCAGAATCGCTCAGATTTCGATATAGACACTGGCGCGGAACAGATGATGGTCCGTCTCAAATTCCGCACTTCCGCCGTGTTTCTCCGCGAGTGACCGGATCGAAAGGATTCCGGTTCCCGGACCTTCCCGCTTGGAGGAGCGGTAGAGCCCCTGCCCTATCGGCTCCGGGGCCGTCAGACAGCTGTTATCCGCCGTGATGACGAGCATATTTCCCTGAACCAGTGAATGGAATCGAATAAAACGCGGCTCGACGGCATTGGGATTATCCGCCGGTTCCGGCCCGGTTTTTCCGGTGGTTTCGGAGGTCGCCGCTGCGGGGACGGGAATGCGGCTGCAGGCCTCGATGGCATTTTCCAGAAGATTTCCGACGATGATGCAGACCGTAGAATCGGCGACATGCTCCAGAACAGACGGAATCTGTGCCTGAATCCGGATATCGATGCCGGCGTCCTTCGCGAGGGCGCTGTAGTACGAGAGGATTGAACTGACGGCGGGGTTATCGCAGTACGGTTGAACACTTTCCAGCGGGACAGCGTCGGAGACGGAGTCCAGATATGCCCGGAGATCGGGATAGCGTTTAGCCTCCAGCATGGCGGACATGGTCCGGAGATGATGACGGAGATCGTGCCGCTGTTTGCGCACCTCTTCGGTGTGGGAGAGCAGAAGGTCGGTACGGACCCGCTGAACGTCGATGGTGCGGTTCTGCAGGCGGACTTCATTCTGCAGCATCATATTCCGGAACTGCAGTTCGTTCACGCTGTTGTAGTACTGGCCCGCGAGCACGCCCAGAAGAAGCGAAAACAGAATGTATCCGATCTGGAAGAAAAACGTATTCCGCTCACTGAAATGCAGATAATAGTTGAGTCCCTCCACGTAGGCGCTGAAGGTCAGCGCAAGGTATGCCGCGGTAAAGAGCCACAGCTGGGCGGAGTCCTTTTTCAGGGAGTGCCGGATCAGAACAACCGACATCATGGTGATTCCGCAGAGAAGGGAAATGTGGAAATACGTCACAACCCGGTGGAACGGTACAATGCCCGCGACCTGCAGGATGGTGATTCCAAGCAGCGAAACCGTATAGTAGGAAGCGGCAATCCGCGGGAACCGCCGGTTGTTCATTCCGGTCAGGGTGTCAACTGCCAGGAAGAGCGGAATGACCAGAAAATACAGACCGGCGTAGGACATGACATAAAAAAGCGAAGGCTTCTGAAAGAGATAGATGGTGAATTCGTTTTCGGCGAACTGCCAGCAGCCGACGCTGAGCATGGAAAGCCCAGGATAGAGCAGGACTTTGCAGCGGTCAACGTCCCGGAAGACCATCGGCGTGATCAGAATCAATCCGAGGCCGGTGATGATAAAGACCAGAGAGAACATCATCGGAATGGCCTGATGACGGATGAGAGATTTAAAAACACCGACCAGGGATCCGGTCCGGATATCATGAATGGTCAGCGTTTTACTCATCTGCGGGACATGATATACCATGCAGATTCGCCCGCCGCTCCGGTTCGGGGCGGACGGGATCGGACGGAGACGCACACTGACAAAGTTTGTGGGCGGATCGCGGAAGATGGACGGATAGGTTCCCTCCATTCCGTAATCATAGAGTTTTCCGGACTCATCGTATACTTCCACCGGACTGTGGACGCTGCTGAAATACAAAACCGAATCCGGATCCGCGTCCACGCTGAACGAGACTTCAACCGTGGATCCCCGTTCCAGTCCGGTCAGATAGGCCGGGAGCGTCATATCGCGGGTCTCGCCGTTCACGGTGACCTGGGCGTTTGGAATGCGGATGGAGGTCTGGCTGAACAGCGCTCCCGGAGAGTAGTCCAGAGCGGTATTCAGCAGGACGATCACGAGCAGGCCGAACAGCGTCATGCCGGCGGTGAAAAACAGGGGAAATGTTTTCTTGAGTGTCATGACAGATCTCCTCTTGCGCGGCTGAACATATAGCTCTTCAGCACGTTTTTGGCTTCCTTTAAGGTATTCCGCCGGATGTAAGCGGCGCCTCCGTCCGTCATCTCAAAGAGCAGAAGTTCCGCGTTCAGCTTCCGTACATGGGACAGATTGGCGATGAAGCTTTTGTGGCAGCGGAAGAACGGCGGATACGGGAGCATTTTCTCCAGATCATCCAGCCGGAGCGGGATCCTCTTCATCTCCCCGCCGGTCAGATAGATTTTGGAGAAGCGATTATCCTGTTCGACATACGTAATCCGGGAGAGGGGAAGACTCAGATCCCCGCTCTCGGTGTGGACGGAGAGTGCCGGCTGCCGGTGCTGTTCTTTGACGGCGAGCTCGATCGTCTCCCGGACCTCCGCGGGGTCCAGCGGTTTATGCAGATACCGGTTTACGTGGAGGCGGTATCCTTCCAGCGTGTAGTCGAGACTGGTGGTAATGAACGCGATGGGGACATCCTTGTCGACCTCGCGGATTTTGGCGGCTGCATCGACACCGTTCATGCGGTTCATGAAGATGTCCATCAGAAGAAGATCGTATTTTCCGGGGTAATACGTACGGAGCAGTTCATCTCCGTCCCGGAACCATTCGGCAGAGCAGGGTGTCTCACTGAACTGCAGAATGTCGGTCAGGCGTCGGTATTCTTCTTCGTTGTCTTCGCATATAGCAATCGAAATGGTATTCATAGGCGGTTTGGATGATGAAAATCGTTTTTCGGCAGTGGTTGACGGAAACAGTTGTGAAGAATGGCCGGGACAGTCAGATAAGGGCGTCTCTGTGGGCGCGAAGTTCTCCGATGCGGTCCCGGTACTGACGGATCAGCATGTCGCGGAAGTCGGCGGCGTATCCCGGCAGATACCGGTTTTCACCGGAAATGATGTCGACGCGGATCTTCGAGGAGAGCCCGCGAATGATCAGTGGCTGGACCCGCTCGTTCGGATCTCCCTGCTGGCTGGTGATGAAATTATGCTCGATCAGGAAACTCTCCGGGCAGAAAAAGGCCGTCTCGTGATTCTGACAGAGCAGAAGCTGCGTGAGGTAATCGCCGATCTCACAGACATAGTTTGCGCGGACATTTTTCTCTGTGAGAAATGCCCCCATATGCCGGGTGACGGCACAGGTGAAGGAGGTGCAGGTGAGGGGGAGCCGGCTCAGACTGTCGGCGTCAATCCAGGGCTGGCCGGGTACCCGGTCCGGAAGGTACTGCTGCAGGAGTTTTTCGGTTGCGAACAGGTATACCGGTTCTTCCAGAATCATATCTTTGCGGTATCCGGTCTGGGGCGGGATATCGAGACCAAGCATCATATCCAGTTTGCCGGACTCGAGATCCTGCAGAAGCTGCGGTGTCTGTTCGGAGATGAGGGTGACACGGACGTTCGGATACTTCCGGTGGTATTCCCGGTACAGCGCCGGAAAAAGGAGATGTGCCCGCTCGACATGGATGCCGACGGAGATGGTTCCGCTGACGTCGGCAGAGTTTTTGCTGATTGCCCGTTCCAGGTTGTTTTCAATCTTCTGGATCTCCACGAGGGAAGCGTACAGGATTTCTCCCGCCTGAGTCAGCTTCAGGTGCGGGGTCCGGTCAAAGAGTTTGACATCGTAGCTTTTTTCAAGCCGTCGGATGTGGTCGCTCAGGCACTGCTGCGTGACGAATGCCTTTTCGGCAGCGCGGGTAAAGTTCATTTCTTCGACCGCATACAGAAACATCTGCTGATTGGTTGTCATGAAAACCTCCGAATAAATTAAAACTGGAAAACGCCATCACATCTCACTTGTTTTTTCGGATATACAAGAAAGAGCGGATAGCGGAAAATAATGCAGAATGGTTGTGCATCTTGTATTTTAAAAGAGAATCCTATAAAGATGTTGTACCGTAAAATTACCAAATAGACAAGTATTATCTTGTGTTGGCATCCAAAAAGACCTGTTTTGAAAAAAACAGGTCGAATGATATTCTGTATACACATCAGAGAGATAAGTACTCCTTATACTTAAACCTTCTTTAATGCAGACTGTACGGACCCGGTGTCCGGTACAGCCATAAAACTGCGGATCTGCCCCGGTACCCCCATGCCGGGCAGAAGAACCCCCGCAGGATTCTGAATACGGCAATTACTATTTTTTCGATAAACTCCATCATCTTGTTTTACGGGAAAAGCCCCGGTGCGGACGCACCGGGGCTTTTCCTGTCTGTCGGTGACAGTGAGAACACAGAGCAAAAAAGTCAGAATGTTCGTTTTGTAAAACAGGCAGACGGATGCCTGCCTGTTTTACGCGTGATTTATGTTCCGGGGCGGAACGGATTTTATTCTTCGCCGCCGAACTCGTGATCGATCAGTTCAATGATTTCGTCCGCATCCATTCCGTGTACGGCCGCAGCCTCCTCCAGCGTCTCATAGGTGGAGGAACCGCATCCGATGCAGTGGAGACCGCAGGACATCAGCAGCGGAACAACATCCGGGTACTGACGGACGATATCCCCCACCAGCATATCCTTGGTGACATGAATCTTTTCGGAGAAAGCTTTCTTGGTTCCCTCAATGTCCTCGAAGAAGATCTTCATGTCGTTTTCCACGGTTCCGATTCCGGCGATGCCGAAGTTCTTTACGAGAACATTGGCCACGTTCGGGGAGAGGAACGCCGGCAGTGTCGGTCCGAGGTGGATGTTCTTTACGCCGAGATAGAGAAGTGCGAGAAGAACGATAACCGCCTTCTGCTCATACCAGGCAATATTGTAGACGATCGGCAGCTCGTTGACGTCCTTTACGCCGAAGATGTCCTTCAGCTTCAGCGCGATCAGCGCCAGTGAGTAGGAGTCATTGCACTGGCCGGCGTCCAGAACTCTCGGAATGCCGAGGATGTCGCCAAGCTGGAGTTTGTTGTACTTGTACTTTGCGCAGCCGGCGGTCAGGATGATGGTTCCCTTCGGCATTTTCTCGGCAAATTCGGTGTAATAATCTCTGGACTTCATGCGGCCGTCGCAGCCTGCCATGACAACGAATTTTTTGATGGCGCCGGAGCGGACGTTGTCGGCGATCATGTCGGCAAGACCCTCTACCTGCTTGTGCGCAAAGCCGCCGACGATATAGCCGTCCTCGATCTGTGTCGGAGCCGGACATTTCTTTGCCTGCTCGATGATGGCAGAGAAGTCTTTGTGACCGTTTTCGTCCGCCTCGATGTGTCCGCAGCCCGGGTAACCCGCCGCGCCGGTGGTCCACATGCGGTCTCTGTAGCTGTCCTTCGGCGGAACGATGCAGTTTGTGGTCATCAGAACCGGTCCGTTGAAACTCTCAAACTCTTCTTTCTGCTGCCACCACGCATTGCCGTAGTTGCCTGCAAAGTGAGAATACTTTTTGAACGCCGGATAGTAGTGTGCCGGGAGCATCTCGGAGTGGGTGTATACGTCGACTCCGGTTCCCTCGGTCTGCTGAAGCAGCATTTCCAGATCCTTCAGGTCATGGCCGGAGATGAGGATTCCCGGGTTCTTGCGGACGCCGGTCTCAACGCGGGTGATCTCCGGATTGCCGTATGCCGCGGTGTTGGCCTTGTCGAGCATTGCCATACCGTTGACGCCGTATTTACCGGTTTCCATGGTGAGGGCGATGAGTTCGTCGACAGAGAGCGAGTCGTCCAGTGTCTTGGTCAGGGCTTTCTGGATGAAGGCGTCGACTTCCGGATCGGACTGCTGAAGAACGTTGGCATGCTTGGAATAGGCGGCAAGTCCCTTGAGTCCGTAGGTGATAAGCTCGCGGAGGCTTCGGATATCCTCATCCTTGGCGGACAGGACACCGACCTCATCGGATGCGGCCTTGGCAGCGTAAGTCTCTTCGCCGCCGTCCCAGGTGGAAGCGTCCGGCAGAAGCGCCGTGTTCTGAAGGCGGGCAAAGAGGGTTCTCTTTGCGTTCTGTGTCTCGGTGATCCGCCGGATGATGGCATCTTTATCGAAGTTTGCGTTGGTAATGGTCGTAAAGAGGTTGGTGGTCACCATACGGTCAATGTCCGCAGAAACCGTGCCGCCCTCTTCGCGAAGACGACAGGCGATGGCGGAAAGCCCCTTGGTCACATAAACCAGAAGATCCTGCATTGCCGCGAGATCCGGTTTCTTTCCGCAGACACCGACAACCGTACATCCGGTTCCCTTTGCGGTTTCCTGACACTGGTAACAAAACATTTTCTCGTCCATAATGTATCTCCTCATATAAATCATTGGTTTCATTGGTATCTCCCGGCAGGCACCCGGTTCCGGGCACTCACATCGGGATGTATTATATTGTGCCGGCCGTTTCCGGCGCGGTAACAAACGTTACATATGTTTTCCGTTATAGAATCTTTCTCCGACATCCGAAATTCCCGGGATGCAGGATATCAGTGTTCCCCCTCAGGAAAGAGGGGGTAATCGGATGCCTTCGGTGTTCCGGCCTTACGGCAGGATGTCGAAGGTCACTTCCGCCTTGAAGAGGTCTCCGTCGATCACGATGCGGAAATCACCGTGCATCAGTTCCGTGAGGCTCTTGGCGATGGAGAGACCGAGTCCGCTTCCCTCGGTGGTGCGGGAGACGTCGCCGCGGACAAATCGCTCGGTCAGCTCATCCGGATGGATGTTCAGCTGGGAAGAGGAAATGTTCTTGATCGTAAAGACGGCGCGGTCCGGCACGGAAACCGGACTTCCCTGTTCGGTTGCTGCCTCGGCGGCAGCCTGCAGCGTCGCAAGGTCCGCATGCCGGCGGGTCAGATCGACGTAGACGCGGCTGGAATCCAGAGCGTATTTGCACACATTGGTAAAGAGGTTCTCGATGACTCGCCACAGACTTCTTCCGTCCGCGCGGATCATCATGCGCTCGTCCGGCGCATTCATGACCAGTGTCAGATGGCGTTGGGCAAAGCGGTCCTCAAATTCGCCGCTGGCCTGCATGACAAGTTCGACAAGATCCAGCTCAACCATGTCCATGCGGATGTTTCCGCTGCTTGCCTTGGACGCCTCCACCAGATCTTCGGTCAGCGTCTTGAGCCGCTGCGATTTCTGCGTCAGGATCTCAAGATACCCGAGAATGCGCGGGTCGGTGATATTTTCACGCTTGATCAGGTCCACATAGTTGATGATGGATGTGAGGGGCGTCTTGATGTCGTGGGAGACATTGGTGATCAGATCCGCCTTCAGGCGTTCGCTCTTGACTTTTTCCCGGACGGCTGTCTCCATGCCGTCGCCGATATTGTTAATTCCCTCGGCGAGCAGAAGTTCCCGGCCGTCGAAGGTTGACGTGTCGATCTTGTAGGTGCTGTCGCCGGCGGCAAGACGATCCACGGCATCGGCAATCCGGTCCAGCTCGGAGTATCTGCGCATCAGAATGCCGAGAACCCAGAGGTTGAAAACGGCGATCACCGCAAATACGGTAAAGAGCAGCGCATGGATGATCGAGCGCGGAAGCAGAATTCGCTCCCGGATAAACCAGAACAGCAGGATCATGGCAGCATTGATCATCAGATAAAAGAGGAACGATGCGGTCAGCCGCACGCGGAAAGGCCGGTGCACGGCGGCCATGGCCATCCGGTCATGCCAGATCCGGAGAAAACTGTTTGTCCATATGACTCTGGCTTTGTATCGCCGCAGCAGGCTGAAAAACGTGAACAGGAGGCAGAGATACCCGGCTGCCATCAGGATGGATCGATCGGCCATATACCAGGATTCTTCCGGCAGCGTCAGATGCGCGATGCGGCAGACGACGATGCGGCAGACCGCGTAAGCGAGGGCGGCGATGACACAGCTGATCAAAAGGCCGGTCTCGGTTTTGGTCTGATCGATGCGGTGAAGAAAAATCTCATTCGTTCCGTTGTGATGGCCGGACACCATGATCAGATAGATCAGAGTGACGAGCGAAACCAGAGAACCGAGGATCATCAGGACAAAGCCGCCGATGTAGTATTTCTGCATGGCACGGTAGTCGGAAGACTGCTCGGAATAGATGTCACGGACGGGATAGGTTGTGTCAACTGCCGCAATCATATAGAAATTGCTTCCGCTGTACGGATTGACTGCCGCGAGCGACGGGATCGTGTTGAGCGGGATCTCCGGAATGTTCGTGTCGAAGAAGACCGAGTTGCCCGGGAGGATCGCGTATTTTCCGTACTGCTTGACATTTTCCTCCGTGAGCGACGCGTCATTCTCGTAGGTTTCCGTCTCATGCGAGGCGGGATCCGAGTAGACGATGCGGAAATGCAGGTTGCTCGGAGATGCGATCAGACGATGATAGGTCGTGTAATAGACGTGGAGCGTGTCCATGATCGAGAGCGCGGTCTCATTCAGGGTTCCGCGCCGGGAGTCGGACGCTCCGGTGCTGGTCTCGTCGGGGTTGATGGCCGTCCAGAGAATGTATCCGCTTTTGTCATGGGGATCGATACCCGGGACGGTGGAGGTTTTGACATAGGAAAAGTCTTCATTTAACTTGTATCCCGATGACTCAAGCTGGTGGATCAGGTCCTCCAGCGTGTAGTTTTCCGTATCGGAAGGACCGAACATCATGGAAAGCATGCGCTTTTTCAGGCTGACGGAGTCGTCCGAGCCGAAGATGTCGCGGTACTTGATGTAGCGGAAGATGTTGGCCATATCCCGGTTGAACTGCTCGTTGAAGCCGGTGGTCTCCTCGTAGGCGGTATCCGAGATCCGGACGATGCCGACACCGAGATTGTCGTTCATGTACATTGTGCCGATGCCGAAGAGCGTGATCACCAGAAAAAACAGGTGAAGGAGACTGGCCGTCAGTTTCTTGGCGCACATCGGAAGATTCGATAGATTCTGTAAGGTGTTCATAGGCTGTCCTCGGAAAATCACTGCTTTTCGATCTTGTATCCGACGCCCCATACCACCTTGAGATAGCGCGGCTCCCGCGGATTGATCTCAATCTTTTCACGGATGTGACGGATGTGGACGGCGACTGTGTTGTCAGCGTCGATCGGCTCTTCCTTCCAGATTTTCTGGTAGATCTCGTCGATGGAGAAGACCTTGCCGGTGTTGCGGACCAGAAGAAGAAGGATATTGTATTCAATCGGCGTCAGCTTTACCGGCTTTTCATCGACGGTGACTTCTTTGTTGTCGTCGTTGATCTCCAGGCCTCCGCAGCGGAAAATGTGGCTGTCATCCTGGGAATCCAGATTGCCGAGCTGTGTGTAGCGGCGGAGCTGGGATTTGACTCTTGCCACCAGTTCCAGCGGATTAAACGGTTTGGTGATATAGTCGTCGGCGCCGATATTGAGGCCCAGGATCTTGTCATTGTCCTCGGATTTGGCGCTGAGGATGATAATCGGAATGCTGCTGTTTTCACGGATCTTCATGGTGGTGCGGATTCCGTCGAGACCGGGCATCATGACGTCGAGGATGATCAGGTTTACGTCATTCTCCTTCAGGACTTCAAGCGCCTCTTTTCCGTCATAAGCTTTCAGGATGCGGTATCCTTCGCTGCTCAGATAGATTTCGATCGCCTCGACGATCTGTTTATCATCATCACAAACAAGAATTGTCTGCATTGTCGTACTCCCTTCGGTGCTTCTTATCGTTTCATATTATATAAAGAAGATATGGTTTATTGTACGATAGAGGGGTATAAACTTCAAGCGACAGGAATCTTAACGAGGGCGGGACCCTGCGGCACAAAAACATGAAAAATCTGTGAAAAGAATCTTAAAAGAGGATTTTGCGGTTGTGGGAAAAATGCCGTTGTAGTATAATTCGTACACGTTTGGGGAAAAATAATCAGGCAATGAACGATACAGGAGGAAGAAAACGATGAAAAAATTTGCAAATCTGGCAGCAGGTCTTGTTCTGACCGCAGCGCTGGCCGTTTCCGTAACCGCATGTACACCGACCAAGAACAATCCGGCACAGGCAGCAGCGCAGTCGGCTCATGACCATGAACCGTCCACGACACCGGACGGCGCGGCGGTGGAGACGGTAGACGGCGCAGAAGAGAAGAAGAATATGGTTGTGACGGAAGATCCGGCAGTGACCGTATGTGTATACAGCATGAAGGATGACCATTCCGGTCTCAAGCAGAACATGGACACCATCGACGGCGAGGAGCTGGATGCACAGAAGCTGATCGACAAGATGGCGGAACTTGGCGTTCTGGAAAAGGATATCAAGGTGAACTCTTTTGAGAATAAGGACGGCGTGCTGACACTGGATCTCTCTTCTCTGGAGAAGAAGGATGACCGCCTGCTCCTTCTGGCGATCAGCAACACCTTCGTTCAGAACTATGACGCAAAGACACTGAAGCTGAAGGTTGACGGCAAGGAAGTCGGCGAGATGGAATTCGTGAAGAAGTGGAAAGAGATCAGCGCGGATCAGCTGAAGTAATTCCAGCGGAAACAGAAAGAGAAAACAGAAAGAGAAAACAGATGCCGGGGCCGGTTTCGGTCGCCGGCATTTGTGTTTCATAGGAAATTTCTCCGAAATTCCCTATGAAACACAACGCTCCGCGAGGATGCGCACGCCGCTGTAAGGAAGCTGTCACCTAACGGTGACCAGCGGCGGCGCGCAAAGTCCGCGGGGCTCCCCTCAGGACTGAGGGGATGGGGGAGCCGAAGTCCGCTTGCGGACTTTGTTGACAAAAAAAGCCGGAGAGAATAGACTTGTGCTATATAATTTGGTCAAAGTGTGCCCGTTTTCCGGGGATTCCCGGCTGAACGATACAGGAATGGAGGAGTTTGTCATGACAGAGAAAATCAGAAAGCCGTATTACATCACCACGGCGATCGCATACA
>NZ_FOIL01000015.1 GCF_900101295.1 [Clostridium] aminophilum | reverse complement strand
AAAGCAGCCGCTGTTGCTGAAAAGCTTCGTGAAATGAAGCTTTCCCAAGCTGCGCATAAAGTTGAAGAAGGCATCGAAGAGACGCTCACATACATGGACTATCCAACCGAACACTGGAACAGGATCCGAACCAACAATACAACAGAACGGGTTAACCGGGAAATCAAGCGCCGTACAAAAGCGATTGGGGCTTTCCCGGACGGTCAAAGTGCCCTGATGTTGGTCTGCGCTCGCCTGCGCCATGTGGCCGCATCAAACTGGGGATCCAAACGATATCTGAACATGAATCACCTCTTCGACCTGGAACTTCAGCGCAAGGTTGACGATCAGTCTGCAGTCAGTTAACGATGGTGAGCCGACGGGTGAAAATGAATTTGCGAAAAATTATTGACACTATCTGCTGCTGTTCATGGTTATACTTATCTGGGCTTAATCTACAGAGAAACAAATGTTTGAAAAAATAACCTTTAGGATATCCAAATCTCGGATGCATCGAGTGCCACATCGAGTGCCACAAAACAAAAAATCTATATCAATCCATAACAAATTACATAGTGTAGGATAATCCAGAAACCCCTGTACTTTATGCGGGTTCCATAGAGAAATATCGAACACTAAGGAGATATTAAAATTTAGGCCTTTAATAATATTAGTTATTATCAGAAATTATTTTACAAAATTTCAATATTATCTCACATCTAATCAGTGCTATAATCCCCGTTATTTTGTGCAATTTTCACATAAAACAGATCCCAGACTTGGCATCCAGAATCTTATAAATAACGTTACCCTATAGATTTATTACCCCCATTATATGCTTGCTTAGTTGCTAAAAGCTCGCAACATCATGCGAATTTTTAGCAACTTTGTATTGATATTCATCACGATTGTCGCTAAAATATGGGTGGTGTTCTATAATTTATCTATAATTTATAACTCACTTAATTATTTGACTACATAAATTTAAGGTTGGTTCACTATTTGGAGGTATGCAAATGGAGATTAGCTATAAAAAGCTATGGCTAATGCTTGTCGAGAAGGGAATCCAACAGGCTGATTTCAGAAAAGATTTAAGCATCGCAACCGGTACGATGACGAAGCTCCGTCGAAATGAAGAAGTTGCGTTATCAGTACTTTTGCGTATATGCGACTATTTTGATTGCAATATCGGAGACATATGCGATGCAGTTAAAACTAACGAGTAAATAATCAGATATTCTTTATTTATCTTTTTTGCAGTCTAATAGATACTCATATTCAGCACAGGAGGCAGATAAATATGAGATTATTCAACCACGCAAAAACTGGCGGCTTCATGGATGTAATAAGATGCGATGAAGGATCTTACTTGATTTGGAAGTGGCATCCGGCAGACGCACCTGCTGGCTCTAACAACAGAGAAAATGAAATCCGTTGGAATTCACACTTACGAGTCAAGGACGGAGAAGTAGCTGTCTTTGTATATAAGCAGAAGAATGGATTAATGCAAGATTATATCGAAGGACCGTTTGATCAGACTATAAAGACATCTAATTTTCCTGTTTTAGCAAGTATTTACGGACTAGCATTTGATGGTGTTTCGCCTTTTCAGGCTGAGATTTATTTTATTAACCTCGCCAAAATCATTCAGACGAAATTTGCCGTTCCTTATTTCGATGTTTATGATCCTAGATTTACCGATTTCTGCACCCCCGTTGCTGTTCACGGAACTATCACTTTTAGGATAAGTAACTATAAAGAGTTTATCAAATTGCATCGTTTGATTGATTTTAAACTTGAGAATCTGCAAAGTGAAATCAGAAATGCTGTCAATAGATATATTAAAGATATCGTTATCAACGCACCTGCAAAGAATGATATTCCCCTGATTCAAATTGAAAGTAAAATTGCACAGATAAACGATGAGATTGAATATGTCATTACCGAAAGATTCAGGGAATCATTTGGAATCGAAGTATCCGATTTAGATATTAGTAATATTGAGATTGATAAAACAAGTCTCGGCTACAAACAGTTGATGGAAGTCACAAAGGATGTCACTATTGCTACCCTTAATGCTGAAAAAGAGGCAAAAGTTAAAAACATTCGTGATATGCAGCAAATAGAAATTGAAAACCTTGAGGAAACATTAAGAATACAGCGTGAAGAAGATCAATATGCTCGGCATAAACAAACTCAAAGCGCAAATATGGATGCTTTCCAGACTGAGAAACAGGCAGATGTTGGTATTGCAGGCGCAAATGCTTTAGGTCAGATGGGTTCGAACGGCGCCGGCGATATAAATCTTGGTGGAAGCTCATGCTCAGACAATGGTGTAAATATGGCCTCAATAATGGCAAGTATGACATTAGGCAGCGTTGTTGGTCAAAATCTTGCCAATACAATGAATAGTGCCATGTCTCAAATGAACAGTTCCAAAATGCCTGGAAATACAAATCCGTCCAATATTTCTTCAGTTTGTTACAATGTAGCAGTTAATGGACAGGCAACTGGCCCTTATGATTTAATCACACTTGCTAAAATGATTGGAGCAGGCGAAATAAATAAAGAAACACTGGTATGGAAATCAGGAATGGTAAATTGGATTAAAGCCGGGGACGTTCCTGCCCTGTTCGGTCTTTTTAATAATGGAACTAATACAGGTAACGGTACCGAAATGCCCCCGATTCCAACTGAGAACAAATAAAGCATTTGTTTCATATCAAGGCACCTACATCAAATATTTTTTTATTATATTAAGAGGTCAAAATGGCTGAAGAACGAGAAATACAATTCCTTGGGAAAATCTATAAATGTCCAAACTGTGGGGCTCATCTGGAATCGTTTTGTGCTTTCTGTCCTGCCTGCGGTTTTGAAATAAGAGAAAATAACACCACCAATTCAATAAATGACTTTATCAAAGAGTTAAACAAGAAATCCGAAATAGACGAAAAAACCTCATTCATAGAGAACTATCACATCCAAAATACCAAAGAAGATATTTTGGAATTTCTTATTCTTGCTAATAAGCAGATAGTAAACTATGACAAAAACGGTGATGGTGAATTGCAGGAAGATGAACTGAAACTTGCAAAAGCCTATAAAGTTTTAGCTGACGACTGTTATGAAAGGGCTAAAGCGCTCGGTATCTCTGATCAACGTATAGAAGAAGTATATGGAAGAATTACAGCGGTAGATAACTTTCTAACCAAAACTGTGGCGGCTGAAAAAATGAACACCTCAATAAAAGAGATACGTAAATCATTTCAAAAATCCCAAGTATTGGAAATAGACATTGCCTTAATAGTTATTCTTATAATAATCTTTGCGTTAGCGAAAATATTTGGAAGCCCCATTGCGATGGTCTTGAGCATCCTTGCCATTTTATTATGTCTTTCGTCAGTGTTGGCTGGATTCAGAATAGTAAGATTTTTTCGTTCGTCAGGGAGTATTCTTTTTCTTATTCTGAGCCTTTTTATGACTGCTGGTTCTGTATACTTCATGTGCAGAATCAACTATAAGGAAAAAATCACGGAGTTAAAATATGGAAAATATATTGAATGGGATAACCTTGGAGTATTATCGAAGTATGTTCCGAAATTTGACCCAATCAATGGTGTCCTGTACAGCGATACTAGCGACCTCTTGCAATTTGGATTCGAGTATGAGTCCGATAAAGACTATGGTTCTTGGATAGACAAAATAAAGAAAAAAGGCTTCACTATAGAAAGCGAAGATCATGGACGAAGTTATAAAGCATTTAACCAAGGTGGATATTTTGCCAAAATAGTCCAAGGAGACAAGTATATTGAAACCACTATAGTTCCCCCATTTGCATGGAATAGCCTGTTCTTATCAAATTGTATTCCCACCGGATATTTTTATTCCGGAATAACTCATATCAATACAGATGAAGCTTTTAATGTAACTCTTAAGTATTCCGAAGACAGTTACATAAACGAATACATTGATAGTTGCGTAGAATTCGGTTACAACAAAAATGTTATTCAAAGCAAAAACAGTTTTATTGGATACAACAAAGACGGAATGAGGTTATCTGTTTTCTGTGATGCAGATGAGGTGACCATAGATTTCCAGAAAAGCTTTGATTGGTCTGAATTATTACTTTCAGAGGTTTTTCCACAAATATATGAGAGCGGTGGCAAAGTATTAATAAACGAAGAAAATCGAAATACTGTTTCATTCGACAAAGTATCTTCAACACGTTTCGAGGCTTACACAAAACAATGCCAAGAATCAGGATATCGTTGCAATATATTTAGCAATACCGCTTTTTTTAGAGCCACAAATGAAAGCAACTTAATTGTGGCTCGGAATTCAAACTGTCTAGAAGCCTCGGTAATATGTAGCACATTTGAGTGGACAACCCCAAGCATGACTTCAGTGCTTCCTGAAATGGATGGAATAGGAGGAACAGTTTACGGCTTCTTAACAAAAGATGAAAATAAATCTTTTGAAGCAACGGTTTATGGCTTGACGAAGAGCGAAATTGAGGACTATATCATGAAATGCAAGGAAAAGGGATTTACTACAGATGTTGTTAGTAATGATAAACAGTTTAAAGCTACGTGGGAACGGAACTTTTTCCATGGCGGAGATGTATTCTTAACCATAAACTACGACAGCTTTGATCATATTATTATAAAAGTGGAGAAATAACCATAAATGGATCTCTCGGCATTTTTTTCGTAACACGAAGACCTTAAAAATGGGTATGCGCTTAATCTCTGGGAAAGCGTTCGTAGATCGCTCTCGATATTGAGTCACGCCTCAGGACGAACAAGCTAATTCCTAAGAATCCGAGATAATCAAGGACCACTACCATGTAATGACCTCCATGCGTTAGATTTTTGTTCTAACAATTATGGAAACGTTCATTGGTAGTGGTCCTTACTTTCTAAACTCCTATCAAATATTCAATTCTTTCCTGTCAAATCAGCTACTTTACAAAAGAAGATTGCTTCCCTTGCAAGGCAATACATGCAGTTCCTTTCAAGCAATTATTTTTGCTGAAATCGCCGTCATCACACAAAAAAACAGCAGCACGAAGCGTTATCGCCTCATGCCGCTGTTCATGGTTATGCTTATCTCTTTTTTACAGAAGCGTTACTTCGTCTCAAACCAGGACTGTCCCTCGGACATGCTGATCTCCAGCGATACCGGAAGATCAGCCGCATGCTTCATTTCCTCGGAAAGAATGTTCCGCACCGCTTCCGCCTCGTCTTTCCTGGTCTCAATCAGAAGTTCATCGTGGATCTGGAGAACCAGACGCGACTTCAGTCCCTCCCTGCGAAGTCTCCGGTCGACGCGGATCATTGCAATCTTGATGATATCGGCCGCCGTCCCCTGAATGGGGGCGTTCATCGCCACACGCTCACCGAACTGGCGCTGCATGAAATTGCCGCTCTCCAGCTCCGGAATCGGGCGTCTTCTGCCGAACAGCGTCTCCGAATAGTGTTTTTCCTTCGCATCGCTGACCAGACGGTCGATAAACTGCTTTACGCCCGGGTATGCCTCAAAATACCGCTCAATGTACCCGGCAGCCTCCTGTCTGGAGATGCTGAGGTTGTTGCTGAGGCCGAAATTGCTGATGCCGTAGACGATACCGAAATTTACGGCTTTCGCGTTGCGCCGGAGCTCCGGCGTCACCTCGGAAAGCGGAACATGGAAGACCTGGGATGCCGTGATGGCATGAATGTCTTCCGCATCACGGTACGCTGCGATCAGATTCTCATCCCCCGACATGCCCGCCAGAACGCGGAGCTCGATCTGGGAATAATCCGCATCGGTAAAAATGCAGCCTTCCTGCGGTACAAAGAGTTTTCGCAGTTCCCGTCCGAGTTCCATGCGAACCGGAATATTCTGGAGATTCGGCTCCGTGCTGCTGATTCGTCCGGTCGCCGTGATCGTCTGGTTAAACGTGCCGTGAATCCTGCCGTCCTCGCGGATGTACTGCTGGAGTCCTTCCGCATAGGTCGATTTCAGCTTGGTATACTGGCGGTAGTCCAGAACCTTCTGGACAAAGGGATAATCCGGCGCGAGTTTGTCGAGAACCGCCGCCGCGGTGGAATAACCGGTCTTCGTCTTCTTTCCGCCCGGGAGATTCATCTCGCCGAACAGAATCTCGCCAAGCTGTTTCGGTGAATTGATATTAAACTCGCGGCCGGTCTCGGCATAAATCTCCTTTTCCAGTTCATCGATCCGCACCTGAAGTTTTGCGGCATACGCTTTCAGTTCCTCCGGAAGAACGATAATTCCCTCTTCTTCCATATGATAAAGCGTATATACCGTCGGCATCTCGATATCATAGAAAAGATCGAGCATGCCGGTCTCCCGCATCTTGTCTTCGAGCACCTCTCTCGACTTCCAGGCGATATAAGCATCATAGCCGATTACCTCGAAAGCCTTCTTCCGAAGCTCCTCCGGGGCTGTATCCCCATCGCTTTCTTTCTTTGATTTTCTGCCGGTTTCCGCGATTCCGGAAAGCGCCTGCGCAAGGGTGCATTTTCCGAGAAGTTCCTCTTTTGCCGGAATGGTCATTCCAAGGTAATCTCTGGCGATATCGTCATAGCCGTATGTGTCCTTCAGCGGGTTCAGAAGATATCCCGCGATTCCGGCATCCATCACCGCGCGGTTTCCGCCGTCATTGCGTCCGCCGTCCACGACCGTCCGGTCCGTATTCTTCAGAAAAGGAAGCTGTCCCTTCAGATCCATCACGGTCAGTTTCGGATGAACGCGGAAGAGCTCCTCCGCTTTTTCCGCAAGATACCGTGCATTCAGCGCATTGTCCCGGCCATCCGATGCCGGTTTATCCGGATCGGCATTGCGTCCCGAAAGCTCCGGGAACATCTCGAGCTGGGTGCAGGTCTCCTCTTCCTGTTTTTCCTGCTCCGCGACCAGAACGAACGCCTCTTCCAGACCAAAGGCAAGTCCGCAGGCAAGAATCTGTCCGTCCGCAATCTCAAGCTGAATGCCGGCCGATGAAGCCTTTTTTGCCTTTGCAAAAAGATCATCCGCCTTCTTCCGTTCCGTCACTGCCGTAAATGTCACAGAAGGTTCCGTCTCCCCCGCATCCGCGCCCGCAAAACGCTGTGCAAGCGCGCGGAACTCGAGGTCTTTCATCCACTGATATCCTTCCGGGCTGAACATATTGCCCACATGCGCGTCTTCAAACGAGAACGGAATCTCCACATGAATGTTGATCGTGGCAAGCTGTTTGCTCATCACGGCCATATCCCAGTGTTCCCGCAGCGCCTTCTGTGCACGCGGCGGCTTCAGCTCATCCACATGCTCATACGCTTCTTCGATGGTATGATAGGCGCTGATAATTGCCGTCGCCGTCTTCTCGCCCACCGACGGCACACCCGGGATATTATCGGACGAATCACCCATAAGAGCCTTCAGGTCAATGACCTCGATCGGGGCGATTCCGTACTCTCTCTTTACATCCTCCGGATAGTAGTAATGCACTTCCGTCACACGCTTTACGGTCTTCGGCAGGCAGATCTTGATGTGCTCGTCGGAGAGCTGCAGAAGATCCCGGTCTCCCGAGAGGATGGAAACTTCTTTTCCTTCCGCCTGCATTCGCTTCGCGACCGTTCCGAGAATATCATCCGCCTCAAACCCTTCCATCGAAAGAATCGGAATATTCATCGCCTTCAGGACATCCTTGATCACCGGGATCTGCTCCCGAAGTTCCTCCGGCATCGGCTTTCTGGTCCCCTTATATTCGGAGAACATTTTATGGCGAAATGTCGGCGCGGACAGATCAAACGCCACCGCCAGGTGATCCGCCTGTTCCTCCTCGATCACCTTCAGCATGATATTCAGGAAACCGTACACCGCATTGGTATGCAGCCCCTTGGAATTGGTCAGTTCCGGAACGCCGTAGAACGCGCGGTTCATAATACTATGTCCGTCGATCAGAAGTATTTTATCCAAAGTACACCTCACTTAAAGATCCAAACCCGAATCTGCAGAAGCATCGTCATCACGATCGCCATCACCGTCAGTGTGTAGACGGCGACGCTTCCGATATACAGATTCCTGAGAAAATGCATTTTCGCATGGGACGCAGCCACTTTCTGTTTCAGGCTCCCGGCGATATTCATCGGTCCGAGATCGCCGGAGCGGTCCAGCTGTTTCAGACCGGTATCGATCATATAATATATTTCCAGTTCCTCCCGACAGGACTCACAGGAGTCGAGATGTTTGAGAAATGCGGAAAGCTTTGCGCCCCGGAGCTGATCGCGGATGTAAGGTTCCACAAGGCGTTCCTCCTCCGCGCAGCTGAGTTTTTCCACAGAATCTCTTGTCATAATATGAGTCATCCGATACCTCCGCCGAAAAAGGCCAGTTCATCCGTTGTACAGTTTTTTGCCGGGAACGGTTCCATCCGCTCTCCCCTTTTGGTTTTGTCCCGGCACTGACTGCCTGAATTTATGCAAACAGCACCCGGAAATAATCCTGCAATTCTTCCAGAGAAGTCAGGATAATCTCACTTTTTTCTTCCATCTCTTCCGTCGGCGGCATCATGTCCGGAACCATGACCGGATGCATCCCGGCCGCATACGCTGAACGGATTCCGTTATAGGAATCCTCCACCGCATATGCCTCCTTCGGATCAACGCCGATCCGCTCGCAGGCCATGAGATAAATATCCGGCTCCGGTTTGCTGCGCTGCAGCATGTCGCCGCATACCACCTCATCGAAGAACTCCAGCAGTCCCGCATCGCGAAGTTCCGCGACAACCACCTCTTCTCTGGTGGAGGATGCCAGCGCAATCTTCCGCTTTTCCTCCCTCAGAAACCCAAGGAGTTCTCTCACACCGCGCATGAGCGGAAGCTTTCCGCCGTCGGCCATCCGGTGGTAGATCCCGGCCGCCTCCTGTTTCAGTGTATCATATGGAAAGTCTTCTCCATAGGCTTCGAGAAAAATTCTTCGGGACACTTCCCGGTTCGTGCCGAGACACTTCCGGACAGTTTCCTCAATCTCCGGGATGTTTTCGCGATCCGCCACCATTTTCCAGCTATTCAGAACAAGACGCTCCGAATCAAAGATCACGCCGTCCATATCGAACACCACGGCTTTGACAAGCCGATATGGCTTCAGTCGTGCGGCCTTGGCCCGGGGAGTTTCTTCCGCGCGAAGGGCCAGATACCGCGCGTGCTCGTTCAGCGACATGCACATCGGTCCGATGTCGGTCCGATAGGTTTTCCGGTTCAAAAGTTCGTCTGTCATCGTTTCTCCGTTTTCCGAATGTCTGGAATGTATCAATCAAACATCATTCTGAGGAAGCGCATTGATCCGCTTTTCCCTGATGCAAGATTTTATTTTACCTTCTTCCGGAGCATTTGTCCATCGCGGCGGGACAACCCTGACTGATACTCCGACCTCGGTTTTGTCTTTCACTTCTCCCCGGTCTGACGGCAACTCCACGGCTCTGACGGCAGCTCCCCGCTTCTGACGGCAGCTCCAATCACAGCTTTGACTGCCGCGCCGGACACAAATCAGGCCTTCTATGATTTGAAATCATAGAAGGCCCGAGACAATTCCTCGCGTGTTTCATTCCGACACGGATCCGGCAGACTCCTTTTTCTGCCTTCTTCCGTTCATCCTCCGGACAATAATCCTGTGGTCTTATTCGTCCTTTTTGATGTGCTTGGCAACGGAGATGGTATATCCGGTTGGGGAAACCATCATGGTTGCCACCGAAGATCCGGTATCGGTGATCTTGTCACCCTGCACGTTCGTAAATCCCTTTGCTTTCAGCATTTCATATGTTTCATCGAAGTCACTGACATTCATGCGGATCGATGTTATCGTCTGCGGAACGTCTGCCGACGTCACATCGACGTGAAATACCTTTCCTTCTTCATTGGTGTATCTCATTCGAACGCTGGTAAAGGCCTTGTCGTCAATACCGGTTTTTGTGTGACGTTTCTCAAAGCCCAGTGCTTCAAACAACGCGATCACTTCATCAGCCTTATCGGTAATAATCAGCGGGTTAAACGATGTGATGTTCATGGTATTGCTCCTTTCCTGATTTCAGTCAGCAGATTCTCTCCATTCAGCGTTTTTCCTGCGGAACATTTCCCGGTGATTCCGAAAAATGAACACGCAACTTCATTGGTGATATTTCCTTCGTGAACTGCGTGAAGTTTTCTGTCTTCTTTTAGTATTATATTTTAAATTTTGTACTATTTCAAGAACAATCGAACAAATTCCGTTTCACTTAATGAAAGGCCGAAATTACTGCTATAGACATTGCAATCACGCACTTCTTGATATGCTAACGTCAGTTGCTGTTGTAATGACAGCTCATATAAGGAAAAACCGCCCAGCCATGAGAATATCTCACAGCTGAGCGGTCCGTATTGCCCCTGCCAAGGATGCCGGCGGCGGGACTCGAACCCGCACGTTGTTTCCAACAAGAGATTTTGAGTCTCCCTCGTCTGCCATTCCGACACGCCGGCGCTTCGTGTCACGAGAAACATTTTACTAAAATTGTGTATAAATTGCAACCAATAATTCTTACAGCACAGACAAGGAACGTATGTACCGTATTGGGCGGTGCCCGGTTCTTCGAATAATCGTCGCTTCCCCGAGCGGGCCCGACCTCCGACCGGCGCGGCTTACTTTTTCTCCGTCTGCCGAAAAAAAACAGAAGGCGCCGTCTGCTTCCCGGCTCCCAGGCTCTTAGAGAGATCCGTCAACCGCACCTTCTGATTTCATTTTTTTCTCCGTCGGTCACGATCCGTCAGCCGTCAGAACGGACGGTCATAACCTCGGCTCAGTGATGGAACAGTCTCATTCCGGTGAACGCGATCACCATTCCATACTTGTCCGCCGTCTCGATGACATGATCGTCACGGATCGAGCCGCCCGGTTCCGCCACATACTGAACGCCGGACTTGTGTGCTCTCTCGATATTGTCTCCGAACGGGAAGAACGCGTCGGATCCGAGGGTGACATCCTTCAGCTGATCCAGCCATGCTCTCTGCTCTTCCTTTGTGAACACCTCCGGCTTTACCTTGAAGATCTTCTCCCATGCGCCGTCTGCAAGCACATCCTCGTACTCATCCCCGATGTAGAGGTCGATCGCATTGTCGCGGTCGGCACGCTTGATGCCGTCCACAAACTGAAGGCCCAGCACCTGCGGAGACTGACGCTTCCACCAGTTGTCCGCCTTCTGTCCAGCCAGTCTCGTGCAGTGAATTCTCGACTGCTGACCCGCGCCGATGCCGATGGCCTGTCCGTCCTTCACATAGCACACCGAGTTGGACTGGGTGTATTTCAGAACAATCAGGGAAATGATCATATCGGTCTTTGCGCTGTCCGGAATCTCATGGTTCTTCGTGACGATATTTTCCAGCAGTTCCTCGCCGATATGGAAATTCTGGCGTCCCTGTTCAAAGGTCACGCCGAACACCTGCTTCCGCTCGATTGCCTCCGGGACATAGGAAGAATCAATCTGAATCACGTTATAATTGCCGTTCTTCTTCGCATTCAGGATCTCCAGCGCCTCCGGCTCATATCCCGGGGCAATGACACCGTCCGAAACCTCACGCTTGATCAGTTTTGCCGTGGCGGCATCACACGGGTCCGAAAGCGCGATAAAATCGCCAAAAGAAGACATGCGGTCCGCTCCTCTCGCACGTGCATAGGCACAGGCAAGCGGAGAAAGGTCGCCCTGATCATCCACCCAGTAAATCTTTTTCAGCGTATCCGAGAGCGGAAGTCCGACTGCCGCGCCGGCCGGAGAAACATGTTTAAAGGATGTCGCTGCCGGAAGACCGGTCGCCTCTTTCAGCTCTTTGACCAGCTGCCAGCCGTTCAGCGCATCCAGAAAATTGATATATCCCGGTCTGCCGCTGAGAACGGTAACCGGAAGATCGCCGCCATTTTCCATAAAGATGCGGGACGGTTTCTGATTCGGGTTGCATCCGTATTTTAAAGCAATTTCATTCATCGTTTGTGCCCTCATTTATTCTTATTTATAATGCGTGTCTCATAAGTTCCGTTTTCGATGTTAATATAGCGGACAAACAGGGAGACTTTGTTCTCCTCGTTGAGACTCTTCCACAGAAGCTCCGCAAAGGCATCGATATCATCCGGAACGGCGATGCGCTTCGGCTCGCCCTCAAAACTCGGAAGCGGATTCCCGTCATGCTGATAGGTGCTGATAAAATGTCCCTCGCCGTCCTCAACAAATACACGGTTGCGGCTGTTGGAGCTTCTGCCCATGATGAAATATGCCGCTGCCGCATGTCTGCCATCCGGCGTCATTCCGAGGATGATTCCTCTGCCCGGGTAAGAGTTATTCCGCAGTTCCTGCTCAATCGAAATCATTTCCATGATTTTCTCCTTTTCTGTGTTCTGTGATGTTCTTTTGTCATCAAAGACTTGCATGTAATCTCACACTGCCTATTCATACCACGATTTCGCCCGAAATCTCTTGATCGAAATCAATTTTTGATTCACTGTTGTGACAACAGAACCGCCTATAACTCATTATATACAAAATTCTTATACAAAGAATACAAGGATTGCAAATTTTTCGTTCCGATTCCCTACCACTGTTATTTCACGAAGAATTATTGTATAATGTGTAAGGTTATGGGATATTATCCGGCCGATGCCGGTTTTACACTGCCAATGATCAATATAGAAAAAGGAGTAAATCAATGACTAACGTAACAATTCTGGATCACCCGCTGCTGCAGCACAAAATCTCCCTTCTTCGCGATAAGGCTACCGGAACACAGGAGTTCCGTTCTCTGATTGAGGAAATTGCAATGCTGATGGGCTACGAGGCTCTCCGCGATCTTCCGGTTGAAGATAAGGAGATCGAGACTCCGATCGAGACATGCATGACTCCGATGCTTGCCGGCAAGAAGCTGGCGGTTGTACCGATCCTGCGCGCTGGTCTCGGAATGACCGGCGGTATCCTCGCTCTCGTTCCGTCCGCAAAGGTTGGCCACATCGGTCTTTACCGCGATCCGGAGACTCATGAGCCGCACGAGTATTACTGCAAGCTGCCGAATCCGATTGAGCAGCGTACCATCGTAGTCACCGATCCGATGCTTGCAACCGGCGGTTCCGCTGCCGATGCGATCACCATGATCAAGAACCACGGCGGAAAGAAGATCAAGTTCATGGCTATCATTGCTGCTCCGGAAGGTCTGAAGAGACTTCACGAGGCTCATCCGGATGTTCAGATCTACGTTGGTCATGTAGACAGATGCCTGAACGAGAACGCTTACATCTGCCCGGGTCTGGGCGATGCCGGCGACCGTATCTTTGGCACAAAGTAATTTACCGGCAACCTGGCAATTCACCGGCAACCGGCGGCTGTCCCTCGGATTTCCGCCGGAGAGCCGAAATGATATGTGAATACGGATAGAAAAACGGGAGGAAAGCAAACGTCTTTCCTCCCGTTTTTTTAGAACAAAGTCCGCGGAGCGTTTTTGTTTCATAGGGAATTTCGGAGAAATGTCCTATGAAACGAAAACAGTATACCGGCAGTCCTGCCGGGATTCTCCGGAATTCATTCGGCACTCTCTCCCCTTCTTCCATGCCGGATCCAGAAATACAGCACCTCCAGAATGCAGCAGGTAATCCAGCCGAAGGGATAACCGAATGCCACCAGAGACGGGATATTGGCAATATATCTCGTCACCACAAACAGATAGATCTGACGGAACAGGACAAAGGTGATCAGCATGATCATCATCGGTCCCGTCGAATCACCGCGCCCTCTCATGGCCGCCGCAAGCACCTGATTGACGGAGTTGAACATCAGAAAGAACACATTCTGCCGAAGCGCAAACGTGCCGAAGGCGATGACGCCCTCGTCCTGCGTAAACATGCTGATGGTTCTCTCCGCAAAGATCCAGATCATAAGCGCGATCATGCCGGTGATGGACAGGGTGAGCATAATCGAAGTCCGTGTGCCTTCATCGGCTCTCCGGAATTTTTTTGCGCCCACATTCTGGCTGACAAAGGTGGTCGCCGCCATCGCGACGCTGGCCATCGGCAGCATGATAAACTGATCGATTTTATTGTAGCAGCCCCATCCGGCCATGGCGATGGATCCGAAGAAATTGATATACGACTGCACAAACACGTTGGAAAATGCCGTAATCACCGACTGAATCCCGTTGGGAAGGCCGATGGAAAAGATCTCTCTCAGACGGGCGCGGTCAAGCGTCAGATCGCGGATCACGAGCCGGTAAATGTCATGTGTGCGGATCAGCAGAAGAAGGGTCAGAGCCGCGGAGATAAACTGGGAGAGAATGGTCGCGTACGCCACCCCTGCGATACCCATGTGAAGCGGAATGACAAACAAAAGGTCCAGAATGATATTCATCACGCTCGTCAGGATCAGAAACATCAGCGGCCGGGTCGTATCTCCCACCGCACGGAGAATGCCGCTTCCGATATTATAAATCAGAAGTCCCGAGATTCCTCCGAAGTAGATTCTCAGGTAAACAGCCGCCTCATGAAAGACGTCCGCCGGCGTGTCCATGAACTTCAGCATAAAATCCACCGCTGAGATAAAGCCGACGGTAAACAGGACGCATAAAAGAAAGGTCGACGCCATCGTCGTTTCAATGGCGAGATGAAGTTTTTTCATATCTTTTGCGCCGAAATACCGTCCGATGACAACCCCCGCTCCCACCGAAAATCCGTTGAAGAAAAAGACGGCCATGTTGGTAATCATCGTCGTTGAACCGACGGCGGCAAGCGCCTCCGTGCCGACAAACTGTCCGACTACAATCGAATCCACTGTATTGTACAGCATCTGAAAAATATTGCCGAACATCAGCGGAAGCGCAAACATCAGTATCTGTTTCAGAATATTTCCTTCAGTCAGGTCCCTGGCTGTCGATCTCATAATTATTTCCTCCACCCATTCAGTATAATGCATTTTTATACAAAACAGCCAAACCCGATGCTGACTTCCGCATTTTTTGCATCATTTGAATAAATAAATGCCCAACTATATATAATAGCACCTTTTCCGGCACATAATCATGAAAAAATTTCATACCATCATGAGAGTTTCCTTTGCTATAATAAGTTCGATAAATTTTCAACAATCTTTTAGGAGGAAGTATGAGAAAGAACTTCATGACAAAGTCCGGTCTTGCACTTGCAGCTGCCGGCACCTTACTGTTTGCCTCTCTGACCGGCTGCAGTAAGTCCGGAGCAGCAGCTACTACCGCTGCCGCTGCAGAAGCATCCGCAGCAGGTGTTTCCGGCACATTTGAGGGCTCCGCGGCAGGTATGGCCGGCGAGAGCAACCCGGTAAAGGTAAGCTTAACGCTGAAAGACGGTGTTATCACCGATGTCAAAGTAGAAGGCCCGGGCGAGACACAGGGAATCGGAACAAAGGCGATCGACGAACTGCCGGGTGCCATGGTTTCCGCAAACTCTGTTGAGGTCGACGGCATTTCCGGCGCTACGATCACTTCCGATGCGATCAAGGCTGCTGCGGTTGCCGCTCTCGCATCAGCAGGCATGAAGCCGGAAGATCTCCAGTCCAAGGCAGCAGGCGAAGCAGCTCCGGCTCAGGATGAGACGGTTGATGCAGACGTTGCCATCATCGGTATGGGCGGTGCCGGTATGACTGCTGCCATCACTGCTGCCGATGCAGGAAAGAGCGTTGTCATCCTTGAGTCCCAGGCCATGGGCGGCGGAAACTCTGTTCGCGCTACCGGCGGTATGAATGCCGCTGCGACTCCGGAGCAGACTAAGAACAAGTTCACCGAGGAGGCAGGCGTAAACGCAACTCTCGAGAAGGCAAAGAAGGATTTTGCCGATAACGAGGCAATCACAAAACTCGCTGCTACAGTTCAGGAACAGTGGGATGCTTATCAGGCAAAACCGGAAGGTTACTTCGATACCGCTGAGCTGATGGCTCTCGATACCATGATCGGCGGACACGGCACCAACGATCCGGAACTTGTCATGACTCTGACCAAAAACTCTGCGGATTCCATCCAGTGGCTCCACGATCACGGCGCTGATCTCAGCTCCGTAGGTGCAGCAGGCGGCGCTTCCGTCAAGAGAATCCACCGTCCGGTCAATGCAGAGGGCAAGACCACTGCAGTCGGAGCTTACATCGTTCCGATCCTTACCAAGAACGTAGAAGACCGCGGCGTAAAAGTATTCTACAACACCACTGCTGAGAAGATCCTCATGAAAGACGGCGCTGCTGTCGGCGTTGAGGGTAAGGGAACCAGCGGCAACACCATCACCGTAAACGCAAAGGCAGTTATTCTCGCTTCCGGCGGCTTCGGTGCAAATGCAGAGATGGTTGAGAAATATCGTCCGGACCTGAAGGGCTTTGTTACCACCAATGCGGATGGTGCTCTCGGACAGGGTATCAAGATGGCTGAGGATGCCGGTGCTGCTCTTGTCGATATGGATCAGATCCAGATTCACCCGACCGTTCACGTGGACGAAAAGGGCAATGCTCACCTGATCACCGAGGGCGTTCGCGGCGACGGTGCGATCCTTGTAAATAAGGACGGAAACCGTTTCTACGATGAAGTTTCCACCAGAGACAAGGTATCTGCTGCCGAGATGGAGCAGAAAGACGGTTCTGTATGGCTGATCCTTGACCAGGCAATGATGGACGGCTCCGCTGTATATCAGGGTTATGTGGATGCAGGCTATGCGGTCACCGGCCAGACCTTTGAGGAGCTCGCAAAGGCAATGAACGTTCCGGCTGAGAACTTCACAAAGACCATGGAGAGCTGGGCAAAGATCTATGCAGACCGCAAGGACGAAGAGTTCGGACGTACTTCCTTCTCCAACGAGAATGATCTGTCCAAGGCTCCGTTCTACGCAATCCTTGTTGCTCCGGGAATCCACCACACCATGGGCGGTGTAAAAATCAACACCAACACGGAGGTTCTGGATACCAACAGCAAGACCATCTCCGGTCTCTTCGCTGCTGGTGAGGTAACCGGCGGAATCCACGGCGGCAACCGTCTCGGCGGAACCGCAGTATCCGACTTCACCGTTATGGGACGTATCGCAGGCCAGGCTGCTGTAGATTACATCAAGTAATTGAGCAACGGTTTGTTGTGAGATTTCGAGGCGGATGATTCGTTCATCCGTCTCAAAAAAAGAACGAAAAACAGGCACAACGCAGATTTCTGTGATGTGCCTGTTTTTTTATTACTGTTATTTCATTGTATACCGCTCCGGAATTGCGCCGCTCCGGTATGCCGCAAGCAGTTCTTCCAGATCTTTTATCTTGTCCTTCAGATCCCGTCCTATATCGGTATCGCTCACGCGCTGACGGTGATCCACCCTCGCCACGATCCGGCGGTCCGAATGGATGTCGCTCTCATTGGCGATCGCCGCCTCCGTCGATTCAAACGGATCGTGCGCCGCAAGGATCAGTCCGTAGGAATTGTAGATCAGTGTATATCCGGCAATTCCGGTCTCCTTCTGATATGCCTTGGAGAATCCGCCGTCGATGACGAGAAGCTTTCCGCCGCACTTGATCGGACTCTCCCCCTTCATCGTCTTGACCGGAACATGGCCGTTGATGATATGCGCTCCCGCCGGATCCAGTCCGAATTCGCGCAGGATCATATCCACCACTTCTTCCTTCTCGTAGAGCTTATAATACGGGTTCTTCTTCTCCTCGTGCGTGTCCTTCTCCGCGAGATAATACCGCTCAAAGGTAGCCATCTTTGTCTTTCCGAACAGCGGAGATCCCGGATTCAGCCAGATCCACCACATCAGATCCCGGCCAAGCTCCCGCTCTTCCTTCGTGCCGGCGACAAAACCCTTGCGGATATAATTTTCCAGCACATCATAGAGTGCTTTTCCCTTATACCGCTGTCCGGCAATCTCCACCACCATAAAGGAACCGTCCGGATTCAGCGGAACGCATCCGTGATACAGGAGATTGCCGTTGTAAACCTTGTAGAGGGAACCCTTTGCCAGAAGGAACTTCATGTGCTGCTGAAGTTTATCGCAGCCGCGGAACGCATGCACCAGACGATCGATGATGTCCTTCTCCTCATCGGTAAATGCGTACGGATCCTTCGGATCCACGGTCGGAAAACGGCAGTCCAGCATTTTCAGCTTCCTGCCCTCATACTCGATGGTTCCGTCCTCAAAATTCACGCGGTGAAGAAGGTTCCGGTCATCCATATGGAATTCCGGATGGCGTTTGATGATCTGTCCCTCCGCCTTCCACTGCAGAATGGATACCGCCTTGTGAATCCGCTGATTGAGATCATGTTCCTGCGGATTATTCGTATTGTCCGCCTTCAGGGCAAAACACTTGCACGGATCATCCGAATAATAAGTATTCGCGTACGTCGCCAGCGGCAGCATATTGATGCCGTAGCCGTCCTCAAGGATGTCCATGTTGCCGTAACGCGCGCAGATTCGAATGACGTTGCAGATGCATCCGACCTGACCGGCCGCCGCCCCCATCCAGAGCACATCGTGGTTTCCCCACTGAATGTCGACGGAGTGATAGTTCATCAGTTTGTCCATGATGATATGCGGGCCCGGGCCTCGGTCATAGATATCTCCCACAAGATGAAGATGATCGATGACCAGACGCTGGATCAGCTCGCTCAGCGCGATGATGAACTCTCTCGCTCTCTTGACCTTGATGATCGTGGAAATGATCGCGTCATAGTAATCTTCTTTATCCATAACGCCGCTCTGCTCGGAAAGAAGCTCTTCCATGATATAGGCAAATTCCTTCGGGAGAGCCTTTCTCACCTTGCTTCTGGTGTATTTGCTGGTGGATCGTCTGGCGATGGCGATCAGCCGGTAGAGCGTGATCTTGAACCAGTCATCCGGATTCGGCTCATTCTGAAGAATCAGGCGCATTTTCTCCGCAGGATAATAGATCAGCGTCGCCAGCGACTGTTTATCGTTCTTGCTGAGTGTGTTGCCGAACACGTCGTCGATCTTGCGCCGAACCGATCCGGAGCCGTTCTTCAGCACATGATTGAACGCCTCATATTCTCCGTGAACATCCGTCAGGAAGTTCTCGGTTCCCTTCGGAAGGTTCAGTATCGAATTCAGATTGATGATTTCCGTCGAGACGGACGCAATCGTCGGATACAATTCCGCAAGACGGTACAGATATCTCTCTTCCAGAGATTTCATGGTTTTCCCCCTTTTCATTCCGGAAACATGCCGTTCCGCATTTCACGAAACAGATCATTCCATATTTCACGATATTTCAGCCGGCAGCATTTCCGCCACCGTCCACTGTTTCCGATTCTCTCCCGTCACAACACGTCCGGATGCGGTTTTCTCAATCAGCGGCGTCACCGTGTGATTTCCCTTTTCCAGCGCCACCGTATATTCGGCCCGATACCGGTAGGATGACTCTTGGCCCGTCTCCGTGCCGTCAGAAGACGGATCCTCCTCCAGTTCCACCCCGCGGACGAACACTCGCTGAGCGCCTTCCTCCCCGCGGAGAAAATCCGGAACGGGCTTTTCCGCAGAATAGGTGTAATACTCCCGGACCGCCCTCTCCGCCTGCTGCTTCGGAGAAAAGATCCATGAACCGTAAAGAGCCGCAGAAAGCGCAAAAAGACAGGCCGCCGCTGCCACCGGGATATATCTCCTGTTCGGTTTTCGCATTGGCGCCTGTCTGTACATCTCATGCCCTCCGGTTCATCAGAAAAGAATCTGATAACTTAAGTGAAAATTCTTTTTTCATTGTAAATTAAAGGGGCGTTAATTGCAAGTATGCAAAGCGGTACAAAACCCGGCCGTCAACACCGCGGTTATACCGCAAGAATGATGTCGGCCGCCACTGCCGTCCAGGTCATGAGTATGGCATTGATCACCGCTCCGGTGTGATAACCGCCGGTCTTTTTATAGCAAAAGGTCGTGACTTTACAGGTGATAAAATAGGTTAAAATCGTGTTCAGCAGAGTTCCGTTGGCCCGGGACATCTGAACATTGGTGATGGCGGTGTAACCTGTAATCCACAGTTTCCCGTATGCATAGATCAGAAATGCCGCCGATGGAATGGTGCTGGTCAGCCATACGAGGAAGGTAAACCGGCCTTCCGACTGTCCCTTTATCTTAAGGCCGATGGTCTGGCTGAAATTAAACACGCCGAAAAACAGCAGATACAGCGGAAAATACGTCAGGAATACACCGATCCGTCTCGCATCCAGCGTGTTCAGCTGAACCTTCCAGATTCTTGGATCAAGTCCGAACAAAACCTCTGCAAGATAAGTAAGTCCAAACACCACTCCGACCGCCATCACTCCCAGAAGCAGCGACTTGAAGAAATTGGGCCATGTGGTTTTTGCGTGCGTCAGGATCCTTTCTCTGTCAATGGTTCCGTCCCATCGAAATCGGATCGCGAGAATTACTACCGTCAGCATTGCGCTGCAGGCAAACCAGAATACAAATCCGTTGGTGTTGTTGATACGAAGAACTCTGTTGAATCCTCCAAGAAAATTCTGCCCGTTGTATATTGCCCACTTGCACAGAAGGGTGTTAATGACCGCCGGCATGATACAGTAAAACAGGAACGGTGCATTCACTCCGGACACCGGTTCCGGCATCGGTCTTTTCACGCTCTCGAAAAACGGCATATCAAAGAGAATGGACAGCACCGGAAACATCATCATCAGAATACCGATGATTCCCAGCGCGGTTCCGAACTCCTTCCACGGATAGATCAGTCCTTTTGCCTCCAGAAGCGGCGCATGAAGGGCCTGGGAGAAGAAGTCCGTCATGATCAGGATCGGCTGAGGCAAAACCAGAGCGCTGGGATGTCCGGAATTACCGGTGTAGAACACTCTCGCATTGCCCTCGGTCAGGTCTCCGTACCATTTTCCAAATTCGATTCGATCTACACCGAGTGCCGTCGTAAAACTCTCCGCCGTATCCAGCTCTCTTGCTGAAAGATGCGCGCCTCCCGCCGGATACGTATTATCCCAACTGCCGATATATATTCCGTGATTGACGCCCTCCAGGTCAAATTGTCCCGCTGCCAGATAGAACACTGCCTTTATTCCTTCTGCGACGTGTTTCTGCTCCCCGTCGTCGGTAACCGCCCATCTGGCTCTCCCGGTGCCGGCGGAATGACCGAATGCACCGATATTTTCATTGTCGACAAACGCAAGCGACCTCATATACTTCATCGCTTCTCTGGCTCCGTTGTCGGGAGCGCTCACCGAATCGGAACGGCCGATGGTATATGGATCAAAAGCCATAACCACAAAGCCTCTTCTCGACAGCTCAATGCATGGATCACTCAGGTTTTCCAGATTGGCGTTTCCGCCCGGCGCAGCCAGAATGGCAGGAGCCGGATCATCCGCCGTGGCATTCTCTGGTATATACAGTTTTGCGCTCATTCTGTGCCCATCGGACGTCATGAATTCCGTTCGTCTGACGTCCACCATACCCGCTCCGGATTCCGCGTACTTTGCCATACAGAATCCGACCGTAATCAGGACTGCGGCGATGATCGCCGCAAGTCCCCTTCTGCTCAACTTAGACATGATTTCTCATCCTCCGTTCCGTTTCTTTTACTGCTCAGCCGGAATCAGTGCCCAGTCATGGAACAGATCATCATAAATTTTATACTCATATCCCTTCTTACTGCTGTCGGCGGCCTTGCCTCTAGCCGGGAGTACATACGTGTCGCCGTCTTTCAGCTTCGTGTTGTACTGAATTTCTCCGTTCTCATCGATGGTAAGATCCGGCCCGTAGTATGCCTGATCATCAAAATACCAGCCGTTCATTCTGGTTACGGAGTGATCGGTCTCGCCCCATGCATAGAAAATGTCGGAGGTATAGCCGGTGAGACGGACATTTTCTTCAATCCAGGCGTCGGATCGGCCCGCTTTTTTCAGTTCTTCCTTATATCGGGCAACAGTCTCTATGTTGTTGGTGTCCTGCTCGCCGTCAAATGCCCATACTTTCAGTCCGGTAGCCGCAACCTTCTCCCATGCGTCATCGTTAAACTGGGGAAGTCCCGTGTTGCCGATATTGCCGCCGAATGTGCCGTTCTGACAGATATAGCAGTCAATGTCAAAGTCATATACCGACTTATCCAGTTCGTAAGTCAGCTCACCTTCCCATCCTGCGCCCTGCTGTGCCGGATTATACTTTGCGCCGGCCAGTGCCTTGATCACCGCATCGCTCGCCATGGTACCGCGCGAATTCCCCTGAATGGCAATATTTCCGGTAATCTTATAGGTATCTATAAAGTACTTCATTACGTTGACGTCATCCGTCACAAAATCGTATTTCTCCTCATAACCGCCGTGACTGGCTGTGGACCGGTCATGAATATTCACCACAATCGCGCCCGTATCCGCCCAGGATGTCGTTGCGGTATCATACTTGATGCCGGTTCCTTTGTCGTCACATCCGTCGGCCAGCTTCCAATACGAAATCCCCTGACCCTGAAGGGTAAAAATGATGCCGTTTTCCGGTTTATAGTTCTCCGGAACATAATAGTATCCCTGAACATACGGATCTCCGGTTCCGTCGGACGCATCCGCACCCGTAGAAGGAATCTTCAGATCATAGAGATCTTTAAATCCTTTTTCTCCAAACTGGCGGTCAACGGTCCTGAGCCACTTTGATCCGGAATTGTACTCACCCTTTTCATCTGCCAGGCACTCCGCCTCTTCCGCCGGCTCTCCCGCATGGCGAAGTTTCAGTTCCAGCGAATGTCTTGCCTGATACCCCATCTTTGTTTCATTCGCAAGATACTCTCCGGAGTTTTCCTTACCGTAGTGAATCGCACCGTTTTCATCGCGGTACCAGTCTCCCGTGCAGTAGATTCCGAACGCATTGCGTTCGCGGTTTCCTTCTTTTGCGTCACCTGAATAAACGAGTTTATTCGCTGCCGTCGCCTGACTTGCACCGGATACCTTCAATGTGACAACCTGACCGTTTACCGCCACATTGTCAATCAAAATCTGTCCATATTCCGGATTGAGCGATCCTCTGTCCTCCAGCACATAACTGTCCGGCGTAATCTTTGAGAGATCAACGCCATCGTCATATGTGATTTCCACTTCCACAAGACCGGTTCCGTACAACGTACCGTCGGTGTATGCCTGAATGCTCCTGACATGATCCATGTCCGGTGCCGCATTCGCTGCTGCGGTTTCCTGAACACTCTCCGTTGACTTTGCCTCCTCTGTGTTCCGGACTCCGCTGCCGGAGCCGCAGGCTGCAAGTCCGAGTACCATCGCTGCCGTCGTTGCTGTCAGAAAAACTTTTCGCTTCCCGTCTTTCCCTTTTTCGTTAAACATAAAAAATGTCCTCCTTTGATGGTTAATCTCAACGAGGACATCTTAACGGCAATTTTATTCTTTTCACAGACAAAGATTTTGCCCGAAATTAGCGTTTTTTCGCAATATGTAAAAAAATGTTCAGGATTCCAAAAATTATTCTCTGCCCGCATTTTCCTTCAGAAATGCTTCTTTCAGTTCCTCATCCACAAGATCCAGAATCTCCTTTCGGATCGGCTCCGCCGCCTCTTTCAGCGTTTCCATGTCTTCCCGGCCAAACGAGACAAATTCCATGCCATCCGGAACGGTTTCGGCCATTCTTTCCTCCTCTTTCGTCATCAGTTCCAGAAGTGTGTTTTTTAACACCTTCCGGTATTCATCGGGGAGCGATTCATACGCCTCAAGGTTCATCGTAATCGAACTGCTCATATGAAAAAACGGGACATTAAGTCCGTAGGGCTGCTTCTCAACCAGTCCCTGTGTGCGCAGAATCTCATAGGTCGTCTCAATCCCATCCACTTTCCCGTCATCCAGCAGATACGTCAGTCCGCCAAGGCTGATATCCTCAACCCGTTTCATCCCCAGCGCATCATAGAGACGGTTGTGCCACCGGCTTCCCGAAGTACGGACCGTCATCCCGCGAAGTTCCGACAGACGCTCCGTCTTCCTGCCGGAAGAGATGATCCACGGTTCTCCCGTCCGCAGTCCCAGCAGTTCAAGTCCCTGTGCCTCATAGAATTCATTCAGTTTTTCAAAGAACTCTCCCGAATAGACCCTGTGCGGAACACTGTACGCCGGAAAGCAGCCGGGAATATCCATAATCGCCGCCTCCGGAACAATATCCGTCGTGGCCGATGTGCTGGATGCGACAACCGTGAGCGTTCCCTTTTGCACTGCACGGCACATCGCAGAACCGGCCCCCAGAATATTACCGCCAAAAAGTTCCAGTTCGACATCCCCTCCGGTTTCCTGAAACACTTTCTCTTTCCAGTCTTTCAAAAAGACGGCGTATCCATCACCGGAGAAACCGATGCCAAAGCGGAAAACCGGTTCTTTTGCTCCGGTTTCCTGCTTTTCCGGAGCCGATGTCTGAGCCGTGTCGAAACGGTCACTTTTGCCACAGCCGCCTGTCGCGGTTAAAACAAGGCAAATAAGCCATGCAAATAATCTGTTTCTCATATTCTCCTCCTGGCTCCGGCAGACGCCGGATGATTCCTCGCCGATATCGCAGCTGCCGGTAAAAAACAGATTTCCTCTCCGGCTTAAACCCTCACGCCGGGTCCGCCTCCGTCATTTGTTTCCGGTAAGCCCCCGGAGTCATTCCGTTTATCTTTTTGAAGACCCTTGTATAGTTCTGAACCGAATTAAAACCGCACCGGAATCCGATCTCCTCGACCGACACGCTGGATTCCGACAGCATTTTCATACTCTCACTGACACGGCAGCCGTTCAGATAATTCACAAAGCTTGTGTCGTTGTATTCCTTGAAAAGCCGGCTCAGATATGCACTGTTAATGCCAAGATTCTGGGCAACCGCGTCCTGGGAAAGTGTCCGGTCGCTGTAGTGTTCCTGCAGATATTCCTTTGCCCGGATCACATACTTGTTCTGATTTTTCTGCCTTCCGTCCGAGAGAATCTGAATAGCAAACATCCCCGCTTCTTCGAGAATTCTCCGGATCTGCTCCGCCCCCGTCTCCGTGTCCTGACGTTCCATCCGGTGGTAGCAGACATTCAGTTTCTCCATATCGTCGGACTTTACTCCATTGGCCAGAAGTTCACCCATCAGCGTATCGACAAACATCATTCCCTCATCCGGGTCCGACACGTCGGAAATATATCCCCCCAGCATGGTTTTTGCACTTTCCACATCGCCTTCCGCCGCTGCCTTCGCCACTCTCACGCTGCGCAGCCGGATTGAATCATCGCAGCGGTCCGCACAGTCGGAATCGGTCTTGTTATAGATTCTGTAGTTTAATTCTTCCCGGGCATCCGCGTAAGAATAATTCAAATTCTCGATGCCGACGTAACTTCCCCCGTGGCTCACAATAAGTTTTGCCTTTGTCTTCTCTCCCGCGTAAGCCTCCAAAAGCGATTCCGTGAGACGGTTTTCCTCCTTTTTGACAGCCGAAACCGATACGGTCTTCGGACAGCCCATGATGATCACCAGAATATAATCATCGGTTAAAAATCCCTCCCTGCAGATTGTGCCGTCGTCGCTTCTTCCGCTTCCAAAGTATCGGTAAAGAGAGCTCATCTTCTCCTCTGCGGTTGGTTCATCCCGGTTTTCCGGTGCCGCCATGATGACCCGGAAAACATATTCCATACGGAACGGACTCTCCAGAAATGCCAGCCGCTCTCTCAGATATTCCGCATCATACTCACGGCCCCGAAGCAGTCCTCCGTAAAGTCTTTCCCGGACAAACGGCGCCATCTCCGAAACCTTGTCGGCCAGATTCCGTTTTTCTTTCACCGTATCCTCATAGACGGTCCGGACAAGATCCAGCTCATTTCCCTTATCCGGTTCTTTCAGCACCGCCCTGCTGAGTGTTCCGATCGGCCGGTAGATCCAGCCGGATATGACCGGCACCACCGTCATGCCGATCACCGCAAAAAGGATGATCCAAAAACCGATCATCCGGATCACATATTCTGCGGAAATCCCGGATGTGTCGCTGCTCTGCCGTATACTGTAGATCCACCCGGTCTGTCCGGTCAGGGTCTGTCTCTCGGGAAGTGTTCCGTCAATTGCTCCCAGAACACTCAGTATGTGCCCGCTGCCGTCCCACACCTCCAGAAAATCCTCACTCTCTTCGATCGCCGCGCGAACCGGTTCCAGCAAGGCCTCCTCGTTCAGCTCCACCACCAGTGCCCCGTTTCTCTCGGGCGTTGGAAAATCCTGCCATAACGCTGCGCGCCCGTTGTTTGTGCAGACTGTGGTGGCGATTCCTTTTCCCCTCAAGGTTTTTCCCATAGCAGAATCATTGTATTCCGGAAAAAACTGCGCCGCCGGTGACTCTCCGATGGCGCAGACGGTTCCGTCGGATCCGTAGCACATATCATTGGGATAGGTAAAGAGCCAGGTTCTTGCTGCGATCGTGTGTTCTCTTTCATAATTCGAGAGAATTTTCGCGATCTCCTGTTTTTGATACGGACTCATTTCATCCGCAAGCAGAATGGCCTCGGTCATGGTATCGTTCCACATGGTCTGCTGCATGGCCTGCCCCTCCGACAGAAGATTCTGGGCGATGAATTCGTCCGCAGTGACCAGAATGTCGTTCAGTGCATCTTCGGTCCTCTCATTGTATTCTTTTGCAAGAAGAGACTTTAAAAAGAAAAAGTTGATTCCAAACATGATGACTGTCATCGCGGACAGCAAAAGAAGGATCCGGCGGAATACCGGACTGGTCCTGATTTTTTTAATGAATCCACGCATCGTTCTCTACCTGATTGATCGCCGTCTGATCCGGCACACTGTGCATAATTATTCGCAATATTTTAACAATAACGAATATTTACAATATTTTCAAGTCAAAATTGGGAGTTTCCTCCATGGCAAAGCTTATCTCAGAATTTGTTCTTTCACAGCAAAAGCCCCGCGTACCGTTACCGGCACACGGGGCTCTCTCTCTGTTTTTTTCATTGCAGACCATCTCACGCAAACAGCGCGATCATGGCAATGCTCATCGCGGCAAACACCACCGCATTGATAACGAGAAGCAGGATGAGGACGATCTTCACCGCCATGGCAAAGAATCGCTTCAGCTCGTCCTCATCATTTCGATACTTCTCAAAATACCCTTTCTTTTTCAAAAAGTAAAGAGCGGCTGCACAGCCGATCGTCATCACGAGGGACGCAGCCATCGTGCCGAATGCGATGGCAAACACCGCAAACAAGATCGGCATAACAACACACAGCACCAGAATAATACTGCAGCCGGCCAATGTACTTTCCTCCTTACTCGCACGGAATCTCCAGCTTCTTCAGATGCCAGATATCCTGTACATATTCTTCAATGGTCCGGTCCGAAGAGAACTTTCCGGAATGAGCGATGTTGAGAATCGCGGCTCTCGCCCACCAGTCCCTGTCCTTATACTTTTCCGCCGCAAACCGTCTCGCCTGATCATAGGACCGGAAATCCTTCAGAATGAAGAACCGGTCTGCCGGATTGCCGCCGTTGGAACTCAACAGCGAGTTGTAGATTCTGCGGAACTGTTCCGGATTTCTCGGCGAGAATGTTCCGTTGATCAGCTGCATCAGAACGCGGCGGATATCGGCATTGTCGTTAAAGATCAGCTTCGGATCATAGGAACCGTTGTGTTCAAGTTCGATGACTTCCTGTGCGGAAAGTCCGAAGATAAATGCATTCTCACTGCCCACTTCTTCGACAATCTCAACATTTGCTCCGTCCATGGTTCCGAGTGTCAGCGCACCGTTCAGCATGAATTTCATATTGCCGGTGCCCGACGCCTCCTTGCTTGCGGTGGAAATCTGCTCGGAGATATCCGCCGCCGCAAAGAGAAGTTCCGCATTACTCACACGGTAATCCTCGATGAAGACAACCCTGATCCGTCCCGCGATGGCCGGGTCATTGTTCACAATATCCGCCACCGAGTTGATCAGTTTGATCGTCTCCTTGGCAATGGCATATCCCGCAGCCGCCTTCGCTCCGAAGATAAAGGTTCTCGGAACAAATTCCATCTCCGGGTTGTCCTTCAGCTGATTGTACAGATAAATGACATTCAGGATGTTCAGAAGCTGTCTCTTGTATTCATGGAGGCGTTTCACCTGAACATCAAAGATCGAATTCGGATCCACCTCGATGCCGTTGTGTTTCCGGATATACTCCGCAAGGCGAACCTTGTTCTCATACTTGATCTTCAGGAACTCCTCCCGCGCCGCCGGATCGTCGGCGTACGGAATCAGTCCTTTCAGTTTGGAGAGATCGGTGATCCACCCGTCTCCCACTTTCTTTGTGCACCAGTCAGCAAGAAGCGGGTTTGCGTGAAGAAGGAATCTCCTCTGGGTAATGCCATTGGTCTTGTTGTTGAACTTCTCCGGGAACATCTCATAGAAATCATGCAGTTCCTGATTCTTCAGAATCTCGGTATGAAGTCTCGCCACACCGTTCACCGAAAAGCCTGCCACGATGGCCAGATGCGCCATCTTGACCTGTCCGTCATTGATGATTGCCATCTTCCGGACTTTATCCATATCCCCCGGGAATTTCTGCATCACCTGCAGAAGGAAACGGCGGTTGATCTCCTCCACGATCTGGTATACACGCGGAAGAAGGCGCGCAAACAGCTCCAGCGGCCATTTTTCCAATGCTTCGTTCATGATCGTGTGATTTGTATATGCGCAGCAGTGCGAGGTAATCTCCCACGCCTCGTCCCAACCAAGTCCCTCATCATCAAGAAGGATTCGCATCAGCTCCGCCACCGCAACCGTCGGATGGGTGTCGTTCATCTGAAAGACCGCCTTGTCCGGAAGTCTGTGAATGTCGTCGTTGTGCTCCTTAAACTTCTTCACAGCCGTCTGGAGAGAAGCCGACACGAAGAAATACTGCTGTTTCAGCCGAAGTTCCTTGCCGGCATAGTGGTTGTCGTTCGGATAGAGGACCTCCACCAGATTCTTGGCCAGATCCTGCTGTTCCACCGCGCCGACGTAATCCCCCCGGTCAAACGCCTCCAGATTGAACTTGGCAAGCGGCTCTGCGTCCCAGATCCGGAGCGTATCCACCACATGGTTTCCGTAACCGACGATCGGCATGTCATACGGAACCGCGCGCACTGCCTGATAACCCTCGTGCACAAAGATGCTCTTGCCGCCGACCCACTCAGTGTTGACATAACCGCCGAAACGAACCTCCACCGCATATTCCGGCCGGCGAAGTTCAAACGGATATCCGTCTTTCAGCCAGTCATCCGGCGCCTCAACCTGATATCCGTCGACGATTTTCTGACGGAACATACCGTAACGGTAGCGGATGCCGCAGCCGTACGCCGGATATCCGAGGGTCGCCAGAGAATCCAGGAAGCAAGCGGCAAGACGGCCGAGGCCGCCGTTACCGAGAGCCGGATCCGGCTCCTTGTCCTCGATAGAATTCAGATCGAAGCCGATCTCATCCAGCACCTCACGAATCTCTTTCTGCGCACCGAGATTCAGAATGTTGTTTCCGAGTGCGCGGCCCATCAGGAATTCCATGGACAGATAGTAGACGCGCTTGGCGTTTTCTTTTCGAAGTTCCTCCTGTGTCTCCATCCAGTCGTCTGCGATCAGAGCGTTTACGGCATACGCCACCGCGTGATAGATCATTTGCGGTGTCGCCTCATCGATCCTGCGGCGGAATTTCACTTTCAGAGCTTCCTCAATGTTGGCACGAAATGCTTCTTTGCTGATTTTACGCATAACCCTACGTCGTCTCCTTCCTGATAAGGCTGATCCCCTTCCCTACCCGGCAACTCGAAACTACTCCCCGGGCAAATCCGGTTCTCATGATCCGATGCACCAAAGGAGGCGCATGAAAACGCCCCCCTGATACGAATTATCCGTTAACTTTCGCAACGCCGAGCATGGTCTTCTCGCCGTTGATATCCCACTCTTTCGCGACGCCCTTCATCTCACCGAGAACGATAAGGTCCGCCATAACGTCATGTTTGATCTCATCAGAATACTTCTGGAAGATCTGCGCAATCCTCTCATTGGCATCCTGATATACACAGATGTGATCGGTCACCTCAAATCCGGCTTCCTTACGCATCGTCTGAATCTTGCTGACAAGCTCACGCATGAAGCCTTCCTCGATCAGCTCCGGTGTCAGTTTCGTGGAGAGGATGACGACAACCTTGCTGTCGGCCTCGGTCACAAAACCTTCTACCTGCGCGGTTGCGATCAGGAGATCCTCCTTGGTCAGCTCCACCGTCTCGCCGTCATAGTCAAAGGTCAGCTTTCCTTCGCTGTTCAGCTGATCCATCGCCGCACTTCCGTCGAGCTCCTCAAGGCTCTTTTTGATCTTTCCGAGGAGTTTTCCGTACTTCGGGCCAACCGTCTTCAGCTGCGGCTTGAAGGTATAATTCGTGTACTCGCGCACATCATCGCGGAACTCGATCTTCTTGACATTCAGCTCCTCACGGATGATCTCGCAGAAATACTCCGGAAGCTCACGCTCCGCCTTGACATACATCTCGGCAAGCGGCTGACGGTTCTTCATGTTGGACTCATTTCTGCCCGCACGGCCGAGCACAACGATCTTCAGAGCCTCATCCATCTGTGCTTCGAGCTCCGTGTCGATCATCTTCTCGTCCACAGCCGGGAAATCGCACAGATGTACGCTGATCGGCGCGGTCGGATCCTGATTCTTCACGAGGTTCAGGTAAATGTCATCTGCCATGAACGGAACCATCGGAGCCGCCGCTTTTGCGGTGGTCACAAGCGCGGTATACAGCGTCATGTAAGCATTGATCTTGTCCTGCTCCATGCCCTTGCCCCAGAATCTTGAGCGGCATCTTCTGACATACCAGTTGGACATGTCATCGACAAAGTCCTCCAGTGCCTTTCCTGCCTCCGGAATCCTGTACTGCTCCAGATTCTTGTCCACAGCGCCGACCATGGAGTTCAGCTTGGAGAGGAGCCAGCGGTCCATGACCGGAAGTTTGTCGTATTCCAGCTTGTAATCCTGCGCGCTGAAGCCGTCAATATTTGCATACAGAACGAAGAATGCATAGGTATTCCACAGCGTTCCGAGGAACTTTCTCTGACCCTCGGTAACCGCCTTGTCGTGGAAACGGTTCGGCAGCCACGGAGAGGAGTTGGTATAGAAGTACCAGCGGATCGCGTCAGCGCCGAATTTGCCCAGCGCCTCCATCGGATCGACTGCATTTCCCTTGGACTTGGACATCTTGTTGCCGTCCTTGTCGAGAACGTGTCCGAGTACCAGAACGTTCTTGTAAGCCGGCTTATTGAAGAGAAGGGTCGACTCCGCATGCAGGGAGTAGAACCATCCTCTGGTCTGGTCCACCGCCTCGGAAATGAACTCAGCCGGGAACTGCTTCTCAAAGAGTTCCTTGTTCTCAAACGGGTAGTGAAGCTGTGCGTACGGCATCGCGCCGGAGTCAAACCAGCAGTCGATTACTTCCGGTACGCGGTGCATCATTTTGCCGCACTCCGGGCACTTGATCTCATACTGATCGACATACGGACGGTGAAGTTCGGTCTTCTCCGCATCGGCGATTCCGGTCAGCTCGGCAAGTTCCTTTCTGGAGCCGACCGACAGCTGATGTCCGCAGTCCGGGCATTCCCAGATGTTGAGCGGAGTACCCCAGTAACGGTTTCTCGAGATACCCCAGTCCTGAATGTTCTCCAGCCAGTTTCCGAATCTTCCCTCTCCCATGGTTTTCGGGATCCAGTTGATCTTCTTGTTGTTGGCTACCAGGTCATCCTTGACCGCCGTCATCTTGATGAACCAGGATTCGCGTGCATAATAGATCAGCGGAGTATCACATCTCCAGCAGTGCGGATAATCATGCTCGAACTTCGGAGCATCGAAGAGAATTCCTCTCTCCGCGAGATCCTTGAGAACCGCCGGGTCGGCGCTGACTGCGCCCTTCTCCATCTCTGCCTTGGTCGGCTTGCAGCGCATGCCGGCAAATTTTCCCGTCTCCGGTCTCATGCAGCCGTGGTCATCCACCATCTGTACAAACGGAGCATCATATTTTCTTCCGACACGGGCATCGTCTTCACCGAATGCCGGTGCGATATGAACGATACCGGTACCGTCGGTCATGGTTACATAATCGTCGCAGTATACAAAGAACGCCTTCTTGTGCTGCTTCTCCACGGAATCCGCAGCGCACTGATAGAGCGGCTCGTATTCCTTGTGTTCCAGCTCGATACCCTTCATCTCTTCCAGGATCTCATACGCCTTCTCGCCCTCTTCCTTTGCCAGAGAACCGAGAACCTTGTCCAGAAGCGCCTTTGCCATATAATAGGTAAATCCGTCGGCTGCCTTAACCTTCGCGTAGGTCTCCTCCGGGTTTACGCAGAGCGCGATGTTGGACGGAAGAGTCCACGGTGTGGTCGTCCACGCAAGGAAGTAAGCGTCTTCGCCGGACACCTTAAAGCGGACGATGGCGGATTTTTCTTTTAATGTCTTATATCCCTGTGCCACCTCATGGGAGGAAAGCGGGGTTCCGCAGCTCGGGCAGTACGGAACAACCTTGAATCCCTTGTAGAGAAGGCCCTTGTCCCAGATCGTCTTGAGTGCCCACCACTCGGACTCGATGAAATCATCATAATAGGTTACATACGGGTTGTCCATGTCCGCCCAGAAACCAACGGTTCCGGAGAACTGCTCCCACATCCCCTTGTACTTCCATACGGAATCCTTGCACTTTTTGATGAACGGCTCAATTCCGTACTTCTCGATCTCGTCTTTTCCCTCGATGCCGATCTCTTTCTCGACTTCCAGCTCAACCGGAAGTCCGTGTGTGTCCCAGCCGGCCTTTCTCGGAACCATATATCCCTTCATGGTGCGGTATCTCGGAATCATATCCTTGATTACGCGGGTCAGAACGTGACCGATATGCGGTTTGCCGTTTGCGGTCGGCGGTCCGTCGTAGAACATGTAGGTCGGATTTCCTTCCCGCTCTTCAATGCTCTTCTCGAAAACATGATTCTCCTGCCAGTACTCGAGAACCTTTTTCTCTTCCTCGACGAAATTTCTGTTCGCAGAGACTTTGCTGTACATAGTGTCCTCCTAAAAATTGATCATGTACCCAGTCATCGATGGAAAGGATCTTTTATGTTATGGAACCGAATGGAATGGTTTTTCTCACTCTCACATCCATAATATAAAAAAAACTCTCATCCGTAACAGGACAAGAGTTCTTGCTATACCACCTATTACTGCATACAAACATATGCGCACCGTTTAACGGGGGTAACCGTCCAGGCTTACGCGTCACACAGTTTCGGAATCTTTCCGAATCATCTGAAAAATGAAACATGCGTGATTTCAGCAGGCAACTCCGGAGTGATCTTCGCGATCCGGCTTACTTGCGGCAGGTTTCCACCATCCCCGTCTCTCTCTTGCGTTCCGCCGGTGCTACTGTCTCCTTCACAGTCTTTCTCTCTTATTTTATAAACCGCTCTCTGAATTGTCAAGACAATTGGAACTTCTTGTTTGATATTTATTTAACAGGCAATTGTGTTTTTTGCCGCATTTTGTTATACTGACACAAGCACTTTCTGTGAGAAAATGCTAAAACTTCAAGGAAGTGATAAGTAGAAGGAGAACAGCTGTTATGGATAAACGGCACTTTACTCTGCTCACCGATCTCTATGAGCTGACGATGATGCAGGGTTACCACGAGATCAAAGACGCAAACCGCACCGTTGTGTTTGACGCCTTTTATCGCGTCAATCCGCACGGCAACGGATTTGCCATTGCTGCGGGACTGGATCAGGTCATTGAGTATGTCAAAGGCCTGACATTCAATGAGGAGGACATCGAGTACCTCCGGAGCACACACATTTTCAACGATGCATTTGTCGACAGTCTTCGCGATTTCCGCTTTACCGGCGACATCTACGCGATCCCGGAAGGATCCGTTGTATTTCCGCGTGAACCGCTGGTAAAAGTCATTGCCCCGATCATGCAGGCGCAGCTGATGGAGACTGCCATCTTAAATATTATCAACCACCAGTCTCTGATCGCGACCAAAACCGCCCGCATCGTCCATGCTGCCCAGGGGGACGGCATCATGGAATTCGGACTCCGCAGAGCCCAGGGACCGGACGCCGGCACATACGGCGCAAGAGCGGCCATGATCGGCGGCTGTGTCGGAACATCGAATGTTCTGACCGGACAGCTCTTTGACGTTCCGGTCAAGGGAACCCATGCGCACAGTTGGATCATGAGTTTCCCGGATGAACTGACCGCGTTCCGCAACTATGCGAAAATGTATCCCAATGCCTGTATTCTGCTGGTCGACACTTACGACACCCTCGAATCCGGCGTTCCGAACGCGATTCAGGTATTCCGCGAGATGCGCGAGCAGGGCATTCCGTTAAAGGGCTACGGCATCCGTCTCGACTCCGGCGACCTTGCCTACCTCTCCAAAAAGGCAAGAAAAATGCTGGATGCGGCAGGTTTTCCGGATGCAATCATCTCCGCTTCCAACGACCTCGATGAGTATCTGATCAACTCGCTGAAGATGCAGGGTGCGGCGATCACCTCCTGGGGTGTCGGAACCAACCTGATCACCTCCAAGGACTGCCCGTCCTTCGGCGGCGTATACAAACTGGCCGGCGTCCGCGATGACGAGACCGGCGAGTGGATGCCGAAGATCAAGCTGTCCGAGAACACCGAGAAGGTGACCAACCCGGGCAACAAGACCGTTCAGCGAATCTATGACAAATTCACCGGAAAGATCGTGGCGGACCTCATCTGCTTTGCCGATGAGACCTTCCCGGATACCGAACCGCTGACGCTCTTCGATCCGCAGGAGACCTGGAAAAAGACCAGACTTGCACCGGGCACCTACACCACACGTGAAATGCTGGTTCCGGTATTTAAAAACGGCGAGTGCATCTATGAGAGTCCGAAAGTCATGGACATCCGTGAATACTGCAAGCGTGAACAGGAAACTCTCTGGGATGAGTCCCGCCGACTGGTCAATCCGCAGGAAGTTCACGTTGACCTCTCCAAAAAACTGTGGGAGTGCAAGCGCGATCTGCTCGCCGAGTTCCACAAAGAATAAAACGAGAAGAATCCAAAAAAGAGAACTTCCGGCCACGGCCGGAAGTTCTCTTTTTTTAGCTTTCCTTTTCTTTGCGCTCTTTTTCTTATGCGCTCTTTTTTCCAGGAAGTAATCCGCGTTTCCGAATGAAACAAAAGACACTCCCCAGGGATGCGTGTCGACGCGAATCACCTTGCGGTGACCAGCTTCGACGCGCATATTTCTTTTCCCGCTCCTCGCATCACATCGGAGCGAAACGTCGCAATGTTTACGCCTCAAATTCCTGAGCAAGTTCCAGAGTATGCTCTCTGTTCAGTCTCTTGCAGACTTCCACAAAGGTCGTCAGCGGAACATCATGAACCTGCTTGTTGTTTCCGCGGATGTTGATGGAAACGGTATTCTCTTCCGCCTCCTTGTCACCGAGAACGAGGATGTACGGATCCTTGTAGTTCTTGAAGCCCTTGATCTTGGTCTTCATGTTGTTGTCGGAATAGTCCGCCTCCACGCGGATACCGGCATCTTCCAGAGCCTTCACAACCTTCTTGGCGTACTCGTTGTGCTCCTCACGGATCGGAACAACGGCAACCTGATACGGGTTCAGCCAGAACGGGAACATGCCCTTGAAGTTCTCGATGACGATTCCGAGGAAACGCTCCAGCGAACCGTAGATTGCGCGGTGAAGAACAACCGGCATCTCCTGCTCACCCTTCTCGTTGATGTAAGTCAGACCGAAGTTGTGCGGAAGCTGGAAGTCGAGCTGAACGGTACCGCACTGCCACTCTCTTCCAAGTGCATCCTTGATCTGAAGGTCGATCTTCGGGCCGTAGAACGCACCGTCGCCCTCATTGATCTCATAGCCGCCCTCGCCATACTTCTCGTCGAGAATGGACTTCAGGTCAGCCTCTGCCTTGTTCCAAACTTCGATGTCACCCATGAAATCATCCGGACGGGTGGAAAGCTCGGCGCGGTAGGTTACACCGAAGGTGGAGTAGATCTCATCTGCGATGGAAATGATGTCTGCGATCTCATCCTTGATCTGGGAATCCATGACAAAGGTGTGATCATCATCCTGACGGAACTCCTGTACGCGGAAGAGACCGTTCATCTGACCGGACTTCTCCTTGCGGTGAAGCACATCATACTCGCTGTAGCGGATCGGAAGCTCCTTGTAGGAATGGGTGGTTCTCTTGAAGGTCATCATCGCATTCGGACAGTTCATCGGCTTCGCCGCCATGGTGTCGATCTCGTCACGGTTGTAGATGGCGGAACCTGCTCTCATCTTAACGGTCTTGGTCGGTGCATTCTCATCGGTTGCGCTCTCAGCGATCTCCGCCATATCCGCGTCGGCTCTCAGATAACCGGAAACGCCCGGTACCATGAACATGTTGTTGATGTAGTGAGCCCAGTGGCCGGAAATGAGCCAGAGTTTCTTGTTGTTGATGAGCGGAGCGGAGATCTCGGTGTAACCGTGTCTCTCCTGAATCTCACGGGAGTATTTCAGCAGCGCCTGATACATTTTCCAGCCGCGCGGCAGCCAGTACGGCATACCCGGAGCAGTCTCGTCGAACATGAAGAGATCGAGAGCCGCGCCGATCTTCTTGTGATCGCGCTCAAGCGCTTCCTTGATCATATCGAGGTGAGCCTTGAGTTCCTCTTTGGTCGGGAATGCGTATACATAGACACGCTGAAGAACGATGCCTCTCTTCTCATCGCCTCTCCAGTATGCGGAGGATACGGATTTTACCTTGAATGCAGCGCTGGAGAGATCCGCGGAATTGTCAACGTGCGGGCCTCTGCACAGGTCAATGTAGTCGTCACCGGTATTGTAGACGGTGATCATCTCGTCTTCCGGAAGGTCCTGGATCAGCTCAGTCTTGAACTTCTGATCCTTGAAGATCTCCAGTGCCTCGGCTCTGGAAACCTCTTTTCTTACCCAGTCCTCTTTTCTCTTGATGATCTCGTGCATCTTCTGCTCGATCTGCGCGAAATCATCCGTGGAAACGGTTCTCGGAAGAACAAAATCATAGTAGAAACCATCGTCAATCTGCGGTCCGATGGCATACTGAACTTCCTTGCCGAAAATCTCGATCATCGCCTTTGCCAGAATGTGGCTCAGGGAGTGACGATAGCGGTCCATAAACTCTTCTTTAATCATGGCTTTTCTCCTTTTTAAAAATTATAAAATCGATGTCCGCAGGCGGACTTCGATTCATCCATCTTTGTATTCCCGGGGGAGCCCCGCGGACTTCGGCTCCCCCATCCCCTCAGTCCTGAGGGGAGCCCCGCGGACTTTGCGCGCCGCCGCTGGTCACCGTTAGGTGACAGCTTCCTTGCAGCGGCGTGCGCATCCTCGCGGAGCGTTTTGTTTCATAGGGAATTTCGGAGAAATTTCCTATGAAACAAAAAAATCCCCGATCCGATCTCCCGATCGGACCAGGGACGTAAGATACGCGGTTCCACCCTGATTACCGCAAAAATGCGGTCTCTCATTGTGATGATAACGGAATCACCGGACTTTATTGGAGTCTCTCCGAGGTGGCCGTGAACCTGTCCCGGCAGAGCGCTTTCAGCACCGGAATCCGGGCGCTCCTCTCTTTGCCGTTCGTATGAACACTAATCCTCATCTGCAATTTCAGTGATATATTGAAATGCGTTTTCCGCATTTCCTTCAGGCATTCGGTATTATATACCGCCTCCGGAAAAAAATCAATCCTCGTCTGCGTTCTCCCAGTTGTTGTGAACGGCCTGAACGTCGTCGTCCTCATCCAGAAGATCCAGAATACGATTGAGTTTCTTCTTTGCATCCTCGTCGGAGACATTGACCCAGGTCTGCGGAATCATGGTGATGTCTGCTTCCACCATCGCGATGCCTTCCTTCTCAAGTGCCTCGCGAACCTCGGAGAAATTCTCCGGATCGGTGATCACTTCGAAATCATCCTCATTCTCGGTGAAGTCCTCTGCACCTGCGTCGAGCGCGAGCATCATGAGCTCGTCCGCATCCATCTCGCACTCTTCCTTGTCGATGATGATCTGACCCTTGCGGTCAAACATGAAAGAAACGCTTCCCTGTGCGCCGACATTGCCGTCGCCCTTGGAGAATGCCGCGCGAACGTTTGCCGCGGTACGGTTCTTGTTGTCGGTCAGAGTCTCAACGATGATCGCAACGCCTGCCGGACCGTAACCCTCATATACCAGGTTCTCGTAGTTTACGGATGCCGCATCACCGGCCGCTTTCTTGATACCGCGGTCAATGGTGTCGTTCGGCATGTTTGCCGCCTTTGCCTTCGCGATGACATCACGGAGCTTGCTGTTGTTTGCCGGGTCTGCTCCGCCTTCTTTTACTGCAACGGCGATCTCACGTCCGATGACAGTGAAGATTTTTCCCTTAGCCGCATCGTTTTTCTCTTTTTTGTGTTTGATATTCGCAAATTTTGAATGTCCTGACATAACAGCACTCCTCTGTATTTTTTCTTTGTTCCATGTTAGGAAACTTAACAATCAATTATTCTAACACTCGGTTCCGGTCCTGACAAGCGGTTATTTTAACGGTCTTTGCCGACTGTTTTTCAGCAGTCTGCCCAATCATCCGAATCGTGATCCGATGGTCCGGCCGCATCGCCGCTGCTCTCCCCGAAGGATTTTCCGTCACTCCCCGGCCTGCGCGTTTTCCGGGATCCGATCCGCGGCCGCCTCCGCCGCCTGCGCACCGCCTGCGGCCGCATTTGCCCCCGGCTTCAGGGCGTAAATCAGATGAAGCGTTCTGCGGCGCACATCGCGGACACGGAAGGTCCATCCGCAGGAGCGGATGATGGGCTTTTCATGTTCCTCCGGGATGCGTCCAAGCTGACCGATCAGGTAACCGCTGATCGTCTCGAAAGACTCCAGTGTTTTCTCGTCAAACTCAATGTCCAGCGCACGGGCCACATCCTCCAACGGCGTATCGCCGGCGAGAAGAAAGCTTCCGTCTCCTCTCCGGGTAATTCTCTCCTCATCCTCATCGTACTCATCTTCGATGTTGCCGACGATCTCTTCGAGGATATCTTCCATCGTGATCAGGCCGGCCGTCTGTCCGTACTCATCGATCACAACCGCCATGTGCACCTTCTTGGTCTGCATCTGATGGAACAGCTGGTCAATGCTGGCAATCTCGGGAATAAAATAGGGTTCCCGGATCAGTCCCTTGAGTTCCTTCAGCTTCCTCTGCCGGTTTTTATTCTCCTCCGAAAACTGCAGCACATCGCGGATATGGATCACGCCGATGATGCGGTCGATGGTATCCAGATACACCGGGAAGCGGGAGTTTGCCGCCTCATTCAGGATAAAATCCACGGCGTCGTGAAGAATCATTTCCCCGTCCAGCGCGACGATGCCGGACCGGTGCGTCATGATATCTCCGGCGGATTTCTTGCCGAGTTCGAACACATTGTTCACCATCTCGGCTTCCTGCGCCTTGAGAACACCGTTTTCATGTCCCTCTGTCACCAGATATTTCAGATCGTCACGGGTTACCTGCTCATGGTCCACCGCCGGATCCGTGCCGATCAGACGAAGCAGCGGATAGGACAGCCAACGAATCACCGCGCGGAACGGCGAGAGAATCGCAATCACCGCGGAAACGGGATGCAGAAGGCGTTTCGCCCAGATCTCCGGATAATCCGCTCCCCTTTTCCGCGGAATGACAATGCCGAACACCACCGTGAACAGCGCTGTACCGAGGATCGCCGCCGGAATCGCCGCCCAGGGAAGGTCCCGAAGCAGCAGATAGCCGGTCACGCCCTCCGTCATGCAAAGTACCTGTTCAATCAGATGCAGGGAGGAAATGAAACCTTTCGGCTCATCGATGAGTTCCATGAGTGCTTTCGCGTCCGGATCCCCGTCCTCGCTCTGGTCTTCCAGTTCCGTCTGATTCAGATTCTGGATTGCCGATCCGAAGCCGTAGAATACGGCAAGAATAACGCTCACCGCAAGAATCGTCAGAATCCCCGCCGGCCAATATTGGTGTATGTCCATTTCCATATCCCGTCCTTTGTCTGTCATCCCCCGCCGTCTTCACTGCCTGAAAACGCGGCGTTTCTTTGAAATCAGTTCTTTCAGATGATCTTCATCATTTCATCAGCCGGTCCGCAATCTCCGACGCAAGCACCGAGTGCTCTCCTTTTTCGATTCCGGCGAGAGTTCCGGCTTTTCCGTGTATATATACTCCAAGGCAGGCGGCATCGTCAAGTTCCAGATCAAGAGCCGTAAGCCCCGCAATGGTTCCCGCAAGCACGTCGCCGCTGCCGCCCTTTGCCATGGCCCCGCTGCCGCTGTCCCCGAGGAAAACGGTTCCGTCATGCCGGGCAACCACCGTCACGGAATCCTTCAGCACACAGATCACCCCGTGCTCCTCGCTGTACTCTTTCGCGCATTTAACCGGATCCCGCTTGATCTCCGCGGCGTCCAGATCGGTGAGGCGCGTCATCTCGCCGATATGGGGCGTGATGATGACATTTTCCGTAAAATAGCCGGCCAGATGCGGATATTCCGCCACCGCATTCAGACCGTCGGCGTCAAGAATAATCGGAACATATGCGCTCAGAAGAATATGCTGAAGAAGTTTCTCCACATGTCTTCCGGTTCCGAGTCCCGGGCCAAGAACGATCACGGTTGCCCACTCGCAGGCTTCTTCCGCCATCTCCTTGAAATTCTCCGGCTCCTCCATCGCCTCTTCCGGATCATAAGCGGTAATGATCGCCTCCGGAAGAAGGGTCTGCAGAACCGGGACATTGGCCCGCACCGTAAAGAGGCGGACGAGCCCCGCGCCGGTCCGATAGGCCGCAAGGGCCGCAAAATATGCTGCCCCGCACATTCCCTCCGATCCGGCCGCAATCAAAACCTTTCCGTATGTTCCCTTGTGGGAATCCGCTTTTCTCGGCGGAATCCGTTTCAGATCCTCCGCATCGTACGCAAAGAAGCATTCTCCGGAATAACCGTTATATTCCGGAAATCCGATGTCCGCAATCTCGATCCGGCCGCAGAGTTCGTGTCCCGGATAGAATACCATTCCGGTCTTCTCAAGTCCGAACGTGACGGTAAGATCGGCGCGGACCGCGCTGCCGAGTACGGCTCCGGTTCTGCTGTCCACGCCGCTCGGCAGGTCCACGGCGACAACCGTCCCGCCGCTTCGCGCGTTCAGATATGAAACCGCATCCGCAAAGTCTCCCTCCACATCCCGTGAAAGACCGACACCGAAAAGCGCGTCCACGGCAAGAACAAATTCTCCGCCCTCAAAATCATTCCATGCAGTAACCGGAATGCCGAGCCGGTCCGCAATGTCCAGCTGTTCCTGCATCTCCCCGGTATACCGGGCCGGATCGCCCACTGTGACGATGATGGTCTCGTACCCCCGAAGCGACCAGATCCGTGCCATCGCCGCGCCGTCCGCGCCGTTATTGCCGGTTCCCGCAAGGATCACAATCGGCTGTTTTTGCTCTCTCCGGAAGCATTCCGGAAAGATCCTCTCCGCGCAGTCACAGCAGGAAAGGGCGGCCCGCTCCATCAGAACCAGCGAAGGGATTCCGATGGTGCGGATCGCATGCGCGTCAATTTCTTTCATCTGAGCACCGGTAACAAGATGTCTCATGGCTGATCCTGCCTTTCTGCAACCGCAAATGCAGTCGCCTCCGTCTTTGTATTGGTAATAGAAACATGAATCCGGACAATACCGAGACTGTCCGCCCGCTCTTTCGCTTTGCCGTAGAGAACGCAGTACGGTGCGCCGAGTTCGTCGCGAAGCGCTTCGATGTCCGTCGGACCGAAATCCCGAAATCCGGTTCCCAGCGCCTTGGAAACCGCTTCTTTAACCGCAAAATCGCCGGCAAGCCGCGAGCTGCTGCCCCCGGCCTGTCGGCGCTCATTCTCCGTAAAGACACGCAAAACAAAGGTCTCCCTCCGGCAGGCATGTTCCATACGTTCTATCTCTGTTGTATCGATTCCGATTCCAGCAATCATTGATTTTCCATCTCTCGAAGCTTTTCGGCTTCCTGCTTCATCCTGTCCTGAAGCGAACAGACACGATAGGACAGACGCATCAGGCTCTCTGACAAGTGAACATTCTCCACAACAACATCATCCGGAACCTGAAGATCCACATGGGCAAAATTCCAGATTGCCTTAATGCCCGAATTCACCAGTCTCTGTGCAATCTCCGCCGCTTTTGATTTCGGAATCGTGAGCGCTGCAATCTGCACGTTATTCTCATGAATAAAGTTTTCCAGATCATCGATTCCGCGAATTTCCACGCCGCGGACCACAAGACCCACCAGACGGGGGTTTACGTCAAACATTCCCTTCAGCACAAAACCCCGTTTTTCAAAGTTCGCGTAATTGGCAATTGCCTGACCGAGATTCCCGGCACCGATAATGATCAGATTGTGCTGACGGTCAATTCCCAGAATCTTGGCAATCTCCGAGTACAGATATTTTACATTGTACCCGTATCCCTGCTGCCCGAATCCGCCGAAATTGTTAAGATCCTGACGGATCTGGGAAGCCGTAACTTTCATCCGCACACTGAGATCATTGGAAGAAATCCGCTCAACGCCTTCTTCAATCAGTTCTCCAAGATACCGGTAATACCGCGGAAGTCTAGTGATTACCGCCTTTGAAATTGTCTTCTGCTGCTCCACTTTTAAAACCTTCTCTCTGTCAAAATCCATCTATGACATACAGACTTTGATTTACGCGTACCGGCCTGCCGGCCCTCGTCCTTTACGATACAAGGCCCTGACGGCTGACGCCAAACGCCCGGCACCCCGCAAAGCGGGACCCGTCTCTGATTAGTCAGTTTTGATTATAACATACGTCAAATTCTTGTCAATCAGATATGATTTCAACAAATTTACACCGCAATATTCACTCCGCACCGTATTTTTGTACAGTTTGCAGCGGAAATATAACCTGTTTCGGTCAGAAACCGCCGTTGATCAGATAGTAGAGAATGAATGCCACGGCCAGACCGATCAGAATCGCGGCTGCGACGCGAAGAGCCGAAACCGGCGTATCGCCGCTGACGCGGCCCGTCTGTCCGTTGACCACAAAGCGGTATACTTTATCGCCGTAGCGGAAGGATGACATCCAGACCGGAAGCAGAATATAACGGTAGCCGATCCCGGAATAATCCGTCCGGATCGAGGTGACCTCCGCACGGTCACAGACATGCTGGCTCCGGATCCGCCCAGCCGCTTCACTCCGCATTCTTGATTCAAGGATATCCTTTGCCTCAGTCCATGCATCCTTCATGCGGACGGTATAACGCTCCGCCGTAAATCCCGCAAGATAATCCGGCTTGTAAACCACCGCCTCTTCCATCCGGAACGGTTCTACCCCGCGGATCATCGCCTGACTGTTTTTGGTCGATGCGCAGACGATCTGATCCCGGACCGGGAGGGAGAATTCGCCGCGTGTCGAATGCCAGTCCACCACAACCTGTGTCTTTTTTCCGTCCGAGCTATGCACGGTCCGCTCTCTCCCGTATCGGCCGGTATAAACTGAGTGAGAATCGGCGTCAAAAGACCAGTACGGAAGATAGACGCCCTGAAATGCGTCCGGCCGCGCGCTCTGCTTCGCCTGCGACGGGCAGAACAGTTTTCCGTTAATCCACCGCGTAAACCGTCCTGCCGCTTCCTTCCGGGCGACGGCGAAAGGAATCACGCCCCCCGGCGCCATGACGTTCTGCTCCGCATCGCCGGCTTCCACAATCTGCGTGCTTCCGCAGTACGGGCAGACCTGCGCGATGGCATTGACATCGTAGACGCTTCTGGCACCGCAGGAACGGCAGACAACCGTTCTTGTCTCCAGTCCCCAGTCCGTGGATGCCGTCTCCTCTGAATGCTCGTAATCCAGCACCTCCGGCCGGTCCGGTTCCCGGTCTTCCTCGATCTCTTCTTCATACCCGCAGAACTCACATTTCAGCCGGGAGCTCTTCGGATCAAAGATCAGAGGAGCTCCGCACTGCGGACACTTTTTATTCGACTCTTCGACCTGTCTGGCCTCCTTCGGCTCTTCCAATCCCGCATCCGGGTATCCGCCGGAGGTCTCCGTCGTCTTTGTGGTCTCGTCCATTGGTTTCCTCCTGTCTCAGACACGGAATGTATGATTCAAGGCACGTATCCGAAGTATCAAAGAGAGTTTGAACATAATTCTTCCCAGGTTTGCCTCATCCGATCATCTGACAATGTCTCCGTCATCAAACGGGTCGCCGCAGTTCGGGCAGAACTTCGGCGGTCTGGCCGGATCTTCCGGCTCCCAGCCGCATTTATCACAGCGGTACTGCGGTATTCCGGCCGGTTTCGCCTTTCCGCACTCGGAGCAGAATTTGCCCTTGTTTTTTGCGCCGCAGGAACAGGTCCAGAACAGGTCTCCCGTCTGCGGTCTCTCTTTTCCGCATTCCGAGCAGAATTTACCGGTGTTGCCCTTATGTCCGCAGGCACAGTCCCAGGCGGCCGAAGCGGATGCTGCCGGTGCACCGGCCATCCCCGCCGGCGCGCTCTGCGCTGCCTGCTGTGCCGCTGCCTGCTGTGCCGCCATTCCAAACAGATTTCCCGCGTTCATTCCGCCGGCCATATTGGCCATGTTCATCCCGGCAAAGGCCATCATCGGTCCCGCGGACGTGTTGGCGGCGGCTGCCTTCATGGCGTCTGCCTGTGCTGCCGTCAGATGTGCCGCCGCCATCGCCGGATTGGAGAGAACCGCGTTCTTCTGCAGTTCCTTGATGGTCTTCTCGTCCTCCTCGGAAGCCGTGATGGAATTGACGCCGATTGCCGTGATGGAGATTCCGTAATGTCCGCCCCAATTCTCCGTCAGTTCCTGATCCAGCGCCCTTCCAAGTTCCATGGAATGTGCCGGAACGGCACTGTAGCGGACGCCCATCTCCGAAATCTTTGCAAATGCCGGCTGAAGCGCAGTCAGGAGTTCGCTGCGCATCTGGGATTCAATCCGGTCTTTCGTATAATCATTCTCCACATTGCCGCAGATGTTCTTATAAAAGAGGATCGGGTCCGTAATGCGGAACGCGTATTCGCCGTGACAGCGGATCGCGATATCCATATCCAGTCCGATGTTGCGGTCCACCACGCGGAACGGGATCGGTGTCGCCGTGCCGTATTTGTTTCCGATAATATCTTTTGTGTTGAAATAATACACTCTCTGATCATTGCCCGTATCGCCGCCGAAGCCGACGCGGTGTGCAAAGCGCCGAAAGCTCTCCTTGACGCTCTCTTTCAGGTCCCCGTAAAAGATACTCGGCTCGGTGGACTGATCATACTGAAATGCGCCCGGCTCCGCGCAGATCTCCACGATCTCACCCTGATCGACGATGATCATGCACTGGCCGTCATTGACCGTGACAATGGATCCCTGTGAAATGATATTGTCGGTTCGTTTGGTGTTGAATGCCCTCTTCTGCTGTCTGACCTGTCCCTTTACCGCCAGTGTATCATTGTCCAGCGACGGGCAGTAGAAATACTCTTTCCACTGGTCAGCCAGCACTGTTCCGGCCGAAGCTGCCGCAACCTGAATCAGTCCCATAATGTCCTCCTTCTTCTGCGGATAAGCAGAAAAAAACTCCTCTTTTGCAGGCCGAAAAGCAGATGTCCCGTTTCGGACACCTGCCTCTCGCTTTACTCGAATTTTTCTTTTTTCATCGGTTCAATCCTGCCGGCGCCCCGGCCCATCAGAAGCACCATGGCGGCCTTTTGCACGTGAAGACGGTTTTCCGCCTCCTCAAAGATCTCTTCCGCATGTTTCTCAAAGGTCTCTTCCGTGATCTCAAATCCGCGGTTGGCCGGCAGACTGTGCAGAAGCAGCACATCCGGTTTTGCGGCGGAGAGCATATGCTCGCTGACCGTAAAACCGCGGAAGACTTTCTGCATCTGAACGGTGGACGCTTTTTCTCCCGGAGGAAGAAGCGAACCGGTCACCACCACATCCGCATCCTTCACCGCTTCGGTCGGGGAGTAGGAATACTCACAGTCCGGATTGCCCTTTGCAAAATCCTTTGCAATGTTGTCCGGACCGTATCCCGGCGGAGTCGCAACGCGAACCTTCATGCCCATCTTCAGTGCACCGACGATAAAGGAATTGCAGACGTTGTTGCCGGAGCCGACGTACGCCGCGTTCAGGCCGTTCAGCACGCCGTATTTCTCCCGGATTGTCATGAGATCGGCCAGAACCTGGCAGGGATGCGCGAGGTCCGTCATACCGTTGATGATCGGCACCGTGCTGTATCTGGCGAACGCTTCCAGTTCCTGCTGCCTTCTGGTACGAATGACCACTCCGCTCAGATAACGGGAAAGTGTCCTCGCCGTATCCTGAACCGGTTCTCCGTTGAAAATCTGCATGTCATCGGCGGACAGATACTGTGACTGGCCGCCCAGCTGATAAATGCCGGTCTCAAACGAAACTCTCGTTCTGGTGGACGCCGTGTGGAAGATCAGGCCCAGCGATTTTCCGGACAGTCTCGTGTGAGCAATACCGTGTCTGCTCTCATATTTCAGCTGATCCGCAAGATCGAGAATCTGTGTGATCTCTTCCGGAGTGCAGTCCACAAGTCTTAACAGATTGTTCATGATCCGAATACCTTTTTCATAACCGCTACCGCGCGGTCCATTTCCTCTCTGGTAATGACAAGCGGCGGAAGAAGACGGATGACATCCTCACCTGCTGTCAGAACCATTACTCCCTGGTTTAAAAGTTCTCCTACAATTTTAAGCCTGTTTTCCGGATTCTTCAACACAATTCCGAGCATAAGACCCATGCCGCGGACATCCGTAATCTCCGGAGAACCGATGGCCAGGATACTTTCTTTCAGGTATTCGCCCTTCTTTTCCACTTCCTCAAGAAATTCCGGCTTTGTGACCTCGTCCAGAACGGCACACGCCGCCGCACAGCTCATGGGGCTTCCTCCGAAGGTGCTTCCGTGGTCACCCTTGCCGAGAACATCCGCACACTTTTCGCCTACCATGACCGCGCCGATGGGAAGGCCGCCGCCGAGGCCCTTCGCCATGCTGACCACATCCGGTTTCACGCCGAATTTCTGGAAGGAGAACAGCGCTCCGCTTCTCCCGATTCCGGTCTGCACCTCATCCACCATGAACAGAATGTCGTTTTCACGGCAGAATTCGCAGGCCGCCTTCACGTAATCCGCATCCAGCGGGCGGACGCCGGATTCCCCCTGAATCAGCTCCATCATCACGCCGCAGGTATCCTTTCCGGCTTTCTTCTTCAGATCCTCGAGATCATTGGCCTCCGCATAATCGAATCCCTCGGTAAAGGGGAAGAAATCATGGTGGAAATGCTCCTGCCCGGTGGCCTTCAGTGTGGTGATGGTACGGCCGTGGAAGGAATTCACCAGCGTTACGATCTTGCTGCGGCCCTCGCCGTATTTGTCATGAGAATATTTGCGGGCGATCTTGATCATGCCCTCATTCGCCTCGGCGCCGGAGTTTCCGAAGAACACGCGGGACATGCCGGTCGCTTTCACCAGTTTTTCCGCCGCGTCGATCATCGGCTCGGTATAGTAAAGGTTGGAGACATGCATCAGCTTGTTCGCCTGCTCCGTCACCGCCGCCGTCACCTTCGGGTTGTGATAACCGAGACAGTTGACACCGATTCCGCTGGTCAGATCCACATACTCTTTTCCGTCAACATCCACAAGAACCGCTCCCTCGCCGTGATCGAAGCACACCGGAAAACGGCCGTAAGTCTGCATGACATAGGTTGCCTCGCGATCTTTGATTTCCTGAAAACTCATCGTTCTTCTCCCCCTTTTCTTCCGCACTTATGAGAACATGGTTCCGACACCCTCGGAGCTCAGAAGCTCGATCAGGATGGAATGCGGCACACGGCCGTCCTGAATGTTTGCTCTCTCGACGCCCTGACGTACCGCCTCGACACAGCAGTCCACTTTCGGAATCATTCCTCCGGAAATGATGCCCTGCGTGATCAGTGCCGGAACCTGTGAAACCTTCAGCTCCGGGATCAGGGTGCTGTCGTCCTTCGGATCGCGGAGAAGCCCCTTGACATCCGTGAGAAGAATGAGTTTCTTTGCGTGGAGTGCAACGGCAAGTTTCTCCGCTGCGGTATCGGCATTGATGTTAAAGTTCTCGTCATCATTCATGCCTGCTGCCACCGAAGACACAACCGGGATATATCCCTTTGCCAGAAGATCCGTCACAATCTCCGGATGAACCTCCACAATATCTCCGACCTGACCGTAATCGGTTCCGTCCGGATCCACCTTCTTCACTGCGCGGAAGAGACCGCCGTCCATACCGCCGAGGCCCACGCCGTGGCCGCCTGCCTTGTCCAGAAGGCTGACCAGATTCTTATTGACCTTTCCGCAGAGAATCTGCTGAACGATGTCCATGGTCACCTGATCGGTGTAACGGAGTCCGTTGATGAACTTCGATTCGTGTCCGATTTTCTTCAGCATCGCGCTGATCTCCGGGCCGCCTCCGTGCACCAGAACCACATGGATTCCCAGCATATTCAGAAGAACGATGTCCTTGATGACATCCTGCTTCAGTTCTTCGCTTGTCATGGCGTTTCCGCCGTATTTCACAACAATGATCTGTCCGGTATATTCCTGAATATACGGGAGCGCCTCAACCAGTATCTTTGCTCTCTCTTCCGGCATAATGGTCATATCTTTTCCTCCTGACTCTGTTTCGGTTCCTGTCCTGTCGGTTTCTCTGTGATCGTGGTCCCGGATATCATCCGGCGCCGTCACACATTCAGTCCGGCTGTCTCGTCGAAGCCGAGCATGATATTCATGTTCTGGACAGCGGAACCGCTGGCTCCCTTTCCAAGATTGTCAAACAGTGCGGTCACAATGGTCTGATCCTCGTGACCGTTCACGATCAGCTGCATTTTGTCGCTTCCGGCAAGGGTATTGGCCGCAATCATGCCGTCATAACCAAAACCGTGGACCTGCACCATCTTTGCGTCCGCATACCACTCCTCCAGTTTCTTCTGAACATCCTGCGCACTCTTTACGCCGGTGAGCTGGCTGTTGTGGAGCATCAGCGTAACTGCCATTCCCTTGTAGTAATCATCCACCACCGGAAGAAATACCGGCGCATGGGTCAGTCCGCAGATCTTCTGCATTTCCGGGATGTGCTTGTGCTTCAGGGTCAGTCCGTAGATTCTCGGGCTTGAGAGCTCCGCCGGACGGTTTTCGTCCTCATACTCCGCGATCATCTTCTTTCCGCCGCCGGAGTAACCGGTCAGGGAAAATGCGGTCAGCGGAAGATCCTTCGGGATCACGCCCATTTCCACCAGCGCGTAGACCGGAATCACAAAGCCGGAGGCGTGGCATCCCGGGTTTGCCACCCGCTTCGATGCCGCAATGGCTGCTCTTCTTTCCCCGGAGAGTTCCGGAATCCCGTAGTCCCAGCCCGGGGCAACACGGTGAACGGTCGCTGCGTCAATGATGCGAGTCTTGGGATTCACCACCAGCTCCGCGGCCTCCTTTGCCGCGTCATCCGGCAGACAGAAAAACACGATATCCGCCTCATTCATGATTCTCTTTCTCTCTTCCACATCCCGGTGCTTCTCGTCCGAAATCTTCAAAAGCTCAATATCGGTTCTGCTGCCAAGTCTGTCTGCAATCTGAAGTCCCGTTGTTCCGGACTGTCCGTCGATGTATACAAGAGGTTTTGCCATAGGATACCGCCTTTCTCTTCCGTGGTCTTCGGTTATGATTCAAATGCCCGGTGTGCCTCGATAAATCTGCCGATCACACCGATCTGCCGCTCAACTTCCTCCGGTGCCGGTCCGCCGAATGACTTTCTCTCCTTTACGCAGGTGGAAAGGTCAATGGCATGGTAGACATCCTCGCCGAATATTTCGGAGTGAGCCTTAAATTCTTCCAGTGTCAGATCGCCCAGTCCCTTCTCTTTCTTTACGCACTCGCCCACAAGCTGTCCGGTGATATGGTACGCATCGCGGAACGGAACGCCCTTTTTGGTGAGATAGTCCGCACAGTCCGTCGCATTGATAAATCCGCGGCTGGCTGCTCTCTTCATGTTCTCCGGGAGAACGGTCATGGTCTCAAACATCGGTTTCAGAACCTTCAGGCACATTTTTACCGTGTCAATGGCGTCGAACACCGCTTCCTTATCTTCCTGCATGTCCTTGTTGTAGGCAAGTGGGAGACCCTTCAGGAAGGTCAGGCACGTCATCAGTGCGCCGTACACTCTTCCGGTCTTTCCGCGGATCAGCTCACACACATCCGGGTTCTTTTTCTGGGGCATGATGGAGCTTCCGGTGGAAAATGCGTCATCCAGTTCGATAAACTTGAATTCCCAGGAGCACCAGAGGATGATCTCCTCCGACAGACGGGAAAGATGCATCATCAGAATCGACAGATCCGAGCATAGCTCAATGCAGTAGTCACGGTCCGACACCCCGTCCAGCGAGTTTTCGGTCACCGCCGCAAATCCCAGCTGCTCCCGAACATAGTCCCGGTCGATGGGATAGGTTGTGCCGGCCAGTGCGCCCGATCCCAGCGGCATTTCATCCATCAGCTCGTAGGTGTTTTCCAGCCGCTTTACATCCCGCTTCAGCATGTTTGCATAAGCCATCATGTAGTGGCCGAAGGTGACCGGCTGTGCTCTCTGAAGATGCGTGTATCCCGGCATCACCGTCTCCGTGTGCTCTGCGGCTGATTTGTTCAGCTCCTGCATCATGTCGAGGATCAGCGCGTGAATATTCCGGATCTCTTTTTTGACATACAGCCTCATGTCCAGCGCAACCTGATCGTTTCTTGATCTCGAGGTGTGAAGCCGTTTGCCCGCGTCGCCGATCCGCTCGGTCAGGATCTGCTCCACAAACATATGAATATCTTCCGCATCATCGGAAAATGCAATCTTTCCCTCTTCGATCTCTTTCAGAATCACGCCGAGTTCCTTCACGATGCGGTCCGCCTCGTCCTGCGGGATGATTCCCTGCTTTCCCAGCATCTTCGCATGTGCCGTCGAACCGGTGATATCCTCCCGATAAAGACGGTTGTCAAACGGAAGGGATGAATTGAAATCATCCACGGTCTTATCGGTTGTCTTGCTGAATCGTCCAGCCCACATTTTTGCCATCTGGTGTCCTCACTTCCTGAATTCCGTTCTGTTTTGTCCGTATGTCATCTGCAGCCCGGCGGTCTTCTCTGACGTTGCCGGGCTGCAGCATGACGGCGGCTTTCCTCCCTTTCGGAGTTCTTCTTATTCCACGTCCGGGAAATGCTTTCCGGTCTTTGCCGCAAGTTCCGCGTCATTCAGGGCGCGAACCTTCAGCGGAAGGCCGTAAAGGTTGATAAAGCCGGCGGAATCTGCCTGATTGTAGCAGTCATCCTCATCGAAGGTCGCCATTCCGGAGGAATACAGGCTGTACGGGCTTGTCACCGAAGCCGGGATAATGTTGCCCTTGTACAGTTTCAGCTTTACGTCGCCGGTTACAGTCTCCTGTGTGGAGTCCACGAAAGCGCTCAGTGCCTTGCGAAGCGGGGTGTACCACTGACCGTTGTAGACAAGCTCACCGAACTTCTGTGCCGCAATCGCCTTGAAGTGGGATGTCTCCTTGTCCAGTGTGATCTCTTCCAGTTTGCTGTGCGCCGCATAGAGGATGGTTCCGCCCGGAGTCTCGTATACACCGCGGCTCTTCATTCCGACCAGACGGTTCTCGACGATGTCCAGAATACCGATTCCGTTCGCTCCGCCGATCCCGTTCAGATACTCGATCAGGCTGAGTGCATCCATCTCCTTGCCGTCCGCTGCGGTCGGAACACCTTTTTCAAAATGGATCTCCACGTAAGTTGCCTTGTCCGGAGCATTTTCCGGAGATACGCCGAGTTCCAGGAATCCCTCCTTATTGATCGGAGCCTCATTCGCCGGGTCTTCCAGATCCAGACCTTCATGGCTCAGATGCCAGAGGTTCTTATCCTTGGAATAGTTGGTTTCCTTGCTGATCTTCAGCGGAATGTTGTGGGCTTCCGCATACTCGATCTCCTTTTCACGGGAATCCAGTTCCCAGAAACGCCACGGAGCAATCACATCCATAGCCGGAGCGAAATGCTTGATCGCAAGTTCAAAGCGAACCTGATCGTTGCCCTTTCCGGTGCATCCGTGAGCGATGGCGTCCGCGCCCTCTTTCTTTGCAATCTCGACGATTCTCTTTGCGATGATCGGGCGTGCAAAGGATGTTCCGAGAAGGTATTTCTCATACTCTCCGCCGGCCTTGATGGTGGGGACAATGTACTCTTCCGCAAACTCTTTCTTCAGATCGAGGATATAAAGCTTGGAAGCGCCTGTCTTCTTAGCCTTCTCTTCCAGTCCGTCCAGCTCCGCTCCCTGACCGACATCCGCCGACACCGCGATGATCTCCGCGCCGTAGTGTTCTTTCAGCCACGGAATGAGAACGGATGTGTCCAGTCCTCCGGAATATGCAAGCACGATTTTGTTATACTTTTTCTCTGCCATAGTCTATATCCTCCCTGTCATGATATTTGAGTTACGGTCGGCGGCCCCGCTTCGTCCTTATCCGAAGTTATCGGATTCCGCTGTACGATTCCTCCGGGTGATCTCTCCTGAAGTTGAACCGATTATATCTCTTCGCTGAATATTATGCAACCATATTTTGTATATTTATTGCATATTATTACATTTTTATGCAATTATTTGGGGTTTTCATCCACTTTCTTTGCATATATGGACATTTTTACAACATTGTTCCCGGAACGCAATATGCATTAAATGCTGTATAAATCAGTTGAACGTGCATTATTATGCACATTCCTCATATTGGACATAACCTGTTTTCATGGAGTCTCACATTCTGATTCTACACCCATTTTTATGATCCGAACCGCGAATTCCGGATTTTTTTGTCCCATGGTCCGCGATTTCAGGCATGAGCCGTGGCAGATCCAAAAATCCCCAGAGCCGGCCTTAGACAGCCGGCTCCGGGGATCCCTCTTTTGATTCACTGATTCAATCAGCGTTTCCTTATCTCTGTTTTTTCGTTATTCATTGCGGATTGCGCTGAGGGGACTGAGTTTCATCGCCCGCTGGGCCGGGAAGAATCCCGCTGCCATTCCCACAAGAACGGCGAAGACGAGAGCCGCTGCCGCAAGCCAGATCGGAATGACCGATATGGAAACGGAAGCCACCTCGCCTCCCATCTCACTCCCGGCGATGGCCCCGCCGAGAAGGCGGTTGATAATCACGGAGATTCCGTAACTGAACACCAGCCCGAATACGCCTCCCATAAGGCCAATGAGCCCCGCCTCGATCAGAAACATGCTGCGGATGTCCCGCATATCGCATCCGAGAACCTTCATGATGCCGATTTCCTTGGTCCGCTCATAGATCGACATCATCATCGTGTTGGCAATGCCGATGGCGGCAACCAGAAGCGAAACGGCTCCGATTCCGCCGAGGACAGCCTGAATCATGTTCGAGGTCTGCTGCGTCTGCTTCAGATATTCCATCTGACTTGTCGCCTGATACCCCATATCCTGCAGCGTCTTCTGTACGTTCTCGACTTCTTCCATGTCATCGACGTCGACTCTCGCCTCATTGTAGACAAAATAGCGGTAGGGTTTTCCCTTTTTGTTCGTCGGCTGGTCCGGAATCGCCCGTTTTCCGTATATTTTCCGAAGTTGCGCTTTCAGCTGATCCAGATCCGCAATCACACTGTAACTGTAGCGGTTCCAGGATCCGGGTTTTCCTTCAATATACCCCACTGTGTCCAGAATATACTTTTTGGGAGCGGTCGGTTTGGTTCCGTCGTCCCCCGATGCCGGATTTTTCGCCGCGTAATAGGCGGCCGTATCGAAAATGGTGAACATCGGCTGCCGGAAATCAACCTTCTGCTCCAGACCGTCCATTCCGTAATCATACCGGTTGGACGCCTTCGGATCATAGAAATTGGTGCCGACCATATTGCCGACCAGAAGTTTCAAACCGTTATCCGATTCCTTCGGGTACGTTCCCTCCTGAAGATTGATGGACCGCATGGCCCGGATCGGAATTCCGGTCAGGGTGATATTTGCCTCATAGGGGCCCTGCTTCATGAGAACGCTGGTCTCCAGAACAGGATATGCATCCTGCACATGTGGAATGGATCGGAAACTGTCCACCTTCTCGTCCGTCAAAAACTTCGTCTCCGCATTCTTGTCCTGCGCCGTGTCTCCGTAATTATATACCGTGACCTGCGTCAGACTTCCGAGCTGCTCGACGGAGGACATAAAGAACTGCTTCAGCCCGATTCCAAGGCTCAGCATGACCACAATGGACGTCACGCCGATGAATACGCCGAGCACAGTGAGAAATGTTCTCAGACGACGTCTGCTGAGACTCCCGAGACTGATTTTCAAAAGATCCCGAAAACTCATATCTCTGCGGCCTCCTTTCTTCCCTGTCACCGGCGAATCTCTCTGATTCCGGCGTGTTTCACTGTATCTGACGTTTTTCCCCGTCACCGGCGAATCTCTCTGATTCCGGCATTTTCCCGTATCCGGCGTGTTTCTCTGTTTCTATATTCTGTGATCCGGCCGCATTTTCCGCGGTGCCTCAGTTCACGCTTTTACTGACCGGAAGTATTGTCCTGACCGTCCTCGCCGTCAATGGCTTCCTCTTCCCGTCTCTTCCTCTCAGCTTCTTTCTTCTTCCGTTTTCTGTGCCAGAAGAAGATTCCCGCCGCAGCCGCCGCGCCGATGAGAGCCGCCACAACCAGCATCTTCCGGCCGGATCCGGTATCCTCCTGGACTTCCGGCTCCATCTCCGTGTAATCCATCTCCGGTGCCAGATCAGTGACCATCAGTGTCAGTTCCTTCTCCGACTCGGTGATCTCGCCGTTTTCGTCCTCATAGGAAACGATGATCCTGATCTTTCCGTCATCCTCCGTCGGAGCAATGCCCTTCAGCATAGCATCCACATTTCCGGTCTCGCCGGGCTTGATATTGCCGACATAAGCATCACGGGTTTCAATGGACGCCCCCTCAAAGCGCGCCGTCACATTGTAGAGAATCACCTTTCCCGTGTTATTGATTCCGAACATGACATTGGATTCATTGCCCACGGACACCGTATCCGGCATCACTTCAATGGTTCCGGTTGTAAAACGCGGTTCCTGTTTGACCGGGATGGCAATGCTGACTTCCGCGGAGGCATTCTTGAACTCCGGGCTGTCGTAGACTTCCTTGATCGTCATCTTATACGACTTCTGCGCCGCAATGGGCGACGGAGTATACTGCAGCACCAGCTCCGAAGACCCGTTTGGGCCGAGGCTGTTGATCACCTTGCTGGACCCGCCGCTGGACGATGTGAAGATCGGCGTGGATTCCACCTCTTCCGACACGAAATTCAGCATGATATTCGATGCACCGATGCTGCCGGACGCATTTTTCATCGTCACATGAAGTTCAAACGGCTGACCGGCATAGACCTCTTCCGGCTCGGTGCGGAAGGAATCCACCACAATTCGCGCCTTGCTGCGGTCCTGCTCGCCCGCGTCTTTATCCAGATCGTTGTCATCCTTTTTGCCCTTTACACGGACGTAGAACACCAGATCCTTCGGCTCGGAATATTCGCCGTTTTCCTCTTCCCGCCAGCGGATCTGATAATGGATCGGATAAAAACCTCCCATCACGTCGTCCCTGACCGCCATACTGTAATGGGCGGAGGTTCTCGCACCGGATTCCATATCGCCGAGTTTTCGCTCGTAATTTCCCTCATTGATATTGAAGGGGAATTTTGTGACGTCCCCGTCCACCTGCATGTCAACGATGACGTCATGGGCCTTTCGCTGACCGATATTGGTGAAGTTGACATCGAATTCCATGGTCTCGGAATACAGGGCATACGGCGTAAACTGATCATCGCCGATCCGGAAATCATAATCCAGCGTCGACTTGTCCTCATCATCCTTGTCCTTATCCGATGCCGGGGAAACCCAGATATTGACGCCGCTCGTCCAGTTGGGCACATGCGCGTCCCCGTCACTCTCAAAACGGAAAAAGGCCTGATAATATCCTTCCGAGAGATCTTTTCTCAGCCGGTAGGTCAATGTGACCGACTTCGCCTTTCCCTTTCCGATGTTTCCGATGGTCTTCTCCTTAAATGTATCGGAATCTGCCTCAAACGGATACTGGGAATCCACATAGCGGAAGTACGTGTCTTCCTCATCCTCATCATCTTTCTCACGGATAAGATTCTGATCCGACATAATGCTCTGGGACTCATCCGGCGTGCAGAGCGTCACCTTCAGATTCTTGATATCATAGGACTCATCGCCGTGAACAACCATCGAGATCTTGATCTTCTGTCCCGCTCTTGCCCGCGGAACCTTGCTGGTCGTGATTCTACCGTCGTTAAAGGCTGTCACATCCAGCATGGCCGCCTCGGCGCACATCGGCAATCCCCCGTCAAAGAGAGTTCCCAGTGCCGTATAATCTGCCGGTCCCGCATTCTGATCCGCCGCCGGCGCAAAACTGATCACCGCCGCGGCCAAAAGAACCTGTGCGGTCCGAACGACATACTTCCACCATTTCTTTTTCATGTTTCCATTCCCCGATTCATTCATCTTCGTTCACCGGCCGATTCGACCTTTTGGTTTCGAACCCGGCCGGAACCGTTCTTATCCGAAGGAGCTGCCAACAGCGCCCCCCGTACGGTCTTCCTAATCCGTTCCCGTCAGTCAATCCTGTGGATCTTTCCGTCCACGATATGAAAACGCCGGTCCGCGTATGACGCAATCTGATTGTCATGCGTTACCATGACCAGCGTCTGACGCTGTTCCCGGACAATACTCTGCATCAGTTTCAGCACGTCCATGGTCGTGCGGGAGTCCAGATTGCCGGTGGGCTCGTCCGCAAAGATAATTTCCGGCTTTACCGCCAGCGCCCGGGCGATGCCGACACGCTGCTGCTGACCGCCGGACATCTGTCCCGGCATATGGTCCATGACCTTTCCGAGACCGACGAGCTTCAGATACTCTTGCGCAATCCGCATACGCTCCTCCGGCCGCATGCGCCGGAACGAGAGCGGAAATGCCACATTTTCCTGCGCATTCATCGTCGGAAGAAGATTGTAGGACTGAAAAATGAACCCGACCCGCTCCCTGCGGAATGCGACCAGCTCGTTTTCGGTCATGTGCTCGATGTGCGTTCCCGCAATCACGATTTCTCCGCGGGACGGCGGTTCCAGCCCGGCCAGCATATTCAAAAGGGTGGACTTTCCCGATCCGGATGGCCCGACGATGGCACAGAATTCGCCCCGCCGGATGTCGAAAGAGAGTCCGTCCAGTGCATGAACCGCCGTCTCTCCGACGTGATAGATCTTATAAAGATTTTTCACCCGGATCACCGGTTTCTCTTCCATATGACCGCTCCTCTCTCTTTCCGAACCATTGGAAGCCTTGACCGCAAATCCGGTCTTCTCTCCGTCGTCTTTGGTTAACCTTAGGATAGTTTACCACAAAAACCATATTCCGCCTTATTACTTAATCCTTACAAAAACCACCCAATAATGTCTGTTTTTTGACCGAAGATCTCATCGGAATCCCATGTGGAATTTCCCGATCATTTGCTATATAATCATTCCGACAACTGAAGACTGGCACCAAAGGAGAATCACATGAGACACATGCTTAATCCGCTGGATTTTTCTGTGGAGGAGACCAATCAGCTTCTGGATCTCGCCACAGATATCATGTCGGACCCGGACAAATACGCTCACGTTTGTGACAGAAAGAAGATTGCAACGCTCTTCTACGAGCCGAGCACACGGACACGCCTCAGTTTTGAGACAGCGATGCTGAACCTCGGCGGAAGCGTCATCGGCTTTTCTTCATCTCAGTCCAGTTCCGCCTCAAAGGGCGAAAGCGTATCGGACACCATCCGCGTAATTTCCTGTTTCGCTGATATCGCAGCGATCCGTCACCCGAAAGAAGGTGCGGCCATCGTCGCAGCATCCAAATCCAGCATCCCGGTAATCAATGCCGGAGACGGCGGACATCAGCATCCGACCCAGACACTGACCGATCTCATGACCATCCGTACATTAAAGGGAAGACTGGACCATATGACCGTCGGCCTGTGCGGCGATTTGAAATTCGGCCGTACCGTTCATTCCCTGATCAATGCGCTCTCCCGCTATGAGGGAATCCGTTTTGTCCTGATCTCGCCGCCGGAACTGCGTGTGCCGGATTATATTAAAGAAGATGTTCTGGATCCGAAGGGCATCGAGTACAAGGAAGTCGTCAGTCTGGATGACGTCATCCCGGAACTGGATGTTCTCTATATGACCAGAGTACAGAGAGAGCGCTTCTTCAATGAGGAAGACTATCTCCGCATGAAAGGTTTCTATATTCTGGATGCACGGAAAATGAAACTGGCCAAAGATGACATGTATGTTCTCCACCCGCTTCCGCGCGTCAACGAGATCACCGTGGAAGTCGACGATGATCCTCGTGCCGCTTACTTCAAGCAGGTACAGTTCGGAGTTTACGTGAGAATGGCACTAATTATGACACTTCTGGGGGTAGAAAAACCATGCTGAACATAAGCGGACTGGGCGAAGGCATCGTCCTCGATCACATCAAACCGGGCAGGAGCCTTGACATCTATTTCATGCTCGGACTGGACAAACTGGAATGCCAGGTTGCCATCATCAAAAATGCAAAGAGCAAGGCCATGGGCCGCAAGGACATCATCAAGATTGAGGGCGGACTGGATCTCGTCGATCTGGACGCACTGGGATATATCGATCACACCATCACGGTCAATATCATCCGTGACGGGGTTGTCGCAGAGAAGAAGAAACTCTCTCTTCCGAAGATGGTCACCAACATCATCTCCTGTCACAACCCTCGCTGCATCACCACCATCGAGCAGGAGCTTCCGCAGGTCTTCTATCTCGCCGATGAAGAAAAGGGAACCTACCGCTGCAAATACTGCGACGAAAAGTACACGAAAAAAGGATGATAAAGCATCCCCGCGGAGTTTTTTCTTATGACACAGAAGATGACGATCGGATAGGGGAGATTTGACACTCCCCTTCCACACCACCGTACGTACCGTTCGGTATACGGCGGTTCAATAGTTTACACGAACTTTTAGATAGTGGGCTGATAAGGATGGATATCCGAGTCTGACCACTATTATCGTTTTGGTAAGCGCTGTGTTTAGCATCATCGCCGCTCTCCATGTGCCTTTTCTACAGTTAGCCAGTTCATGTACCTTCCATTCTGGCAAGTGTAGCGCCCTCAGCATCTTGTACCTCGTTCGCACCTTTTTCCATTGTTTCCAATACACTGCCCGGATTCTGTGGCGAAGCCACTCGTCCAGTTCCTCCATCAGGC
>NZ_FOIL01000034.1 GCF_900101295.1 [Clostridium] aminophilum | reverse complement strand
CACCGCATGCAACGTCTCCGGTGACAATGCCATCGGTGTTGTGGTCGATCTCATCTACAAGAAGTTTATCCTCAGGGGCGCTCCGCTTCCGAAGGAAGACTGAGTTCTCCTGAATACCTAACCTACCATTTTTACCTGAGGCATTTCATTCTTAAAAATGAAATGCCTCGCATTTTTAAGAGGCTATATCCATGAACGTATTCAACATTATCGGCCCGATCATGATCGGACCCTCCAGTTCCCACACCGCAGGCGCCTGCCGTCTGGGCAGCGTTGTCAACAAGATTGCAGACGGCAGTCCGGTCACCGATGTCACCATCGAACTCTCCGGATCCTTTGCCCGGACCTACCGCGGCCACGGAACCGACCGTGCGATCCTTGCCGGAATCCTCGGTTTCAACAGCTGGGACGAGGATCTGCGGGACGCGATGGAGATCGCAACCGAGCGCGGCCTTCACTATGAATTCGTCCCGCACGACATCTCCGGGGCTCATCCGAACACCGCGCGCATCACCTACAAATGCGCAAACGGCAAATCCGGCTCCGTCACCGGCGCCAGCATCGGCGGCGGCAACATCCGCGTAGACAACATTGACGGTCTCTCCGTCAACTTCACCGGTGAGAGCACGACCCTTCTGATCCTCCACCGCGACACCCCGGGTGTCATCGCCAATGTCACCAATCTGATGTACTGGCGCTACGGCGATCTGAACATCGGAAACTTCCGCCTTTCCCGCCGTGAGCGCGGAGGCGAGGCGCTGATGACCATTGAGCTGGACCAGGTTCCTCCGGAGAAGCTCATCACCGACATCAAAAAGATGGATAACATTTCCAATGCCCTGCTGATCCCGGCAATTTAAGGGAAGTTCACCGGACCCGGCAAACGGAATTCAAACTTGATATATAGGAAAATAATCATGATAAATTACGATTCAATTCTGGAACTTGTCAATCTGGCCAACGACGCCGGCAAAAAGATCAGTGAGATCTGCCTTGCCGATCAGGCCAAAACTCTCGGAAAGACGGAAGACGAAGTCTACGCCACCATGGAGAAGAGCTTCGACGTCATGATGGAGTCCGCCAAATGGGGAGCGGCACCGGGACGCGTATCCACCTCCGGTCTCACCGGCGGAGAGGGCTACAGCATGACGCAGTATGCCGGCACCGGAAAGAGCATCATGGGCGGTTTTATGTCCCGCGCGGTTGCAACGGCTCTCTGCGTATCCAACACCAACGCGGCCATGGGCAGGATCGTTGCGACGCCCACCGCCGGCAGCTGCGGTATTCTCCCGGGATGTCTCATTCCCATGTATCTCGATAAGAAGGCGGAAAAACGGGACATCGTCATGTCCATCTTCACGGCGGCTGCCTTCGGCATGGTGATCGCGAAAAATGCGTGCATCGCCGGTGCTCAGGGAGGCTGTCAGGCCGAGTGCGGAAGCGCTTCCGGTATGGCTGCCGCCGCTCTTGTGGAGCTGATGGGCGGCACGCCGCAGCAGTGTGCGGATGCCCTCGGAGTTGCCATCGTCAACCAGATGGGCCTTGTATGCGATCCGGTGGCAGGTCTCGTCGAGATCCCGTGCATCAAGCGCAATGCTTCCGGTGTTGCCATCGCCTGCTCCTCCGCCGATATGATCCTCTCCGGCATCGACCTGAAAATCCCGGTAGACGAGTGTATCGACGCCATGCGGGAAGTCGGCGATTCCATGTCCAGCGATCTGAAGGAGACCGCGAACGGCGGTCTCGCTTCGACCCCCACCGGAAAACTGCTCCGGGAAAAGGTATTCGGAAAGCAGTAATCCCCGCCTTCCGTCTGCCCGGACATCACAGAGTCCGCAGACGGACTTTGACTCCTCTATCCTGACGAAAACGGCAGATGAATCGGATTCCCGGTTCACCTGCCGTTTCTGTTTCTATGGTCCTTTTTCTGTGAACCATCCGTCAAGAAACTACCGCCGGATGGTTTTGTTCAATTGATTTCGATCTTCATGGTATTGCAAAAATCCACCACATCGTTGACATAGGGAGCAAGATAGCGTCTTCCCCAGTTCTCCCGGATAAAATTCAGAAAAATCTCGCAGTCCTCCTCCGAGAACCCCCGCCATGCCTCCAGCGCGGCCTGCGGGATCTTCTTCTTCGTGAAGATTCCGAGACTCAGATACGTCCGGCTCGACTCCGTCTCAATCTTCGTGTAGACGTCCAAAACGCCCTGAAGCATATGTTCCATATATTCCCGGGTATAATCCTTCGGATTGGTCAGCACATACATGGATAAGTGCATCACCTCCGGCGCTACATTGATGCTTCCCGGAACATACTCATGCAGCTCAAGTCCATCTTTTCCCATACGTTTTTCCTGCTTTTTTAACTTTTTGTCTGCGAACATTATAATCGAGACCTGTGGGAAATACAACCGCCCGGGACGATCGTATTTTTCCCCTCCGATGCATTTTATGATTTCATCTTTTCCGTGCCGTTCCGCGATATTTTCGCTTTTCATTATGAGAAATGAAGGACCTGTGATATACTGTTGAGGACCCGCGGAACCGGGCTCATCATCTTACAGAAAATCAGAAAATATAAAGGAATCACCGCATGATAAAATTTGAGAATGTCTCCTTCAGCTTTCCGCAGAAGGATCTGTATGAAGATATCAGTTTCAGCATCGAGGCGGGCGATCATGCCGCTCTGATCGGCAGCAACGGCTGCGGAAAGAGTTCCCTGATCCGTCTGATCACCGACCGCGACCATTATACCTACGACGGAATCATCCGGATCGAACCGGGCTGCCGGATCAGCTGCATCCGCCAGTTTGTCGAGCACACCTCCGAAGAGATCACCTCGTTTGATTATCTGGCCGCTCCCTTCCTGTCCCTTTTTGCGCGCTTCGATGAGGTCTGCGCACGCCTTTGCGACGAGGAGGATCCGGAGCTCCAGACACAGTATGATTCTCTGATGTCGGAACTTGACAGCCTTGACGCATATAATTATGAGCCGAACATCCGGAAAATGCTCTCTTCCGCCGGTCTTGACAACATTGCGGACACTCCGGTCACCCGAATCAGCGGCGGCGAGTACAAGCTCCTCTGCATTCTCCGGAGCATGCTGATGAAACCGCAGCTCCTGATCATGGACGAGCCGGATGTCTTCCTCGATTTCGAAAACCTCGTCAGTCTGACCCGCATGATCAACCGCTACGACGGAACCATTCTCGCCGTAACCCACAGCCGGCTTCTTCTGAGCCAGTGTTTCGACAAGATTCTCGACATTGAAAACAAGGGAATCCGCGAGTTTCCCGGAACCTTTGCCGAGTACAGCACCTGGATTCTCGAGACCAAGATCGGTCTCTTTGAGCACTGCCGCGACTTTGACGAGTTTATCGAAAAACAGGAGGATATCGTAAAACGCGTCGGTGAGCTCGCTTCCGCGATGGCAATCCCTCGCCTTGGCCGCCAGGTCAAAGCAAGAGCCACCTACCTCGAGCGGTTGAAAAAAATGCGCGGCGAAGATCCGTTTCTGGAGGATCATCACCACGCATTCCGTTTTCTGACATCCGCTCAGGCGGACGGCACATCCGGCATATCACCCGCTGCCGGCGGGGACCTCGGCACCGGCAGTGCCTCTGCTCCCGCCATTGAGCTGAAGGATTTCTCGCTCTCCTACGACCGCGAGATTTTAAGCCATCTTTCCTTCTCCGTCCAAAAGGGTGAGAAAGTCGCTCTCGTCGGCGCCAACGGAACCGGAAAATCCAGCCTTCTCCGCGAGATTTATGCGATGCTGGAGAAGGATGTGCCGGGCAAAGCCGGTTATTTCCGTCAGGTCATTACCGAGCAGGACGGAGACCTTCTGTCCGGCGGCGAGCGGTGTCTTATGCAGCTGGAACGTCTCTGCGAGGAGCCGCATGACATCCTTCTTCTGGATGAGCCCACCAGCCATCTGGACATCCATGCGCAGATCGCCCTGGAGAAGGCCATCCGGGAGTACACGGGAACCGTCCTCATGGTTTCTCATGATCTGTTCGCCGTGACCGGAAGCACCGACCGCGTACTCATTCTGGAAAACGGCACCGTCCGCGAGATGAGCGGCCGGAGTTACCGCAAATCCGTCTATAGGAATTATTTTGACAGCGACGTCTTTGAGACCGAACGCCGCCGGATCGCAGCCGAGATCCGTGTCTCGAATCTGATCCGCGCCCGGAAATTCGATGAGGCACGCCGGGAACTCAGTGAATCTCTTTCTCTCTAAGTTCTTTCAGCGTATGCGTCGGCCACGCCTCTCCGGTTCTTGCCACGGTTTCCGCGTCCATGTTTATAATCGCCACATCCGGAAGCTCCTGGTCATAGAGCGTGAACTTGATCAGGTACATCTGTCCCTGTTCGGACAGAGTCTTAAACTGAAGGGAAATCAGCCCCTTGGTGCCGTCGATTGGTTTTGTCGCCATCGGATACCGGGATGTGGGCTCCTTGCTCTTCTTCGGGTCATACGCATACGTATAATAGGTCAGGACACCGCCTTCCGCCTTCACCCGGTCGATGATCGCATCGGCATCCGCCGGGGTCGCGTTGCGCGGAAGGAAATCATAGGTGATCTGATCTCCGAACTTGTATTGTTTGTCATCCTTATATGCGATGGCGGCCAGCGTCAGTCTGGTCTTATCGCCGGAAACGGTGCGTGAAGTGTCATTCAGGAAATTAAACAGCGTGAACTCCGTATCGTACCGTTTTCCGATCTTAAATCCCGTATAGGCCCATCCGTAGGGCTTGATTTTGGATCCGTCCCGGTCCAGATACGCCAGTTCTCTCCCGCAGGCAGCTTTGATGCTCTTGTTGACCTCCGCCTGCCGCGGCATATCCCCGATGTCAATGACATCCTTGCCGATCCGGAACTTCAGAAGACTTTCCGACGGATACCGGTCTTCCGCTTCCGTGGAAACAGTCTCCTCACCGGAAGAGTCTGCCGAAGAACTTCCGGATAAAACAGACGGGCCCGCGCAGCCCTGAAGGCATAACATGCCTGCCAGAAGGAGCGCAGCCCCGAAATGGAATAATCTGTGATTGGTTTTTCTTCTCATCCGCACACCCCTTATCTCACAGCATAAAGAACAAAGTCCGCAAGCGGACTTCGGCTCCCCATCCCCTCAATCCTGAGTGAAGCCTGACGGACTTTGGGCGTCACCGCCGGTCACCGTTATCTATCTTTATTATACCGTAATTCAAGGGTGTAGGCAAATGTCCCGGCCGGTTTCGATCAGGAAATTTTGGCTTCGGCCAGCTTCAGTGCCTCACCGATGTGCGGCGCGAAATTCTCTTCGCCAACCTGCCCGATCAGACCGAATTTTTCCATCGCCCGCCACGGCTGTTCATTGACATGGGAGAACACCATCTGTGTTCCATTGGCCGTGCAGCGGTCCACAAACTGGGAAAGGGACCGAAGGGCACTCGCATCGATTGCCGGAACACCACGCATCCGAAGGACAATGCATCTGGTGTCCGCATCCGGTGAGATTGCTGCCAGCTGGTCTGCATTTCCAAAGAACATCGGTCCGAAGATTTCAAATACCCGGATCTCCTTTGAAACACTGCGGAGAGCCTGTTCGTCCTCCGGCTTATCGCCGTCCGCCGGGTCAAAGTATTTCCATCCCATGACACCGGACTCATCGCTCATCCGCTTCATAAAGAGAATGCAAGCGAGAATCATGCCGACCTCGATGGCCATGACCAGATCAAAGATCACCGTCAGCGCAAAGGTAATCAGAAGAACGACAATATCGCTCTTCGGGGCGGTCTTTGTGAGAAGAACCACCATGCGCCAGCCGCTCATGTTGTAAGCAACCATAAACAGAATCGCCGCAATCGTCGGCATCGGAATCAGTGCCGCATACGGCATCAGAAATACCAGAACCAGAACCAGAATGACCGCATGGATCATGCCGGCAATCGGAGAGCGGCCTCCGTTTTTGATGTTCGCCGCAGTCCGGGCAATTGCGCCGGTGGCCGGAATACCTCCGAACAGTGCGGAACCGATGTTGCCGACGCCCTGCGCCACGAGTTCCATGTTGGAACGGTGCTTTCCGCCGACCATTCCGTCCGCAACGACGCAGGACAGAAGGGACTCGATCGCCGCCAGAATGGCAATCGTAAATCCATTTCCGGCCGCCGCATGGATTCCCTCAAAGGTAATCTCCGGAAGACGGAATGCCGGAAGCGCATTGCTGATGGAATAGAGATCTCCGATTGTATTGACTGGAAGACCAAGGCATTTCACCGCTGCACTGGCAGCGATTACCGCGATCAGAGATCCCGGGATCTTCTCGGAAACCTTCGGCCACACCATCAGAATCAGAAGACTGGCGATGCCGACCGCAAGCGCCGTCGGGTTCATTGTCCCGGAATTTCGCACAAGGGCCGTCAGTTTCTCCATGGTCTCAATCGCTACCGTTCCTTTCGGATAGGTAATTCCGAGAAAATCCTTCAGCTGACCGATGACAATCGTCACCGCAATTCCTGCCGTAAATCCCATCGTAATGGTATACGGAATATACCGGATCAGACTGCCGAAACGGAACAGTCCCATCAGAATCAGAAGGATGCCGGCAATCACGGTTGCCAGAACAAGTCCGTCCATCCCGTTCTTCATCACGATTCCCGCGACGATCGTGGCAAATGCCGCCGTCGGCCCCGCGATCTGAACCTGACTTCCGCCCAGCATGGAGATCAGGAATCCGGCCACAATCGCCGTATAGATACCCTGCTCCGGCCCGACACCGGACGCCAGCGCCAGTGCGATCGAAAGCGGCAGTGCAATGATGGCGACGATCAGTCCGGCCACCGCATCCGCCGCAAATTTCTGTGCCGTATACCCCTTTAGCGTCGTGAGAAGCATCGGCTTCAATTCATCTTTGTTCATCTTTTTTTCCTCGTAATCATTCGTTCCGTATGGTATCGCGCAGCCGGCACCAAAGACTCATGACAACATGAATTCCGGCCGGTTCCGCCGGATGTCCGCGCAGCCGGACCCCTTTGTCCGAATTAACGCAGACGGGTAAAATCATATCACAAAACGACCGGCCGGAACACCGGTTTTTCATGTCTTTTTCAAAACAAAGTCCGCAAGCGGACTTTGCGCGCCGCCGCTGGTCACCGTTAGGTGACAGCTTCCTTCCAGCGGCGTGCGCATCCTCGCGGAGCGTTATTGTTTCATAGGGAATTTCGGAGAAATTTCCTATGAAACAATAATAGATGCAGATATCAAAGTTAATTACTCCCTGATACCTGCACTTTTATGGTACGAAAAAAGCCTTGGGGACCGTTCCGGTCTTGACAAGCATTCCGAAAAGTTCTACCGTATAATTAGTTTAATAATTGCTGGGGGTGCCTTCGGGCTGAGAAATGTTGCGACATTACCCTTATCACTTGAACCGGACAATACCGGCGTAAGGAAGCAGATAAACTCCCGGCATCTTTTGTGCATGGGAGGTTTTTTTATGTCACTTTTGGTCAATTCTACTGTTGATGAGTGGGGCGGCATCACCTACACTCCGACTGCTGCCGGCTTTACAGCCATCGTTCTCGCCATACTCGCGCTCATGATTCTCGGATGCGGACTTTTCGGTCAGAACCAGAAGCTCAGCACCAGACAGCTTTCCGTCTCTTCTCTTGCGATCGCACTCGGCGTCATCACTTCAATGATTGAGCTCATCCATATGCCGATGGGAGGATCCGTCACCCTGTTCAGCATGCTGTTCATCGCTCTGATCGGATACTGGAACGGTCTCCGCCCCGGGATCATGACCGCGGTTGCTTACGGTCTTCTCCAGATGCTGATCAATCCCTATATCATCAGCGTTCCGCAGATGATCTGCGACTATCTCCTGGCCTTCGGCGCGCTGGGGCTTTCGGGTCTCTTCCGTCATTCCGCCCACGGACTGCTGAAGGGATACCTCGCCGCGGTTCTCGGACGTTATTGCTTTTCCGTTCTTTCGGGATGGATCTTTTTCGGCACCTATGCCTCCGACTACGGTTTCCGCAGTGCATTTCTGTATTCCCTTGCCTACAACGGGGCATACCTGGGACTGGAGGCACTGTTTACCGTAATTCTGATCTGCATCCCGAACGTACAGAACGCCCTCGGATATGTACGTCAGTTCACCGCGGATGACGCGGAGGACCGCAATGCGGCGTCCCGGCACCGGATCGCGTGATGTACCGCCGGCTACCGGCGGCACATCTCCAGTTCCGATTCGGTGAGGCCGTACAGCCGCCCGATCTTTTGTTCAATCACAGAGAGGATACCGTTCGTATCCTCTTCTTTTTTTCTCCGTAAAATCTCATCCACCAGCTTCACAATCTCCCTCTGCTCTTCCTCACTCGCCTCCGGGATCGGAATCTCCTCAATATGAGACCGGAGCAGCTTCACCGAACGGTATTTTTTCCTGCACCAGAACGAGACAACCGGGGAATTCAGTACCGCCAGAATATACCGGATCGAATACCCTTCCATTCTCGGAATCAGGATATTCGCGCTGTTCAGCGTAAGCAGCCCCCGGTCGTCGTAGGCAAAGGCCGGCGTCGTTCCGATAAACCGGTAGATCAGTTTTTCCTCCGCCCGGTAGAATTCCTCCCTGGCTGCCTGCTGAAGCCTTGCCCGGTCATACCGGAGATAGACTCCGCTGTCACGATATGTATATCGCTCAATGTCGCTGCCGCGAAGCACCATTTCGCTTCCGGGCACGCATTCCTCCGACAGAAATTCCCGGTTTGACCCGGTCACGATTCCGAGGGCAAAATCCGCATTGCCCTTCAGATAAACCCGTTCCGACTCCGGCCGGATCTTCCGCAGCACCCGTTCCTCTTCATCCGTCACGTCAAAATTCCAGTAATGATCCGTGAGATCCCGCGGAAGCCTGAGAATCCGCGTCTGTGTTCCGCAGGTGATCCGACAGCCGAGGCCGGCTTCCCCGATGTCACCGTTCTCTTCCGTTTCCCGTCGTTCCGCTCCCAGAAGGATTACCGGACAGGAGACGCCCCGGAACGCATTGCCGATGTAACACACAAACCGCAGACCGGTCTTTTGCCGCAGTATTTCCCGGATGGTCCGGTGGCGCCCCACATTCAGGATCGCCTCAGGAAGAACAAAACCGATCCGGGTATCCGGTCCGGCAAGACGGATCGACCGCTCCAGAAAGAGATCGTAGGATTCCGTTCCGTGGCGGGATGCGCACTGATACTCCCCCAGAAACGCCGCCTTTTCTTCTTCCGAATAGACATAACCCCACGGCGGATTTCCGACGATCAGATCGAATGTTCCGGGCACCGCATCGCGAAGATAGTCGCCGCAGCGGATGTGCTCCGCGAGCAGCCGTTCATCCCGGATACCGTTCAGCCGGAGATTCATTCTTGCAATTTTCACCGCATCCTCATCGATATCCATACCGTACAGATTCTCGAAGGGAATTCCTCTCCGTAGTGCCTCGAGAAGGAAATTGCCGGTACCGCAGCAGGGATCGATCATCCTTTTCTCCCGGATTCCGGGCGTCACCCGCTCCATCTCATCCATCATCTTCGCCACTGTCCTCTGCGGGGTATAATACAGTCCCGACGTTTTCCGGTCCGAATTTGCCTTCAAAGAGAGATAGACAAACCCGAGATAGTCCTGATACGGCACAAAGGAAGGACTGCCTTCGGTCTGCCGCCGCTTCCGCAGAAGCGCATACTGATCCCGCAGAATGTCCGGGATACGGCCTGCCTCCGCTCCCTCCGCCCGGAATGTTTCGAGGATGGCCCCGCAGACTGCCCGGTTCGTCCCGTCGTCCTCCAGATAATCCTCATAAAGATCACAGCCGCGCATGGCGCTCTTGTTTCTCCGCGCTGTCAGTTTGTCCAGACTCCCGTTTCGGATGGCTCCGACCGTTTTCTCTATTTCCGCCCGGGAAACCGTGCTTCCGTCGGAGGACAGTATTCCGCTGCGGATCCAGTTCCGCACGGTTGCGGGCGTGACAAAAAGCAGAGAAGCAGCCTCTGCGACACTGATTTTCTCGTCTCTCATGTCCCGCATCACTCTGCCTCCCTGCCTGTTTCGGTCCGGAATGTTCCGGAGATGTCTCTTTGCTTTCTGTCGATATTTTCGGTTTGATTCCTTTGTTTTTTTGATGTTTCTTTGATTTTTTACCTATCTTCCGGATTACTTCTCCGGATCATCCCGGATATTTTTCCTCTGTTTTCCGCAGAAGATGCCATTATGTCTGTTTCAGGCGCGATACTGTGCGGTTATTTTCCGGATCTCTTCCCGGGCAACAGGATCGGTATCCACCAGGGTTTCCGACGGACAGGCGAGATAAAATCCCTGAATCAGGTCCGCGCCGAGCCGGATGCAGGTTTCTGCCTCCTCTCTGGTCTCAACGCCTTCGGCAATGATCATCTTGCCTCTCTCATGGGCGTAATTCACGATATATTCCATGATTGCCTTTTTGTCCGGGTCGTTCTGATTGTCCTTGATAATGGCAATGTCGACTTTGATGTACTTTGGTGAAATCATCAGCAGCGCCTTCTCACTGTTGTATCCCGCTCCGTAATCATCCAGAGCCACTTCCATGCCCATTTCCCGGAGCGCCAGAATCTTGCGCTCCCATTTTTCCTGTGAAACCGCCTTCTCCTCGGTGATCTCCATGACCAGACGGTGAAGCTTGTCGTGATAGTTTGTGCTGAGATAATGCACCATTTCTCTGCTGATCGTCTGATCCGCAATCGAATTGTAGAACAGCCGAACATCCGGACTGCAGCCGCCCTGATCCGCCAGCCGGAAGAACGCCTCGATGGACTCCGGAACCATCACGTTCTCGATCTGATTCATCTTGGACTCCATCCGCGCCGTCTCGATCACCTCTGCCGGAGAGGAAAATGCCGGCTGATCCGGCCGCATCAGCGCCTCATAGGCATAGATCGTTCCGGTGGAAACCCGGAAAATCGGCTGGAACACAAAATGAAATTCCCTGTCTTCCAGAAGTTTGATCAGTCCGTCTTTCTTTCTGCGGACATCATCTTCTTCCTGATAGTTTTCGATATCAAATGTGACGAACTCGCCCTTCCGGTTTCGCTTCGCAATATAGAGAGCGGAATCGGCATAACGCATCAGCATCTCATAGTTTACCGCTTCCACCGGATACCACGCGATTCCGGCAGAGATCCGGACCTGTCTGCGCTGTCCGTCTCCGACCTCGATCTCCGCTCTGGAAAATGCCTCCTTCAGGCGGCTGATCTGCGCCTCGATCTCCTCCCGTCTCTCACCGTAATAGAATACGTTAAACTCATCGCCGGAAATTCGGGCGGAAAGCGCTTTGGCGGAGGAACACGCCATGATCGTCTTGGCCGCCGTGCGGATATAGGCATCGCCGTACTGATGGCCATAGGTATCATTGACACTCTTCAGATTATCCAGATCCATCATCAGGAGCGCACCGACGCCGAACTTCCGGTCTCCCGCCTCAAGAAGTTCCGTAATCTGTCTGCGGAACGCCCGTCGATTCAAAAGGCTTGTGAGAGCATCGTGGTCACGCTCAAAGATGATCATCCGGTTTCGCAGAAGAGACTGCGTGACATCCTTCGCAAAACCGTAGTGCATATGGTTTTCTTTTGCCTCACGCATACGGATGAAGCATTTTTTTCCGTCCCGCGTGATCTCATAGATTTCTCCGTTAATGCCACTGTCCTGCTCCACGATATGTTCGGAAAGCTCGCTTAAAATCGACCGGAACTCCATAATGCTCATCGACTGGAGATTCTCCGGAGTCTTCAGTCCGAAGACATCAAAGAATCCTTCGGTGATGAACAGCGTCTTCTGTTCATCATCGATCTGAAATCCGCCCAGCTTCTCCGAGGACATCTGAATGATCTTGGAGAACCGACGCCCGGACGCGATCACATCTTCACTCAGGCGCTCGACCTCGCCGGAGAGAACGTCGATTTCCCGGATTCCGGTTTTCGGAAGACAGATCTGGCCGGTGGGATCCGCCGTGCGGATTCTTCCGTTCAGCTGCGCGATCGGTTTCTGGATATGGTAGGAGATAAACACGCTGGCCGCGATTCCGAACAGAATCGTGGATCCGGCCGCGATCACAAACACCATGCGGACCAGATTCGGATATTTGGAAATGCTGTCGTTCTGAACGACCGCTCCCAGAACCCAGTTGACATTCGGATACGGAACATTGGAGCTGTAGATCTCCAGCGGAAGCGCGCGGCAGAAATATTCTCTGCTGTCCGGATGAAGAAACGCCTTCTCCGGCATCGGCTCCCTCTGATTGATCAGATCGCTGTGGATCGCGTCTTCAATTCCGCGGTCCGACGCAGCCCACGAAAAGTCGCCGGACCCGAAAAACGCGGCAAACGCTTCCTCTTTTTCTTCATGGTCCGGCTCAAGCCCGATAATATAGCACGCCCCCTCATCACCGGTCAGCTCCTTTTCCGGAAGAAGGGTACGGATATAATCCAGGGTGATATCCACTCCCAGCACTCCGTAGACCGTTCCATCCCGCAGAATCAGCGGAACGGAGTAAGTGATAAACGGCCTGTCTTCTCCGGCAAGCGAAGTCGCCGTTCCCCAGAAACCGAGGTCCTGCCAGTCATATTTCCCTTTATTGCGGAACGCGGTCTGATACGGCATATAAAAAAACGGGGACAGGGGCTGCTTTGCCGTTTCGAACTGAAAACACGGACTCCAGCCGATATCCGTGGAAATGCCGGTACTGCGGATGACCGCCGCAGGCGCCCGCTCCAGAAGAAAGTCGTTATTGCGTTCCGTCGGCGCGGAAAGCGGATCCTGATCGCGGATATAGACTCCCTGTTTGTCCAGAAGCGTTCCGTTTCTCTCGATTTCGTCCAGATCGTCCGTATTGAGGATGATATAGGCGCCCGTCACACGGCTTGCCCGCATGATGCCCACCAGTTTTTCGGCCGCCTCCGTGAGAAACTCGTTGACACGTCCTCCCGGACGATTCAGTTCTTCCAGAGTGATCTCCCTCCGGAGAAGCTTTGCCCGCATAAGGCGGTTGATCTCCTCAACCTCCAGAGAGATGTTCATCCAGTTTTTCTGCATCATGGACTCGATATAATTCTTACGGGCGCTCAGCCTTCCCTCGACCACATCAACGGCATACTGCGTTACCCGCCGGTTCAGGTCTGAAATCCCGAATGCGGCGTACAGAATGGCAGCCTCGATGAAGAGCATCGTCATCAGAGGAATCAGAATTCTCCGGAATATCGGCATATCATGCTTCGAATGATTCTTCGTCATCGCAATTCTTCCAATTCTTTCTTTGTCTTCTCATACCATCGGTCAAAATTGTCGCTCGTGTCGTATCTCGCCACCGCTTCTTTTCTCCGCATACCCTGCTTCATCAGCTCTTCGATCGATTCCCGGTCAATCTCCGCCTGGTCCCGGAGCGCCGTTTCCAGATGAACGCGGAGCTTCGCACTGTTATGCATCGGCGAGTTATTATACATTTTATTTGTATTTACGGTGTCCATCGCCGTCTTCAGCGTCCTGCGGACCAGTTCCGGCGCATCGCTTCCTTCGAGAAGCTTCGGATTATTTGCCTCGGTCTTTACCGGAAGGTAGCTGGTAGCAAGCGAAAAACGGATATTGTTCTCCGTCTCTGTGAACCATTTGAGAAATTCCACCGCAGCCTTTTCCTTCGCTTCATCCGACGCCGTCAGGGCCATTCCGGCTCCCTGCTCCACGGCATACCGCTCTCCGTCCTCAAACTTCGGCACTTCCAGGATCTCCAGTTCGATGGGATAGGTGGAATTATCGGGCCGGGTCACGGTTCCGGAGGCAAAGGTCACACCCGCACTCGATCCCACAAATGACAGTATGGTTCCCAGCTTCAGATCGTCGTTCCGGAACCGTCCCGACGCGGCAAAATACCCGTTGATGAACGGAACATAATAATTGTCCCAGAGTTTTCGCATCACTTTTTTGTCAAAATGAATCTCCGCGCGTCCGCTTTCACCCCGGGTGAGAATCTCCTCTCCGAGCTGAGCCGCGCCGACCATACAGTAGTTGGCAAGAGAGTCCCTTCCGAAAAAAGCGGAACCGTCATCGGGCTCATCCGTCTTCCGGTCGGTCCAGTCATAGTATTCTTCCGCCAGGCTGACAATGCCTTCTGTCGTGTCCAGTTTCTTTGGATCCGCCCCGGTTTCCGCGGCAAACAGGTCCCAGTCTGTCTTGTTCAGAACCAGCACCTCCGTCGCTTTTGCCACAGGAAAGATCTTCAGTTCGCCTTTCTCCGACAGATCGCCGTCCTCCATATAGCGTTGGACATATTCCTTTTTTTCCGATTCGGTGAGAAGCGGAGCCATGTCTTTCAGAATTCCCCGGGCATCCAGTTCCTTTGCCGTATCCGGATAGACCGGAAAAAGGTCCGGCACCACGGTGGAACCTACTTTCCTGTCCACAGCCGCCCATAAGGAATCCTCAAGATCTTCCAGCGATCCCTGGCTCGTAGACTCAACGCGGATCCCTTTCTCCTGTCCGACGGTGTCATTGAATTCCTGAACCAGCGCATTAAAACACTCCAGCTGCTGTCCGCTGTAGTAATTCCACAGAATGATCTTTGTGGTAGTCTTATCCTGCACCGCGTTCGCCGCTGTTTTTTTGCCCGACGCACATCCGGCAGAACACACCGACAGCGCGGCAAGCAGAACCATTCCGATGCCGCGTTTCCAAAGTGCTCCTCTACACATATCCCGAACATTCATATCCGACCTCCGTGTCAATCCGGACATACCGTCGGACGGCGTGCCTTCCCGTCCGCAGTGACCGCGAGATGCGACAATCTCACCCCTGTCGTCCGATCCAGTGTCTATTAATATTATCGGCATTCCATCAGGTTAAATAATTGTTTTTGTGCAAAAATGCCGCAGAGAACCGGCATTTTTGCGGTCTCTGCGGCATGATTCGTCGCTGTCTGGATATTTATTCTTGGAATAGCTCCCGGACTGTCTGAATACATATATTCTTCGATTACGATCCGATCTCTCGCTGATCCACGGTATAATCTTCCCCGAAAAGAACTTTCTCCGGTGTGACCGGAAGCGAGAAGATCCGTCTGCCCACTGCCTGATATACTGCCTCGGCGATGGACGGTCCCGGCGTGTTGATAACAACCTCACCGATGGACTTTGCGCCGAAGGGACCGGATCCCTCATAGCTGCTCTCAAACTCAATATTCAGGTGTCCGATGTCATTTCTCGTCGGAATGCGGTACTGCATCAGGCTGTCCTGCATCATGCGGCCGCGGCGGTTATAATCGACGCGCTCGGTGAGCGCCATGCCGATGCCCTGCAGGACACCGCCCTCGGTCTGAACTCTCGCCAGCGCCGGGTTCAGCGGTGTGCCGCAGTCAACCACGCCGTAGAAGTTCTCTGTCCTGACCTCACCGGTCTCCGGATCGGTGATCAGTTCTGCCACACTGGCCATAAACGGCGGCGGGGAGGTCGGAGAGGTGTTGCTCACGGTCACTTCCACCGCGTTGGTATTGTTGCACATGGAGCGGGTTGCAATGTCGGTCATCGATACGGCCTGCTCGCCGCAGCGGACGCAGGTACCGTCAAAATCACAGTTTTCCGCAGGCACGCCCAGCATTTCCGCTCCCATCCGTACAATGCGGCTCCGGAGTTCAAGCGCGCACTTTTCCACCGCTTTTCCGGTGACATACGCCGTGCTGGACGCATAAGAACCGGAATCGTACGGGGACGTATCCGTATCCGCGCCGCTGGTCACAACCTTGTCCAGCGGGCACTCCAGCACTTCCGCCGCCACCTGCGCCAGCGTCGTGTCGCAGCCGGTTCCCATATCCGCCGCGGCGATGCGCAGAATATAGAAGCCGTCATCATTTAATTTCAGAGACGCACTCCCGACATCGACGCCGGAGATACCCGATCCCTGCATGGTGATTGCACAGCCCATGGAGCGTATTCTTCCATCCGGAAGAACCTCACGGTGCGGTTTTACATCCCATCCGCTGATTCTCCGGACATGCTCGACGCAGCGGTCCAACGCGCAGCTCGTCGCCGTCTCACCGTAATACGCCGGCATCACATCGCCCTGATGAATGATATTCTTGACGCGAAGCTCAAACGGATCGATGCCGAGGCGGTCCGCCAGCTCATTAACCGCAGATTCCACAGCAAAACAGCCCTGCGTCGCACCGTAGCCGCGATATGCGCCGGCCGACATGACATTGGTGTAAACCACGTCATTGACAAACCGGAAGGCCTCCGCTTTCCCGTACAGCGGGATGGTCTTGTGGCCGGACAGCCCCACTGTCGTCGGTCCGTGCTCGCCGTAGGCTCCGGTATTGCTGAGGGTGTAGAGATCGATGGCGCGGATCCGTCCATCTTTACTGGCCCCCAGACGGACGTGAAGTTCCATCTCATGGCGCGGAGAGGACGCGATCTGGCTCTCTTCTCTCGTAAAGATCAGTTTTGACGGCCGTTTCAGCATCCAGGTGACCATCGCCGGGTACACTTCGCTCACCGCGGTCTGCTTTGCACCGAAACCGCCGCCGATCCGAGGCTTCCGGACATGAATCTTCGACTTCGGAATGTGAAGCGCATTGGCGACAATGCGGCGGACATGGAACACGATCTGCGTGGAACTGATGATGTTCAGTCTTCCGTACTCATCAATATCACAGTACGTGCGGAAGGTCTCCATCATCGCCTGCTGACTCGCCGGAGTATGGTACACACGGTCGATCACGACGTCACAGTCGGCCAGCACCTTCTCCACATCGCCCTCGCCGCACTCGTCATGGGCGCAGAGATTTCTCTTGTTGTCTGCATTGGCGGCCGCCACGAGAGCCTCCCAGTTTTCTTCCGGATGAACCAGAACCGGGTTGTCTTTTGCCTTCCGGTAGTCCAGAACCGCCGGAAGCACCTGATATTTCACCTTCACCAGACGCATGGCTTTCTCCACCGCCTCAAGGGTCTCTCCGGCGAGGACCGCCACCACGTCACCCGCAAACCGGACATGCCGGTCGATCAGAAGGCGGTCGTGGGGGCTGAACTCCGGATATGTCTGTCCTGCCTGTGTATACCGCTTTGCGTTCTGATCCACGTCCTTCCAGGTAAAGATCCGGACCATTCCCGGTACTTTCATCGCCGCCTCGGTCTGAATCTCTTCCACCACCGCATTCGCGTGGGGGGAGCGGAGAAGTTTTACCGCAAGGCAGTTCTTCGGCGTGATGTCATCCACGTAGACCGGTTTTCCGGTCACGAGCTGCATCGCATCCTTTTTCCGGAACGCGTGATTGACAACCTTCAGCTCATCCCGTTTTTTTTGCGCATCTTCCGCATCCTGCTCCATCTGACGGCGGCATTTTTCCCACTCTTCAGGGGACTGCGCTCTCTTCAGGATTCCGTTGTCGTAGACAGCTCCGTCCGAGAAGATTCCCTTTGCATTCTTCTGATCCGCCATCACTGTGCCTCCTTTGCCGCGCATTCCGCCTCGTTCGTCTCTTCCTTTTTTCCGCGTCCCTCGTAGAGACCGCGGCTGTATTTCCAGTCAAGATAATTTTTTACCGCTCTCAGCTGACTCTCGTATCCGGTGCAGCGGCACAGATTCCCGGAAAGATATTCCTTGATCTCATCCTCCGTCGGATCCGGATTCTCCCGAAGCATTGCGATGGTGTTCATCACCATGCCCGGATTGCAGAATCCGCACTGTTCCGCGCCCTGATCTGCAAGAAAACCGCCGAACTCCGCCGCTTCTTCCTGAAGTCCTTCCAGTGTGGTGACCCTTCGGCCGTCCGCTCCCGCAGCCAGAACAGAACAGGAAAGAACCGGCACATCGTCCAGAAAAACCGTGCAGAGGCCGCAGGACGTCGTCTCACAGCCGCATTTTACGCTATAGCAGCCTTGTGTCCGGACAAAATCAAGAAGTGTCATGCCGGGATCGATCTCGGATGCGACCTTTTTCCCGTTTAAAACCATACTGACGATCATGCCTTTACCCCTTTCTCTTCCTTCTGCAAGGTACTGTTCTTCGTTCTGTCCTTCTCTCCCGCACCGGCGGTCTCACCGCATTCCGATGCGCCTTTACCGGCGTTTTTCTCCGGATCCGCCGGCTTCTTTGCTCCGGCGAGGGTGCGGAGAATCCGTGCGGTCTCCACACCGACAAGAGCACTCCGGTAGCGGCTGCTTCCCCGCATATTGCTTCCGGTTTTAACGGTCTTCTTTGCCTCCTCCGCATAAGCCCGGATTGTCTCCTCCGACAGAAGCGGCGTCTCTTCGCTGCGCTCCGCAAATGCTCTCTCCGCCTTCCAGCTCTCTGCAGCCGGAACCCGCTCTGCTCTCTGGGGCTTTGCGCCGATCACCAGACGGATCGATCCATCCTCCAGAAGAGTTCCCGCTGCGGTCAGCGCCGGAAAATCCGTCGACGCATTCGTGCGCACCGACTCATATGCCGCATGGAGTTTTTCCTTCCGGATGATGACCCGCGTCAGAATGTCGCGGTCCGGTTTTGCCGCGGCAAACTCCGGCAGCGGAACGAGCTCGGTTTTCTCATTTCCGCGGTACATCTCAACATAGGTGTCGAGAGAAAGGAACAGGGTCAGCACATCGGAAAAACCGAACCGGCCGAAAATGCTGCCGCCGACGGTGGCCAGATTCCGGAACTGCACGCCGATGATGTGACAGACTGCCGCCTTCGCCGCGCCCTCCGTATACCGCTCCATGATCTCACTGGTCTCCAGCGCCCGGAGCGTCACCATGCAGCCGATCCGGATCTCCTCTTCCGTCTCCTCAATCCGGTCAAGTCCGAGCCCCGACAGATCGACAAACGTGCCCGCCGGATTGCGGCGCAACCGCAGCCATGTCATGCCGCCCGCCGTCCGGGTGCTTTTTTTCTGATTCAGTTCCCATGCTTCCTGCAGGGACTGTACTTTCTTATATTCACTGATTCGAAACATCTATATCCTCCGGTCTGTCGATATCATTTAGTTCTTCGAGAGCCTGTGCCTCCACCACATGAATCGGGAGTCCGCTTTTTCTTGCCGCTTCCCGCCCGCCGGTATCTCCGGTGACTGCAAGAAGCGCAGGAAAGGTGCTCTCCGGGAAAATCATCGGGCTTCCGACGGTTCCGTCTTTTCCGAGCCGGGTCAGATCGTCCGGATGCCGCAGAAACTCCCACACCAGCCGTTCCATCGTGGCGGTACGGATATACGGCTGATCACAGGGAAGAAAGAGGATCCCCCGGCATTTTCCCGCGGATTGTTCCATACAGTCCTTCGTCCCGAGGCGGACCGTATCGCTCTGATCCGGAAACGGATTCATCACCGTCCGCATATCCCTCATCCGGGCCATCTCCGCAATCTCCGGATAACGCGTCACAACCACCGTATTTTTCCGCATCGCAGCAGGCACCGCATCCAGCGTGCGTTCCGCTATCGTCCGCCCTCCGAGATCCGCAAGGAGCTTATTGGACCCGAATCTGCGGCCGTATCCGGATGCCATGACGACAACGGAGACATCGGAAAGATCCTCTTGTTTCCCCGAAGCCTCCATTTTCCGCCCGGCCCCTCCGGAAGCATTTTTGTCCGGGACACCGTCCTCCGCTTTCACGCCGAAAATATCCCGGTAGTACCGCATTCCGCAGCTGTGGACCTGACTCTCCCACCGCTCATATTTTTCAAGGAATTCCGTCCCCTCTTTCGTGAGAACGCTTCCTCCGCCGGATTTCCCGCCGGCCTTTCCGGAAAGAAGCGGAAATCCCAGATTCTGCTCTGCCGTGCGCATGATCCGCATCGCCTTCGAGTAAGCCATACTCATGCTTTTGGACGCGGCATGAAGACTCCCGGTATCCCGGACACGCCGCAGCAGCTCCGCCGGTCCCGGGCCAAAGATTTTCTCCCCGTTTTCTTCACAGATCTGAACCTGAATTTTAGGGTTCAACTCACTCACCTCCGCCGTTCCTTCCGCACCCGCCGTTACCTCCGCCCATTTTAACTGAAAATGCTTTACAAAGGAAGCAAAAGCGTTATACTTTTACCGGTATAACGATACAGAAAGGATTTATCCAAATGAAAAAACAAATTATTCTCCTCACCCTCGCCGCTTCCATCGCGGCTTCCTCTGCTGCAGGCTGCGGCACATCCGCACCCGCTGTGGCATCCACTGCCCCGGCTTCTGACGGTCAGACAGCAGAGAACAGTGAAAATGCCGGCGTCGGCAGCATTTCCCCTGCCTCCGCAGAGGCAGCCGTAAACGGCGAAGGCGCCGTCACCGTAACCGACCAGACCGGCCGGGAAGTCACGTTGGACAAACCTGCGGAGAAGATCGTTTCCTGCTATTATCTGGTGACTGCTTCCCTCATCCCGCTGGGCGAAAAAGAATCTCTGGTCGGCATCGAGACCAAGGCGGACACCCGCGGCCTCTACCAGCTGGCTGCGCCGGAGCTTCTGGATCTTCCGGGTGTCGGTTCCGGAAAAGAGATCAATGTCGAAAAAATTGCCGCTCTCTCCCCGGATGTTGTCATCCTTCCGAAAAAGCAGAAGGACGCCGCGGAAAAGCTCACATCCCTCGGCATCCCGACCGTTGTGGTAAACCCGGAAACCTATGATGATTTCAACGGTATGATCCGTCTTCTCGGCGACATCACCGGCAGACGGGAAAAAGCGGATGAACTCGTATCCTACTACGACCGTTCCGTCGAAGAGATCCGGAGTCTGGTATCCGGCGCCAAAGAGCGCCCGTCGGTTTATCTGTGCGGCAGCGATTCCGTTCTCCGCGCGGCGGCAGGCGGCATGTATCAGGACGAAATGATCCGGATCGCCGGCGGCACACCGGTCACAGAGGACCTGCCGGACACCAAGTGGGTGGACATCACCGCGGAGCAGCTCCTCGCCTATGATCCGGAGTACATCTTCAATGTCAGCTATTCCGAGTTCACCACAGACGATATCCGGAACAACACGGCCCTGGCGGAAGTCAGAGCGGTAAAAGAAAACCGTCTCTTCACCGTTCCGTCACGACTTGAGGCCTGGGATTATCCGCAGCCGTCTTCGATCCTCGGCATCTACTGGATGACTTCCGTTCTTCATCCGGAGCTTCTTTCCGAGGATGATTATGTAAAGAAGGCACAGGAATTCTATAAAACCTGGTTTGACATCGATATCACCAAAGACCAGCTGTAATCTCTGACACACATTTCCGGTAAGCTTTGCAATCCGCATCCGCCGCGGAGAATCCGGGCCGGCATTCTGCCGTTTGTCCGGTTTTTCTCCGGGGCGGATGCGGATCATTATCGCTTTCCGCGACTTCAGAAAGGAAGAACGCACCATGTACGATTTCCCCCGCCGCCGAAACCGGAGCCTGAACCTCCTTCTGCTCCTCCTTCTTCTGTCGGCGGTATTTTTCTGCTCCTGTATGACCGGTCAGTACGAGCTCACTGCGGAAAAGATTCTTTTTGTGCTCCGCGGAATGCCGCTGGCCCCCATGGACAGCGTGATCTTCCGGGAAGTCCGGGTTCCGCGCAATCTCACCGCCTGCATCTGCGGGGCGGCGCTTGCCTCCGCCGGTTTCCTCTATCAGGAACTCTTCCGGAATCCGCTGGCATCACCGGACCTTCTCGGAGTGAGCGGCGGTGCCTCGCTGGGCGCCGTCTGCGCCATCCTGTTCGGAACCGGCGGCATCGCGGAAAAACAGTTCTTCTCCTTCACCGGCGGTCTGACCGTGGTGTTTCTGTCGGTTCTTCTGTCTTCCGCAATCGGCGGAAACCGGTATTTCAATCTGGTCATCTCCGGTGTAATCCTGAGTGCACTTGCGAACTCCGCCATCATGGCGCTCAAATATCTGGCGGATCCGACCTCGGAACTCGCAGCCATTGATTACTGGCTGATGGGGAGCTATTCTCTCGCCGGATGGAACGATCTCCGGATCTGTGCACCGGTCATCCTGATCTGCCTGACGATTCTTTTTCTTCTGCGGTACCGCATCAAAGTTCTGACGCTGGGCCCGGAAGAAGCACAGACCCTCGGCATCCCGGTCCGGTCCACCAAACGGATCTGCATTCTGTGCTCGACCCTTCTTGTGACCGCATCGATCTGCGTCAGCGGCATTGTATCCTGGATCGGCCTGATCGTCCCGCATCTTGCGCGGACTGTCTTCGGCTCCGACTTTGAACACAATCTTGCGGAAACCGCGCTTCTCGGTGCGATCCTGACACTCGCCGCCGACACCTGCGCGCGGAATCTGACCTCCTCGGAACTTCCCATCAGCATCCTGACTACCGCCTTCGGCGCAGTCTGTCTCACTGTTTTTCTGATCTCCGTCCGCCGGACCGCAAATAATTAAACAAAAGGAGTATGCTATGCTGCAGATTCGCGATCTGTCTTTTCGATACCCGTCCGGGACGGTTCTGAATTCCGTCTCTTTCGACGCGGCTCCCGGAGAGATCACCGCTCTCATCGGCCTGAACGGCTCCGGAAAAACCACGCTCATCAAATCGGTTCTGGGGCTCCTCACACCGTCCTCCGGCACCGTCACCGCCGACGGGCGGCTGCTTTTCTCCGAAAACCGTACCCGATTCCGCCCGTCCTTTTCCGTGTCCGGCCGCGAACGTGCCAGGCTTCTCTCCTACGTTCCCCAGCGAACCGACGGAGGATTTTCCTTTTCGGCAGAGGAATTCGCCGCAATGGGTGCTTCCGCTTACCTCGGCGCTTTCTCCAGACCGGACGAAGCCGTCCTGGAACACGCCCGCGCCCTTCTGACAGAGCTGGGCGTTCCGCACCTCATCGGACGAAATCTTTCCCGCATGAGCGGCGGTGAGAACCGCATGGCTTATCTCGCCCGCGCGATTCTCCAGAATGCCCGCTATTCCCTCATGGATGAGCCGGTTGCCTCTCTGGACCTCCGGCGTCAGCACGAATTCATGCAGCGGCTTTCCGGATATGTCCGAAAAAGCAATACCGGCGTCGTCTTTTCGATCCATGATCCGCAGCTCGCCTACGAGTACGCCGGCCATTTTCTCTTCATGAAGGCCGGGCACCTCATCGGCGATCTCCGGAAAGAAAAGGAAAATGAAGGCTTCCGGAATGCCTTCACCGGATATCTGCGCGAAATCTACGGCGAGGGCCTCCGGACGGATTTCTTCGGAAACCGGCTGGTTCTCGGATACACTGACATCATCCATTAGGCGGTTTCATCCCCGATCCGGGGGCAGACTCCCCGGGCGGAACGTCTTTGCGCTGCAGGACTTCCGGATATTTTTTCGCATGACAGAAACCGCCCGGAAACGGCGTCGTCAGAGGATTCTCTGGCACGGACATTCCGGGCGGTTTCTGTCTTTTATCTTTTATTCTTTGTCTTTTTTTATATCTCTCGTCTGCAGTTATTCTTCCTTCTCGTCTTTCGGAAGAACAACATTCAACAAAATCGCGATGATCGCGGTCGGAACGATACCGGACTCACCGAAGACCAGATTCAGATACGGATGAAGTCCTTCCAGAATGGCGCTGTTGGTTCCGATACCGTATCCCAGACCGACAGATACCGCAACAATCGTCGTGATGCGGCTGTCCACGCCATGGTTGGTGATCAGGCTGATACCGCCGACGATGATGGACGCAAACATCATGATCGCCGCTCCGCCGAGAACCGACTGCGGCATGATGTTGACCACCGCGCCCAGTTTCGGGCAGAATCCGCAGAGAATCAGGAACACGGCGCCGACCGACAGCGCGAAGCGGTTTACAACCTTGGTCATGGATACAAGGCCGACATTCTGGCTGAAGGAAGTGTTCGGAAGAACACCGAACAGTGCTGCCAGGGAAGAACCGACACCGTCACAGATGACGCCTCCGGCCAGCTCCTTGTCGCTCGCCTCCCGTCCGATACCGCCGATCTGAACGGCAGAGATATCGCCGATGGTCTCCACAGCGGTGACGACAAACATGATCATCATCGGAATGATGGCCTTCATTTGAAATACCGGCTTCACCGGAAGAATCTTCGGAACCTCGATCCATCCGGCAGAGGCAACCTTGTTCCACTGGACAACCCAGGAGTACGTGTACTCTGCACCATTTGCGTCCACGCCGGTCGTCGGAAGAACCGCGGAGAGGATGGTTGCCAGCACATATCCGGCGATAATGCCGATCAGAACGCTGGCGGAGCTCACGAAGCCCTTGCCGAAGTGTTTTGTGATAATGATTACAATCAGGACAAAGGTGCCCAGGAACAGGTTGATGGCAGAACCGAAATCCGGATTGGCAGTTCCTCCGCCGTAGTAACCCATTCCGACACCGATCAGAGAAAGACCGATCGCCATAACCACCGATCCCGTAACAACCGGCGGGAAAAATCGGCGAAGCGGTTTCAGAAAGAGTCCAAGCACACCTTCCATCAGACCGCCGACAATGGACGCACCGAGGATCGCACCGTAGCCGAACACACCGCCGCCCATTGCTGCGGAAATAGACTTCATGATACCCAGGAAACCGGAACTGGTTCCCATGACAACCGGTACTTTACCGCCGATCGGTCCGATGGCATACATCTGGATCAACGTAACCACGCCTGCCATGATCATGGCATTCTGCAGAAGCGAAATGCGAAGTGCCTCGAAATCATTTCCAACCATACCACAGACACCCATTACAATGATCAGCGGCGTAAGGTTGCCGACGAACATCGCCATGACGTGCTGAAGACCGAGCGGGATCGCCTGTTTCAGCGGAATACGTCCCTCAAAGGTGTACGGATCTGTGAACCTCTTGTTCATGTCTTTCTCCTATTCTTTTTTCACCGGGCTCAGGCAGATCAGTTTCCCTGTCTGTTTGAGCCGCCTGCCAAAGTTTGAATTCATTCCTTCAAACTTCCCCCTCCGGATCAATGTGCATCCCTTCCGCTGTCTCCGCTCTGTGTCATAACCTGAGGGACAGCATCCTTCATCCGGCAATAACAATTTCGGTTAGAGAATAGCATCCCACCGGGCGGTTACGCAATACTCACATTTCGCCGAAAAATTATTCAATTTTTTAAAATTGTTGGTAAAACTCACAGAATGGAACGATCGGGTCAAAACACTCCCCGCGGTTTTCTCTCATGGATCCGGCATTCGACCGAATGGAACAAAGTCCGCGGGGCGTTTTTGTTTCATAGGGAATTTCGGAGAAATTACCTATGAAACCACGAAGGCACCGGCTTTTGCCCGTACTTGCGTAAATATAAAGGAGTCTGCCGATCCGGAAACGGGTTAGGGACCGACAGACTCCTGTCAAAGGGTAAAAAGGTTATTCAAAAAAGTCAAAGCCATCAGACAAAGGAAACCGCGAGATCCCGCAGGACGTCCACCATCTTCTTCATCTCATCCAGGGACGCGTACTCCAGTCTTCCGTGGTAATTGTAACCGCCGGTGGACAGATTCGGACACGGCAGTCCCATGAAGCTCAGCCGCGCACCGTCTGTGCCGCCGCGGATCGGTGGAGTCTCCGGCTCAATGCCGTTTTTCCGGAACGCTTCCATCGCGTAATCGATCAGCTCCATGTGCTGCGCGACAATCTCACGCATATTCCCCGACGTATCGGTGATCTTCAGTTCCACGGTTCCGTCACCGTACTTCCGGTTGAGGTAAGCTGCAATCCTCTCCATAAAATCTTTTCTCGCGATGAATTCCTCTTTGCCGTGATCGCGGATGTTAAAGGTCATGGTGCATTTTTCCACGCCGCCCTCAATCTTGCGGATATGGAAGAACCCTTCGCGAAGCTCCGTGTGCTCCGGGATCTCCGCAGCCGGGAGCATATCAGAATACTCCATGGCGACACGGATCGCATTGATCATCCGGTTCTTTGCGCTTCCGGTATGGACGCTCAGTCCGTGAACCGTCACCACCGCCGTCGCCGCATTGAAGTTCTCATACTCGATCTCGCCGAGTTTTCCGCCATCCACCGTGTAAGCCACATCCGCGCCAAAGCCTTCCACATCGAAATGATCCACGCCGTGGCCGATCTCCTCGTCCGGCGTAAACGCAACGCGGATTCTTCCGTGGCGAACTTCCGGATGTGCGAGGAAATACTCGCAGACACTCATAATCTCTGCAATTCCCGCCTTATCATCCGCCCCCAGAAGGGTGGTTCCGTCCGTCACGATCAGCTGATGCCCGATCTGGTTCGCCAGCTGCGGAGAGTTTTCCGGTGTCAGCTTTACGCTTCCGTCCGCCGTCAGGGCGATATCGCCGCCTTCATACTTCAGAATTCTCGGATGAATGTCTCTTCCGCTGGCTGCCGGTGACGTATCCATATGCGCGATCAGTCCGAGGGTCGGTGCTGTTTCGGTTCCTTCTCCCACAGCCGGCAGCGTGCCGGTCACAATGCCGAACTCCGAAACTGCCACATCCGCAAATCCCATATCCCGCATCTCATCTGCCAGCGCCTTTGCAAGGACCAGCTGTCCTGCCGTGGACGGACTTTTTGCGGAATCCTCATCCGAAGTAGTCTCAAAGGATACATATTTCAAAAAACGTTCTGTCAGTGTACACATTACCGCTGATCTCCTTAAGCAAATCCTCTATGCCCGAAAACACCTGCTCCGGCGCGCTGTTTCATCAGGCGGCAGAGCCGCCGGAGAAAATCTGCGCCGCCGGGCGGCGATTCATGTCGCGAACCAGGCTCTAACCCCCGCAAAGTGCTCCGTCAAACGAGTCGAAACACGCTTCGCGAGTTACGCCCGTTATCGCGGCAGTCGCCAAGGCCTCGTGCAGGCACAGGCTTTGGCTCGCTGTTCGCGTAAAAACATGCCGCTGCAGTAATACTACTTGCAGCGGCAAAGGACTTGAAAATACTCCGCGGAATCCCTGTCAGAAAAAGACTCCGCGGGAAGTTAACATGTTTTATCAGTCTGCCGCAACCCCGGACACGCCTTCCCGGGAACTATTGCTGTCTTCGGCGGAAGAATGCATGTAAACAATCTTTCCGACGAGCGCCATAACAATGAAGAATGCGGTGTATACCAGACCATAGACAATCATCTGCTGGCTGGTGCCGTAGCAGAGAATGTTGTACATGATCGGCAGTGCGATGAGATCGGTCATGGAAATCACGATGTTCGCTACCGAATAATCCTCGAGAACCGGAAGTTCATAATCCGGATCACAGATCTTGAGGAGTGCCATACCGGTCATCATAACGCCGGTGCCCATGCCCCATACGTAGATTCCTCGCTCAAACGGGCAGGAATCCGGAAGCAGGAAGCGGAACGCACGGATGGTCATGAAGTAAACCAGTACGAAGCCGACCAGGCTGACAATTACCATCGGGACAATGTAAGCCGCCACAGCCTTAACCGGCATGGAAGCGATCGCCGCTACGATGGCGAAATCGGAGAGCATACCGCTCAGGTGAGATTTTACCTTGCTGTCGATCAGCCACTCCAGATGGAACTTCTGAAGAAGGAAGTTGATGAAGTGCATCACGATCAGCGCATACGGCCATACCGGAATCTCCTTGAAGCCCGGAACGTTGTTGCTTACAGCCGCGCCGCGGATCAGATAAGCAGCAGCAGACGCAAGGAAGATCAGTCCGATATGTACGGACAGACACTCGATGTTGGAGTTGGAAGTGGTCTCACGTCCGACAGATACCTGCTTGGTAATATCCTTCTGGATACCGCTGGATGTGGAATCCGGAAGAGAGCTTGCCTGCTTCAGAAGAACGGTTCTGCCCTTTTCCTGTGCACGGTTGATATGGAAGATACCCATCAGGATACCGCCCAGAAGACCGATGGTTGCAAATGTTGTCGCAACACCCTGTACGAGCTCCCATCTCTCTACGCCGGCCTCAAGAAGAACGTTTCCGACTGCACCGGCAGTACCGTGCCCGCCGTTGAAGCCCTGGCTCATCTCAAAACCGAAGTTCTCGTAAAGTCCCATATCCGGGAAGATCTTTCCGAGAAGAACCGCTGCCGCGACGCCGACTGCAATCTGAGATCCCATCTGAGATGCATGAACGCCGGTAACCATTGCAATTCTGGATGCGTGATGAAGGCCCTCGGCTGCCGCCTTCTTCTCTTTCTTTTTCTTAAAGTTTCCCAGCGGAATCGCTGCGAAAATCGGAACAATGAGAGTACTCGGCATGAGAGACCATGTCGTTCTCCACTCCTCCGGGAACGGAAGGATCGCGTGGCTTCCGAGAAGCTCCGGACCAAGGAAAAGGCCGATGAATCCTCCGAGAACCGATGCCGGAATCAGCATCTTGCGGAACGCCGGAACTTTCGCTCTCAGCAGGGTTCCGATCAGGAGCAGAAATCCGAGTGCTCCGAGACTCTTGAGAAGAGTCTGCATAAGTGCGCTTGTCATGTGTGTTTCCCCCTATTTTTTAGTCATCCGTACCATACCGGACGCGTCACCGTGACACTTTCTGATCCCGTAATACAGCCGGACACGAATCAAAACTCCTGTCCTTCTTATACCCCCGGCGGCTGACACGCAGCATCCGGAGTCCCCTAAGCCTGTTCAAACGTTGTGTCAAAAAGCATCGCGTATATCTTGGTTTAATTGTAACATTCGACATGTTCATCATAAATTTCCAATGTTGTGATACATCTTATCACTAAAATGGAATAACTATCCGTTTTGTGTTATACTATCCGTGATAAACCATCACTTCCATAACAGAAAGGAACGCCTATGTTCCGCGGAAAACAATATATCTATGAAATCTATAAGACCGGCAGCTTTTCCGCTGCCGCGAAAAACCTCTATATTTCGCAGCCGGCGCTCAGCAACAGTGTCCACCGCATCGAGGAGAGGATCGGTTCTCCTCTGTTCGACCGTTCCACGTCTCCGATCCAGCTGACGGACATCGGGGAGCGCTACATCGACACCTGCGAGAAGATCATGTCCGCCGAGGAGGAATTCAGTCATTTCCTCGCTGACGAGCAGAATATGAAGACCGGAGAGATCACCGTGGGCAGCAATGCCATGTACATCTCCTATCTGCTGCCGTCCCTCCTCTCCGCCTTCAAAGTCCGGCATCCGGCGGTGGAGCTGTACATTGTCGAGGGAACCATCTCCTCGCTGCAGGACCAGCTGACCTCCGGCGACATTGACCTAATCCTCGGCATGCGGGATATCGCCTCACCGCAGTTTGAATCCTCACCGTATCACGATGAGCATGTCATTCTGGCGGTTCCTGCCGACTGGACCATCAACCGGGAGCTCATGCGATGGCAGCAGAGTCCGGACAACATCATCAGCGGACGATATCTTCTGAAACAGTTCCCGTCGGTACCGCTGGAACGGTTCAGCGACAGCCCGTTCATCCTGCTCCCGCAGGACAATGACTTCCATGCCCTTGCGCTGGAACTCTGCCGCAATGTCGGCTTTGTCCCGCACATCGCCCTGACCCTCGATCAGCAGCTGACTGCCTACAACGTTGCCGGAGAGGGACTCTGCGCCACCTTCATCAGCGATACCCTTGTCCGCTATGCCCCCGCTGACGGCCGGATCATCTACTACAAACTGGACCCGGACCTCACCCGGCGGGAGGTATCCTTCTATTATAAGAAGAACCGCTACATTCCGCGCGCCATGCGGGAGTTTCTCGCCATGGCCCAAACACAGGCGTAATGCGGTTCTCCCGCTGCGCCCGGGGATCGAATATTTCCCAAAGCTTTTCAACGGCAAAATGCCCCTGCCGCCGGGTTCATTCCGGCAACAGGGGCATTTTTCGATCTTTGATTTCCGTCCTTGTTTATCCGTTTTTTTCTGTTTTTCCCTCCGGTATGTCCTCGACTCACACCGTCTCATCCGCATAACTCCGGATGATACCGATCAGAATCCGGGTCACCTGGTCCATCGCCTCGGCCGTAATGTGTTCCATCGGCCCGTGATAGGCGTAGCCGCCGATACCGAGATTCGGGCACGGAAGCCCGCGGAAACTCAGGCGCGCGCCGTCGGTTCCGCCTCTTGCCGGTGCGATGATCGGCGTAAGTCCCGCAGCCCGGGTCGCTTCCACGGCGTGATCCACCAGATGCCGGCACGGCTCGATGCAGCTCTTCATGTTCCGGTATTCCTCGGAGAGATCCCAGGACACTGTGTTCTCTCCGTATTTCCCGTTCATCTCCTCACAGATGTCCGTGAGAAAACTGATCCGCTCACGATAGCGCGTATCATCATGGTCACGCACCGCATACTCCAGATGCGCCTCCGCCACGGTGCCGGAGGAAGTCCGAAGATGATAAAAACCCTCTCTTCCCTCGGTCATTGCCGGAATCTCATGGGCCGGAAGCCGGCTGTTGATCTCGATTGCGACAAGCTGGGCGTTCAGAAGACAGCCCTTTCCTCTTCCGGTATGGGTTTCGCGGCCGCGAATATCGATCCGGATCGTCGCCGCATTAAAGTTCTCGTAGGTAATCTCCCCCGGATTCCATCCATCGACGGTGTAAGCATACCGCGCACCGAATTTTTTGATATCAAAATAATCCGTACCTCCGCCGATCTCCTCATCCGGAAGAAAGGCCACGCTGACCGGTCCGTGGGGAATCTTCTCCCGCTGAATGCGGTCGAGCGCCGTCATAATCTCGGCAATGCCCGCCTTGTCATCCGCGCCGAGGAGCGTGGTTCCGTCTGTTGTGATCAGCGTCTGTCCCGCCAGCGCCTTTAAATGCGGGTATTCGCTGCAGGAGAGCACAAGGCCGCTGTTCCCGAGTTTTACATCTTTTCCGTCGTATTTTTCAATGATCTGCGGTCGGACATCCTTGCCGCTGCATCCCGGAAATGTATCCATATGTGCCAGAAGACCGATGGGGGTATTCCCCTCGCGGCCCGGCGTGGCCGGAAGTTTCCCGTACACGATGCCGTAATTGTCGACATCGACTCCGGTCAGTCCGATTTCTTCCATCTCAAAGGAGAGAACGTTGGCAAGATCAAACTCCCGCATCGCCGAGGGGACCTCGTTCGTGTTCCGCTCGCTGCTGGTCCAGATCCCCACATATCGCAGAAAGCGCTCATTTACCATCATCCTGCCGTTCCTCCTTTCCGTCCGGATCCGGTTCCGGCCCGTTTTCTTCCCATCGAACAGGTTCTTCTCTCTCCCGATCGCCGTTTTCCTGCCGCGGCATAACTTCTCTCTCCGCCGGTTCCCCGGTATCTGTGTCCGGAAGTGTATCCAGCCAGAGTTCATACCACTCCACCGCCGCTTTGGTCACACGGCTTTCCGCCTCCCGGACTGCCGTCTCCGCGTTCATGAGAATCTTGTCCCATACTCCGCCTGTCTCCAGATAAATTTCCGGCGTGATCGGCGTATCCACCGCAGTCAGAGCATTGTCCACATAATTCAGGGCGTTATCCAACATATCCACCGCGTCGGTCCACTCCCTGCGGTTCAGCATAAAATGCCAGTCCTTCTGCGCTTCGGACGTGGACATTTCCCGGAGGCGCGGCCGCTCCCCCTTCGGAACCGCTTTCAGCTCCTCGATCATGCGCTGCTCTTCCGCTGTCCGGAGCGCGGCCGCACCGCTCTCCGCCTTCCGCTTCTTTTCCACATAATGGTCATAGCCGAACGGATAAAACAGAACCTGGTTTCCCGGCTCAAAAATGAGAAGGGCATCCGCCACCTTCGACAGAAAATACCGGTCATGACTCACAAACAGGATGGTTCCGCGGTAGCACCGAAGAATCGACTCCAGAGTCTCCTTCGCCGGGATATCCATGTTGTTGGTGGGTTCGTCGAGAACGAGAAAGTTCGGTTTTTCTTCGAGAAGCGAGGCAAGAATCAGCCTTGCCCGCTCACCGCCGGACAGATCCCGGATCTTCTTTCCCATATCCCCGCCGTCAAAAAGCCACCCGGCAAGCGTGTCCCGCAGGTCCTTCATCGTCTTCTGCGGAAAGCGGTCGTGATACCAGTCAATCACCATCCGGCCGGTATCCTGACCGTCCCAGGACGCCGACATCTGATCAAAATAGGCCGGATCCACATTGACACCGGTCCGCGCATTTCCGCCCAGCGCGGGAATTCTTCCCGTCACCGTTTTGAGAAATGTCGACTTTCCGCTTCCGTTCGGGCCGAGAATTCCGATCTTCATGCCGCGGCGGATCCGGAACGAGATCTCCGCCAGTGCCCGGTCATATCCGAACTGCAGATGTTCGCACTCAAAGACCCACTTGCTTCCCGTTCTCGCCGGAACAATGTCCTCCGTCCGGATGACAGCCGCATCCCTTACCGGCTTTACGGCCTCCGGCATCCGCTCCAGAATCTTTTTTCTTGACCGGGCAAATGCCGCCTTATTCGGCTTATGCCGGAATTTCGCGATCAGTTCATTCAGCCGCCGGATTTCATCCTGCTGCCGCTCATAGGCTTTGAGCTGTTTTTCATACAAAGCGGCCTTATGTGCGCGGTATTCAGTGTAATTGCCGGAATATCGCGTTGTCTTCCCGTTTTCCACTTCCCAGATCACATCCGCCGTCCGGTCAATGAAATAGCGGTCATGGCTCACCGCCACCACGGCTTTCGGATAACTCCGGACACACTCCTCCAGCCATTCCACCGAAGCCAGGTCCAGATGGTTGGTCGGCTCATCCAGAATCAGAATGTCCGGTTCCGCCAGAAGAAGGCGGATCAGACTGATCTTCGTCTGTTCTCCGCCCGAGAATTCTCCCATCTTCTTTTGTTTGTCTTCCTTCCGGAACCCGAATCCGGTGAACATCCGGTCATAGCGCTGTTCATAAAAATACCGCTCTTCCGAGTAGCGAAACTCCGGCGGCCTTCCTGCCATAACGGCCTCCATGACCGCATCCCGGACGGTCTTCTCCGGGTCGGTCACCGCCGTCTGCCCCAGCATGCCGACCGTAAACGACCGGGATTTCCGAATTCCCGCCCCCGGATTCCTGTCATCCCGGTCCGGAAGCAGTTCTCCCGCGATCAGCCGCAGAAGCGTGGTCTTTCCGGCTCCGTTTCGCCCGACGACCGCGATCTTTTCTGTCCCACGGATTCCGAAGGAACAATGTGACAGCACGGGAATCCCGCCGAGGGAGACCGTTCCGTCCTGAATCTCCAGAAGCATGTTCTCCCCCTTTCTGCCTTCTCCGCCTGCCGGATCTGCAGCTTCCTGTTACATACCGGCTTCTGTTCTTTCACCGGCGCCGCTTCCGCGCCGGCCCGC
>NZ_FOIL01000096.1 GCF_900101295.1 [Clostridium] aminophilum | reverse complement strand
TCACCGTTAGGTGACAGCTTCCTTACAGCGGCGTGCGCATCCTCGCGGAGCGTTTTTGTTTCATAGGGAATTTCGGAGAAATTTCCTATGAAACAGAGACAAGGCGCCCGGACGGTGCTCCGCCCGGACGCCTCCGGAAAAATCTCTCGATTCTTAATCTTCCTTCGGAAGTGCTGCCTCCGCCGCCTCCCGTGCCGCTCTTCTCGCCGCATCCTTCTGGGCGGTTGCCTCTACCGCATCCGCATCGGCCTGAAGCGTTGCGCGCTCCGCCTCCGTCTCCGGTTCAAGATGATGCGGGAATTTGACGCCGTTGTATTTCAGTGTCCGGAGGATGAAATCCACCGATCCCTGAATTCCGTAGCTTGCGCTGTTCAGACAGAAATCATAGTGGTTCGCCTGACCCCATTTCAACCCGGTAAAATATTCATAGTAGGCCGCGTGCGCGCGGTCAACCTGCTGAACGTATCTCTCGGTGGTCTTCCGGTCCTGATGGTTATACTCCATCATATTGCGGACACGGCGCTCAAACGGTGCCGTGATGAAGATACTGATATGCGGGATATTATTGTTCCGGAGAATGACGTCCGCACACCGTCCCATTACCACAAAATCCGATTTCTTGGCCATATCGCAGATCAGATCGCTCTGGTTGAAAAACAGCGCGTCCTTCTTCGGCAGGCCGTGATACCGGTTCAGTTTTTTGAACCACTCGCGGAAACCGGTCTTCTCCGTGTAGACATCCATTCCCGGATTCTTGCTCTTGCTTTTCTGCAGCTGAAGACCGACATAATCCGCTTCGTCGGTCAGACCGTCCTGCTCCGCCTCCAGGCGCTTCAGAGTCGCGTTGAAGATCTCCGCGTCATAATAATCGATCTTGAGCTTATCCGCCAGTCCGAAACCGATGTAGTTTCCTCCGGAACCGTACGTACGGCTGATGCAGATGATCAGATGCTGGTTCTCCGCAAACCGGCCGTCGATCGACATCGGGTTCAGTCTTGCTCTCCGCTTGTCCAGAATCGTGGTTCCGATGGAGCTTCGCTGCATCATGAGCAGCTTCTGCATGATCTCATTGTAGGCGGTCATGATCTCCTTGCGGACCGCCTTGTCCCGGATCGTTCTCGCCATGTTTCCGATCAGGACAACCTCGCTTCGAACCAGATGCTCTTCCGGCGTATCTTCCATCGCACGGATCATTCTCCGCACGCAGCGCTCACGGTCATCGTTGAATACACGGCCCAGGGAAGAACCGGTTGTCTCATATACTTTCAGATCCAGATCGTAAATGTGCTCGGCAAGCTCGCGGTACTCCTCGTCGGTTGCCGCATTTTCCTCCGATGTCATCTGCTCCGGATCGATCTTTTTATTCTCTTCGCTCATCCCTTCTCCTCCTCTCACAGAAAGAAGATTACGGTATCCAGAAGGAATACCGGAACCAGATATTTTACGGACCATTTCAGATAACCGAAGAAGGACGGCATCGCGATACCGTTCTCATCCGACATGGACTTGACCATGAAGTTCGGCGCATTTCCGATATAAGTGATGGCGCCCATAAACACGGCGCCGCAGGAAATCGCCATCAGCATGTTCGCCGGGACAATTCCCAGCGTCGTCATCATGCCCTGCGTAAAATCAAGGGTTCCCGCCGTTGTCAGGAATACCAGATACGTCGGCGTGTTATCCAGAAAACTGGACAGAATTCCGGTTGCCCAGAACATCTGGGCGGGGTGATTCAGGCCCAGCTGCGGTCCGACTTCCTTCAGCAGAAGAAGGGCCGGCTGCATGGTGATGAAGATGCCGATGAAGAGAGTTGCGACCTCCTCGATCGCCCCCCAGGTAAAATGGTTCTTCCGGCGAACTTCCCGGTTCGTTGTGACAAAGGAAAGAAGGGCCGAAATCAGAATGATTACAATCTCGATCACGGAAGCCCACGGGAACACCTTTCCGCCCGGAAGCGGCACACCCGCCGCGGAGCCATCCGCATTCTGGAACATCGGATAATTCGACAGCGTTCCGCTCAGAACAACCGCCGCCACGATGGCAATCAGGAAAATGATGTTGTGACCGCCGCCGATTTTCAGCTCCGTGCCCGGTTTTGAGATATCCGGTTTGCGGCCGTCGGCCACATCCGCGCGGTATTCCTTCATATCAATATGGTAGAAGATGAACAGCAGCACTGCCATGTTGAGCAGCATAACCGGAAACAGATGAAGGCTCCAGAAGAAGGATACCCCGTGCATAAAGCCCATCAGAAGCGGCGGATCTCCAACCGGTGTCAGACATCCGCCGATGTTGGAGATCAGGAAAATGAAGAAGATCATGATGTGGGCTCTTCTCCGTCTCCAGGAATTCATCCGGATGACCGGACGGATCATCAGCATACTGGAACCGGTGGTTCCGATGCAGCTGGAAAGAAGCGTTCCGATTGCCAGAAGTCCCACATTGACCGCCGGTGAACCGGCCAGATCTCCGGTAAACGTGATGTTGCCGGATACACAGTACAGGCCGAACAAAAGAACGATAAACGTGACATAGTCATTGAACAGACAGTCAACCGCCGTTTCCAGCGATGCCGCCGGGCCGAAGACCATCGTAAACAGAATCAGTGTCAGCACAGACCAGAATGCGACGACCAGAGCCTTGTGCTCCTCCCACCAATCCGCTTTCATGATCGGAAAAAGGGCAATACAGAGCAGAAGTCCTGCAAACGGAATGCTGAGCCATACCGGTGTTGCCATAAATAACTACCTCCCATGTGATTTCATAGTGATCGCAGTCCGCGGGCGGATGCCGTTTTTGGCATTTCCGCAGCTTCTGCGAAGAACGGGGCTGCGCACCGGAAAGGTGTTTCGTCCCGTTGCTGTCCGGAATCCGGTTCCGGGCACAGAAGTATGTTTTAGCACATTTATACAAAAATGCAATATGTTTTTTGTGATATATGACATTCACAAAAATGGAACTGTCCGCAAAACCGTGCATTTACGCGGTTTTACCACTATCGTTTCAAAATTAAAAACATGAAAACATAACGTTCTTTTAACAGAAAACGCATTTCTTTGAGGTATTTCGTATTTTCCTGACGAAATCCGGCAAGACCCACCTTCCGACCGATGATTTTCTTTCCGGCCCCCCGGCATTGTTCCCTGCGGCCGGTGTCCTGTCCCCGTCAGGAATCTCTTACCGCCTCCTCGGCGAGCATCGCATACTCCTTCCAGTTCTTCTCATTGTATGCAATGTCCTTCTCTGTCATCGTGCGGACGATCTTTGCCGGACGGCCGAAGGCCATCGTGTTGTCCGGAATGACCGTATTCTTCGTGATCAGCGATCCCGCACCGATCAGACAGTTCTTTCCGATCTTTGCCCCGTTCAGGATGGTGCTTCCCATCCCGATCACGCTGTCATCCCCGACCTCGCAGCCATGAAGAATACTCCTATGTCCGACCGACACACGGTCGCCGAGGACAATACTGTACTGCGAATCGCCGTGAAGAACGCAGAGATCCTGAATATTGGTGTTTTCCCCCACCCGGATCGGGCACAGATCCGCGCGGAGGACGGCATTGTACCAGATGCTTGCACCGTGACCGAGGGTGATGTCCCCGATCAGCTGCGCGCCATCCGCGATAAAGACACTCGGATCGTTGTTTTTGAATTTCTTAACCATAATACGTCTCCTGTCTTCTCCATAATTCGTCATGGATATTGTTATTATAACCTGATTTCCTGCCGTGAACCGAAATGATCCGTAAAGATCCTGTTAATAAAGCGGCGGAGTGCGCATCCCCGCGGAGTGTTTTATGTCGTAAGGAGTTTTGGAAAATACCGTATGAATCGAGTAGGAGGGGGTGATTAGCCCCCGTCCTCTCACACCACCGTGCGTACCGTTCGGTACACGGCGGTTTCAATAGTTGACGTGCACTGACT
>NZ_FOIL01000053.1 GCF_900101295.1 [Clostridium] aminophilum | reverse complement strand
ACAGCTCATCCAGCACGCCGGACTTAAAGAGTTTTTCCTGCTGCTCTACGCTGTCATAAATGTACGGAGTTCCGATGATGGCGAAATCCGGGTTTACACCCTCTACAATCGAGTTTGCAACCAGTGCCATGTCGATCGCACCGACCTCAACCGACTGAAGAGAATCTGCCTGATTTCCCAGAAGCTCATTCGGATATACTTCGATGGAATAACGGCCGTTGGTCGCATCATAGAGCTCATCGCTCATTCTTCTTACGGTTTCCGCCTCCGGGTTCTCCGCAGACTGGTTAAATGCACATTTCAGAACAGTCTCGCCCTGCTTTGTTCCGGTCACTGCGCCGTCTGCCTTGGTCTCGGCAGCCGCACCCTTCGTCTCGGCAGCAGACTCTGCCGCGGTGGTTCCTGCAGCCTCGGTCTTGTTCTCGGCAGCTGCCGTAGTCTGTGCGGAAGATCCGCCTCCACATGCCGCAAGCCCCATAACCATGCTCATTGTCAGTGCCGTTGCAAATACTTTGCGTTTCATCTTGTTTTCCTCCCTTAATATATTGTTACCGCAGGCCTATTCCGGCGGTAATAAACAATGATTATTAAAATGGTATCGGTTTCACATGCGTTGTTAACTTGCAAAAGTATTAATCCTGATACAATCCATCCGATTTACAGTTGTTTTGCATAATATACGTTATTTATTTTGACTTTTCTTTATCAATTCCGATCTCTATCTGCTGAAATGTTTCCCATTCCGTTAGAAGTTTTCCCGTCTGCTATGGTAACGGTTTCATCAGCGAGGAAAACCATTGTTTTCCGGATTCCCGCTTCTCAGCGGACCGTGGATCCACGCACCTCCAGTTTGCTCGGAAGGACAATTTTCCGGCATGCCGGGTCTCCTTCACCGCTCAGCCGGTCCAGAATGATCTTCGCAGCTTCCGCGCCAACCGCAAAGGAATCCTGCGCAATGGTCGTAATCCCCGGCGGGATCAGATCTGCCCAGCCCCAATTATCGAATCCGCACACACCGACATCCGCGCCGGCCTGAAGCTTCATCTTCTGAAGTGCATTCAGAATGTCGAGCATCGCCACACCGTTTACCGCAAACAGCGCAACTCTCTCCTGAGAATACGTCGTGATGAATTTCAGGATTTTGTCCGCGCATCCGGAACCGTCTCCATGGCTGACATACTCATAAACGGTATCCCGGCCATCGTATCCGAACACTTCCTCCATCGTTTTCAGATAACCGGAAAGTCTTGCCATCCGGGTTGTGTTCTTGCCGATCCCGTTTGCGAAGAAACCGACTTTCGTGTACCCCATCCGGCTCAGATACTGCATACAGCTGCAGGTCATCTCCGTATTGTTGGTCTCGACGGTGTCGATCTCTCCCGGAATGGACAGGCACCGGTCCGCAAAGACCACCGGAAGTCCGTTGTCCCGAAGCTGAAGAAGAAACCGGTCATTGGCTCCTGTCGAGTTCACGATCAATCCGTCTACCTGACTCTCCAGAAAACTGTCGATCGCATTTCTCTCGTTAACCGGATTATCCTCGCTGTCCGCAAGGATCAGACGATATCCCTGTTCATTGAGAACACTGCTGATGCCCTTGACCAGAATCGAGGAGAACGGGCTGCCGATATCGCTGACCAGACATCCGATGGTGCGGCTGCTCCGTGATTTCAGGCTCTGCGCAATCCGGTTCGGACGGTAGTCGAGTTCTTCCACAACACTGGCAATTCGTTCTCTTGTATCGGCAGAGATCATCTCAAATCGACCGTTCAGAAAACGCGAAACAGTCGTCTTCGATACACCGGCCTTTTCCGCGACATAATTGATGGTGATTTTCGTGCCGCCATGTTTTGCCGTCATGTTTATGATCTCTCCTTTCTTTTCTTTTTTGTTTCCTTCTTGATGATATGTTTATGAAACCGATTTGTCAATTTTAAAGTGCTGTGTAGAATATACTTTCGTCACAATGTCGTAAGTTTACGATTGTAATTTATTAGATTTGTCTATTCAATTTTAGATTCATCTTCTTTTATGCCCTAAATTCATCCTTGTTTTTTGTGTATTTTTATCCGAACAATCCATTTCGTATGGAACCGGTATCATCCTCCCTGTTCCGCGCTCTCCTCCGCCCTCCTTTTTTCATGATCCGTCCTGCTGCGGTTCACTTTCCCCAGCTTCATGATCAGAATCCGCCGGTGAACAACGTTTCTCCCGGATCTCTGCCGCGGACTATTTCTCCCGCATCCGGTAATCCCGGTCTTCCTCAATCAGTTCAATCATCACTTTGACAATTTTGGGATCAAACTGCGTTCCGATCCCCCTGCGGAGCTCCTCCAGCACCGTGTTCTGCGGCATCACATTTCGATAACTCCGTCTGCTGGTCATGGCGTCATACGCATCCGCCACAGCTATGATCCGGACCTTCTCCGGAATCTCCTCGCCGGCAATTCCGTCCGGATATCCGCTTCCGTCATAGCATTCATGATGCCATCTTGCCGCAACCGCCAGATTCGGATTCTCTTTGATACTCTCCAGAATGCTGCTTCCGATGACCGGATGCTTCTGGATAATCTTATTTTCCGCCTCGGAAAGCCGGGAGGTCTTGTTGATCACCTCATCCGGAACGCCGATCTTGCCGATATCATGCAAAAGTCCCATCATATAGATCTCATCCTGATCCGGCTCGGAATATCCGCAGCGGGCCGCTATCATTCTGGAATACTCCGCCACGCGGGCGGAATGGCCGTTGGTGTATTTATCCTTCGCGTCAACCGCAGCCGCAAGTGCCGTGACGACCTGAAGGTTCATCTCCTCCACTTTTTTTCCGTAGGTCTGCTCATTCTTATACGCGATATAGTAAAAGAAGGTGATCAGGCAGAATATGATGATGGACACGACAATATTGACCGCCAGCTGGGAATAGGTATCCTCCAGAAGTTCCGCATCGCGGATCACAATCACGGAATACCACTGGTTCATGACCGGCGCCACGAACAAGGTGCAGTCTTCGCCGTCGACCTTTGCGGTGATTCTGCCTTCTTCCGCGTTTTTGATCTTTTCGAGAAGATCGGAATCGTACAGCGCGTCGATGAACTGTCCGCTCTTTTCCTCTTCCCGGTGGGCAACGATAAAACCGTCTTCATTGACCACCATTCCGTATCCTTTTCCGGCGATGTCCTCCGTCTGGATGACTTCTCTGATGTGGCCCACAATCACATCTAGGCAGACGACGTTCCGGAACGGAGTGCCGTCATCGTTCGGACTGTCCGCAATCTCTTTTCCGACGGTAATGACAACCTCGCCGGTCTGGGCGTCGACATAGGGAGACACGATCACGACTTCACCGTTTGCAGCCAGTGCCGTCCGATACCAGTCTCTCCCGGTCGGATCATAGTCTGCCGGCGGCTCCCATCCGAGACCGTCCAGATAGGTTCCGTCGATGCTGGCGTACAGTCCGGTGAAGTTCTCGTCGAACTGTTCCGCCACTCTCCTGGTCTGATCCTTGATATACTGCTCAATCTCCTGCTTTGACCTTCCGCTCTGTTTCATGAGATCGACGCTGTCCGCCGCAACCCGTACCGTGGTCACTGCCACTGTCAGATAATTTTCCAGATCGGTCGCCGATGCTTTGATCGCCTCTTCGCCGTCTTCATACATACCGACAACCGATGCCCGGTACAGAACCGTACTGTTATATGCCACTGCAAGCACCATCAGAATCAGTGTGACCGTGATGGTAAAGAAGAAGTTGATCCTGCTCCGCCGTCCGGCGCTCATGTGCTTTCCCTCCGCCAGAATCCAGCGGTAGCGCGAGCCCATCACATAGAGCAGACCCAGAATCAGGATAATCAGAACGGCTGAGATGGAAAACAGACAGCTGACGATGGGATCTTCGTTCAGAATCGCCGGAAACCGCAGCGAAAAAGAATCACGGATCATGACCGCAAAAAATAATCCTGCGGTGCAGATCCCCAGAATGAGAATGGTGACGATCGCCTGAACCGCAACCTGAAGACCGAGTTCCGATACGCTTCTCTGAATCCGGTCTTTTTCTCTCAGTTCATAATATTTCGATGCTCCGTACACCAGAAGAATCCGACAGATGCACCCGATTACCGAAAAATACAGATAGGGATCAACCAGCGCATTCTTCCAGGTAAAACAGGAGGCTGTCCACAATATATAATCGGTGACGATATACAACAGCGCTGTCAGCGAAAACCAGGGAAAAACAATCCTCTGTCCCCGTTTTGCCCGGTAACTCATCAGATCCTGCAGACAGAATATCAGCGTAAGCGTTGTAATTCCGACTTCCCAGGTATTGTTCAGAATGCCGCCGTATTGGATATAAAGACAGAATAAGGGAACGCCGGTCACCACCGGCAGCAGCATGACAGGATGAAAATAACGCTGTGCGCTTTCATGGCGCATGAAATAAACCGCCGTAAGAAGAAGGCAGTAACTGATATTCCAGCCGAAATATGCCACAAACTCGGATACCTCCGGGTAGGAAGGCATGATCAGCTGATAAACCGTCCAATAATACTCGCTCAGAAAATTCGCGAGAAAAAAGGCGATGATGATTCGATAGCCGCGCTTCGGAGTCTCTATATACTTAAAGACGCAATACAAAAGTCCTACGATGGTACCGAGAAGCGAGACAATATTTTCAAAGCTGTCAAATGTCATACTCTGACCTCCGGCATCCGTAATCTCTGAAGTCCTGTTTTATTCTCATAAATATCTGCTGATATTATATAATATGAGCACCTGCCGTTACAACTTGACTTTCGCGATACCGGCCAGACGGTTTCCCGATTCCCGAATCCGGGATGTTGCCATTCCCTTCTGACGCAGCGCCGCCTCCAGAAATCCGCCTAAAAAAGACTCCTTTTTCTTCGTGGATTCCGCATTCATGTACTCTTCCGAATATGCCTCCCGGTCAAACGCGGGGATGGTCTCTTTCGTCAGACTTTCTCCGAAGGCCTTCCAGTCCGCCGATGCATCCACCTGCCGTTTCCGGATGATCTCACGGATCCGTTCCGAGTACGGCCGGATCACCTCATCAGCATAGGTATCTTTTTCAAAGCACTCATATTCACCGCGAAGATACTTCAGAGCATAAACCATCTGTGAAAATGCACAGTAATAGTCAGACGGATTATCCTTCAAAATCTCCCGGTAATCTCCCCATGCCGGCTGATAGACGTACCGGATAAAGCTGTAATCCGGCAGGTGTCCCGCTCTTCCGTGTCCCAGATTCATGATGGAATTTTCCGATGACTGATACATGCTGCCGACGTAGACTCCTTTCTCCGGATCTTCGGCCGCGGACGGATTGTGTGAGAACACAATCTTCTTTTTCGAAAAACTCCCGTCTTCCTGCTCAAACAGTTCATAGAAATGAGCATCGGTATTATTGATCACCAGAGACGGCGTCCCTGCAAAGTATGTATGGGCCCAGGTGTCGGCCAGCACGTGCATTGCAACACCTGCTGCCTGCGTCCCCTTCCCTTTTGCCAGGGTGACCGTATCCGTCAGAAGATCCCCGTTCGGTCCGCAGATCAGACGGAATTTATCTTTATAATTTTTGGATCCTCTCCGGACATCGGCATAAAGGTCCCTCGGAAGAAAATGGAACGATGACCAGATTCCCGTGATATCCCAAAGTCCCAGACGGTCCGTCCGCGCATCCATCAGTTCCAGTTTCAGCTGCGTGGTGGCAGCCTGCGCCGGCCCGCCCACCTTTTTCAGAAACGTTCTGGAGCAATGATCCACCATCTGCGCACAGTAGCAGATCTCAAGACTTTTCCCGTGATCATACCCGGCCAGCGCTGCGGCGCAGTATGTCGCGTAATAATGAAAATCTTCCTGCATGCCAATTCCCCCCATGCTAATCGATCATGATCACCGGCGTCCGGCGGAATGCACTCAGAATCCGCATCACTGCCGAAAAGATCAGACCAACGGCAAAAATCTCCACCACATAATCCGGCGTTCTCAGAAAGAGAACACACAAAACCGCAACCCCGATCTCCGTTGCGCCCTGAAACGTCTTCATTTTCCACGGTCCGTCAATATCTTTGGATTCCTTTGCCCGCAGAATATCCACCAGACCGGAAAAGGCCATCGTTCCGGTAAGGTACAGCAGAATATAGATCTGCGGAACCCACACCAGTGATCCGGCAAATATGCCGAAATCGAAAGCCAGAATTCCGCGGTACAGGATTCTGCGGCCTCCCGTCATGAACCTTGCCATTCGAATGAAATACCATACCTTGCGGACTCCATAGATTTCCAGAGCCAGAGAATAGAGTCCGATAATCAGCGTATACACCTCTCCGCCGAACAGCATCAGAAGAATCCCCACCGGAAACAGGACCAGTCCGATAATAATCTGCCGAAGTCTCTGCCATATCGTCATAACGCACCTCGTTTCAGACAATGAATCTTATACGCCGAGTACATAAGATAGGCATAATTGAAGAAGGATGTAAATTCGAGAAGGAGGGACGCAAGCCGAACACCTCCATGGTTTTCCTGACCAAAAAAGATAACCACACTGGATACCATCAGTGCACCGGAGAAAACCAGGACCAGTGCAGCCAGAACAAGATACGTCTTCGATTTCTTCTTTCGGATCCCCCGTCCCTCGCGAAACGCATTCAACCCGATATAAAGATGGAACAAAAAGACCATCGCCGACAGAATCAGTATTACTCCGATCATTACTGCCCAGACAACCAGACGGACGGTTTCCGCCGAAACCTCTTCCGGAATCTCAATGGTGCTGAGCGTTTCCGCGATAATCTTGTCGAAGGTCTCTTCCCCGAGAAAAAAACCAACAAACATTTTCAGGATATCCCACAGTGAGAAAACGATAACCGCAACGCCGCAGATCGCAAACGCATCGTTGTACCGTCTCAGCAGAATTTCCGTCTCACCGTTTTGCGGTGTATATGTACATTTTTCCATTTCTGCCTCCCTATGCCCTTTTCCTGCCATGCGTTATCGTCGATTTCCGGCCGTCAGCGTTCCAGCAGCTCTCCGTTCATGTACCGTGCCCGGATGTTCTCCTTTGTTCCGATGTAACAGAACCGTTCCACCGTCTGCTCCGGCGTGAGTTTTCTCGCCGCATCGGAGAGTCCGTCGATCACAAGGGCATCGAACACACTGCCCGGTTCGAGGGAACCGGTACCGCCAAAGAGATCCCCGCTCTGCTTTGTCGCCATCCAGAATGCTTCCGCGAAAGAAATCTTCCGGTTTCCGTCCGGCTCATAGAACTGCTTCAGTTTTGACAGCTGAACCGAACGGGCAACCTGCGTGAACACGCCGATATGATGTCCCGCCGAGATATCGCTTCCGAGTCCGACTTTTACTCCCCGGTCGAGCAGTGTGCCCGTCTGCATAATCCCCGCGATGATACTGATGGTCGAATCCGGACACTGTACCGCATATCCGCCGTGTTTCTGCAGAATCCGGACGTCATCCTCTGTCGGAAAAATGAAATGTCCGCCAATGACCGGTCCGTTGTCCAATAGTCCCGCTCTCTCATAGATCTCCGTGTCGCAGGAACACTCCGGATAGAGAATCCTTGCCTGTTCCGCCTCCCATCGGGATTCCACAAGATGTGTCTGTACCCCGACCCGGTACTTTTTTCCGAGCTTACCGATTCCGGCAATCAGTTCCGGGGTACAGGTCGGCGCAAACCTCGGGGTCAGGATCGGTCTGGTATAACGGTTGCTTCCGTACCGTTCCAGAAAGACCTCCGTCTCACGGATCGCGGTCTCCGGTGCTTCCAGAAGATCCTCCCGGGCGTTCCGGTCCATGTTGATCTTTCCGACGAAGCCTCTCATTCCTCTGCGGTCCATACTCTCCAGAAGATAGCCTGTCGCCTCAGAGTGAATCGTACCGTACACACAGGCATGCATGGTGCCGTTCGCGATCATGTCGTCCAGGAACGCATCGTACACGAGTTTTGCAAACTCCGGATCCGCGAATTGCTCTTCCATCGGAAAAGTGCACTGATTCAGCCAGTCCTCCAGCAGAAGATCCATCTCCAGACCGCGATTCAGGTACTGGGGCGCATGGACGTGAAGATCGGAAAACGCCGGAATCAGCACACCGTCGCCGTAATCGGTCACCGGAATCCCCCGGAACTTCTCCGGAATCTTCCGCCAGATCCCCTTAACAATCCCGTCTTCCACCGCGATATAACTGTCCGGATGAATCGCCAGATGTTCCCGGTCCTCCGCGTAAACAATGTCAGCATGTAATAATTTCATATATTGTCTCCACAACTATTCTTTTTGATTCCACAAAGGAGTATAATTCAAATAATATTATACATTATTTTACCTGTGAATTTAAGCACTTCATGATCCATTTTCCCGTTGAGGAACAAAAAAACTGCCGACGCTCCGGAGCATCGGCAGTTTCCATATCCGCGGAAAAATGTTCATCGAGGAATCCCTTTTTTACTCTCCCACTTATTCTCATACATCTTCTTGTCGGCCCGGCGTACCACATCGTGAACCGACTCATCCTCCCCGGCATCATAGACAGCCATGCCGCGGGCAACATTGACTTTCTTCCACTCCTCGTTCTCACGCTCCCTTGTTTCCTGACACCGGCTGTCAAAAATGCGGAGAAGTTCTTCCCTGTTACAGTAATCGTCACCCACCAGAATCGCGGCAAACTCGTCTCCTCCGATCCGGAACACCGGGCTGTGCCGATATACCTCGCAGATCACCCTTGCCGTTTCCTTCAGGTAAATATCGCCCTTGTCGTGCCCGTTCTGATCGTTGATTATCTTGAGATTGTTGCAGTCAAAAATGCAGATGGCAAATTCCGTTGTCCCGTCAGCCTCATGTGCCTGCGCCTGCAGTTTTCCGAGCCAGATGTCAAAAGCTCCTTTGTTATGAAGAACGGTCAATGCATCCGCATAGGCCAGATCATTCAGGTCCGAGATATACTTTTTCAGATTCGCCGTGACCCGGTTGATGGTCTGCGTCAGCTGTCCAATCTCATCCTTTCCGGTATACTCCAGTTTCTGATCATAATTTCCCGCATCAATCTGTTCCGCAACTTTGGTTAGATCCTCCAGCGGTTTTGTGATTCTCCTGGTATATCGCATAAAAATGGTGATAAATACAAGCACCAGCAAACCGAACACAACAACCATCATATTGGTCCACTGCTTCCAGGTTCTGTCGATCTCCGCCATCGGTGCCGAAACGTTCAGCCGGTTTCCGTTGATCAGCGGAAGGGAAACGGCTATTTTTTCAACATCCTCATACCGGTAATGAATGACCCGTTCATCGCTTTCCAGACCGGTCGGAACCGCCGGAAGTGTTTCCATCTCATTGACATCCATTCTCGGGTGATATACCAGACGGCCCTGGGAATCATTGATAAATGCATATCCATTTTCAAACAGCGTGATATGATCGATCTGATCCGTGATAAAGCGATAATCCATCTCAATGCCGATCACTCCCACAAAGCGACCTTTGTAATATACCGGACTGTTGTAGGAAATGACCCGTTCATTCAGATTCTCTGTGAGATAATTCGGAAGCCAGACCGGTTTTCCCTTCGCTTTCGGCACCGAGAACCAGACCAGCTGCGTGGTATCTTCCGTATCATACTTGGTGATATCGGTCACTTCATGCTCCTGAAATCCCCTTCCGGCATCTCTCACATACCAGAAGCCCTTCACCACCGGCGAGACCGACGGATCGATCCGGTAGTAATATGTCTTGATGCCGTTTGTCCGGTACAGCACCTTGCGAAAGAAATCGCTGACACGGTCCAGATGGGCCTGCAGTTTTTCATTTTCCAGCCCGTCCAGATCCGACTCAACGTACACGGAGATGGTCCGCACTTCCTGTTCCACATCCTCAAGATAGGAGTTGATATTCTTCTGTCCGGACTCACAGAGAAGAAGCATCGTCTGTTCTGCGCTGCCGGTTCCGATATTCCGGATCGCTGTCAGACCAAAGACGGTTGCGATAATCATCGTAAATACAATCGCACATATTGTCACCGTAGTAATCTTCGTTCGAATCGATCGCATAACGAAAACCTTCTTTCCTGTGTTCCAAAGACAATTCTCTCTGTTTTTTTCATTGTACCACGATTCATCCGGAAGATTACATGTCAGGCAGTTTATTTTCTGTTCATTTTAACTCTTTTTTAATTCTTCGGTGATCCTTCGGAAACCGACGTATGCAGGCATCCTCTCTCCCGTCCCCCTCTTTACAGATCGGACAGAGATCGGATCTGATGAACCGTGACCTCCCGGTCATAGCAGGCAAATGCGGCATCGATCCGGCTGCGATCCGGCTTCTTCGTAAAGAACGACACCGCCGGGACGATCACAAAACCTGCCAGCATACAGAAAGCTCCCGCATTGATCGGCGACTGAAGAAGCGGCGGAAAATCCGGACGTATGGCCATATTCAGAATCATGACCACGGTGGAAAAGATAAAATTGCACCATACACCGGCCGCTGAAGTTCCCTTCCAGTATAATCCGTACAGGAACGGCGCAAGAAACGCGCCGGCCAAAGCCCCCCAGGATACGCCCATGAGCTGTGCGATAAATGACACGTTCCGCTTATACTGAATGATCGCGATCACCACGGAGATCGCCACAAAGACCACGATCAGAAACCGCATCAGGAACAGCTGCTGTTTTTCATCCGGATCTTTGATAACGTGACCCTTCAGAAGATCCAGAGTCAGCGTGGAGGAGCTGGTAAGAACCAGCGAGGAAAGGGTAGACATGGACGCGGAGAGAACAAGCACAACCACCACGGCGATCAGTGTCCCGGAAAGTCCGGACAGCATCGCCGGAACAATGCTGTCATACCCTTCAACGGCAACATTGACCCGGTCAGAAAACAGTCGTCCAAATCCGCCGAGGAAATAACATCCCCCCGCCACCACAAACGCGAAAAAGGTAGATACGATCGTTCCTTTTTCGATGGCTTTTTCCGATTGGATTGCATAAAATTTCTGAACCATCTGCGGAAGCCCCCAGGTCCCAAGGGAAGTGAGAATCACAACACCGAGAAGACTCAGCGGATCCGGCCCGAAAAAGGAAGCAAATACGCCCGGTGAAGTCGACACTCCCGCATCACTGACCTGCGCCAGCCGGTCAATCGCTGCCATAAAACCGCCCTGACCGTTCAAAACCGAGACAATGACGGCGACAATCCCCACGATCATAATGATCCCCTGAATAAAATCATTGATCGCGGCTGCCATATAACCGCCCGCGATGACGTAAATCCCGGTGAGCACCGCCATGGCGATGACGCAGACAGAATAATCGATATCGAAAGCCATTCCGAAAAGCCGGGAAAGGCCGTTGTACAGCGAAGCGGTATACGGGATCAGAAAAACAAAGGTGATCAGGGCAGATGCGATCTTCAGAGACTCTCCGCCGAATCTTGCCGCAAAAAACTGCGGCATGGTGGCGGATTCCAGCTGCTGCGACATGATTCTGGTCCGCCTTCCGAGAATCTTCCAGGCAAGGAGCGAACCGATCAGGGCATTGCCGATCCCGATCCATGAAGCGGCAATCCCGTATTTCCAGCCAAACTGGCCCGCATATCCCACAAAGATGACCGCTGAAAAATAAGATGTTCCGTAGGCAAACGCCGTAACCCAAGGTCCGACGTTTCGTCCGCCCAGGATAAAACCATTGACGCTTGAGGAATTCCTCCGGTAAACGAATCCGATGATCAGCATTACCGCAAAGAAGGCCAACAGCAAAAGAACCCTGATTGTCATAATTTCCCTCCTGAAAAGCACTGTTCTTCTCGTCCACTGCAGCCGCGACTTCCGTTGATCCCGATTTTTCTGAAGTCAGTCACTCATATATTTTATCCATTTCTCCAGAGCCTTCCGGAACGAGGCGATGTGCGCTTCGTCATACAGCGCGCCGATATAAAGGAACCGGAAGATCAGACCGTCCGACGCGGCAAGAACCTGCATGGCAGTTCGGCGAACCGCTGTATCGTCGGGATTCGGAAGGATTTCCACCTCTGCATGATGCGCCTTCATGCACTCCATATCCATGATGGACGCCTCATACACCAGGAACAGCGCATCATTCTGGAAAACAGACTCATTGGCAAGGCACCAGTCACTGGCGCTGTTGGCGATTCCTTCCCTGATCCGCGCGGAGATCCGGCGAAGCACTTCTTTCCGGTCTTCATCCGGAGACACGGAAACGCCGACCGGAAGCAGACGTATCGTGAGGCCTCCCGCCGATTCGCTCTCCGGTGTGAGACGGTTCTGGAATACCCAGTGCAGCATGACACGTTCTTCCGACTCCGTCTCGGACATCGCCAGAAGCGTAATGGCCGCACAGAGTTCATTGGGCGAAAGCTGCGTGTTCTGTTTGATCTTCTGAAGTTTTGATTCCGTCAGTGCAGACTGTATGGTAAAGGACTGAACGTTCAGATCTCTGGATTCGTGGTCGGCCTTTAAGTTGCAGCACCATTTGCTGTCTTCATACTCCTGTTTGAAATACTGCTCCGCCTGCCGATACCGACTCTGATCCTTATTCTTCTGTTCCTGATCCAGATAGGCAAACCAAGTGTCCACCGCCGGTTCTTTCTCCCCGTCATAATAATCCCAGAGAGCCTCCAGAAGGAGGTTCAGTCCGGTTCCGTCGATCATGATGTGATGCGACAGCAGGAAGAAATAGAGATGATCCTCCGTCAGGAAGACCGCCGTCTCGATCAGCGGAGCGTGCATCATACGGATCGGATGGTTCAGTTCCGTCCTCCGTTTTCCGAACTCCGCTTCTGAAAGCTCTTCAAACCGTGATTCCGGCCGGATCGACGGTTCATAGCGCTGCATCACCCTTCCATCCTCATCGAAAAAGACGATGGTACGGAAGATCGGATGATGTTCCATCATTTTTCGAACCGCATCCCGGAACCGGGAAACATCCACTGACTCCGCCGAAATCGTGAACATCATCGGAATATTCCACATACAGCTCTGAGGCGCGCACAACTGATAGTCAAACATATTCAGCTGAAACGGCGTAAGCGGATATTCTCTTTTTCGGGCCGCCCTCTCCCGTTCCTCAATCGGTCTCTGCTGCACTTCGCCGGATTCGTATGCCTTGGCGATCTTCTCCGGCGTTCGTCCGTAAAAGATATCCATCGCGGACAGCCCCGGGAGGTTCAGCCGGCCGAGAAGGGTCAGCGTCGCAAGGGAATCTCCTCCGAGCGCATAGAAATCATCGTGGATACCGATCCTCGAGAGCTGAAGCACCTGTTCAAACTCCGCGCACAGTTTCTTCTGAAGTCCGGTCTCTGGCTGGGCATATTCCGCAAAATATTTTGTGATATCCGGGGCAGGAAGCTGTTTGCGGACAAACTTTCCGTTGGCATTTTTCGGAAACTGCTCCACGGCAATAAAATACGTCGGTATCATGTAATACGGCAACCGCTTTGCCAGCGCGTCGCGGTCTATGGCAAGAGTGGTGCCGTCCCACAGTCCCTTTTCCACCGCCTCTTTTTTGATGACATAGGCCGCCACATAAGCGCGGGATTTATCCTGAAATCCCCGGACCATGACATCCTCCAGACCGGTCAGTTTCTTGACTGCCGTCTCGATCTCGGCCGGTTCGATGCGGTTGCCGTCGATCTTCATCATGTCATCGATCCGTCCGGCGATATAATATCTTCCCTCCTCATCCCGGTATGCCATATCGCCGGTGTGGAACAGGCGGATCTCCGGATTCAGCGGTGACGGCCGGAAGGCCCGGTCGGTCTGTTCCGGAAGATCGATGTATCCGCGGATATAATCATTGATAAAACACAGTTCCCCCTGCTCCCCCGCAGCTTCCACAAGGGTGTCATCCTCCCGGAGAAGGATCATGCCCAGGGAAAGCGTCGGTTTTCCGAGCGGAGCAATGTCGTATGCCCGGTCCAGGATATACTGAAAGACAAAAAATCCGGTCTCAGACATGGCATAATTGTGCTCTACTTCCGGTCCTCCCGGAAAATAAATATCATTGGCCGGTGCACTGCCGGTATAGATCTTTTTCAGGAATCGCGCCGGTCTGCTGTAGTGGCGAAGGAAAGACGGCGGGAAAAAGATGCTCTCCACCCGCTGATCTTCCAGGGTTCTCTGAAGAGAATCGTAATCCCGAAGGAGATCACCGGAGATCAGAAAAACCGTCTTTGCGCTCAGCGTGGCATCGATCAGATATAACTGCGCCGCAACGAAGTTCAGCGCGGCGCTGTAGGCAAACACCGTTTCCGGATAAGACTCTTTTTCCGGCGTTACGGCGGCGCACTGATCCACATTTCCGTATTCGTGAAGAACGCCCTTCGGATTCCCGGTGGATCCGGAAGTATAGACCGCATAAGCAGCGTCATGAAGATCCGTCTCTTCATACCCGTATAACGGCTCGCAGTCTGCCAGTATTCGGGTCACCAGCGGCTGATCGATCGTCATAACCGACCGGCAGTTTTCCTGAACAAACGCCACCCGTTCGGCAGGATACCCCTCTTCCATCATGACGTAAGCGGCGCCGGCCTTCCAGACGCCCAGCATACAGCTGAAAAAATGGATATTTCTCGGCATCAGGATCGTGACAAACTGTTCTTTTCCGATCCCCTTTTCCTTCAGATACCGGTATATCTTTGCAGATTCCTGATCCAGTTCCAGATAGGTAAGCGTCTCCTTGCCATCCGTAAACGCGGTTCTGTAACGATAACGCGATATAATCTCTGCCATCCTGTCCATGAAACGTCTCATGTCCGTGACCCCCTCGTAAAATTTTCGTTGAAAATCTCTCAGAGCAAAGAAAATAGCTTCTATTATTTAATATAATTATACCATAAAACTCTCTCTTGTCTAAAATGTCACCTCTATTGTTTTATATTTATTTAATAATGTTTGTTATTATCTCTATTGTATCCAAGAAAAAAAACTCTTATTATATATTTTAGCCACAAACCCACACAGCAGTGGACTCTCAGTAAAAGAAACAGGAGGTACGCATGAAAAAACGAATCACTGCCGGTATTCTTGCGGCATCTTATCTCTCGATCTCGACGGTGTCGCCCGCGATGGCGGGTTATGACAATCCGTGTGAGATCGTCAATACGGACAGGAATTTTGAAGACGACATCGAAACTTCCGACAAAACCGGTCTCTCCGTCACGGCAGACGACGGCGGAAATGAAGACATGAGTGTTAATGTTGGCGGAGGGATCTCTGTCGGAAGCACGGAACCCGGAGACTATATCACCGGTCTGGAAGTAAACCATGAGCGGGAAGATCAAGACGGAGACATCACCGTAACCGTTGGCGGCGATATCGAAGTCAGCAACAACAGTCCGGACGATGAGCCTTCCATCGGGACAGGTGTTTCCGTGAATAATGATGGAAAAGGAGATGTCTCCGTTTGGACCGGATCCATCACCTCCAGATCCGAAACCGAAGATGCATATACCAAAGGTATTGACACCTCGACCTCCAAAGGGGAAACGACCATTGATGTGGGCGGCGATGTAACCGCCGATTCCAGTTACGGCTATGCCAACGGCATTATTTCCGAGAACTCCGGCGGCAATACCAACCTTGTCGTCAGCAATGATGTAACTGCTCATTCCATAGAGGGAGACGCTACAGGTTTTCACTCTGAGAATTCTTCGGGCAATACCACTCTCGAAGTCGGAAATAATATAACCGCCCAAACCACCGACGGAGACGCCATCGGTTTTTGGTCCGATAACTCCGGCGGAACAACGAACGCAGAAATCGGAGGTGCCGTAGAAGCTTCTTCCATAGAAGGAAGCGCTATCGGTGCTTATGTGAACGGCTACCGCTCCGATGAAAAAGCAGCCCCAACCACCGAGATTTCCATCGATGGCGGAGTATCCGCGAACTCCGTCACTTCGGAAGCAACCGGCATCCGTATGTCAGCCGAAGATGGCGCCACAGTGGAAGTCATTTCTTTGGATGATGTCAACGCATCTTCCGGGGAATCAGAAGCGACCGGCCTGGAATTAGGCGCCCGCAACGGAAAAGCCTATGCCGATATCTTGGAAAATGTATCTGCCACCAGCGATAAAAAATCCGCCACCGGTGTCATTGTCGTTCTGAACGGAGAGAGTTCCGTACTGGAGGCCAATATCTATGAGAATATCCTTGCTCTCGGTAATGACGACTCCGCCGGAATCAAGATCATCCCCATCGAACCGGACATAGTTCCTTATGAGAAAACAGCGGACATGGTTCCTTATGAGAAAACACCGGATACAACCGCCACCGTATGGGTTGCCGGTGATGTCGTTTCGACCGGAACCGGTATCCTTGACCTGGATTCCATAAACAGCGGGAAGACCAATGTTGTGATTGAAGGTACGCTGAATGCGAAAGGGACCTCGGTCGTTCTGGCGAAAAATGCGGCAGACAATCTGAACCTGACCGTATGGAAGATCGATACAGCGAAAAAGAAGAGTATCGCCATGGAACAAACAGAAAAAGGTCTCAAGTATTCCAAGGCTGCAAAAGCATTTGAAAAAACCATTGATTATATCCTCAAGGTCGATAAGAATACTGACGGCACCGTCAAATTCGTCGACAGCCGTAAAAAAGAGATCACAGACCATGACGGCATTACCTCCGATTACAATGTCGGTCATGTCGGCGAAACCGTCTCCGTGAAACTCAATGTTCCGGATGGATACTACATTGTCGCTGCATACAGCGACGAAGCGCAGAGAACTTCTCTTCGCAAAGACAGATACGGAGAGTATTACCTCACCGTACCAACAGGCGGCGGCGTCATGGTCAGTCTGAAAATGGCACCGATCGTCAAAACCGGCGGCGATGACAGCGATGACGGCGGCAATCCGCCGGCGGGATATGGCCAGGAATCGGAACCGCAGATACAGGCTCCGGCAGAACTTGTCCCGACGAAAACAGCAATCGATAAAGGAATTCTTTCCGCTTCTGTGGGCAGTGACAACAGCGTAGTTCTTTCTTCCGAGGATCTTGGAAACTTCATCGCATCCGGCGGCACGCAGTTCTGCCTCAGAACCCAGGGAAGTGAATTCATCATCTCTGCTGAAATGTTGAACGGCCTTAACGCAGACGGTCAGCCGCTCCGCATCGTATTCACCGGGAATGCGATCGAGATTTATGTTGGCACATCTGCGACCGCGGCAAAGACCATTCCGGTTACAAGCGGAGAAACAGCGGCAGCAGGAGTTGCAGCGACAGCCGTGGCGGAGGATTCCGCGAGACAGGCTGAAACAAATGATCCGTCACTGGCCGCTCAAACTCACACCGCCGCAATGGTCACCTCAGCGGCCACGACAGCCTTAGCAGAAAGCAGCGACACATCAGCAGCTGCCATCAACTTGCAGACGAACGGAAACTCAGGGTTTCAACCATTTGCAGCTTTTAGTGGCGGAGCAAGCCGCGTTGAAACGGGATGATACCGATCAATCTCTTTCCCGTGAACCGCTCTTGTCCCCCCGGGAAATAATCTGAATAATTCCCACATAACAAATCAGCGGACGCCTCGCAGAAATGCGAAGGCGCCCGTTTTTTTTTACTCTTTCCCGATCGCTCCCGCCGCTTTCCGCTGGCGGAACTTCTCTACCATCTCCATCGCAAAGGAAACCGGATAAAGCTGTACCATCGTGGAATCGATGACATTGCTGACCTCAATGCGGAACGAAATCTTGATAAACTTTTCCGAATTGGACTCAAACATTTTCTCAAACGTCTTGACACTCTCCACATCAATCTTGTGAACATCCGGCGTGCTGATATCCACCATGGTATCATACAGGGTCGCCATGGAGGTGGCCGCCTTTCCCATCATCTGGTTCATGGCCTCCGATGCTGCGCTCAAATGCATCTCATTCACTTCCGGATCCGGACTCGTGCCGTCGCCGCCCATCATCATATCAGTCATGCTGAGCACGTCATGTTCCTTCAGAATCAGGACATTGTTGCCACTCAGGCCCTTTACATAGTGAATCTGCACAAAAATACAGGTTTTCTCATAGTCATCCAACGACTCACTTCGATTGATCACGCTGATTCTCGGCGTCGTAATGTCCACGCGCTGATTCAGCATGATGCTCAGGGCTGTGGCCGCATTTCCCATACTGATATTGGCAATCTCACCTAAGATATCGATTTCTTCCTTTGAAATAAGCTCCATACTTGTCTCCATTATTCCTATGTACAAAAACAGTCGGTTCTTTTAAATCACACTTATCTATATTATCGGTAAGACTTCTTAAATCATTATATCTTTCTGTAGTCTGATTATCTTTTTTTATTATTTTTTGAAAGGGGCTGGCGCACTAACTCAAGTTAGTGCGTCGGCCCTTTTCCTGTAAAAAGAATTCAGCCGGGCTCCAAAGAGCCCGGCTGATGGTGTAAA
>NZ_FOIL01000011.1 GCF_900101295.1 [Clostridium] aminophilum | reverse complement strand
ACAGAATCCGTATGTGTATATGGAAACAATGGAAGAAGCCCAAGACAAAGGTGCGAAATCTGATTAAGATGGGTGTGCCCGAGGACTTGGCGCATATTGCTGGCAACAGTCGGCGTGGATATTGGTTTACCACACATACAGTCGCAGTCAACATGGCGATGACAAAAGATAGACTGATAAACAGTGGCTTCTATGATTTAGCCACAGCCTATCAGTCTGTGCACGTCAACTATTGAAAGCGCCGTATACCGAACGGTACGTACGGTGCTGTGAGAGGACGGCGGTTAGTCACCGCCTCCTACTCGATTTCACTATTCGTTAATCTTTTTATTTTCCGGGAAAGGGCGTGTTGCAGATCACTTCTGTGTCGCCGAGATTGCGCGAACCTTTCTCGATAAAGGCGTCCCACTCCTCCTGCGATCCCTCATAATAGACGGTCATCTTGTCATGATGCGTCCACAGGTAGACCACGGGATTTGCTTCCGGTTCCCGCTTCTCCGGTGGAGTGTACACGTAGTCTTCGGAGAAGTCCATTCGGGATTCTGTAGTAATAGAGTAAAGGATCGAGTCCCCGATCTCCGCGTTGACAAAATCCTTTGCGAGATAGATCTCTCCGTTGGTGAAACCGAACGCACATCGGTCCACCTTTTTCACGGTTCCGGGGATATACAGTTTTTTCGTCTTATCACAGAAGTCGAAGCAGTACCGGTCGATGGTTTCCACACTGGAGGGAACGGTGTATTCCTCGGCTTCCTTTTTGCGTGGATAATCATAAAGCATCTTCATATCTTTGGAATACAGGACGCCGTCCACGGATTTCAGAACCGGACAGTTTTCGTCCACGGTGTATTCCTCCATAAAGGGGAACTCCAGGAAAAGGCGGTCACCGACTTCCGACACGGATGCCGGGATGTGGATGGTCTTAAGGAAATAGTTCTGTTCAAATGCGCCTTCTGCGATTCGTGTCACGGTCTGTGGAATATCGTAATGTTTTTCCTCTTTGTAGATCGGATAGCAGAACAGCACCGACAGGTCTTTGCTGAACAGGACGCCGTCCTTCGCCGTATAATTCGGGTTGCCCTCTGCAATGGTGAAATCATGCAAAGAGAGGCTGTTATAGAAGGCGGTTTCCGCGATATAGTAGGCAGACGCCGGGATGCTGATGTTGTCGTAGAAGTCGTTGGAGTTGAACGCGTGTTTGCCGATGATCTCGATCCCTTCCGGAATCGCCAGTGCCTTGTGAAGTTTTACTTCACCAAATGCGTAGTCTCCGATCTCACGAAGGCCCTTTGGGAATGGCATCTCTTCCAGAGAGGAGTCATTCATAAAGGCGTAGTCGCCGATATATTCCACACTGTCCGGAAGCCGCGCGTTCTCACACCACATCATGTTGTAAAAAGCATAGGCACCGATCGTGGTGATGCCGTCTCCCACAACGATCCGGGTTACGGAATCTACATAATCCTTCGCCGGAGAGGGATCGTCCTTACTGTAGTCTTTCATCGGCCCCTGTCCGGTGACGGTCAGGGTGCCGGAAGCGGCGTCGAAGGACCAGTTCAGACTGTCTTCCGTGACTTTTGTGTGGTGCGTCAGCGTACCGAGTTTTTCAACGATCGCTTTGTCTTCAGCACTGAGTTTTGGTTCCCATTTGCTGATGGACTCTTCGGTTGCCTGCGTCTCGCCCTCGGCTGATGTGGAAGCTGCCTCTGCGGCTGCCTGGGACTCTGTTGTGGCAGGAACAGCCGTGGTTGCTGTAGCCGACGGGCCAGAACAGCTGCAGACGGAAATGATTATGGATAATACAATGGTAAGACTAAGATACTTCTTCAAACGTTTTCTCATAAGAGCCTCCTTGGTTACATATGATATTTTCGTGAAAGCCTGAAGAATGATGATCCGGGTGTCTGTTGTAATCAGTATAACATGAATTATGCTGATTCAATTCTGTTTTTGACTAAAACTATCCGAAATTTAAGAGTAAAACAACAAGAAATCAGAATATCGCACTGTTTGACGATTTTGGGTCGCAATGTTAGTATGAACATAAGAGAGAGGCGGCCATTTTTATGAAAACAAATTTTGATTATCTGAAGAAAGAAACAAAATTTAACAGTTTTTCTGACGTGGCGATTTCGGCAGAAAGGATCGTTCTCATGGACCCGGAGACAAGTATTATCAATTGCCGCCGCGCGATGGAGTTCGCCCTGAAATGGATGTATTCCGTGGATGACGGACTGGAGATGCCGTATCAGGATAATCTCAAAACTCTGATGGATGCGGAAGACTATCGTCAGATCATCGGACCGGATCTGTGGAACCGGATGAATTTCATCCGCCGATGCGGAAATAATGTGGCACACAGCGGAAAGAAACTGGGCCGAGATGAGGCGATGCTCTGCCTGGAAAACCTCTTTATCTATCTCGATTACATTGCATACTGCTATGCAGACGTCTACGAAGAACGGAGCTATGACCGGGGACTCATTCGGGACAGAATCCGGAGCATGAAGGAGAACCGGGAAAGAGCGGAAGCAGTACAGAATGAGCTTCAAAAAGAGATTGAGAACTCGGCCAGAAAAGAGCTGGATTTACAAAAACTCCGGGAAGAAAATGAGGCGCTGAAGAAAGAATTATCCGAGCGCCGTCAGGAAAAACAGGAGACGTACGTTTCCAAACCCATCGATCTCTCAGAATACAAGACGAGAAAAATCTATATCGACTCCCTTCTTATGGATGCCGGATGGACCGAAGGAAAAGACTGGCTCAATGAAGTCGAACTTCCAGGAATGCCGAATAAATCGGAAGTGGGATATGCGGATTACGTTCTCTATGACGATTCCCATAAGCCGCTGGCGGTGATCGAGGCAAAGAAAACCTGCTTTGATCCGGGAAAAGGACGGCAGCAGGCGAAGCATTACGCGGATATTCTGGAAAAGCAATATGGTCGGCGACCGGTGACATTTCTCACCAATGGATTCGATACGAGGATCATCGATAATCAGTATCCGGAACGGAAAGTCGCCGGCATTTATTCCAAACGGGATCTGGAGAAGCTTTTTAATCTTCAGAAGATGAGAACCAGCCTGAAGCATGTGACGGTGGATAAGAAGATAGCCGGACGGTATTATCAGGAAGCTGCCATCAAGGCGGTCTGCGACAGTTTTGATGAGAAAAACCGCCGCAAAGCGCTTCTTGTCATGGCGACAGGGTCGGGAAAGACCAGAACCGTGATCGCACTCTGCAAGGTCCTTTTGGAAGCCGGATGGGTGAAGAATATTCTGTTCCTCGCGGACCGGAATTCTCTTGTGACACAGGCGAAACGGAATTTCACCAATCTTCTGCAAGACCTGTCCTGCACGAATCTTTGTGAGGATAAGGAGCGGGTGAACTCCCACTGTATTTTTTCTACCTATCAGACGATGATCGGATGTATTGACACGCTTAAGGATGAAAAGGGGAAACTCTTTACCTGCGGACATTTCGACCTTGTCATCTGTGATGAGGCCCACCGCTCGATCTATAACAAGTACAAGGATATCTTTACCTACTTTGACGCGCCGTTAGTCGGACTGACGGCAACGCCGAAAGATGAGATCGATAAGAATACTTATCAGATCTTTGAATTGAACGATGGAATTCCGACGTATGGATATGATCTTGCCCAGGCAGTAAAGGACGGCTATCTGGTGGATTATATGTCTGTGGAGACAAAGCTGAAATTCATCGAGCAGGGAATCACCTACGCGGAGCTTTCGGAAGAAGAGAAAGCCGCCTACGAGGACACCTTTGAAGATGAAAACGGGGAAATGCCGGAGAAAATCAGTTCCTCCGCTCTCAATACCTGGCTTTTCAATGATGACACCATTCGCCAGGTCCTTCATATCGTCATGCGGGACGGCTTAAAGATTCACTACGGTGAGAAGATCGGTAAGACAATTATCTTTGCCAAAAACCACTCTCATGCGGAGAAGATCCTCGAAGTCTTCAACAAGGAATATCCAAATCTGGCGAAGGGCGCAAATGGTCAGCCCTATGCGAAAGTCATTGATAACTATATGACTTATGCCCAGAGTGCCATCGATGAGTTTTCGGAAGCCGATAAACTCCCGCAGATCGCGATTTCGGTGGATATGCTGGATACCGGTATCGACGTTCCGGAAGTGTTGAACCTTGTGTTTTTTAAGAAGGTGATGAGTAAGGCAAAGTTTTGGCAGATGATCGGACGCGGAACAAGACTTTGCCCCGGTCTCATGGATGGCGAGGATAAGTCGAAATTCTATATTTTTGATTTCTGCGGAAACTTTGAATTCTTCCGGATGGAGAAGGGACGCCCGACGTCGAACATCCTGCCTCTGCAGGGGGCGATCTTTAATCTCGAGTTCCAGATTGCCTTTAAATTGCAGGATATTCAGTATCAGGTGGACCGCCTGATCGCCTATCGAAAGCAGCTGGTAGAACATATGGCGGGCAAGGTCCGGGAACTGGAACGGGAAAATTTTGCTGTCAGACAGCACATCCGGTATGTAGATCAGTTCTCATCGGAAGAGAATTATCAGGCACTTTCCTTTGAGGACACGGTTCTGGTGAAGACGGAGGTCGCGCCGCTGATCCAGCCGGACAGCGATGAGGCATCGGCAGTCCGGTTTGATGCGCTGATCTATGGGCTGGAACTGGCGAAGCTGGCCGGTAAGAACTTTGGCCGGCTGAAGACGGACCTTTTGAGCAAGGTTGCCGGCATTGCATCTGTTGCCAATATACCGGAGATTTCGGAGCAGAAAGACCTCATCAACCGGATTCTTCAGACCGACTATGTGGATCGGGCGGGAGTGGATGACTTTGAGTTTATCCGCGATAAACTCCGGAATCTGATGAAGTATATGCCAAAGCATAAAATGCGGTACGACACGGATTTTACGGATGATATTCTGGACACACAGTGGAATGAATCGGAGTTGGATAATGATGAACTGAAGAATTACAAGGCGAAAGCAGAGTTTTACATCCGTCAGCACCAGGACAATCTCGTCATCGCGAAGCTACGGACGAATAAGCCGCTGACGCATACGGACATTGAATCGCTGGAGGCGATTTTGTGGAAGGAAATCGGGACGAAGGCGGATTATGAGAAGGAGTACGGCCAGAAGCCGCTCGGAGAGTTTGTCCGCAGTATCGTCGGTCTTGACATGAATGCGGCGAAGGAAGCATTTTCAGAGTTTTTGGACGGAGCGAAAATGGACAGCCGGCAGATTTATTTTGTGAATCAGATTGTCGAGTACATTGTCCATAATGGAATGATGACCGATCTGTCGGTCCTTCAGGATTCTCCGTTTACCGATCGCGGAAGCGTGGTGGATATCTTTACGGATCTGTCGGTATGGGGATCCATCCGGAAAGTGATTGACTCGATCAATGCCAATGCGACGGCGTAAAAACAGATTACGAAAGACAGATTTCGAAAACAGAATACTAAGCGCGTAATGTTCGCTGGATGAAAACGATGTCTGAACAACAAATCCCGCCCGGCCCGGATTATTCCGGAATGGGCGGGATTTGCTGCATTTCAATTACATTATGAGAATCGATCAAGCTGCTTCACTTCAACAGTTTTGTGAGAAGCAGTCAATCTGCTTCATTATGGAAAGATTCCATCTCAGTTCCGCTCAGTCCCCTCTCAGGCACACCTCAGTCGCCCAGGACGCAATCCCACGAGATTCCTCCGGACACAACTTTATCATTGCTGATTACGTTGATGCCGCTCATGGTCATGTGAGTGCTGTCGGTAAGTGTGATGGTGATGGGGCCTTTGTTGGTCGGCGCGTCGATGATCAGCACACTGCTGCTTTTCTCGGAAACGGTGCCGGGGTAGGACTTGCCGTTCGTCCCTTTTCCAAAGGCAACCAGGTTGTAGGAGTTGGCTCCGGTCTGGTCAATCTGAAAACCAAAGGCGGTCGGTTCACCGCTTTTGCCGATGATGTACCATTTGCCGGCAAAGTTATCCTTATCGTCGATGACTATTTCCGTCGTCGGATAGTCGAAATGGAACATTGCGCTTGTGACTGGTTCGTCGTTGTCGATATCGGCGTTCGACTCATAGACATTCAGCCGATCGGGCAGACCTGCCATAATATAGCCGATCACCGTTGCCTCTGTTGTGACGGTGCCGTCGTCTTTCAGCTTTCCCGTCCAGCTTCTGACGGCTTTTTCCGAGCTTGCGGCAGAGCTGAGTTCTGCAAAGCGGAGGCGGTAGCCGCCGAAGGACGGTACGTCCTTGTTCTCCATGTTTTCGTGAATGTCGAAGGTAACCGTACGGTTCAGTTCCGCTTTCACTGCGTTCATACTTTCCAGAAGGAGCTGTTCCGTCCTGCGCTGGTAATCCTTCTGCATTTCTTTCAGGATGGCGCTGGACAGCCGCTGGTACATGCGCTGCTTGTACTGCTTGACGAGCTCTTCTTCCTGATCCTTCGTGATGTTGCCGACGCGGCCTCCGGAGAAATGTTCCGCAAAGTCCGTCTGCAGCTGCCAGACAACGTTATCGCTCTCTTTAAAGAACTTGCGGGCATAGGAATCGATCTCATCCTCGAGGTATTGTTTGAACTGTTTTTCGTCTCCCTCGGAGTCAGCGACCGCTTTGGCGACAATATCCCGCCATTCTTTGGTTTTTCTGGCTACGTGGCTGGTCCCGTAGTCCCTGCCGCCGGGGAATTTATCATTGTAATAGAGATACAGGTTGTTGATTCGCTCGACCTTGTATCCCTGCGCGGCCTGCGCAAATTCCGTGATAGACCGGTCGATCATGCTGACGCCCACCAGACTGATGCCGAGAGCGGTATTCGCGCCGGCGCTGAGGGCAAACATGCCGGCATCCTTGTAGATCGTGAGGATGTCATCGCGGGTTTTTTCTTCTTTGAGGATTTCAATTCCAAGGTTGACTGCGCTGAAGGCAAAGCCGACATTTCCCATCTTATCCCAGAAGCCCTCGTTGAGTTTTGCATATTTTTCCGTGAAGAAGAAAAGGTCGGAGAGCTGCATGGCTGTGCCGGCGTCATTTACCTTCGCGAAAGAGTTGTTGATATCCGTGAAGAAGTCGGTCATGGCGACTTCGCCGAGTTTGAAACATTTCTCACTGGACGCGCCGTTGGCCGCATATTCCGCAAGCGCCGCGGCAGATTCATCCAGATGGCCTCCGTAGAGTGACTCATAGAGCCCTTCGGAATCGATGGACGAGATATAGGCTTTGCGAAGCCCTGCATTTTTCACTTCGAAGCAGCCGTATTTGGACAGATGATCCGTGTGGATGACGACTTCTCCGGCTTCCGCGTCCACGTCAAAGAGCACATCCTCCCATTCGCCTGTCGATTCATTGAAATATTTGGCTCCGACACATTTCGCAGGGTCTTCCCCCGGATCGCAGAATTTTCCGTCATAGGGGATGCGGATGTCGATCCAGGTGTCCAGATCGTGAGTATCCCCGATATTGATTTCATACGTCGTTGCCTGCCAGTCTCCGTTTTCTGCGGTCTCCGTGCCGGCGGGCCGGATGCTGACATCCACCTCGTCTTCCGGATAATCGAACAGAAGCGGAGATAATTCCAGTTTTACCCCTGTTTTGCTGTCTGCGGTAAGGTTCTCAGAGGAGACGGTGACGGTCTCAGCGGGTTCCGGTTCCGCCTGCCGGTCGGCAATGCTCCCGGAAGCGCCGGTATTCTCTGCACTGTCTGGTTTTGATGCATTGTTGCCGGAACCGCCGCAGGCGGTGATAAGCAGGGACAACACTACGGTAAGACTCAGATACTTCATCGAACGTTTTCTCATAAGATCCTCCTTTATACGATATTTTTTTAAAACCATAAAAACAATATCCGGATGTCCGAAAGCACAGTTGTCTATGATATGTCCAAAGGAACAATAACCGCAGAATTCAACGGAAGAAAAAGGGGAATAATATTCAGTTTTGGTTATTTTAAGTATAACATGAACTGTCTTCGTAAAAAAAACATTCTTCGGAAAATAATGCGATGAACCGGCAGGAAATGAGGACAATTCAGGAAGGTTTCCCGGGATATTCCCTGGCGCTTATGCGCAGGCGGAAAGATGGCCTTTGTCTCTCTTGCATTCCGGACAAAAGGAGACTATAACAGGTGGTTAGGGTTAGCTAATTTTGGCTAATCTAAAAAATGATCTGTATGTGGGAGGAATGAGCGATGTCCAGAAGAGCATCCAATTTTCAGCGCGTAGTCATGTCGTGGGGGTACCGTGGAAAAGAGATCTTTAAACCACTGAATACCGGAAAGATCGACGAGCATGTGTCCTGTGTCCGGGAATGGATCGCGAATATTTTCTTTTATTCGAAGAACGGAACGACCGTCATGATCGATGCCGGATACAGTTATCCGCGTCTGGCGGAAAAAATGAAATGGATTGATGTGGACCCGGCCTCGATCCGGCATATCCTGCTGACACATCAGGACACGGATCATGTCGGGGCGGTGGAGCGCGACAGTGACGGACTCTTTCGCAGGGCAAAAGTCTATCTCAGTGAAACAGAAAACAGATATCTGACGGGAGAGGTGCGCCGGAAGGTATGCTTTGGCCTTTATAAGCTCCCGATGGTGGTGAGCGATAATGAGCGGAGGCTCTTAAAAGACGGCGAGATATTTTATATTGGAGACATCCGGGTGGAGGCGATCCTGGTTCCGGGACACACCTGGGGACATATGGTCTATCTGATCGATGACCGGTATCTGTTTACCGGAGATACCATCTGGTTTGGACCGGATGGCGGATACAGTTTTATCGGAGGTCTTGCCGAAGACAATCGTCTGTCGGTACAGTCCCTTGCGGCATTGGAGCGAAATCTCCGCGGCAGAGACATTTTTCCAAAGGTGCTCACCGGACACACCGGATGGTCGGACGATCCGGATTATGTCTTCGCGCATACCGATCTTGTGTGCAATGGATTGAAAAAGCAGAAGCCGCATGATCCGAATGCGCCGTATGACGGTTATGATGAGCGGGAGGACACGGAAGCGCGGGCAAGGAGTGGGATGCTGAAGAGAGCGGAGCCGGTGGTGGTTTCCTGAAGGATAATCCCGGACCGAAAGAGCGTCATCCTTTCCTGAAAATCTTTGAAGCCGGAGTACATTGTATTTGGGGAGAAACAGTGATATTATCAGTAATAATACTACTGATAATATCAGTTTTTTCCGGAAGAAGGGAGCGGTACGATGGCATTATCGAGAGAATTGATGGAGAACTATACACAGATTCTGAGGGAGGAGCTGATTCCGGCGATGGGTTGCACCGAGCCGATTGCGATCGCTTATGCAGCAGCGGTTGCGCGGAAGATCCTGGGGGAGGATCCGGTTCGCGTGGCAGTCAATTGTTCCGGCAACATGATCAAGAACGTGAAGGGCGTGACGGTGCCGAATTCCGGGGGGCTCAAGGGAATCGACGCAGCGGCGCTTCTCGGCATCGTGGGCGGAGATCCGGAGAAGGCGCTGGAGGTGATTGCGAAGGTGACGGACGCTGAGCGGGCGAAGACGGCAGAGATTGTCAAAAAACATATCTGCGAGGTCTCTCTGGTGGAAAATGTTCCGAACCTCTATATCCAGATTCTTCTCACCGGTGAGCATCATACATCCGAGGTTGTCATCAGCAAACGCCATACCAATCTTGCGGTCATGAAGCGAGACGGAAAAGACTGCGGAAACTGTCAGGAAGGCGAGGCGTCCCACAGCCTGGATCAGGTTAAGGAAGAGAAAGAGGACAATGAGCGCCGGAAGATGACGCTGATGGATCTGCTCGAGTACGCGGATACCGTTGATCTGGACGATGTGAGAGAGGTGCTGGAGCGGCAGATTGCATTTAACAGCGCGATCGCACAGGAGGGACTCGACAATGCCTGGGGAGCCGGCGTCGGAAAAACGATCGTGGAACAGTGGGGCGGAAATGTCAAAGAACTCGCCTGCGCCATGGCGGCAGCCGGTTCGGATGCTCGGATGAGCGGATGTCCGCTGCCGGTTGTGATCAATTCGGGAAGCGGAAACCAGGGCATCACGGTTACCATGCCGGTAGTGGTCTATGCGAAGGAGTGGCATGTGTCGCATGACAAAATGCTGCGCTCGCTTCTGGTCAGCAATCTGGTATCCATTTACATCAAGCATTACATCGGCGCGCTCAGCGCGTTCTGCGGCGCGGTCAGTGCGGCCTGCGGTGCCGGTGCGGCCGTGACCTATATGTCCGGCGGTGATTACTCCCATATCGGAAAGACCATTACCAATGCGCTCTGCAATGTCGGCGGTATCGTCTGCGACGGCGCAAAGCCCAGCTGTGCGGCAAAGATCGCGGCGTCGGTTCACGCGGCACTTCTGGGACACTATATGAGTATGGGCGGCCGTCAGTTTGAGGCCGGAGAGGGCCTGGTGGAAGAAGATGTCGAGCAGACGATCAAGAATATGGGATATGTTGGAAAAGTCGGCATGAAGGGAACGGATCACGAGATCCTGAATGTCATGATCGACAAGGTGGATGTCGATTCCAGCCTGTGAAAAAATAGAATAAAACAGACAATTGGCGGAAATGATAAAGTTTGAAAGTAAACTTTCAAACTTTGATTGACGGCTCAAATAGACAAGCAAGCTTGTCTGCTTGAGCCTGGAGGACAAAAATATGGAAGGTAACATCATAAGGATAAGGAAAGAAAAAGAAATTATAACATTTTAACCTGAAAACTGTTACAATATTATGGAAGTATACAAAAATTAAATTGCATTTCATGGCATGAAACGGCAATTGGCAGTGGATGGAGAGAAGCACGCCGGTATTTTTTGAGAACAGAAGGCGGATGATCGGGCGCAGTGCGGCTTCGGAATATCCGGAGAGCAGCATTTTCCAAAAAGCAGGAGCAGATATTGACAGCAAAACAGTAGCAGAAAGTCTTGAAAATGGAGTTGGTCAGTTTGAAACGGAGCTGCCGATTGACGTTGAGGATGCGTCTCCGTTATTTGATCTGTCCGCCTATCCGGAAAATCAGCATGATCTTCTTAGAGAATGCAACCGCAGAATTGCAGAGGCAAACAGCAAATACCGTATTGCCCGGTTTCGGGAGGAAATGTTTGCCAAGGGACTGAAAGCGGGGATGTTTTTCTGCACCTTTGACTGGGACGAGAATCTGCTCAGCTTTGAGTTCAATGATGAAACCCGGAAGATGTTGGGGTATAACGGGGTGGAGGATCTTCCCGATGAATTTGACAGTTGGGTGAAGACGCTTGTCCCGGAGGAAAGAGATGCGATCGTGAAGCTTTTCTGGGATTCCATTCATGTTCACCGGGAGCTTCCGGAGATTACGCACGCCACCTATCGGATGCTGAAAAAAGACGGCACCATTATTTGGATTACCGGAGCCGGTCGTTTCATTCGGCGTCCGGATGACGGATCGCTGGAGATCTATATGGGCTGCTATCGGGATATCACCGCGCAGCAGGAACTGAAGGAACATATAAAGATCATTGAGGCGATCGGTAAAGTGTTCAATTTTTCCCTGTTTATCGATGTACGGGATATGAGTTACCGTGTGATCAGCACCAATGAATATGTGGAGATGGCTCCGAAGGATCCGGATGCCTTTCAGTTTCTCAGAAACAATATTGACACAACCGTGGCGGAGCATTTCCGGACAAGCCTGCACGAGTGGCTGAACCTGAAAATGATTCTTTCAGCCATCGAGGAGAACGGTTCAACCAGTATGGAGTTTTACAGTGAGAGCGCTCACCGCTGGTTTGAGGGGATTTTTATGGTCGGCGACCGGGATGAGGCGGGAAATATCACCCATATCGTATATGGCTGCATCGATACTACAGATGTAAAACTTCAGAAACTCGCCCAGCAGAAGAAGATTTCCGATTTCGAGGCGGAGATTTATTTCGACTCCCTGTCCCGAGTGCGAAACCGGAGATTCCTGGATGAGAAAGTGATCGGTAAACCGTGTCATGCCGTGGTTATGGCTGACATCGATCTGTTCAAACAGATCAATGACACGGCCGGTCATCAGCGCGGCGACGAGGTCATCCAAAGGGTGGCAGAACTTTTGAACCGGTCTGTCCGGAAAGAAGATGTCGTTCTTCGCTATGGCGGCGACGAGTTCATGATGGTGTTTTTTGATATTACCAGGAAGGACCTGGAGGCGAAACTCTCGTATCTGCAGTCTGAAGTGAAGAAGATCACGTTTGAGAAAGAGCCGGAAGTCCATATCACGATGAGTTTCGGCGGAGCATTTGGGATCGATATGGTATATAATCTGATCGGAATTGCCGACAAGGCGTTATATGAATCCAAAAAGAAGCGTGATAGTTATACGGTGATTGAGACATAAAGAGATCCATGAGAGCCGAAGCGTGAGAAATGAGAATTGTGAGGATTGTGACGGAGTACGGATGAACTTTGAATCTGTGATCACGAGAGAGAGCCCCGGGCCGGATGGCCCGGGGCTTTTGCGGTGTGTCAAATCACACAGAAAACGGTGCGCTGCGCCGTCCGGCTGTGGTCCGGCGTTATCCGGCAAACGAACACTGCGCCGTCCGGCTGTGGTTCGGTGTTATCCGGCAAACGAAGCATTATGCCGCCGGCTTGTGTTCCAGATGTTTTATACAGAACGGAACGAGGAAGGTTACATAGAACATCTGGACGAAGCAGGTCAGGAGTGTTCCGCCTGCTCCCGGAATCCCGCTTTTGAACAACGGCAGCAGGATCAGGCTGACGGCATAATATCCGAGAAGTCCTGCCGTGAGTCTGGTCATCCGCGTCATCATCGGGATATCGGTGGAAAAACCGACATATCGTCTTTCCAACACCCAGCCGAGCAGGAAGCCGATGCACCAGCCGACACCCTTGAAGGTGTCGTTGGCCATTTTGGCACCGTCCACCAGAAGTTTTCCGGCTGCGTCATAATCGACCGGATAAGATTTTAGAGCCGCGTATGCGGCAACGGCGACGGAGATACCGATGCCGGCACACATCACCGCGATATCTTTTTCCGGATGCCGATTGATCCATGCAAGAAGCTTTGCCGTCAGCCACATGACAAGAACTCCTGCCGCCAGACCGACCAGAATATCCTGCGGGGTGTGCACGCCGAGGAAATTCCGGCTTAACGCGATGAGTACGGCAATCAATCCAAGGACAACCCGAAGAAGTCGGGGGAGTTCCCGGCGGATCGCGCCTCCTCCGAAGAGAGAGGCGGCATTCATGCTGTGTCCGCTGGGAAATGAATAACCGGTCGCCGACGCGAGGGCATCGCTGTCGGGAATAATCCGGGGATCCCTGATCCAGGGACGGTATACGCAGGCACTCACCTTCAAAAGGCCGTTGACGATGCGGTTGCCGCTCCAGCCCATCAGAAGATAGGTGCCGAAGTTTTTGCTGACGCACCAGTAGATCAGGGCGGTGAAGATCAGGACCGTATTCATTTCTCCGATGTAACTCATCTTGGTCATAAAGGCGGTCAGACAGGAACCGACTCCGTTCCGGAATTCCTGAAAACCCAACAGTATATTGATATCCATGACTTATCCTTCCTGTTATGGCAAAACTGAAATTTAGATTTTATCAAGTTCACTCTTCTTCTTTGGTCAGATGCTCGTCCATGAAATCCAGAATTCCGTCTTCCACGATCTCTTTGAGATCCCGGTAATTGTGAATCTCATGGCGATAGCCCGGATAGAGCATGGTTTCCACATCGTGTCCAGTGTCGATCAGCCAGTTGGTCGTCTGCATGACGCCGGTTCCGAACTGACCGACCGGATCCTGATCCCCCGCGATATTGTAGATCGGAAGCCCGGCCGGAACCTTCTTTGCCCATTCTTCGCCGGTGATATATTCCATCATCTGACCGAAGTAATAGAAGGACTGATTCAGACACGGTCTGCTGAATGCGTCAAACGGGTCGGCGGCGTGATCCTTCTGAACGAACGGATCCGCGCAGATCCATTCATTGCCGATGGAGGCGCCTTCCGGGCATCGGCGGAACATCCAGCCCATCATTTTTGCCGGAACCAGCGGATCCGCCTCTTTTCCCTTTCCGTCATCCATCAGTTTCTGGAGATAATCCAGATTCTCTTTCAGGTTCGGCCATACGCCGAGGGTTCCGCAGATGGTTACACCTGCAAGCTCATCGCCGTATTTTGTGATGTAATCGCGGACGATGAAGGATCCCATGCTGTGACCGAAGAGGAAATACGGCAGGTCCGGGTACATTTTGACCGTCAGGTCATGGAGCCGGTGTTCATCCTCCATCATCGTATGGAATCCTTTGTCACCCCAGTCGCCCCAGGTGTTGTTCTCCAGCGCGGTCTTTCCATGGCCGACATGATCGTCGGCGGCCACGATATAACCTTCTTCGACAAACGTTGAAATCATATGAAGATACCGGCGGGAGTGTTCCCCGAAACCATGGATCAGCTGTACAATGCCCTTGGGCTCGGCAGCCGGGACGTAGATCCATCCGTATACGGTATCTCTTTCATTGAATGACGGGAAATTGACTTCGTGCAGCATAAGACGCCTCCTCTGTTTGATGGATTCGGACCGTGTTCGCGAAATCCAAAGAGGCGGTGTTCCTTACCCGTTCGGATTGGGCGAAAACAGACCGAAATGTGCAGAAAATACAGTGTGAATGGAATGAAATAATCCACAAATAGAGTATAACATGAAAAAATACTTATACCAGAGCGGAATTGTGGGAAGCACACGCAGGAAACGTGAAAATGTTGAACGGTAAATTGTGGATGGAATAATGTGAAGGGAAAATAAAAAAAATAAAAAATTCAGAATAAATCGTTGACAAATGAAACATGATTTGATAAACTATCAAAGTCGCGTGAGCGACAGCAAGGATGTGGGGTGTTAGCTCAGCTGGGAGAGCATCTGCCTTACAAGCAGGGGGTCATAGGTTCGAGCCCTATACGCCCCATCCGATCGGTTCAGGTGAAAGCCTGAACCGAATCTTAAATATGGCGAGGTAGCTCAGCTGGCTAGAGCACACGGTTCATACCCGTGGTGTCGAGGGTTCAAGTCCCCCTCTCGCTATGATCGATTCCGGAAGCAGAGATGCTTCCGGTTTTTTTGTTGCGCAGGAAATTTCTTCGGAATTCCTGTGCAACAAAACCGCTCTGCGGGGATGCGCGCTGCTGAGCGGAAGAGGGCATTCTGGGGGCAGCAGCGATGGCCGGCGGCGACCGCCGCGTTCCGCGTTCTTTCTGCCCGAATTCGTGTCTTCAAGGGAGTTTTAAAAACAATTCGAAAAAATCGAAAAATAATGTTGACATATCACCCCAGGTCTGCTATTATGATGGAGTCGCGTGAGCGACACAAAAGGATGTGGGGTGTTAGCTCAGCTGGGAGAGCATCTGCCTTACAAGCAGGGGGTCATAGGTTCGAGCCCTATACGCCCCATCCAATCGGTTCAGACCTGATCGTCTGAACCGATGATTTTTTCTTAATATGGCGAGGTAGCTCAGCTGGCTAGAGCACGCGGTTCATACCCGCGGTGTCGAGGGTTCAAGTCCCCCTCTCGCTATGATAACCGACTCCGGAAGCAGCGATGTTTCCGGAGTTTTTTACGCGAGCAACGAGCCAAAGCCTGTGCTTGCACGAGGCCTTGGCGACTGCCGCGAAACGGTCGAAAACCGCGAAACGTGTTTCGTCTCGTTGAAGTAACAGGCCCGCCGGCGGCTGCGAAACGTTTGAAGTGCGCGGAGCATGCTCCGGGGCTGACGGCCGAAACAACACGGAGCGTGAGGATGATTGGGCGGAAGCTGTAAGACAGGCTTGTCATGAGGTGAAAAGATGGATTTTTTGAAGATATTTTTGGTTTCCATGGTTCCGATGGTTGAGCTGCGAGGCGCAATTCCATTTTCACAATATCTGGGACTTCCGCTGATCCCGTCGTATCTGATCTGCATCGTGGGCAATATGCTTCCGGTTCCGTTTATCCATCTGTTTGCCAGAAAAGTTCTGGTGGCCGGGAAAAACTGGCCGGTCGTCGGGAATATGTTTGAGTGGATTCTGGACCGTGGAGAAAAGGCGGGAAAAAGGCTGACGGCGAAGGCTGGACGCGGAACCTTTCTTGCGCTTCTCCTTTTTGTCGGAATTCCGCTCCCGGGAACCGGGGCATGGACCGGGACACTGGCGGCCAGCATTCTGGATATGAAGTTTCGGGAGACCGTTGCGGCGGTTATGCTGGGAGTTCTTCTCGCCGGTGTGATCATGATGACCGCAAGTGTGCTCGGTTTCCGTCTTGTATAAGAAATGGCGTAAAAGCACCGGAAAAGGCGCAGGAAACAGCACCGGAAAAACGCAGGAAACAGCGCCGGAAAAGCGTAAAAACATAAGAAAAACATCAGAAAAACATCAGAGGAAACATAAGAAAAAAGTTGCTTTATGGCGCCGCCGCGCGGACCGTTCGTCGGACAGAGACGGGACTTCCGCAGGGGCGCCATTGTTTATATTTTTTTTATCCATTCGTCACAGGCGATATGCTATACTGATTACTAATCGAGAAGACGAAAAACGATCACGGGTATCGGCAGAGTCTGGAACGGCCGGTATCGGAAATCGCTTGTTGACGGAGGCGGAGATGTACTATTTTATCGTCAATCCCAATTCAGGAAGCGGAAGAGGCTTGAAAGTCTGGCAGACAATCGAGCGTATCATCGCCCGAAAGCACATCGAATATGAGGCATATCTGACGGAGGGGCCGGAGCAGGCGGGAGAGTACGCTGCGGCGATCACGGAATCCCTCCGCAAACAATATGAAAGCACGTCGGAAGAAGAATCCACAGATGAGACGGAAACAGCAGACGAACATGTGATGGTCATTGTCGGCGGAGACGGGACATTCAGTGAAGTCCTGAACGGGATGGACACGGATGCACCGGTCACCGTTGGCTATGTTCCCGTGGGAGTGGGCAATGATCTTGCCCGGAGTCTTCGCCTGTCGCGGAGCGTGAATTCCCGCATCCGCAGAATTCTGCGGGCGAAGAAGTACCGCAACCTTGATTACGGCATTATGACAGTGGACGGAGCGGACGGAGAAGCCTGCCACCGGCGTTTTATCGTCAGCAGCGGGATCGGACTCGATGCGGATATCTGCCACCGGGAAGATTCCATGATGCTGAAAATTCTCTTCGGAAAACTGCGGCTGGATCGGCTTTCCCGTTTTTTTGCGCGGTATCACAGCTGCCGGTCGGCGGTTCCGAGCAAAGGCTATATTGTCCTCAACGGAGAGCGGCGAGTGGAGTTCAACAACATTTATTTTGTGAGCGCCATGCTTCTTCCGTATGAATGCGGCGGTATGAAGATCGGACGGGATGCGGGGCGCGGCAACGGGGAACTCTCGATCTGCGTCTATTCGAACAGCAGCCGGACGGAACTGATGAATGCGATGCGGTGCGCGGCGGGCGGACGAAGGAAGATCCGCGGACTCCGGACGTATTCCTGCAAGGAGGCGAAGATTCACACCGAGATTCCGTTTCTTGTCCATGCGGACGGCGAGAGCAGCGGAAACGCGATGACGGATATTCAGGTTTCCTGTGTAAAGGGAAAGATTCGGATGATTATCTGATTTTTATTTGGGAAAGGTAAGAAAGAAACAGATGAGGATAGGACAGGGTTACGATGTACACAAACTGACGGAGGGACGGGAACTGATTCTCGGAGGGGTAAAAATCCCGTATGAAAAGGGACTTCTCGGCCACTCCGACGCGGACGTTCTGCTCCATGCCATCATGGATGCGCTTCTCGGCGCGGCGGCGCTCGGTGACATCGGACAGCATTTTCCGGATACCGATCCGAGGTATGAGGGCGCGGACAGCATGATGCTTCTGCGGGAAGTCGGAAAGATTCTGGAAGAGCACAATTATATCATTGAGAATATTGATTCGACGATCATTGCACAGAAGCCGAAACTCGCGGATTACCGGCCGAAGATGGCGCAGAATATCGCCGATGCGCTCGGGCTGGATGTCGATCAGGTCAGCGTGAAGGCGACGACGGAAGAGCATCTCGGATTTACCGGGCGGGGCGAGGGCATTTCCGCACAGGCGGTAGCGCTTCTTTCGACGGTGGACAATTTCATCTACTACGATCAGACAATGCCAAATGGCGGATGTGCGGGCGGCCGATGCGCCGGATGCGCGGGATGCCTGAAAAATCAGCCGGAGTGATGCATCTGTGAGTTGCGGTGGCACAGAATATTGTTTTGTGATAGAATGGAGGACAGACTATAGCGTTCTGTCTTCCTTTTGTTTAGGCGAGCAAAGAGCCAAAGCTCACGCTTGCGTGAGGCCCTGGCGACTGACGTGAAACGCTCGAAACTTGTGAAGCGTGTTACGACTCGTTTATGCGGGCAGGGAGTCAATGTCCATGCCGGCACAGGGGACATTTGCCCGGATGGTGAGCCGACCTGCGAAGAGCGTCTTATGCCGGGAAAGACAGAATAGAGTAAGATCGTGAACATAAGATCGTGAAAGAATGGAAAAGGGGAAAGTTCGATGAAAATCTTCAACACACTCAGCAGAACAAAAGAAGAGTTCAAGCCGCTTCAGGACGGACAGGTCAGCATGTATGTCTGCGGTCCGACGGTTTATAACTTTATTCATATCGGAAATGCGCGCCCGATGATCGTGTTTGACACCGTGCGCCGGTATTTTGAGTACAAGGGATATAAAGTCAATTACGTATCGAATTTTACGGATGTGGATGACAAGATTATCAAGGCGGCCAACGAAGAGGGCGTGGAGTCTTCCGTTATCTCCGAGCGCTTTATCAGAGAGTGCCTGACCGACATGAAGGGGATGAATATCATGCCGGCGACGAAGAATCCGAAGGCGACAGAAGAGATCGACGGCATGATCGAGATGGTTCAGACGCTGATCGACAAGGGACATGCCTATGTCGCAAAGGACGGAACGGTCTATTTCCGTGTGAAGAGCGACCCGAATTACGGAAAGCTTTCCCATAAGAATATGGATGATCTGGAGTCCGCATTTACCGAGAGAACACTGAAAGTCAGCGGTGAGGACCAGAAGGAAGATCCGAATGATTTCGTTCTCTGGAAACCGAAGAAAGAGGGCGAGCCGTTCTGGGTATCCCCGTGGTGCGAGGGAAGACCGGGCTGGCACATCGAGTGCTCGGTGATGTCCAAAAAATATCTTGGAACCACCATTGACATTCATGCGGGCGGCGAAGATCTCGTGTTCCCGCACCATGAAAATGAGATCGCGCAGAGTGAGTGCGCGAACGGCGAGCCGTTTGCCAAATACTGGATGCACAACGCATTCCTGAATATCGACGGAACCAAGATGTCCAAGTCTCTCGGTAACTTCCGTACCGTCCGCGAGATCAGCGAGCATTATGATCTTCAGGTTCTCCGCCTGTTCATGCTGAGCGCGCAGTACCGCAGCCCGCTGAACTTCAGCGCTGACATGATGGAGTCTGCCAAGACTTCTCTGGAGCGTATCCGCACCGCGTCCGAGAACCAGAGAACGGTGATGGAAAATGGTGCAGAGGGCGCAATGACGGAAGAGGAGACAAAGAATGCGGCTCTTTTGAAGGATTACATCGCAAAGTTTGAGTCGGCGATGGATGATGATTTTAATACCGCGGATGCGGTATCGGCGGTATTTGAGCTGGTTCGTTTCTCCAACTCCACAGTAAAGGCGGATTCCACAAAGGAATATGCAAAGACCGTATTTGACGTTATGGAAAAACTCTGCGGTGTTCTGGGTATCATCACCGAGACAAAAAAGGAGATGCTGGACAGCGATATCGAGGCGATGATTCAGGCGCGTCAGGATGCGAGAAAAGCAAAGAATTTTGCCGAGGCTGACCGGATCCGCAACGAACTGCTGGAAAAAGGGATTATTCTGGAAGACACCAGAGAGGGCGTAAAATGGAAGAGAGCCTGAAGACGATCCTCGAAAACTTCCGGACAGCATTCCGGATCAAAGGACATGAGACCGGAGAGTACTCCGGTCTTCAGCTTGCCTACATCGGCGATGCAGCGTATGAGATGGTGATCCGGACCTATGTGATGGATCAGGGAAACATGCAGGTGGAAAAAATGCACAAGCATACCACTTCTCTGGTCAGGGCGGGGGCACAGGCGGCGATGTACCACGCCATGAATGACGCGGACATCCTGACGGCGGAGGAGATCCGCGCCTATAAGCTCGGAAGAAATTCCAAGTCTTATACCAAAGCGAAGAATGCCACGATGACGGATTACCGGACCGCAACCGGATTTGAAGCGCTGATGGGCTGGCTCTATATGACCGGCCATTACAGCCGCATGATCGAACTGATCGCGTTCGGTTTGAAGGCGATCGGGGAACTGAAGGAGAATGAATGAGCGAGAAAGAGAAAAACAGATTCGGCGGAAGATGGAACGGGGGAAAGGAACTCCGACCGCTCGGCACCATTTCCCGGCCGGAGAGAGCAGAGGATACCGTGGGCGGCTCCGGGCGAAACGGACGGGGAAGTTCCGAGCGCAGGATGTCCGATCGGGTGTCTGACCGGAAGCCGGGTGCCTTCGGAAAACAGACCACGGGGCAGGGATATACGGGGAGAGAAAAGAGCGGAGACCGCAGAAAACCTTTCGAAAAGAGCGAGCGAAAAGGCTTGGGCGGAAAGTATGCGACCTACCGTCTGGACGAAAAACGGGCATCCCGGGTTCAAGATGAGTACGGCGCGACGGCTTCGGAGAAGGCGGAGGACGATGAGTTCATCGCTTCTACCCATATCGAGGGAAGAAATGCCGTCTTAGAAGCATTCCGTTCCGGCAAAACCATCGAAAAGCTTTTTGTACAGGATGCCTGCAAGGATGGTCCGGTCCAGACCATCGTCCGGGAGGCGAAGAAGAATCCGGAAACGATTCTGAACTTTGTCAGCCGCGAGCGCCTGGACGAGCTCTCCGAGACCGGACACCATCAGGGCGTCATCGCCTATGCTGCGGCGTATGCCTATTCCGAGGTGTCGGATATGCTGGCCAAGGCAAAGGAAAAGGGAGAGGATCCGTTCCTGATCCTTCTGGACGGAATTGAAGATCCGCACAATCTCGGGGCGATCATCCGTACGGCGAATCAGGCCGGTGCGCACGGTGTGATTATCACCAAACACAGAGCCTGCGGTCTGACGGCGACGGTGGCAAAGTCCTCCGCCGGCGCGCTGAATTATACGCCGGTCGCCCGGGTGACGAATCTGGGCCAGACCATCGAGGAACTGAAGAAGGAAGGTCTGTGGTTTGCCTGTGCCGATATGGGCGATACGCCGGTCTATAAGCAGAACCTGAAAGGCCCCATCGGTCTGGTGATCGGTAACGAGGGAGACGGCGTCAGCCGTCTGGTGAAGGAGAAATGCGATCTGGTTGCATCCATTCCGATGAAGGGGGATATCGACTCCCTGAACGCATCGGTTGCGGCCGGTATTCTCGCATTTGAGATCGTGCGTCAGCGGATGGGCTGAGAGATGTTTTTCCCAAAATGACGGCTGAGTGAGGATCGCCAGGAACGTCATTGGGGGTCAGATGCCGTGCGGACTTCAGAATCTGGAGACGATGGTTGGAATGTCAGGAAGACAATAATAATAGAATATCATACAGAGAAGGTCTGTGGAACTGTTGGAATCTGTTTAAGGTCTGTAGAGCTGCGAAAAGCAGCCCTGCAGACCTTTTTGTTTCATAGGAAATTTCTCCGAAATTCCCTATGAAACAAAACGCCCCGCGGACTTTGTTCTTTTACGCGAGCAACGAGCCAAAGCCTATGCTTGCATGAGGCCTTGGCGATTGCCGCGAAACGTTCGAAACTCGCGAAGCGTGTTTTACTTTGTTGCCAATTTTATGCATTTCGTTACAATTTGCATTGTTATGATTGAAGCCTGATGTGCATTCTGATAGTATATGTATCGAATAAACACCTGATAGTAGTCGTATCGGGTCGGAAAGATAGAGTGACAAAGGAGATGTCTGCTGTTACCGGTATACATCAGAGAAATAAGAGGGAGAATCAGGATGAAACGATCAATATGGAAAAATCTGGCACAAAGAATAAAAAAGGCGGCCGCCATTGTGACGGCTTTATCCCTTGGATTGTCGCTTGCAGTGGCACAGCCGGTGTATGCCGGAACAGGGGTTTCGAAAATTTCGATTAAAATGCCAATGCCAATAAAAGGGAATGACAAACATCAGGTAGTCATTCCGAAAGGCAAGAAAACCACATTTGTTGTAAAACTGACCGGGTATAGCGGCAAGCCGCTGTATCAGTCAGATTGCAAAACAGTTTTTACGCCAAGCAGTAAGACGAAAGCAACGATCTCGGAACCGGATTACAAAAAAAAGAATTCCAACGTATATTGGGCGGATGTACAGGTGAAACCAAATTCACCCGGTAAATTTGAACTTAAGGCTAAAGTCAAGAAAAAAAATCTTTATGTGTATTGGACAGTCTGTGTCTCCACACCGATTGATCGGATTGCAATCAACAAGGAGGTGGGAGATGATATATACGAAAGTGGAAACGGACCGATCATGGTCGGAGATAAGCTGATTGCGAAAGGCGTGGATCCGGACGACTTAGTGCTGACCACGGCACTGGTAAATTTTAAATGGTATGTGATCGGGGACGATGGTACCCGGACGGAAGTTCCCAAAGGAGTGCGGGATGAAGAGCTGGTTGTTACGGAGGAGATGGTCGGACACAGACTCATGGTGGAAGCAAGACCGTCCAGTTATCTGACAGGAAGCGCGTCCTACGAGACGAGTGAAGCCGTTATCGAGTACCGTGAACGACTGGAAGAACCGGACGCCCCGAAAAACCTGGAGGAGCAGAAATGTTCTGCGAAGGGTAAGAAGGACGGTAAAATAACCGGTGTAACGACTGCGATGGAGTATCAGTTGGAAGGGGCCAAGATTTGGACCCCCGTCACCGGAGATGAGATTACCGGTCTTGCCGAAGGCACATATTATGTGCGATACATGGCGACCGATAAGGCACTGGCATCCAAAAAAACGAAAGTTCGTGTGGGCGCGGTGGCGACGGTTTCTGCACCGAAATTCAGTCCGATGGGTGGAAGTTTTCCGGAACCGGTGGATGTTGCGATCTCCAGTGAGACAAAAGGGGCAGATATCTACTATACTCTGGATGACAGTGAGCCGACCGTGGATAGTGAAAAGTATTCCGGACCGATTCATATCTCGGAGACCACTACCGTCAGGGCGATTGCGGTGAAGGAAGGAAGTAATAACAGTTCCGTGGTTTCGGCAACCTATGAGGTGATCAAAGAAGAAGAAGGTCCGAAGATCACGAAGGATCCGGAGGGAATTTCGGAACTGATGTATGACGGGGAAGAGCATGCTCTGATTACCCCGGGCGAAGTGAAGGACGGGGAACTGTATTATGCGGTGCAGAAAGCCGTAGCCGACGAAAATGAGGATGAGAATGCGGATACGCTGCAGTACCGCAAAGAAATTCCGACTGCGGCAGAGCCCGGAAGCTACTATGTCTGGTATAAGGCGGTTGACACGGAAAAGAAGATCGAAAGTGAGCCGGAGCTTATCATTGTTACGATTTATGACCGGATCCGGATTCATTTCCACGCAAACGGCGGAACCGGGAAAATGGATGACCAGAATGTGACCACGGAGGAAGAGGTAAAGCTGAATGCGAATACATTTTCCAGAGAAGGCTTCCGGTTCACCGGATGGAATACGAAGGCGAATGGCGACGGAGACTCGTATGAGGACGGGGGAGAAGCGGAATTTACCGAAGAAACGGACCTGTATGCGCAGTGGGAGAAGGTGATGGATCATAACCATCTTCCTCTGACAAAGGTGGAAGCGCAGGAGCCGGGATGCGAGAGCGAAGGGAACAAGCAGTATTATGTATGCGAACACTGCGGAAAGATTTATGAAGATCCGGAAGGACAGCTGGAACTCGACAAAACGGCGGTCATCGTTGCGGCGACCGGACACCGGTGGGACGAGGGAACGGTGATTCAGGAACCGACGCATGAGGAGGAGGGAATTCGACGTTATACCTGCCTGAATGATTCTTCTCATACCAAAGAAGAAAAAATTCCGAAAAAGACAAAACCGGCTGCTCCTTCGACCGTTGTGGCCGGCAACTGCACGACGGCGGACAACAACGATGGAAGACTGATTGGCGTAACGACTGCGATGGAATATAAGAAGGCCGATGCCACAGGCTGGACTGCCGGAACAGGAGAGGACATCACAGGCCTTGTTCCCGGAACCTATTATGTCCGCTTAAAGGAAACCGATACGACTTGTGCATCAGACAATCAGGAACTGACGATTTCGGAATATGTTGTGCCGGCCTATGACGTGATCTACAGGGTTGTGGGCGGAACCTGGGCGGATGGCAGTACGGCGGATCGGACAGAAACCGTACAAAGCGGATCGAAGCCGGCCGGCGTGCCTACCGGCATGAAAGCCTCCGAGGGTTTCGAGGACGGATCGTGGGATACAGATCCGGCGGATGCGGAAATCACGGGAGAGAAGACATTTACTTATACTTTCACGGCGAAGCGTATAGCAGCGGTTACCGAAGCGCCCACAGCAAAGAATCTGATTTATAACGGACAGGCTCAGGAACTTGTGACCGCAGGTGAGGCGGAAAACGGCACTATGTTTTACGCTGTGACCGGGGAAGATGATCCGGAACCAGACGCATCTCTTTACACCTCATCCATCCCGGCAAAAACCGGCCCAGGAACCTACCATGTCTGGTATAAGGCGTGTGACACGGAAAAGAATAACGAAAGCGAGCCGGAGTACGTCTCCGTTACGATTCATGACCGAATTGTGATTCATTTCCACGCGAACGGCGGAACCGGAAAAATGGATGATCAGAATGCGGTCACGGGTGATGAGACAAAGCTGAATGCGAATACATTTTCCAGAGAAGGCTTCCGGTTCACCGGATGGAATACGAAGGCGAATGGCAACGGAGATTCGTATGAGGACGGGGAAGAAGCGGAATTTGACGACGAAACGGACCTCTACGCGCAGTGGGAGAAGGTGATGGATCACAACCATCTTCCGCTGACGAAAGTGGAAGCGTGCGATCCGGGATGCGAGAGCGAAGGAAATAAACAGTACTACGAATGCGAGCACTGCGGGAAGATTTATGAGGATCCGGCAGGGCAGGTGGAACTCGACAAAACGGCGGTCATCGTTGCGGCGACCGGACACCGGTGGGACGAGGGAACGGTGATTCAGGAACCGACGTATGAGGAGGAGGGAATTCGCCTTTATACCTGCCTGAATGATTCGTCTCATACCAAAGAAGAAAAAATTCCGAAGAAGACAAAACCGGATCCTGCGATCGATGATTCCGGCGAACCGGGAAGCGGAGAACCCGGAAACGGCGACCACAACGGCGGCGAGGACGACAACGGCGGCGAGGACGACAACGGCGGCGAGGATGACCACGGCGGTGAGGACGACAACCACGGCGGCGAGGATGACAACCACGGCGGCGAGAACGACAACGGCGGCGAGGATGACAACGGCGGCAGCGGGAAGCACAAACGTGATGAACAGATTGTCTGGGATGACAACGATGACGACGACGATAGCGACGATGAGAGCAACGGATCATACCGGTCCGAACTGGAAGGTAAAATGCCTCTGACGCAGTACCGGATCACGGAACATCATCAGGCAGAATCCGGCGTTCCGGTCAGTGATGAGGGCGGCCACTGGGATCAGCAGTCTGACAGCTGGACTTATACCAAGTCGGATGGAACACTTGCCCGGGATGAATGGCTGAACCTCAATTACAACGGACTGACCTACTGGTATGATTTCGATGAGAATGGCATCATGCGGACCAGCTGGTTTGAATTTGGCGGTGAGCGGTACTATTTCATGACGAAGAAAGACGGATGGCGGGGCCGCATGGCGACCGGCTGGAAGCAGATTGACGGAAAGTGGTACTATTTCGATGTCATTCCGGGAGCGACACAGGGAAGAATGATTCATGCCGCGGTGACGCCGGACGGACACAGTGTCGGGGATGACGGCGCCTGGGACGGAAACGGAGAGACCCCGGCAGAGATGGAATAATCATATGTGCCGAACAATCACCGAATCGGGACTGTATCAGGTTTAAAGGACAGTGCGGTCAGGCCAGAAAACGAGGAAACGGAGAAGTTTCGGTAAATTAGGAGTGTTTTGGGAAAGAGAGAATCGGGAGATGTGGACATCATCCAGAGGAGAGAAGAAGATTGAGGCAAGACGAAACGAACTTCTTCAAAAAGGATATGAACTGTTTACGGAACGGAACATCGAATCCGTGACCATGCGTGACGTGGCCAATGCGGTCGGCTGTGGGATTGCCAGCGTATACCGCTATTATAAGAGCAAACCGGTTTTTGTCATCGCGGTGGCGACCTGGGTATGGTCCGGAGTGATTCAGAAAAACAGAGAGAAAAGGCCACATCCGGACCTGACCGCGATGACGGCGGAGGAGATCTTTTCGCTTTTTCTGGAAAGCTTTATCGAGCTGTACCGCTCCCGGCCGGATCTTCTTCGTTTTAACCAGTTTTTCAATATTTATATTCGGTCGGCAAAGATCAGTCCGGAGATGCTGAAACCGTATCAGGATATGATCGAAGAACTGAAAGAACGGTTTCATATCATGTACCGGAAAGCGGAGAGTGATCGGACGATACGGACGGATGAACCGGAGGAAGAGATGTTCTCCACGATCCTTCATCTGATGCTTGCGGCGGTGACAAGATACGCCATCGGACTGGTATACATTCCGGAAAACGGTTTTGATGCGGAAAAGGAATTGGAAAAGCAGAAGGAAGCCCTTCTTCTCCGGTATCGGAACGGGAAGCAGGTCAAAGCGGAAACGCTTGGATCGACATTTTACGAAAAACCGTAATCGGATGAATTTTTTCATGTGACATCTGGCAGAAACAGAGGGGAAAGGATATGAAAAGAAAAACAACAAAAAACATAAAAATAATGGCGCTGGCAGGATTATTGGCCGCATCTGCCGCGTGGAGCGTACATGCTGACGAGATTCCGGCAAAGACTTATGCTGATGAGGGCAGCGCCGGAGCTTCCGGTCAGAACGGGAAACTCTGCGGGGAAAATGGGAGTCCGGAATCACCGGATCTTTCTTCTGAGGAGTATTTCCAGAAAAAAACGGCGTCGGCATCGGAAGGCGGAGAGAGCGAAGAAAAAACGAATCCGGCGAACAACAGCGGAGAAAATTCTGAGACCGAGCCCTCCGGCGAGGGAGGCAGCGGAGCGGAAGAGACCGGTTCCGGTGAGAACAGCGATGGTTCCGCAGCCGGCGATTCCGATCAGAGTGACGCGGGAAAAAACGGAGATGATCAGGAACAGACCGGGGAAGGCGCGGAACAGTCCGGAGATGACCAGAAAAAGGCCGGGGAAGACGCGGAACAGTCCGGAGATGACCAGAAAAAGGCCGGGGAAGACGCGGAACAGTCTGCAGATGATCAGGAAAAGGCCGGGGAAGACGCGGAACAGTCCGCAGATGATCAGGAAAAGGCCGGGGAAGACGCGGAACAGTCCGGAGATGATCAGGAAAAGGCCGGAGAAGACGCGGAACAGTCCGGAGATGATCAGGAAAAGGTCGGAGATGACGCGGAACAGTCCGCAGAGAACCCGGAGGCAGAGACCGGGGCAGTAAATGACAGGAATGGCGCAGAGACGGCACCGACGGAAGCAGCGGGCGTTCCGACAGGAACTTTGCCGGAAACACTGCCGGTTCCGGAGGTCGTTCCGGCTCAGTCTCTCATCCCGCCGGTACAGAAGCCGGAAATCGTGGAACCGGAATTCCTTAGGATGAAAGATATTCAGGGAACCTGGTGCATTGATGACGATACCTTATACCGTTTCAGCACCAACGGAACCGGCGCACTGATCCTGCCGGAGCACAGTTATTCGTTCCATTATACCCTTGAGGAAGATATTCTGGAGATGGACTTTGACAAGTCGGGACTCCGGGATTCGACCTTCAGTGTCTCACTGGAGGACGGCGAGCTGACCATGATCTGTCTGGACGAATTCTTTGAGGATGAGTTCGTTCTGGAGAGGGCAGGCGCTGGGATGTAACGGAGAAATACCGGCAGAAGAGGAAAACTTAGTTTCTTTCCCGGGAGAAGGAACGCGCCGCCATGCGGTAGGCGTGCCGGAAATACAGCATTTCGGCAACGCCGGTCACTGTCCACGAGAAAATGTAGAGCAGATAGAGCGATGTGATGGTATGGAAATACGCAAATACGGTAAAAATCCATACAATCCGGAAGGCACATGACCCGAGAAGGACGATGACGGTCGGGACAGCACTTTTTCCGAGCCCGCGGCAGGCCGCGATGCTGTTATCCATGAATGCGGAAAAACCATAGGAGAGCGCCATGACGGAGAGCCGGTAGATTCCGGCTTCCGCTACGGCGTCATCTTTTGTAAACAGGTGAAGAAACGGCTCTCCGAAGGCATAGAGGAGAAGACCGATGGCGGTGCCGACGGCAAACGCGTAGGCAGTGCTGATGATATAGGACTTTTTGACGCGGTCCATTTTTCCGGCGCCAAAGTTCTGTCCGATAAAGCTGCTGCCGGCCGTATAGAATGCTGCCATGACATCATAGTCGAGAGCATCCGCGTTCTGTGCTGCCGCATTGCCGGCCACGACAACCGCGTCAAAGGTGTTGACGCCGTACTGAACGAACAGGTTGGCAATCTGGAAGATGGCGTTGGAGAGTCCGGCCGCCAGACTGATGGGAAGAATGCGCGAGGCAATACGTTTGTCGTAGGACATACCGGACCGTGTCAGACGGATTTCCGTCTTTTCACGTATCAGAGAAAACACGATAAGGCCGGCGGAGCAGTACTGGGCAATGATACTTGCCAGTGCAACGCCGGCTACATCCATGTTCAGGGCAATCACGAAATAGAGATTGAGCAGGATGTTCAGGATGCCGGAGGCGGTCAGCAGCATCAGAGGACGCCGGGTGTTTCCGGCAGCACTGTACACCGCGCTGCCGAAATTGTAAACGGCGAGCGCCGGTGCTCCGAGAAAATAGATCCGGAGATAGAGCATCGAACCGTCAAGGAGTTCCTCTTTCGTCTGAAGAAGCTTCAGGATAAGACCCTGCAAAAGCTCTCCGGCACATAACGTCAGAAGACCGATGACGATGCAAAGAAGAAAGGAGGTCTGGATGGTCCGACGGACTTCGTCGTCATCCTGCTTTCCGAGTGCATGGGCGGTGACCACATTGATGCCGCTTCCGATTCCGATGATGAACGTCGTGATCATGACGACCAGCGTCGAGGTGGAACCGACGCTTCCGAGCGCTGTCGGGCCGGCGAAACGGCCGACCACCGCGATATCGGACATATTGAAGAGAATCTGAAGTAGATTGGAGGCGATCAGCGGAATTCCGAAGAACAGAATTCCCTTCCACAGGGAGCCTTCCGTCAGATTTGAAGTTCGGTTTCCGGATAAGGATTTTCGTTTTCCGGATGCTGTGAATGCCATGATGATTCCTTCCGTGAGCCGGAGTGTTGAGAGCCGGCAGTCTGACAAGATGATAATGATACAAAACGAGCGAAGCGGGGCGCCACTCTGGCATGGAGTGGATGACCGCACCTGCGAGCTGGAAGCATGTAAACTTATCTAAAAAACGTGACACATTCGTGACACAGTAGATGCCCAAAAATGACCTTTACAAGCCATAGTGTAACAGGAAATGACATAATGATGGAATAAAAAACCGCACAACCAAGCCGATTTGGCGAAGTTGAGCGGTTTTTAAAATGCACTCAGATAGTGGAGACGACGGGATTCGAACCCGCGGTCTCAGCGTTGCGAACGCTGCGCTTTCCCAGCTAAGCTACGTCCCCGAGAACAACCCTATTATACCACGTCAGCGAATCAATTCAATATATTTTCGAAATTTTTCTGATTACATCAGCGAGATGGATTTCCATGCCTCTGCTGTGAACTCGATGAAATCGGTGATATGCGCAGGTCTTGGTTCTGTATTGTGAAAGAGGAGATAGAGCGGAACGTCGACAAAGTCTGTTCCCTGACGGATCGGGAAAATGTTGATGTCCGGGTACAGTCTTCTCAGCTGCGGGCAACGGCTGGAGCGCACGAAAAAGGCACCGTAGCTTCCGGGATACAGAGATTGAAGGAGATCAACACTGGCGGATTCCATGTAGACATTCGGGCGGAAACCCGCGTTGTGAAAACATTCGTCGGCAATCGCCCGCATGTGGGAACCGGGATTCTGCAGAAGATACGGGATCTCGGAGAACTCGGTCAGATCCGTGCCGGAGAGGGCGCGGTTCCGGATTTCCGGTGCCTTTTGACCGAAATACTGCCGCAGGAGCTCATCGGAGAGGATCAGGCAGGTTCTCTCCCGGGTGAGAAAACGCTTGGAGAATTCGTCCGGGAAACGCTGCAGATAACGGGGGGATTCGATGGGAGCGAAGATCAGATCGAGTCGGTGATCTGCCAGATCGCGCAGAAGGTCATCCGTGCCGCGGTCCACCAGGGAAATGCGGATGTTGGGCCATTTCTTCCGGAACCTCGGCAGGATATCCGGAAAACAGAGCTCGGAGCGCACGGTGGAGATTCCGATGCGGAGTGTTCCGTAGTGGGATCGGCTGATCGCGGAAAAACGGTTGATCAGATCGTCGTTCTCACGGAGTATCTGCTCGGCGGTGATTCTCAGCGACTCTCCGGCCGGTGTCAGCCGAAGCGCTGGTTTTCGCTCGAAGAGCGTCACGCCGTAGAACTCCTCCAGATTCCGGATCTGGAGGCTGAGTGCCTGCTGGGAGAGATAGAGACGCCGGGCGGTCCGGGACATATTCAGATCTTTGCATACTTCCAAAAAATACCGGAGACTGTTCAGATTCATGGGGGCGATTCCTTTCGGATGGATAAAAAACCGCGGCTCGGCCGGTGGATACCGCGCCCGGAGCAGCGTTCATAAAGTAACGATAGCATGGGGAAAAAACTACAAGTAAAACTTGTATATAAACAAGTTATATACAAGTTAAAATGTTTGTCAATCCGTTGGCGGCGTTTTAAGATAAGATTACGGAGACGGTGAAGCCGCGGCTGCGAAGGTTTGACGATTATTGAAGTGAGCGCGGATTGGCCGTAATGGCAGCAGTCACCGGCCTGCAGAAAAGAGAAAAACAGGAAAAGAACCAGACAAAAGAACCGGAACCAGAAATCTGAAGCAAGAACCAGAAAGAAGAACCAGAAAGAAGAGTCAGAAACAAGAACAGGAAAGGAACTTATCATGGAATTCAGAAAGTTTGAAGATACTTATGTAGTTCGTCTTGACCGCGGCGAGGAGATCATTGCTTCGCTGACCGAACTTTGCGCGAAGGAGCACATTGCCCTCGGATCCGTTCAGGCGATCGGCGCGGCGGACAAAGCGGTGATCGGTCTCTACGATGTGGAAAAGAAGTTCTACCACAAAACAGAATTGGAAGGACCGATGGAGATCACTTCCCTGCTCGGAAACATCACGGAGAAGGACGGAGAGGTGTATCTTCATCTCCACATCAATCTCTGCGATGAGCAGATGATGATCCACGGCGGCCATCTGAATGAGTGCCGGATCTCCGCAACCTGCGAGATGATTGTGCACACCCTTCCGGGAAAGGTCGGCCGGATTCATGACACCAAGGTGACCGGACTGAATTTGTTTGCATTCTGAGCCGATTAGCGGAATACGAGAGGAGTAATCATATGAAGATTGTGGTGCTGGACGGATATACGGAGAACCCGGGAGATCTCAGCTGGGAGCCGATGAAGGCTCTCGGAGAACTGACTATCTATGACCGGACTTCCGTGACGGAGTCCCCGCTGATCGCGGAGCGGATCGGGGATGCGGAGATCATTGTGACCAACAAGACGCCGATCTCAAAGGACACCATCGACAAATGCCCGAACCTTAAGGCGATCGCGGTATTTGCGACCGGATACAACGTGGTGGATTACGAGTATGCAAAGGAGAAGAAGATCGCAGTCATGAATGTTCCGACATACGGAACACAGATCGTCGGCCAGTACGCGGTAGGCCTTCTTTTGGAGATCTGCTCCCATTTTGCGCATCACGATCAGGCGGTCAAAGAAGGACGCTGGGAGCACAACATTGACTGGTGCTTCTGGGATTATCCGATGATCGAACTCAGCGGCAAGACCGCCGGTATCATCGGCTTCGGAAGAATCGGTCAGACAACCGGAAAGATCCTGAAAGCGATGAATATGCGGGTTCTCGCCAATGATAAGTTTGAGAGTGACACCGGGAGAGAGATCGCGGAATATGTGGATCGGGAGACGCTGTTCAGAGAGTCGGATGTGATCTTCCTTCACTGCCCGCTGTTCCCGGATACCGAAGGCCTTATCAATAAGGACAATATCGCCAAAATGAAGGATGGTGTGATCCTGATCAATAACAGCCGCGGCGGTCTTGTGGCGGAGCAGGATCTGGCCGATGCATTGAACAGCGGCAAGGTATATGCTGCCGGACTCGATGTGGTGAGCACAGAGCCGATCCGCGGAGATAATCCGCTTCTGGGCGCGAAGAACTGTCTGATTACGCCGCACATTTCCTGGGCGGCTCTGGCGGCAAGACAGCGCATCATGGATATTACGGTGGATAACCTTCGCGCATTTATAGAGGGACATCCGGTTAATATCGTCAATTCGTGAGATACGACATTTGAAATCAGACCTTCAGATACTGCCTGATGGAGGATATATTTATGAAACTGCTCTTTGCATCGGACTCCTTTAAGGGGACGTTGTCCAGTGAACAGACGGGAAAGCTTCTTGCGGACGCGGCGCGGGAGGTCTTCGGTGAATGTGAAACCGAAACCGTCCCGGTTGCCGACGGCGGAGAAGGAACGACGAGGGCTGTTGTGAAAGCCCGCGGCGGCGAACTGGAGCGGGTTTTTGTTCACGGACCTTATATGGAAGCGGAACCTGCCATTTTCGGGAAGATCGGGACGGAGGAGGCAGTGATGGAGATGGCATCGGCCTCCGGTCTTCCGATGGTTCCGGAGGAAAAGCGGGATCCGCGGTATACCACGAGTTTCGGAACCGGAGAACTTCTGAAATTCATTCTGGATACCGGGTGCCGGCGCGTCTCGATCGCGATCGGCGGCTCGGCAACCAATGACGGCGGGATCGGATTTGCGAGAGCGCTGGGCGTCCGTTTTCTGGATGCGCAGGGACGTGAACTCGGCGGGAAGCGCCCGGATGAGCCGGGATACGGCGGGATCGGGGCGGATCTCATCCGTGTGGACAGAATCGACCTGAGCCGGATCGACCCGCGGATCCGCGATACGGAGTTTACCGTCATGTGTGATGTGACGAATCCGCTCACAGGGCCGGACGGGGCGACCAGAACCTTCGGTGCGCAGAAGGGCGCATCTCCCGTGGTTATCGAAGCACTGGAACAGGGCATGGAGCATTACCGCGAGGTTCTGATCCGGGAATTCGGAACGGATCCGAATGAGATTGCCGGAAGCGGCGCGGCGGGAGGACTCGGCGCGGCAATGTGTTTTTTTCTTCAGGCGAAGATTCGCTCCGGCATCGAGACGGTGCTGGATCTGGTAAAGTTTGATGAAAAACTGGAAAATGTGGATCTGGTTGTGACCGGAGAAGGCCGGACAGACTGGCAGAGCGCATACGGAAAAGTGATGCAGGGCGTCGGACAGCGGGCGAAGGCGCGCGGAATTCCGGTGATCGGACTGTCGGGATCTCTGGGACAAGACTATGAAAAGATGTATGAGCACGGGATTGCGTCGCTCATGACGACAGTGGATGCGCCCATGAGTCTGGTGGAAGCCATGGAGCACGCGGAAGAACTCTATTTCCGCGGGGCCGTCCGGATGTTCCGGATGGTAAAGACCGGAATGGCATTGGGGCATCACTGAAAATGCTCTGCGGAAGGAACGGGGAAAGCCGAAGCCTGCCTGCGGACGTGGTTATATATATCCGTATTCAGCCGATGTGTGTTTTGATTAAGATTATTATGGAAAAAGATATTTTCGTTTGCATAAGAACTATCTGCGGAAGGCGGTATTTCTTCGCACGGGGCTAAACAGGATACGGCATATGATTATATACTCACATCTCATTGAGATTGCTATTCTCTTCTATATTATGTACAGTTTGAGACAGGATCAGATCATAGAGCCGGAGGTGAAAAAGAATTTTTACATCTCCGGCGTTTTTTTGGTGTGTCTTCTGACCGGCAATCAGCTGTGGCAGCTGGTTGCCCATTTGGGAAATGAATGGCCGAATCAGGATTTTATCCTGAATACCATTGACAGCATCTGTTACGCGTTCATTCCTCCGGTGATCACCCTCCTTTTGTGGATCAATCAGAAAAATGTCACTTTGCAGCAGCGGATTCTTGTTCATATGACCGGCCCATGGTTTATTCTGATTGCGATTCTGAATATTTGGATTCCGCTGATTTTTATAACGAAAAACGCACAGATGATACAGCTTCCGGGAAGTATGATTTACACGGCATTGGAGGTGTTATACTTTCTCTGGCTGTTGTACCGGTATTACGTCCACAGTTTTGCACAGTATCCGAAGGATAAGGTGCTTCTCACCATGGTTGTGATCATTGTCGTGATCGGCCAGATCGCGGAAGCACATCAGAATGATTATACGACGTCCTGGGGAAGCATCGCGATTGCATATTATTTCCTCTACCGCGCGGTGGCAAATCTCTATGAGAACACGGATCAGCTGACGCATGTGTTTAACTATTACAGCTACGTCAATCATATGCGCAGTATTGAAAAGAAGAACATGACCATCATTGCCTTTGATCTGAACGGCCTGAAGCAATACAATGACACGGAAGGTCATCAGAAAGGCGATGAGTATCTGACGGCATTTGCACAGACTGCCCAGAAAAAAATGTGGGGAAAGGGAATGCTCTTCCGGACCGGAGGCGATGAATTTGTCTTTCTATCCCCGCAGAAACCGGGAGAACTGGAGCCGGTTCTGGAAAAAATCCTTGAAAAGAAATGTGATCCGAAGTATGGTGATTATCTGTTGAGTTTTTCCTACGGAATCGCGGAGAAGGCGGCGGAGGAAAGTACTGAGGCGGCCTGCGCGCGGGCGGACAGAAAAATGTATGATATGAAAATGGAGTATTACCGGACCCATGAGCGCAGGGCAAATGATTTGCCCAAGGGGAAGGAATAAGCCTGAAAGCAAACTTTCAGACCCGGGCTGGCGGTGCAAAAGACAGGCAAGCCCATCGGACTGAGCCGGGAGGAAAAAATGATCAGAGCAGTATTATTTGATATGGACGGAACGATGTTTGACACGGAGCGGCTTTCGATGGAGGGCTGGCTCAGAGCCGCGAAGGCGAAGAACAATGGACTGGACCGGGAACATTTTCTCCTGTTCCGCGGCCGGTCCGTACCGGCCAATGCGGCGGCGTTCGCATCGTGGTACGGAAGCGAAGAGCTGTATTATGAGATGCGGAAGCTTCGCACGGAGTATATTCAGAATTATCTGAAGAAAAACGGAATGCCCATCAAACCGGGACTGTTTGAGCTTCTGAAGCTGCTGAAAAAGAAAAATCTGAAGACATGCATCGCGACTTCGACGAAGCGGGACCAGGCGGAGCAGTATTTTGTGCAGACCGGCGTGAAGGATTATTTTACGGACACGGTGTGCGGAGACGAGGCGGAAAAGTCCAAACCGGATCCGGAAATCTTTCTGAAGGCAGCGGAGAAGATCGGCGAAAAGCCGGAGAACTGTCTGGTTCTGGAGGACAGTCCGAACGGGATTCTGGCGGCAAAAGCGGCGGGATGCATGGCGTTCATGATTCCGGATCTTGCCCCGGCGGAGGAGGAGATAAAGGGCGTCTTCGACCGGGAATGTGCCTCTCTCCTGGAAGTGGCGGGGATCATTGAGACCTGGCCGGATGTGCCGCAGAACTGAGGGGATGGGGGAGCCGAAGTCCGCTTGCGGACTTTGTTCTTCCGGATTCATTAAGTTATTTGTAGGTGAATCTTAATTTTCCATTCCTTGTAATGGACGGAAAGTTGTATTAAACTCGTGAATATGCAGGAAAGAACGGACAAAGTACGTCAGCAGGGATCAGAGGATCGCCGGAAACGATACCGGCCGGACGAAGGATCCGGATGTGACGGCAGCGGTCGTCCTGCATGATTACGCAGGAGGTATAACTTTATGAAAAAGACAGGATACTGTGCAGTACTGGCAGCAGGAGTTCTGGCTGCTGCATTGGCAGCAGGGTGCGGAAGCAAGAAAGCGGATGTGACCACTTCGGCTGTGACAACCGCTGCGGAGTCTGCTCCGGATAACGGTGAGACGGATGCCGCTATGGAGGTTAATGAGATCAATGAGTCAGAGTTCGAGGAAGGCGATCTGAAGATCCCGACCGGAAACGTGGAAGTGGAGAGAAAGAACGCTGACGGAACAGTTTTGGTTGAGGGTTATTACGAGCAGGTTGTCATTCCGGATTCACTGAAAGATAAGCCCATCGGAAAGGCACTCGAAGCATTCAATCAGGCACAGATTGAGCGCGCAAGAACAGATATCGCTTATCTGGAGTCAGAGGCCGAAAAGAACCTGAAGGATAAGGGCGATAAGTTTAAGGCATTTGAATACAATTCAGACGTATCGTTCAGCACTCAGAACCAGGATTACGTCAGCATTCAGGCATCCAGCTATTCCAAGACGGATGCGGAGGAGAAGACCGTTTACCATACGGCAACCTATGATACCAAGACGGGAAATGAGCTGAAGGTATCCGATATCGTAGCGGAACCGGACAAACTGGCCGATGTGCTTGCCGATCGTCTTCTTCACGAGAACAGCAAGGAAGACTTTGGTGATGTGGATGTCAAGGGCAAGATCAAGGAAATGATCACCAACGGCACGCTGGCATGGAATCTGGAAGACGACGGTGCCGTATTTACCTTTGCTGAGGGAACGGTTGCACCGGTGGATAATGGTGAGTTCACCGTAAAGTATCTGTATGCGTTTACACCGGAGTTCTTTAAGTCTGTTCCGGAAGCAGCGATGAAGGCAGCGCAGGAAGGCGCGGAGATCCTCGATGACGGAAATGATGCTGCGGATTCGAAGTCTGCAGAGAACAGCGATGAGGGCGCATCCGGCCCGGGAAAGGAAGCAAAGCCGGCGCAGGAGTCCATCGCGGCAAAGAAGAAATGATGGAATAACGCGGCACAGTTTAGACATATCCGTGACACATATGTGACACACCCGCGACACAGCAGACACCTGACGGGGCATATGGAAGTCAGGGTGTGACGGAAAATAACAAAAACGGAATAATCAAAAAATCCGCACAGCCACGCCAAACGGCGCAACTGTGCGGATTTTTTTTAGTTTCATAGGAAATTTTCTCCGAAATTCCCTATGAAACTAAACGCTCCGCGAGGATGCGCACGCCGCTGTAAGGAAGCTGTCACCTAACGGTGACCAGCGGCGGCGCGCAAAGTCCGCTTGCGGACTTTGTTCTTGCTTTTAAGTAAGTGCGGAATAAGGGACTTGAACCCTTACGTCTTGCGACACAAGAACCTAAATCTTGCGTGTCTGCCAATTCCACCAATTCCGCTTATCACAGCCTTGCAGTATGTCGGAAGAGCCTAAATCCTGCGTGCCAGCCAATTCCACCATAGCCGTGCAATTACAAGAAGTATTATAAGGGAAACGGTGGAGGAAGACAAGAAAAGATTCACGATTTTCAATACAATAACACACAATATTTAAAATGGTGTATGCATTTTATGCGAACACATTTTTGCTTCATAGGAGATTTCTCCGAAATTCCCTATGAAACAAAAAAACGCCCAACCGGAAGAACTTCTTCCAGATTGAGCGGTCTCATCGTTCAAGCTGCTGACGGGAATCGGACCCGTGACCTCCGCACTACCAATGCGACGCTCTACCGACTGAGCCACAGCAGCTTATTTTGTTTTAGGTCTCTCGCGAAACCTCAGATATAGTACCACGGTATTTCAGGCATGTCAACAACTTTTTTTTGCATATTTTTTCCATTTCTTCCGGCTCATCCCTGAAACCAGCGCAATTCAGGGAAAAAACGGCTTTTCTTATTTGCAAAAAATGCACGTTATGCGTTATACGGATTCCATATAACCAAAACAACTCCTTTTTCATGAATTCCATTTCTATTTTGATATTCTTGTGCTAACATAACTGCTATAAGGTCCGCTGAATACCATCGTTCTGGGGCAGGCTGTCATACCTGTACGGCGGTATTCCCCAATGTAGGGAATGCGGTCCAAGCAGAGAAAAAAAGGGGGATAATATCTGTATGGAAAGTCTTGTCAAACTCACTGGCGACCTCGACAGCTTCATGTACACCTATCTGCTGATCATCATTTTGCTTGCAGCCGGTATCTATTTTACCTTTGCAAGTAAATTTGTTCAGCTCCGCATGTTCGCCGAGTCGCTCCGCGTCATCATGGAAAAGCCATCCAAGGAAGGCTCTGTTTCTTCCTTCCAGGCTCTGATGGTTTCCACCGCTTCCCGTGTCGGTACCGGCAACATTGTCGGTGTCGCATCCGCAATCTGCACCGGCGGCTACGGCGCGGTATTCTGGATGTGGATCATCGCCATCATCGGCGGTTCTTCCGCATTTGTCGAGAGTACACTTGCTCAGATTTATAAGAAGAAAGACCCGGAAGGCAACTTCTACGGCGGTCCTTCCTATTATATCGAGGCAGCACTCCACAGCCGTCCGCTGGCACTGCTCTTCGCGGTCAGCATGCTGATTACTTACGCAGGCGGTTTCAATATGCTCTGCGCATACAACCTTCAGTCCACATTCAGCGGCTATTCTTTCTATGATCCGAGCACATCTCCGGTCATCATCGGAATCGTTCTTGCGGGACTCTTTGGCTTCTGTCTTTGGGGCGGCGGCAAGAGAATCATCAGCACCACCTCTGCTCTGGTTCCGTTCATGGGTGCTCTGTACGTACTGATTTCTCTCGTTGTTATCCTGCTGAACATCGGAAATCTTCCGATGGTATTCGGAAAGATCTTCTCCGAGGCCTTTGATTTTCAGGCAATCTTCGGCGGATTCACCGGTTCTGCAATCATGATGGGTATCAAGAGAGGTCTCTATTCCAACGAGGCCGGTGTCGGTTCTGCTCCGAACGCCGCCGCTGCAGCCGATGTAAGCCATCCGGTTAAGCAGGGACTCGTTCAGATGCTCTCCGTATTCATCGATACGCTTCTTCTGTGCACCGCTACCGCAATGATGTGTCTGTGCTCCGGTATCGCTCCGAATGCGGACCTTGCAGGCGCACCGTACGTTCAGGCTGCCCTCCAGTCCACTCTCGGCACATTCGGTCCGGTTTTCATCACCGTTTCCATGATCCTGTTCGCATTCACAACACTGATCGGAAACTACTACTACACCGGAAACCTTCTGAATTACATTCATAAGGGTGTTCCGAGCCAGACCTTCCTCAAGTGCTTCCGGGTTATCTGCACCTTTATCGTCTTCTTCGGTGCAATTGCACAGATGGACCTTGCATGGAATGTGGCCGATATCCTGATGGGTATCATGGCTATCATCAACCTGCCGGTTATCTTCATCCTTCATCGCGTCGCTTTCCGTGCGGAGAAAGATTACCTCCAGCAGAAGGCAGAAGGAAAGAATCCGGTATTCCATTCTTCCACCGTCGGTCTGGAAGGAAAGACAGACTGCTGGGAAGAAGGAATGCATATCTGACCGGTTCAAATTCAATCTGATCCGATCTAAAACCGCAACACAACCCGATTGACCAGACCCGGTAGGGAAGCCCCAGATTCCCTGCCGGTCTTTTTGTCCCAGAACAAAGTCCGCCTGCGGACTTTGTTCTGCTTTCTTATTTTATTTGGAAAGATTCCCGATCTTTTCGACGACATACAAACTGCTCTGCGGGGATGCTCTGCGGGGAAGGGCAGAACACCATTTTGGGGCTTCGGATAAAATATGATTACTTTTGTTATTTCTTTGTCAGATTGTATGCCATAGGGTACATTTCCCGTCCGGAAAAGAATTGAATATAAATAGCGGTTATGCGATAATATGCACAATAAAGGAAACTGAGTAAGTGTGGCCTCAGAGCTGCATTTACCGTATATAATGCACGAAAGTGAGGCATATTCTATGAAAGTATCGATCTGCATCGGCTCTGCCTGTCATCTGAAAGGATCCCGCGATGTCATCCGCATTCTTCAGGAGCTGGTTGCTTCTCACGGATTAGAGGGAAAAGTGAACCTTACCGGAGCCTTCTGCAGCGGAAACTGCCGCAAGGGTGTCTGTGTGACCATCGATGATCAGCCGGAAATCTACAGCGTGAAGCCGGAGACAGCGCAGGCATTCTTCGAGGAACAGGTACTGACCAGAGTCTGAGAGACGTTCAGAACGGTGCGGCCGTCCGGTCGTCTGCCGTGAGAATAACGGGGCCCTGCGATATGGAGGCGAAACATGGCGATTATTGATTTTAATGCGGCGGAATGCCGGCACTGCTATCGATGCGTCAGAAGCTGCCGCGTCAATTCCATTGCGTTCCGCGACGGACATGCATTTGTTCTTCCGAACAGCTGTATTCTGTGCGGCGAGTGTCTGGTTCACTGCCCGCAGTCTGCCAAAAAGATGGCGAGTGATCTCGAGAAGGTGAAAGAGCTGATCCGGGACGGACGCAAGGTGGTTCTTTCCCTTGCACCGTCGGCAATCGGCGTTTTTGGCGTCGGCAATTACCGCCGGGTGAAGACTGCGCTGAGAAAACTCGGCTTTTCCGAGATCCGCAGCACGGCAGAAGGAGCGGCGCTGGATACGATCGAGTATGTACGGCTTCTCCGGGAAGGCAGCATGAAAAACATCATTTCGACTGCCTGTCCTTCCGTAATCAATCTCATCGAAGTGCATTATCCGGATCTGATTCCGCAGCTTGCGCCGGTCAAGATTCCGTCCGGTATGCATGTTCATATGCTGCGTGACGAGTTCGGACCGGATGCTGTGATCGCATTCATGGGATCCTGCCTGGCAGAGAAGGACCGGAGCCGCACGACCCGGCCGGACTGTGTCCTGAGTTTTGAGGATTTCCGCCGGTGGATGGAAGAAGAGAAGATCTGTCTGGAAGACTGCGAACCGGATGAGGGAAGCGACGAATATCTGGGGGCAAACCTCCGTTATTCCCTCAGCGGAGGACTTCTCCGTGCGGTGCGCGCGGAGGAGGAAGCGAGAGGAATCACGGATCACTACCGCAAACTCTACGCGAGCAGCGTGGAGGACTGTAAGGAGATCTGTGAAGCCATCCAGTCCGGTGCGGTAAACAACTGTTTTATTGAGATGAATACGTGCCATGGCGGATGCATTAACGGACCGGAGGCATCTCGCAGAACAACCGGTTTCAAACTGAAACTGGAGCTGGAAGAGGCACTTCCGAAATACCCTGCCGACCGTGGCTGGCTTTCGGAGAAGATGGCAAAATATCAGGCTGTCCGCGGTTTTACGGATCGTTCCGTGAAGGAGAAAATGCCGACGGAAGAGCAGATTCGAGAGATTCTGAGCGCGACCGGAAAAATGCATCCGGATCAGGATCTGAACTGCGGTGCGTGCGGTTACAGCACCTGCCGTGCGAAAGCGATTGCGGTATTTCAGGGAAAAGCGGAACTGGAAATGTGTATTCCGTATCTTCACAAGAGGGCAAGCTCCCTGGCGCATATGATTATGGAGACCACGCCGAATGCCATTCTGATTCTGGATGAGAATCTGCGCATTCTCGACTGTTCCGCGGCGGTTCAGAGTTTCTTCGGACTTCCGGCGGAAAAAATGTATCAGCATGTTCTGAGCGAGTTTATGGCGACCGGCGATGTGCAGGAAGTGTTTGACAGTCATATCAGCGTTCAGGGAAAACGTGTGATGTATCCGGAGCGGAACCTCATCACATTTCAGAATATTGCCTATGTTCCGGAGTCGGATTATGTTATCCTCACGATCATTGACGTGACCGCAGAGGAGCAGCAGATGGAAAAAGAATACCAGAAGCGAAAAGAGACGGTAGATCTGGCACACAATGTCATCTACAAGCAGATGCGCGTTGCACAGCAGATTGCCGGGCTGCTCGGCGAGACGACTGCGGAAACGCAGACGACCCTGACAAAACTCTGTTCCCTGTTTGAGACAGAACACGAAAGTGAGGTCCGCTGAAATGAGCATTACGGTCGATGTGTCGAAGCACAGTCTGAATAAACATTCGGAGTATCTCTGCGGCGATACGGTCGAGATGCTCAAAACAGAGAATTCCGATGTCATGATTCTGGCGGACGGCATGGGAAGCGGCGTACAGGCCAGCATTCTCTCAACCCTCACGGCGAAGATTCTCGGCTCCATGTTTGCCCAGGGAGCAAAGCTGGAAGAGTGCGTAGAGACGGTGGTGAACACGCTTCCGGTGGAAAAAGTCCGTCAGGTTGCGTATTCCACGTTCACCATTCTTCAGATTTTCAATAACGGTGAAGTCTATCTGGTCAATTACGACAATCCGCCGGTTATTTATCTCAAATCCGGTGTTCCCGCCGATCTCCCGGTCACCACGCGGGTGATCAGCGGTCAGAAGATCCGTGAGTGCCGCTTCATGGTGAAAAAGGGAGATACCCTGATTCTCGTCAGCGACGGCGTGACTCATGCCGGTACCGGCCGTTCGGCGTATCCTTTCGGCTGGCAGTGGAGACAGGCCGCGGCGTACGCGGCGGAAGTCTGCGGTCACTCCGCATCGGCGGTCCGCATTGCCGTTTCACTCACCGACCGGTGCCGGGAACTTTATGAGGGTAATCCGGATGATGACACGACTGTTGTCTGTGTCCGGATCATTGAGGCTCAGAAGGTTCACATTATGACCGGACCGCCGCGGGATGCGGATATGGATCCGGTCATTACCAGAGAGTTTATGGAGGATCCGGATGCGAAAAAGATCGTTTCCGGCGGTACGACCGCGACGATCGTATCCCGGGAAATCGGGAAACCGCTGACGATCTCGCTGGATTATATGGATCCGGATATCCCGCCAACGGCAAATATGGAGGGCGTGGATCTGGTGACGGAGGGGATTCTCACTCTCCGGAGAGTGGTGGAACTTTTGGAAAAATACCGGAAGCTGGCCCTGCCCTCTGCTGCATTTTTCAGAGAACTGGATCGGAAGAATGCCGCATCGGTTATGGCGAAAATGCTGATTGAAGAGTGCACGGATCTGACCATGTTTATCGGAACAGCGGTCAACAGTGCATATCAGAACCCGGATTTGCCGATCGATCTGGGAATCCGTCAGGCCCTGACCAAGAGACTCGTGAATGCGATGCGCGGTCTCGGAAAACGGGTCACGGTAAAATATTATTAATATAAGAAGTTCATTTCGGGAGAAATACAATGATTACAAATGACGCGACGATACTGAAATTTAAGCATAAGATCCTGCGGGAGGTTGCAAAGCTGGCGTGGGACGGAAAACTGGATGAGGAGAGAGATCTTCTTCCGTACCGCCTGATTCCGGGTCCGAAGGCAAGTTACCGCTGCTGTATCTATAAGGAAAGAGAGATCGTTCGCCAGCGAATCCGTCTGGCGGAGGGAAAGTGCCCGAGCGACCGCGACACAACCAATGTGGTTCAGGTTATCAATGCGGCCTGCGAGGAGTGTCCGATCGCATCGTACACCGTTACGGACAACTGCCGTAAATGTATGGGTAAGGCATGTCAGAACTCCTGCCATTTCGGCGCGATCACCATGGAAGCGACCAGAGCCCACATTGATCCGGACAAATGCCGTGAGTGCGGTATGTGTGCGAAGGCCTGCCCGTACAATGCCATTGCCCATCTGGAGCGTCCGTGCAAACAGGTCTGCCCGGCGGATGCCATCACCTATGACGAGTTTGGCGTCTGTGTGATTGATGAGAAGAAGTGCATCCAGTGCGGACACTGCATCCACAGCTGCCCGTTCGGCGCGATCGGTTCAAAGACATTCATGGTAGACCTGATCCGACTGATCAATGCAGGCAAGAAAGTCATTGCCATGATGGCACCGGCAACCGAAGGACAGTTCGGGCCGGACATCACCTACTCCAGCTGGAGAACCGCGCTGAAGAAGGTCGGCTTCTACGATATGTATGAAGTCGGACTCGGCGGTGATATGACCGCATGGGCGGAAGCGGAAGAGTGGCTTGAGGCTCTGCACGAGGACAAGAAGATGACGACGTCCTGCTGTCCGGCCTTTGTCAATATGATTCGCCAGCATTATCCGGAACTGATCGATAATGTGTCCACTTCCGTATCGCCGATGGTGGCGCTGTCCCGTATGCTGAAGGCAAAGGATCCGGGCGTGACGACGGTATTCATCGGCCCGTGTATTGCCAAGAAGAGTGAGGCAATGGATCTGAACATTCCGGGAAATGTGGACTATGCCCTCACCTACGGGGAGATCCGCGCCATGCTGAAAGCAAAGGATGTGGAACTTCTTCCGGAGCCGAACGACACACAGCAGGCCAGCCAGTTCGGAAAACGATTCGGCCAGGTCGGCGTTGCCAGCGCGGTGATCGAGTGCATGAAGGAGATGGGAGAGAGCGGAGATATTTCCGCTCTTCGCTGCAGCGGTGCGGCGGAGTGCAAGAAAGCACTTCTTCTTATGAAGATGGGCAAGCTTCCGCAGCAGTTTGTGGAAGGTATGATCTGTGAAGGCGGCTGCATCGCCGGACCGAGCTCCAACAAGACACCGATGGAGGCAAAGAAGATTCGTGAGTCTATGATCGCCGAGGCGGATGACCGCACGGTAAAGGAGAATCTGAAAGATTACGATATGGATGCATTCTCCATGCACTCCAAGAGAGTGATTCGCTGAGAACGGGAAAACTGCCCGGGGGACATTCGGAACGGAACGGGAGTTCCCGGCGGTTTTTCGAACTGTTCGGGCGGGGTGTCTCGCAATTTTTGAAATTATAGTTTTAAATATACTAAACCGGCAGATGTCAGTTCGTGGAAACACGCCAGACATCTGCCGGTTTTTTGTTTCATAGAAAATTTCTCCGAAATTTCCTATGAAACAAAAACGCTCCGCGAGGATGCGCACGCCGCTGTAAGGAAGCTGTCACCTGACGGTGACCAGCGGCGGCGCGCAAAGTCCGCGGGGCTCCCCTCAGGACTGAGGGGATGGGGAACCGAAGTCCGCTTGCGGACTTTGTTCCTGCATGAGGCCGTCGTCTGTATTCTTTGGTGATCCTGTACAAAAGAAGAATCAAATACAATCGAACGGATGTTTGAAAATCGTGGTTATTGCTCTTGAATCCAGTATTTTATCAATGATACAGTAGGGACAACGGATTATTCCCGGCCGGACCAGCAGTAGGTGCAGAGCCGGCAGGAGCCGATTCCGATGGATTCTTCCAGATCGTCGAGGCGCTGGAACTGAAGGGAGGTGAAGTTCAGCCTGCGGCAGATTTCGTCAACCATCTCTTTGTAATTCCGGCTGTCCGGATTTGCGTAGTCGAGCAGGATTTCTTTGGAGACGTTTTCCCCTTCCCGTTCCCGGATGATCCGACGGGTGATCATGTCGTAATCGGAATTGGAGCGGGAGAAATTGATGTATTTGCAGCCAAACAGAAGCGGCGGACATGCCGGGCGGATATGAACTTCCTTTGCACCGCGCTCATACAGAAATTCGGTGGTGTTTCGGAGCTGTGTTCCGCGGACGATGGAGTCGTCAATCATCAGGAGCCGCTTGTTGCGGATCAGGGATTCCACGGCGATGAGTTTCATGTGAGCGATCAGTTCGCGCTGGCTTTGGCGGGTCGGCATAAAGGAACGCGGCCAGGTCGGGGTATATTTGATAAACGGGCGCTCATACGGGATGCCGGATTCGTTGGCGTATCCGACGGCGTGAGCGATACCGGAGTCCGGAACGCCTGCGACGGAATCAGCGGAGACATTGTCACGTTTGGCCAGCATTTTTCCACATTCATAGCGCATCTGCTCGACGCTGACCCCGTCATAGGATGCACTCGGATAACCGTAATAAACCCAGAGGAAGGAGCAGATCCGTTCTTTGTCCCTTGGCTGTGCGAGACACTCGTAGCCGTCCGGGGTGACAAAGTCGATCTCTCCGGGGCCCAGTTCGTGGCAGGTTTCATATCCGAGATTAAAGTATGCGAAATCTTCGAAGGAGATGCAGTATCCGTCATTGTTTCTGCCGAGAACAGCCGGTGTGCGGCCCAGAAGATCTCTGGCAACATAGATACCTTTTGAAGTGAGAAGAAGAATTGTCATAGAACCGTCGATTTTCTGCTGTGCGAGCTGCAGACCTTCGACGATGGAATCACCCTGATTGATGATGGATGCGGTCAGTTCGGTGGCGTTGATTTCTCCGCCGCTCATTTCGATAAACTGGACGTGGCGCCGTTCGTCCGCTTCCCGGACGAGTTCGTCTTTGTTGTTGATCTTGCCGACTGTGCAGATCGCGTAGGTTCCGAGATGAGAATGGATGAGGAGCGGCTGCGGTTCCATGTCGGAGATACACCCGATTCCGAGATTTCCTTCCAATTCATCCAGGTCCCGGTCAAATTTGCTTCGGAACGGTGTGTTTTCGATGTTGTGGATGGACCGGTGAAAACCGTCCTTTCCGTACACGGCCAGTCCGCCTCTTCTGGTTCCCAGATGTGAATGATAATCTGTTCCGAAAAACAGGTCATTCGTGCAGCTGCGTTTCGATACGACTCCGAAAAAGCCTCCCATAAGATATCCTTTCGTGCAAAGATATGCTGCCCGGCCGAACTGCCGGACAGTGAAACGAATTTTTACGCAGAATATCATAGCACAGGATTTGGATTTGTGGGAAAGAAATTCTCTTGACAGGGGAGAGTTCAGGAAGTATGATAGTCACAGAAATGAACGAATGTTCGAAAAAAGAACGTTCTGAGATGATACAGTTACGGAGGAGACCACTTATGAACAAAGATGACAAGCTGAAAGCATTGGACGCCGCGCTCACACAGATTGAGAAAGCGTACGGTAAGGGCGCCGTGATGAAGCTCGGTGATCAGGGGGCCGGCATGGAGATTGAGACGGTTCCGACCGGATCGCTCAGTCTGGATATCGCACTCGGACTCGGCGGCGTGCCGCGCGGAAGAATTCTCGAGATTTACGGTCCGGAATCCAGTGGTAAGACCACCGTTGCTCTTCACATGGTGGCGGAAGTCCAGAAGCGCGGCGGAATCGCCGGATTTATCGATGCGGAGCATGCTTTGGATCCGGTATATGCGAGAAATATCGGTGTCGATATCGACAACCTCTATATCTCCCAGCCGGACAGCGGTGAGCAGGCATTGGAGATTACCGAGACCATGGTTCGTTCCGGTGCGGTGGACATTGTCATCGTCGACTCGGTTGCTGCTCTTGTACCGAAGGCAGAGATTGACGGAGAGATGGGAGATGCTCATGTGGGTCTTCAGGCCCGCCTGATGTCTCAGGCACTGCGCAAGCTGACGGCAGTGATCAGCAAGTCCAACTGTATCGTGGTATTTATCAACCAGCTTCGTGAAAAGGTCGGTGTTATGTTCGGCAATCCGGAGACGACAACCGGAGGCCGTGCGCTGAAGTTCTATTCTTCCGTTCGTATGGATGTTCGCAGAACCGAGTCACTGAAACGCGGCGGTGAGGTTATCGGAAACCATGTTCGCGTCAAGGTTGTGAAGAATAAGATTGCTCCGCCGTTCAAGGAGGCGGAATTCGATATCATGTTCGGTAAGGGCATCTCCAAAGAAGGCGATATTCTGGATCTCGCCGAGAAGAACGATATCATCAACAAGAGCGGAGCATGGTATGCATATCTCGGAGAAAAGATCGGTCAGGGACGTGAAAATGCCAAGGTCTATCTTCAGGAGAATCCGGAGGTCTGCGAAGAGATCGAACGCAAGGTTCGTGAGCTGTACGGACTGAACGGTGGTGCTTCTGCGGAGGAAGCGCCGGTAAAGAAGCCGGATGGCGTGGAAGAGGAAGCAGTGCTGAAACCGGTAAAAGAGACAAAATAAAACATATTTGAACGGCATTCCGGGGCAGCAATGCTCCGGGATGCTGTCGTTTATGCCGGAAGAGGAAGCTCGAAAAGTCAAAAAAAGAGGATTGCGATATGTATTTGGTGGATAAGACAGAGCCGTTGGATTCCCGGCGAACCGTAATCTGGCTGGACGGGGAGGCCGCATTTGCACTGTACAACGGCGAGATGCGCCGGTTTCACATTGAAGAAGGGGAGAAACTCACCGAGGAAGTCTATGAAACTGTGATGACAGAGATTCTTCCGAAAAGAGCCCGGGAACGCGCGCTGTACTATCTGAAATCACAGGCCCGGACGGAGCGGGAAGTGTGGTCGAAACTGAGACAGGGAATGTATCCGGATTCGATTGTTCAGGAAACGGTATTATTCTTAAAGCGATATCATTACATTGATGATGCGGAATACGCACGGAATTACATTGAAACTGCCGGATGCCGAAAGAGCAGGAGAGAGATCGAACAGCGACTCCGGACCAAGGGGATAGAGCGTGAAATCATCCGCGAGATTTTTGCCGAAAACGCACCTCCGGCAGAAGAAACATTGAAAAAAATTCTTAAGAAAAGGCATTACTCCGCAGACGCATCGGAGGAGGAGACACGAAAAACGATCGGTTATCTGATGCGCCGCGGATTCGGCTATGAGGAAATTCGCCGGGCTATGGTTGAAATGCATAATGATGCATGATTGATGATTTCAATTCTTGACAGAATGTTGTAAAGAGATTAAAATTATTTATGTTGTATTTTTGTACAATGAAAACTGAATAAGGAGGTGCTCCTGTGTCACAGATAGTAGTAATAGTGCTTATTACAGCTGTAGTTGTAGCTGCTATTACCTGGGTGATTTCCGGAGAGATTCGCAAGAGAAATTATGATGCGAAGATCGGAAGTGCGGAACAGAAATCCCGGGAGATAATAGATGAAGCATTAAAAGTTGCAGAGACTAAGAAGCGAGAAGCTCTCCTGGAGGCGAAGGAAGAGTCTTTAAAGACTAAGAATGAGCTGGAAAAAGAAACAAAAGAAAGAAGAGCTGAGCTTCAACGCTATGAGCGACGCGTACTGAGCAAAGAAGAGAATCTTGACAAGAAGTCCGAAATCCTCGAGAGAAGAGAGCAGAGCATCAACAGCAGGGAGGAGTCTCTGAAGAAGAGAACTGCGGAAGTGGAAGAAATTCAACAGAAGCAGCGTGAAGAACTGGAGCGAATCTCCGGACTCACATCCGAACAGGCAAAGGAATATCTGCTGAAGATCGTTGAGGAGGATGTCAAGCACGATACCGCGAAGATGGTTCGTGATCTTGAGACCCAGGCAAAGGAAGAGGCCGACAAGAAGGCGAAGGATATCGTCGTGACTGCCATTCAGAGATGTGCGGCAGATCATGTGGCGGAATCCACCGTTTCTGTGGTTCAGCTTCCGAATGATGAGATGAAGGGCCGTATCATCGGACGTGAGGGAAGAAATATCCGCACGTTGGAGACGATGACCGGTGTCGAACTGATCATCGATGATACTCCGGAGGCAGTGGTTCTCTCAAGCTTCGATCCGGTTCGCCGTGAGGTTGCGAGAATTGCACTGGAAAGACTGATCGTCGATGGCCGTATTCATCCGGCCAGAATCGAGGAGATGGTTGAAAAAGCCCGCAGAGAAGTGGAAACCAAGATGGTTCAGGACGGCGAAGACGCACTGATCCAGGCTGGCGTACACGGAATTCATCCGGAACTGATCAAACTTCTCGGAAAGATGAGATATCGCACAAGCTACGGACAGAACGCGCTGATGCATTCGATTGAGGTTGCTCAGATCGCAGGTCTTCTTGCAGCAGAAGTTGGATGTGACGTGAGACTGGCAAAGAGAGCCGGACTCCTGCATGATATCGGTAAATCGATTGACCATGAACAGGAAGGAACACATGTGGAACTCGGTGTTGCACTCTGCAGAAAGTATAAAGAATCTGCAACAGTGATCAACGCGGTCGAGTCTCACCACGGCGACGTGGAACCGCAGAGTCTGATTGCGGTACTGGTTGCTGCGGCGGATACGATTTCCGCGGCAAGACCGGGCGCAAGACGCGAGCAGGTTGAGACTTACACCACTCGTCTGAAGAAACTGGAGGATATTGCAAACTCTTATAAGGGTGTTGACAAGTCCTTTGCGATTCAGGCGGGCCGTGAGATCCGTATCATGGTTGTTCCGGAGCAGGTCAGCGATGACGATATGGTTCTTCTCGCTCGGGATATCTCGAAGCGGATTCAGGAAGAACTGCAGTATCCGGGTCAGATCAAGGTCAACGTGATCCGCGAGTCAAGAGTCACGGAATACGCAAAATAATTATCCGTCAGGAAGCCAAGCCCCATGGACCGAGAGGTCTGTGGGGCTATTTTTTTTGCGTGTGATGGAGTATGATAGGAGATGACATTAGACAAGAAACGAAAAAATACGGATTTCACGGCGAAAATGAAGAAATACAGGAAGAAGGAGAAAGCGATGTATAACGTTGGGTTTATCGGAATGGGAAATATGGGGACCGCAATTCTGAAAGGTCTGTTGAAAACATACCGCCCGGATCAGCTGGTTTTCACTCAGCCGACCGAGGCAAAGGGAAAGAGAATAGAAGCGGAGACAGGGGTTAAGTATGCAGCCACCAATGAAGAGATTGCAAAGAATGCGGAAATCCTTGTGCTCGCGGTAAAGCCGCAGTTCTATAACAGCGTTCTTCCGGAGATCGGAGAAGTCCTTGCAAAGGATGCGATTGTGATTTCGCTCGCGCCGGGTGTGACGATCGATAGCATCCGCGAGAAACTCGGTGGGAAAGGCCGCATTGTCCGCTGTATGCCGAACACACCGGCGATGATCGGCGAGGGAATGACCGGCGTTTGCTATGATGAGACACTGTTTTCCGAGAAAGAGAGAAAGGATATTCAGGACATTTTCGAATCATTCGGTGAAATGCAGCTGGTTCCGGAACATCTGATGGATGTGGTTACCTGTCTGAGCGGAAGTTCTCCGGCTTATGTGTATATGTTTATTGAGGCACTGGCGGATGCAGGTGTAAAACACGGAATGCCGCGGGCTGCTGCATATAAATTTGCGGCAAAAGCTGTGGCGGGAAGTGCGGAGATGGTTCTAAAGACCGGAAAACATCCGGCGGAACTGAAGGACAATGTCTGCTCTCCGGGCGGAACCACCATTGCCGGAGTGGCGGCGCTGGAAGAGTATGGTCTTCGCAATGCGGTGATCAAGGCTTCGGACGCGTGTTATGACGTCTGCACGGCAATGAAAGATAAAAAATGACAGGAAACGATAAAAAAAGCGGAAGATGAACGGGCCGGTTTATGGAACGGCGAATGATACGCTGAACGAGATGGCCGAATGCGACGGCGCACGAGACGCTAAATGGAACGACGAATGATACGTTGAACGAAACGTTAAATGGAACGTTGAACGATACGCTGACTGAGACGGCGAATGCAATGAGGAATGAGACGATGAATGAAATGGAAGAGAATTATGGATTGGAACGCGTGGAACTCCTGAAACGGGAACTCAGATATACGGGATCGGTGCTGCATGTGTATCAGGATACGGTGCTTGTTAAGGGACATGAGGCAAAATGGGATTTTATTCATCACATGGGGGCGGCAGCGGTTGTTCCGGTCCTTGAAGATGGCAGAATCGTTATGGTGCGCCAGTACCGCCACGCGCTGGGGCGCTTTACCCTGGAGATTCCGGCGGGAAAACTGGATTTTGAGGGGGAACCGATGCAGGACTGTGCGATCCGTGAACTTCATGAAGAGTCCGGATTTGTCAGCAGCGAGCCGGAGTATCTGATGACGGTGAACACGACAGTGGCCTTCTGTGATGAGAAAATCGGTATCTATGTCTGCCGAAACCTGAAGAAGGCTGAACAGAGTCTGGATCCGGACGAGGAGATCAACATTGAACTCTGGGACGTGGAGGAACTGAAAAAGAAGATTTTTGCCGGCGAGATGACGGACGGCAAGACCGTTGCGGCGATCCTTGCGTATGATGCAAAGTACTGCCGATAAACATACTGCAAAGATCATTGATCATGAGATCGCACAGTGAGGAATGGAAGGAATAGGTTGGTTGCCTGCGTCTGCATGAGCCAAAGCCCCGCGCAGGCGACGGACCTTGACGACGGATATGATAAGAGCGGAACCCGCGCAGCGGGTTCCGCTCTTATCATCATGTTTGAAACAGTGTCGTATGGAGATGCTCCGCCGTATGGCGGAAGATTATCCACTCGCATAAGTTCGGGAGAAAATCAGGAGATTACGCTCTCGTTTTTTTCCGAAATCCGCTTATTTGCAACGGCGAGCATCAGTTTGATCCGGTTAAGCTGGTTGACTTCACTGGCACCGGCATCATAGTCGATGGCAATGATGTTGGCTTCCGGATTGGTCCGGCGCAGTTCCTTGATGACACCCTTGCCGACAATATGGTTCGGAAGACATCCAAACGGCTGGGTGCAGATGATATTTTTCGTTCCGCTGTGGATCAGCTCCAGCATTTCTCCGGTCAGGAACCATCCCTCACCGGTCTGATTGCCGAGAGAAACGTATTTCTGCGCCATGGATGCGAGAGATTCGATCCGGGTCGGCGGAGTGAAATGACGGCTCCTTTCAAATTCGCGGCGTGCCGTGCGGCGGAGATACTCCAAAACGGAGATAACCATGTTGCAAAGCGTCGCGGTGGTCTTCCGGAAGCCGAGATTTTCCGCTTTGAAATTCGTGTTGTAGAAGCAGTACAGCAGGAAATCAAGAAGATCCGGCATCACGGCTTCGGCTCCTTCCGATTCCAGAAGGTCCACCACGTGGTTGTTGGCAAGGGGCGAGAATTTTACCAGAATCTCGCCGACGATGCCGACCTTCGGCTTTATGGTATTTAATCGCGGAAGAGCGTCAAAATCGCGGATGATGCCGCGAATGTTGCGGTTAAACTCGCCCATGGAAGCGCCCTTTTTCGCGAGAGAACGGATGCAGATTTCTTTCCATTTCTCATGAAGCCTTTCGGCAGCGCCGCGCTCGGCTTCATACGGTCTCGTCGCATACAGACACCGCATGAATACGTCGCCGTATACCAGAGCCTGCATACTCTTCATGACCAGGGGAAGAGAGAGCTTAAAGCCCGGATTCTTTTCCATACCGTTCGCGTTCAGGGAGATAACCGGAATGTTCTGCATGCCGGCATTTTCCAGAGCGCGGCGGATAAAGCCGATGTAGTTGGAAGCACGGCAGCCGCCTCCGGTCTGGCTCATGATGACGGCGGTCTTCTTCAGGTCATATTTGCCGGAGAGCAGAGCCTTCATGATCTGTCCCACGACGATGGTGGACGGATAGCAGGCGTCATTGTTCACGTATTTCAGACCCTCGTCGATGATCTGACGGCCTTCCTCCGTCCGGCCGTATTTCAGGATGACGAGGTTGATGCCGCAGCTGCGTACCGCAGGCTCGATCAGGTCAAAGTGAATCGGTGACAGTTCCGGACACAGAACGGTGTAATTGTCCTTCTGCATCTTTTTGGTGAACAGCACGCGGTTATAGGAAGCATCCTCCACCGGGTGAGAGTATTTCTTCATTTCACGGATCCGGATCGCGGCGATCAGGGAGCGGACACGGATGCGGGCCGCTCCGAGGTTGTTGACCTCGTCGATTTTGAGAACCGTGTAGATTCGGCCGGAGGTAGTGAGAATGTCACTGCACTGGTTGGTGGTGACCGCATCCAGACCGCATCCGAAGGAGTTTAACTGGATCAGCTCCAGCATCGGCTGGGTTTTGACAAACGAGGCCGCCTTGTAAAGTCTGGAGTGGTACATCCACTGGTCGGTCACGATCAGCGGCCGGTCGACACTTCCCAGATGGGAAATGGAGTCCTCGGTGAGTACCGCAAATCCGTAGGAGGTGATCAGTTCCGGAATTCCGTGGTTGATCTCCGGGTCGACATGATACGGACGTCCGGCGAGAACGATGCCGTGGCGGCCGTGCTCTTTCATCCAGCGGAGCGCATCTTCGCCGGCCTGTTCCATGTCTTTTCGGGAGCGGAGAAGCTCTTTCCAGGCCTTGCGCGCGGCTGTGCGGACCTCGGAGCCGGTATGATGGTAATCCGAACCGTCTTTTCCGGTAAAGATTTCTACCAGACGGTTGGCAGCCACTTCCTCACTGGTAAATGCGATAAACGGATTCTCAAAACGGATCCGGTTTTCCTCCAGCGATTCCATATTGTTTTTGATGTTTTCCGCGTAAGAGGTTACCATCGGACAGTTGTAGTGGTTGCCGGCATCCGGGGTCTCATTTCGCTCGTAAGGAACGCAGGGGTAGAAAATGTGACGAATCCCCTGTTTGATGAGCCATTCGATGTGGCCGTGCACCATTTTCGCCGGATAGCACTCAGATTCGCTCGGAATGGTTTCAATGCCGAGCTCATAGAGCTTTCGGGTCGACTGTGGGGATACGATCACCCGGTAACCCAGTTCACGGAAGAAAACAGCCCAGAACGGGAAGTTTTCAAACATATTCAGGACGCGCGGGATGCCGATGACGCCGTGCTTGGCCTCATCCTCCGGAAGCGGAGTGTACGCATCGAACATGCGCTGCATTTTGTACTTGAACAGGTTCGGGACATTCTCGCTGGTCTTGCGGATGCCGAGACCCCGCTCGCAGCGGTTTCCGGACACGAACTGACGTCCGCCGTCGAAACGGTTGATGGTCAGAACGCAGTGGTTGGTGCAGCCCTGACATCTCGCCATATTGGTCTGGTAGGAGAGATTCAGAATCTGATCGATCGGAAGCATGGTGGTACCTTTTTCGGCATCGTAGCGCTCCCGCGCAATCAGAGCGGCGCCGTAGGCGCCCATGATGCCGGCGATGTCCGGACGAACCGCGTCCACTCCGGAGATCTTTTCAAAACTGCGGAGAACCGCATCGTTGTAGAAGGTACCTCCCTGAACGACGACATGTTTTCCCAGATCCTCCGGGCTGGTGATCTTGATGACTTTAAAGAGTGCGTTCCGGATGACTGAGTAGGCAAGTCCCGCGGAGATATCGCCGACTTCTGCGCCCTCTTTCTGCGCCTGCTTTACGTTGGAGTTCATAAACACAGTGCAGCGGGTTCCGAGATCCGTCGGATTCTGCGCGAACAATGCGATTTTTGCAAAATCCGCGACGCCGTAGCCGAGAGATTTCGCGAAGGTCTCGATAAAGGAACCGCATCCGGACGAGCAGGCCTCATTCAGCTGAACGCTGTCGACCGTTCCGTCCTTGATCTTGATGCATTTCATGTCCTGCCCGCCGATGTCGAGGATACAGTCCACATCCGGCTCGAACGCGGCAGCGGCATAGTAGTGGGCGATGGTCTCAACTTCCCCTTCATCCAGCATAAATGCGGATTTGAGGAGCGCCTCACCGTATCCGGTGGAACAGGAAAAGGCAATCTCCGCATCTTCCGGCATAATCTCGGAAATCTCTTTCATCGCACGGATGGCGGTTGCAAGAGGACTTCCGCTGTTGCTGCTGTAGAAATTATAGAGGAGAGTTCCGTCCTCGCCGACCAGGGCCAGCTTTGTGGTTGTGGAGCCGGCGTCGATGCCGAGAAAACACTTTCCGTGATAGTCGCGGAGGTCCTTTTTCGGAACGGTATGGCGTGCGTGGTGGCTGCGGAATGCGTCATATTCGGCCTGATCCCGGAAAAGCGGATCCATTCGCTGGATTTCCGTTTCCATGCGGACGCCGTCAGAGAGACGGGAGATCAGATCCCGGATGTCAACCGGCTCATTTTTTTCATCGGCGCTCATGGCGGAACCGAGAGCGGCGAACAGGTGAGAGTGCTCCGGTGCGATGATCTGGGATTCGCCCAGGTTCAGCGTGCGGATGAACGCATTGCGAAGCTCCGGCATGAAGTGCAGCGGTCCGCCCAGAAATGCGACATTTCCGCGGATCGGTTTTCCCTGCGCGAGACCGGAGATGGTCTGATTGACTACTGCCTGGAAAATGGACTCCGCCAGATCCTCTTTGGTTGCGCCCTCGTTGATCAGCGGCTGAATATCGGATTTTGCGAATACACCGCATCGTGCCGCGATCGGGTAGATCATTTTATAATTTTTTGCATACTCGTTCAGACCGGCAGCGTCCGTCTGAAGAAGAGACGCCATCTGGTCGATGAAGGAGCCGGTGCCGCCGGCGCACAGACCGTTCATTCGCTGGTCGATACCGCCGGTAAAATAAATGATTTTTGCGTCTTCTCCGCCGAGTTCGATGGCCACATCGGTTTGCGGCGCATAATCCTTTAAGGATGCGGCGACCGCAACGACTTCCTGCGTGAATGGGATGTCCAGATGATTGGAGAGAGCAAGACCGCCGGAACCGGTGATGACCGGGCGGACGGAGATTTCTCCGAGACGGTCTTTTGCTTCAAGCAAAAGATCTGCGAGCGTTCCCTGGATGTCTGCAAAGTGACGCTTATAATCGGAAAACAGAAGAGAGTTCTTCTCATCGATGATCGTGATCTTTACGGTTGTAGATCCGATATCGATACCGAGCCGTTTTACTGAATTCATGGCTATGGCCTGAAGGCCGATCCCCCCTTTGACATAATGAATGATTCATTTCCATATATAAACGAGCCGAAACAGACCGGAGCGGTTGGGTTCGGGACTCGTATAAATGAAAAAAATGAATACTAAATAGAAATTTAGATATAAAACCGTCATATACTCTATCACAATCGTACCGTAAAAACAATTTTCTGAACCGTTAAGAAAGTGATAAAGTGATAGACAGGAAGGAATGCGGGAGGTTCACGGAAGGCAATTCGACGCCGGGGCTGGCAGCAGGATTTTCCGGAGTCGGGAAAGCATTTGACAAGGAGACGCAGTCTCTTCTATAATGTATCGCAAATGCGGAAAAATCCCGTAAAAGACAGCATTTTTGGAGAATGCTGATCTGTATAATAACAATATATATGGAAGGAATAACTACTATGAATTTTCTGAACCGTCTGGAGCGGAAGATAGGAAGGTATGCAATTCCGAATCTGATGTACTATGTTGTGCTGATGTATCTGCTGGGCGTGATTTTGAGCTTTGTGAATCCGTATTTTTATTACGAGCACCTATGCCTGAATGTGGGGGCGATCCTTCAGGGCGAAATATGGCGCGTGATCACATTTCTGATCTGTCCGCCGTCGGCCGGGCTCCTGTTTAATCTCCTGATGATGTACCTCTATTATTCCCTCGGCACAACACTGGAGAGAACCTGGGGAACCTTCCGGTTTAATGTCTATTTCCTGATGGGTATCCTCGGACATATCGCGGCGGCCTTTGTGATCTATGCGCTTTTTGGCGCATCGGTTCCGCTGACGACGTACTACCTGAATGAATCGTTGTTTCTTGCGTTTGCAGCGACATTTCCGGACATGGTGTTCAACTTCTTCGGGATCATTCCGATCAAGGCAAAATGGTTGGGGTTCGTGATCGGTGCGCAGTTCCTGTACCATTTTGTGACCGGGGGAATGATCAGCCGGATTGCCATCGGAATGTCGCTCCTGAACTTTGTGGTCTTCTTCCTGATGAGCCGGGATTACAACCGGTTTTCACCGTCGGAGATTTCCAGAAGAAATCAGTATCAGAAAGCGGTAAAACAGAGCAGGGAACTCCATAGGCCGGCGAAAGCGGATATTGTCCGCATGAGACCGAGATCAGAGGGACCGCTGCATCGATGTGAAGTGTGCGGACGAACGGAAAAAGATGATCCGTCTCTGGAATTCCGGTACTGTTCGAAATGTGCGGGCAGCAGGGAGTATTGCATGGACCATCTTTACACCCATGAGCATGTGACGGAAGACAACGGAGAATACAAAGAATAATCGATACGGTAACAAAAGGTTTCTTTCTAAATTAATATAGAATATACACGAAATAAGACGGTCATTCCGGAACGGCGCAGCATCTGCGCTTTGAGATGGCGACCGGATCGAAAACGGAGTATCCGGTATTAATTGCGAGAAATCTGTTTACATCATAGAAAGCCATAACATAAAAGCAGGAGGACCAACATGGATAAGAAACCGTTTGCAACCAGAGAACAGCTCGAAAAGATCCGCGAACAGTACCCGACACCGTTCTATCTTTACGACGAAAAAGGACTTCGCGACAATGCTGAACGTGTCAAACGCGCGTTTTCCTGGAATAAGGGCTTTCGCGAGTATTTCGCCGTAAAAGCAACACCGAATCCGTCGATTGTAAAAATCCTCGGGGAGTACGGCTGCGGCGTGGACTGTTCTTCCCTGACTGAGCTGATGATGGCAAAGGCACTGGGATACCGGGACGACAGAATCATGTTCTCGTCCAACGATACTCCGGAGGGAGAGTTCCGCTATGTTCATGAGATGGGCGGAATCATCAATCTGGATGATATTACTCTGATTGATTTTCTGGAAAATGAACTCGGAGAGATTCCGAAGACCATCAGCTGCCGTTTCAATCCGGGCGGTCTTTTCAAGGTGAGCAATGATATTATGGACAATCCGGGGGACTCCAAGTACGGAATGACGGAAGAGCAGCTCTTTGAGGCATTTCGCATTCTGAAGGCGAAAGGGGCGGAACATTTCGGAATCCATGCCTTTCTTGCCAGCAACACGGTCACGGATGAGTATTATCCGATGCTGGCCGGAATTCTCTTTAAACTGGCAGTCAAACTCCAGAAAGAGACCGGCGCGCATGTGGAGTTTATTAATCTGTCCGGCGGCGTAGGTATCCCGTATCGTCCGGATCAGACGCCGAATGATATTTTTGCCATCGGAGAAGGAGTCCGCAAAGTATATGAGGACATTCTTGTTCCGGCAGGTATGGGTGATGTCTCGATCTACACGGAAATGGGCCGGTATATGGTGGGGCCGTACGGAGCGCTTGTCACGACAGCAATCCACGAGAAACACATTTATAAGGAATATGTCGGCGTTGACGCGTGTGCCGTCAATCTGATGCGCCCGGCGATGTACGGAGCGTACCATCACATCACTGTTATGGGAAAAGAGGGACTCCCGTGTGATCACAAATACGATGTAACCGGTTCTCTCTGCGAGAACAACGATAAATTTGCAATCGACCGTATGCTTCCGAAGATTGACCGGGGAGACATCCTGTTCATTCATGATGCGGGAGCCCATGGCTTCTCTATGGGATACAATTACAACGGAAAGCTGAAATCCGCGGAACTTCTTCTGAAGACGGACGGATCGGTAGAAATGATCCGCCGTGCAGAGACGCCGAGGGATTATTATTCAACCTTTGATTTCAGCCATGAATTCGATCAGGTTCTGGAAGAATGGGAGAAGAGGAACAAATAAGCAGCGGAGAAACATTAATTATTTCTTCATGATTTATTATGTGCTCCTTCAATCTTTTTCGAAGACAGTATGATATACTTGAATCAAGAAAAAGAAAAAATATTTTCAAAAAAGAAAATTCCTGATTACTATTTTAATACACACTTCGAAAATCCTGAGAAAGAGGCTCCGCAGAAGCGGAGCCTCTTTCTTGTTTCACAGGAAATTTCTCCGGAATTCCCTATGAAACAAAACGCCCCGCGGATTTTGTTCCTTTATAGGAAGTATCTCTGGAATTTTATTAAAAAAGATCCGGCGGCTGCACAGAGACTGCCGCTGTATCCGAAGCAGGGATTACTCGCGATACTGTCGGGCAGCCGACAGCGCTGTGAGGACAGGTGCTGTTCAGAAAAATCTGATTTCGGATTATGTAATTTTGTGAAAATTTTTAAAAAACTTTGTAACTTAATTAACGATGCGCGTGATTTTCTTGCGCAATCCACAAATCTGGGGTAAAATATTTTCCTGCGAGTGGTCGTTTTTTATGAAAAGATTCTATTGCGTTCGACGGATGGGGAGCTGAAGAAAGTTGATGTTTTTTTTCTAAGGAGTCAGACTCGCAAAATTTAAAACAAATGGAGGGTAAAAAATGGTTAACACACTAATGATCGTCCCGGTCCTCGGAGTGGTTGCATTGCTTTTTGCGGCATACCAGTCATCCAGAGTCTCCGCACTGGATTCGGGCAACGATCGCATGAAGGAGATTGCTCAGGCCATCAGTGAAGGCGCGCATGCGTTCCTGTTTTCTGAGTATAAGATCCTGGTTATCTTTGTCGCAGTTCTCTTTGTACTGATCGGCATCGGCATCGGAAGCTGGGTGACAGCGATCTGTTTCGTTTTTGGTGCGGCGTTTTCCACACTTGCCGGATATTTCGGTATGTCGGTTGCGGTTAAAGCGAATGTGAGGACAACCAATGCGGCAATGACGCATGGAATGAATAAAGCTCTTTCCACCGCATTTGCCGGCGGTTCGGTTATGGGAATGTGCGTTGCGGGATTCGGCGTTCTGGGAGTAAGCGTCATTTACCTCCTGACGGGAAATGTTGACGTTCTCTCGGGCTTCAGCCTCGGCGCGTCTTCCATTGCACTGTTCGCCCGTGTCGGCGGCGGTATCTACACAAAGGCAGCCGATGTCGGCGCGGACCTTGTCGGTAAAGTTGAGGCGGGAATTCCGGAGGATGATCCGAGAAACCCGGCTGTTATTGCAGACAATGTCGGTGACAATGTCGGCGACGTAGCCGGAATGGGCGCGGACCTCTTTGAGTCCTATGTCGGAGCGCTGGTATCCGCACTGACACTCGGCATTGTATATTTCAATGCGGCAGGTGCCCTGTATCCGCTGTTTATCGCTTCCTTCGGTCTGGCTGCATGCATCATCGGATGCTTCTTTGTAAGAGGAGATGAAAAATCCGATCCGCATAAGGCACTGAATACCGGTACCTATGTTGCGAGTGCAGTAGTGCTGATCGTTGCGGTGGTATTTGGCAATATGCTGTTCGGCGGCTATAATCAGACAATTGCCGTGGCGGCAGGCCTTGTGGTTGGTCTGATGATCGGTCGGATCACCGAGTATTATACTTCCGGCGATTACAGCCCGGTTCAGGAGATTGCACGTCAGTCTGAGACCGGTGCCGGAACAACGCTGATTTCCGGTCTGGCAGTCGGCATGAAGTCCGCAGCAGTTCCGATTCTCCTGATCTGTGTCGGCATTTTCGTATCCTATGCATGCTCCGGCCTCTACGGCATTGCCCTGGCGGCAGTTGGCATGCTCTCCACAACCGGTATTACGGTTGCGGTTGATGCGTACGGACCGATCGCAGACAATGCCGGCGGTATCGCTGAGATGTCGGAACTGGATGAGAGCGTAAGAGAGATCACCGATAAGCTGGATGCGGTAGGTAATACAACCGCTGCAATGGGCAAGGGATTTGCGATCGGATCTGCTGCTCTGACAGCACTTGCTCTGTTCGTTTCCTATGCGGAAGCGGTAAAACTGGATAAGATTGATATTCTGGATCACAAAGTAATCATCGGTATTCTGATCGGTGGTATGCTTCCGTTCCTGTTCTCTGCTTTTACCATGGAGTCGGTATCAAAGGCGGCGTACCAGATGATTGAGGAAGTTCGCAGACAGTTCCATACGATTCCGGGAATCATGGAAGGAACCGGAAGACCGGACTACAAGTCCTGCGTTGCGATTTCCACACAGGCAGCGCTGAAAGAAATGCTTGTTCCGGGTATTATGGCAGTTGTATCTCCGCTTGCAGTCGGCATCATTCTTGGACCGGCATCTCTCGGCGGACTTCTGGCAGGCTCTCTGGTTACCGGCGTTATGCTGGCAATCTTTATGTCCAATGCCGGCGGTGCATGGGATAACGCAAAGAAGTATATTGAAGACGGTAATCACGGCGGTAAGGGAAGCGAAGCGCATAAGGCAGCTGTTGTCGGCGACACCGTCGGCGATCCGTTTAAGGATACATCCGGCCCGGCTCTGAACATCCTGATCAAGCTGATGACCGTAGTATCTCTTGTATTCGCTCCGCTGTTTATGTCGATTGGCGGAATGATCTGATCAAATCATCCAATCGAATCATCGGATCAGATGATTTGATTGGATGACAGAAATAAAATGAAACGGAAGGATCCTCTCTGCGTAAAGCAGGGGGGATCTTTTCCATTTCATAGGAAATTTCTCTGAAATTCCCCTATGATACCAAAACGCTTCGCGGACTTTGTTAGTAAAATAGCTTCGGGGATAAGCGGCGATCCGGAAGCAGCTCCGCGAAATCCGGAAAAATTCTCCCTGTGAAAGTGTTTTTTGAAAAAGTGCTTGACGTGAAAATGCAAATGAGGTATCATACAGAAGCTGTCGCAAAACAGTAATGACTGCTTCGAAAGAACAGAGGATTTCAAAAAAAGAAATCAAAAATTCCTGTTGACACGGACAACTCACTGTGATATATTAAATGAGCTGTCGGCGAGACGGCGAGAACATTGAAAACTGAACAGTATATAAAACCCTGAAAATTCCAAGAACAAAGGCCGATAAGGTAGAGGCCTGAAGTTCGAGAGATTTTCAAGAACAAAACCTTAAACAGTAATAACGGTTAAGAATAAGCCAAGCTTAAGTCTAAACCGGATCAAACTTTTAACGAGAGAGTTCGATCCTGGCTCAGGATGAACGCTGGCGGCGTGCCTAACACATGCAAGTCGAACGGAAATTACAGAAGGAAGTTTTCGGATGGAATTTTGTAATTTTAGTGGCGGACGGGTGAGTAACACGTGGGTAACCTGCCCTGTACCGGGGGATAACAGTTGG
>NZ_FOIL01000002.1:9258-153371 GCF_900101295.1 [Clostridium] aminophilum | reverse complement strand
TATTGAATTTCCAAAGCAAAAAGGTTTTTTTGTAAGCTCAATCCCCCTCCAATCAAAAGCTCTAAAATAATGCTTTTCACTACCAACATCAATACCAACTACCATTGTCTTTTCTGTTACTTGCCTGATTTTCTTGTTTTGTGTAAAATTCATCTGTAGATACCTCTTTTGTTCTGTTTATTGCCAACTATGCTAGGGTCAGCAATTACAGTTTAACTGAGGTATCTTTCTGTTTCTACAAATTCACACTTTAAATGTTACAGGAAGCTATGAAAAAAAAACGCTCCGCGGGGATGCGCAGGCCGCTGAAAGAAAACCCGCGAAGCCCGGAGACACCGGCCGCGGCATGCTGTTACATTACGGCAGTATGGTCATAAGAAAGATCAGGCGTCGCCAAGTGTTCCGCCAATACAAGATGTCACCTGACGGTGAACAGCGGCAGGACACAAAGTCCGCGGAGCTCCCAACGGGATTGAGGGGATGGCGGATTACGGAATATACAGGTCCTTCAGACCTTCCGGACAGAACGGGCGGTTCTTCCGCCGTTCCCGGTCACATTCGATCCATTCGTCCAGAGAGAGCGGCTTATAGTCCGAATATTTGCAGAAGCAGTTGATCATGCGGCTGGGAATGGAGCGCTCACGGCCGTCCTCGTAAGTGAGCCGGGAAGCAAGCGTGATCTCCTGAAACCGTTCAATGAGACGCTGATCCTGTGAGTCGTGAACATGGCCGTAGAGCATATAGGTCTCCCCGTGATGATCGGTGTGCTCATGGTACTGGCCGTTATAGCACATGATCGGATAGTGGCAGAGGACAACCTTGCGGTTGTTGTCGTGGATCTCGGCATAAGGCTTGATCCAGACGAAACGGCTGCTGTCGTATTTCGGAGAAGATCCGAACCGGTCGTGATTGCCGCGGATCAGGTAGAGAATACCGTTGAGGCGCTGCAGAAGGTCATTGGTTTCCTCCGCGCTGCCCCAGGAGAGATCGCCGAGGATGACGACCTCGTCTCTCGGGCGGACCTTTTCATTCCATTGGCGGATCATATATTCGTTCATCTCTTCGACGGAGTCAAAGCCGCGGCAGTCCATGTGGTGAAGCTGAATCTCGTGGAAGAAATGGCAGTCTGCGATGTAATATCTCACGGTAATTCCTTTCTGGTTGTATTATGTTTTGCAGAGACTGAAACGGATCACTCTGCAAACAGAGACAGCAATATCATATCACAGGGCGGGAAAGGATACCATATTGCGGAAGTCAGATCTTTTTTATACAATATGACACGATGAGAAAGAGCAGAAGGGAAGCCGGAGATGAGCGAAGAAAAAAGAAGAATCCTGACGGTTGAAATCGGTCGGGAGAGAGACGGAAAAACGGTTCGCGATGTGATGCGCGGCGAACTCCTTTTTTCGGAAAAGCTGATGAGCCGGATCAAATACCGGTCGGACGGAATCATGCTGAACGGCGTGCGCGTCCGGACCACGGCGGTCCTTCGTGAAGGAGACCGTTTATGTCTGGATATTACCGATCCGGAAGAGTCGGGAAGCGTTTGGGCCGAGCCGCCGGAAAAAGCGGAGCTTCGGGTCTGCTACGAGGATGAAGATCTTCTGATCGTGGATAAACCGTCCGGTATGGTATGTCATCCGTCCTTCGGACATTATGCGGATTCCCTGGCCAATCATATCGCGTATCGGATGGGATGGACCGGTACTTCCCGGGAAATCCACATGATCGGGCGGCTGGACCGCGACACCTGCGGACTGGTTGTCGTTGCGAAAAATGCCGGCGCTGCGGGGCTTCTCGCCAGACAGCGGGAAGAAGGAATCATGAAAAAGACGTATCTTGCCTTGGCGGAGGGGCTGATCCGGGCGGATGCGGAATCGCCGAAGAACCGGACCGATATGCCGGATGAAGCTGCATTGGCTGCTCCGGAAGGCGTGGCAGCCGGGAAATGTTTCCGGGCGGACGGCTGCATCGAAGGCCCCATCGGAAATGTACCGGGCGTCCTGATGCTCCGACAGGTGGATCCGGAGGGAAAGCCTGCGAGAACATGGTATCGGATACTCGGACACCGGGACATAATGGTGGGAGACCGTCGCGAGGAAACGCAGATAAAACACCGGAAAGAACTGCGGGAAGAACCGCAGGGGGAGAAAACACTTCTGGCCTGTCGGATCGATCATGGCAGGACCCATCAGATCCGGGTGCATATGGCGTCCATCGGTCATCCGCTGGCGGGAGATCTTCTCTACGGCCCGGGCGGTGCGGCCGAGGAATTCCGGCGGACCGGAGATCCGGAGAAAGTGCGGGAGATCAATGCGTCGGGGAAGCCGGAGGAAAGCCCTCTGGGACTCTGCGCCTGGAACATGGAAATGATCCAGCCGTTCACGAAGGAGAAGATTTCTGTTTGGGCGGAAAAGCCGGAGTGGGCCGGGGATTTTGACATCGGGGACATTTTCCAGTAAGATAATATATTGCTCTGAATTACGGAGATGGCGAGACAAAACCGCGAAGTGTATTTGCTATACATAAAACACAATTTAGGAGGAAGATAGATGGCAGCAGCGAAGTATGATGCGGACAGTATTACCGTCCTGGAGGGACTGGAGGCGGTCCGCAGAAGACCGGGTATGTACATCGGAAGTCTGGGCCCGAGAGGACTCAATCATCTGATCTACGAGGTGGTCGACAACTCCGTCGATGAGCATCTGGCAGGAGAATGCACCGAGATTCATGTCACACTGGAGGAGGACGGATCCTGTACGGTACAGGATAATGGCCGAGGCATTCCGGTTGAGATGCATAAAAAAGGTGTTTCCGCGGAGCGAGTTGTTCTGACCACACTGCATGCGGGCGGTAAATTCGATCATGACTCCTACAAGACCAGCGGCGGTCTTCACGGTGTCGGATCGTCGGTTGTCAACGCGCTGTCCACTCATATGGATATCACAATCTGCAGAGGCGGTGTGGTGTTCCATGATGCTTACGCGAAGGGAAAACCAACGGTTGAACTGGTGAACGGACTTCTTCCGGTTGTCGGAAAAAGCCGTCAGAGAGGAACCAGGACGAATTTCCTCCCGGATGAAACGATCTTCGAGACCATCCGCTTCCGGGCGGACTGGCTGAAGTCCAGACTCCATGAGATCGCTTATCTGAATCCGGGACTCACAATCTTCTATAAAAACGACCGAAAGGGCGAAGAGGAAGAGGTGACTTTCCACGAGCCGGGCGGTATCGTGGCATATGTCGAGGAGATCAGCAAAGGAAAAGAGCGGGTCTGCGATCCCATCAGCTTTCACGGAGAGAGCGACGGGATTCAGGTCGACGCGGTGGTCCAGTTCGTCAATGAGTTTGAGGAAAATATTCTCGGCTTCTGCAACAATATCTGCACGACGGAGGGCGGAACCCATCTGGTCGGCTTTAAGACAAGATTTACCCAGCTGATCAACAGTTATGCGAGAGAACTGGGCATTCTCAAGGAAAAGGACACCAACTTTACCGGCGCGGACACAAGAAACGGCATGATCGCGCTGATTGCGGTCCGTCATCCGGATCCGGTCTTTGAGGGCCAGACCAAGACAAAGCTCGGAAGTCAGGATGCGTCGAAGGCGGTGGCATCCGTGACCGGTGACGAGCTGACACTGTTCTTTGACCGCAATGTGGAGACACTGAAGAATATCATCGCCTGCGCGGAGAAATCCGCAAAGATCCGCCGCAGCGAGGAAAAGGCGAAGACCAATATGCTGTCAAAACCGAAATTTTCCTTTGACAGCAACGGAAAACTGGCGAACTGTGAGAGCCGGGATGCCTCCAAATGTGAAATCTTCATCGTCGAGGGAGATTCCGCGGGCGGCAGCGCGAAGATGGGACGAAACCGCCAGTATCAGGCGATCCTGCCGATCCGCGGTAAGATTCTGAACGTGGAGAAGGCATCGATGGACAAGGTTCTGGCGAATGCGGAGATCAAGACAATGATCAACACCTTCGGCTGCGGTTTCTCCGAGGGATACGGAAACGATTTTGATATCACCAAACTCCGATATGACAAAATCATCCTGATGACGGATGCCGATGTCGACGGAAGTCATATTGATACCCTGCTGCTCACCTTTTTCTACCGGTTCATGCCGGACCTGATCAACGAGGGACATGTTTATATCGCCATGCCGCCGCTTTACAAGGTGGTTCCGAAGAAGGGCGAGGGCATATATCTGTACGACGACGCGGCGCTGGAGAAATACCGCAGGACCCACAAGGGTGATTTCACTCTTCAGCGGTATAAGGGACTCGGTGAGATGGATGCGGCGCAGCTCTGGGAGACCACACTGGATCCGGAGAACCGCGTTCTGAAGCGCGTCGAGATTGAGGACGGACGTCTTGCCTCTGAGGTGACAGAGATGCTGATGGGAAGCGAGGTTCCGCCGAGAAGAGATTTCATCCACGACCACGCGGATGAAGCGGTCATCGACGCATAACGCAATCGTACATACATTTGGAGATCAACATGGCAGAGAAAATTATTACCACAGAGTATTCAGAGGAGATGCAGCGCAGCTACCTCAACTACTCGATGAGCGTTATCACGGCCAGAGCCATCCCGGATGCGAGGGACGGCTTAAAGCCGGTACAGAGAAGAGTGCTGTTCGATATGGAACGGCTGAAGGTTGACTGGGATAAGCCACACCGCAAATCGGCGCGTATCGTCGGCGACACCATGGGTAAATATCATCCGCACGGCGATTCCTCGATCTACGACACGCTTGTTGTGATGGCGCAGCCGTTTAAGAAGGGTATGAAGCTGATTGACGGCCACGGCAATTTCGGCTCCATCGAGGGCGATACCGCGGCGGCGATGCGATACACCGAGGCAAGGCTGGAGAAGTTCGCTCAGGACGTCTATCTGAAAGATCTGGATAAGACCGTGCGCTTTGTGCCGAACTATGATGAGACGGAGACCGAGCCGGAGGTTCTGCCGGTAAGGGTTCCGAATCTTCTGGTCAATGGCTCCGAAGGCATTGCGGTCGGCATGAGTACCAGCATTCCGACACACAATCTCGGCGAAGTCATCGACACCGTTATGGCGTACATTGACAATCCGGAACTCAGCACATCGGAGCTTCTGGAAAAACTCCACGGACCGGATTTTCCCACCGGCGGCATTGTGGCCAATAAGAGCGATCTCGAGGAGATCTATGAGACCGGTATGGGCAAGCTTCGCCTCCGCGCAAAGATCGTCCTTGAGGAGGGACAGCGCAAGAGCGATAAAGACAAGCTCGTCATCACGGAGATTCCGTACACGATGGTGGGCGCCGGCATCGCGAAATGTCTGACGGACATCGCGGCGCTGGTGGAGAACCGCACCCTTACCGAGGTGACGGACATCTCGAACCAGTCGAACAAAGAAGGTATCCGCATTGTGCTGGAACTGCGGAAAGGCTCGGACATTGAGCGGATCCGGAACATCCTCTATAAGAAGACCCGACTGGAGGACACCTTCGGCGTCAACATGCTTGCCATCGCCGGCGGACGCCCGGAGACCATGACGCTCCGGTCCATCCTGAAGAATTATCTGGATTTCCAGTATGAGAACAACACCCGAAAGTATCAGATTCTTCTGGAAAAAGAAGAGGAGAACAAGGAGATCAAGGAAGGCCTGATCAAGGCGGTCGACGTCATTGACCTGATCATCGCGACGCTCCGCGGCGCAAAGAGTCTGAAGGAGGCGAGATCCTGTCTGATCTCGGGGGATACCTCCGGCATCACCTTCCAGGATCCGGCACTGGAAAAACAGGCGAAGGGCTTCCATTTTACCGAGAGACAGGCGGAAGCCATCCTCCAGATGAGACTGTACCGGCTGGTAGGTCTGGAACTGATCCAGCTGCAGAAGGAGTATCTGGATTCCCTTCAGAAGATCCGCAAGTACAGCAAGATTCTGAAAAACAGAGAGTCGATGAATGATGTCATCCGCGAAGACCTCCGCGCTATCCGGAAGGAATTTGCGAAAGAGCGCAGAACACAGATCGAGGATTCCGGTATCGCGACCTACGAGGAGAGGGTGGAGGCGGCGAGAGAAGCCGTCTTCGTGCTCGACCGGTTCGGATATGCGAAGACCATCGACCGGAGCCTCTACGAGAAGAACAAAGAGACGGTGGACAGCGAAAACGTGTGGATCATTCCCTGCATGACGGATGACCGGATCGCCCTCTTTACGGATCAGGGATCCCTGCACACCGTGAAGGTAGCGGATATTCCGGCCGGAAAAATAAGAGATAAGGGTACGCCGATTGACAATATTTCCAGGTTTGACGGAAGTGTGGAGCGGCCGATCCAGATTCTCTGCACGAAGAATCTGGAATCACAGAAGCTTCTCTTTACCACTGCTCAGGGTATGATCAAGGTTGTGCCGGGCTCTGAATTTATCACCAACAACCGTGCGGTGGCAGCGACGAAGCTGATGGAGGGAGACGTTCTGGTATCCATTCTTCCGGTGGAGGAGATGGATGAAGTGGTCCTGCAGTCGAAGAGCGGATTCTTCCTTCGCTTTATGCTGGAAGAGGTGTCGGAGATGAAGAAGGGCACCAAGGGCGTGAAGGGCATGACGCTGGGAAAAAATGATGAAGTTCAGACCGCATGGCTTCTGACCACCGGAACGGAACTGAATGTACCGTACAAAGAAAAAGAGGTACACCTGAACCGGCTGAAACTCGCAAAGCGCGGCGGAAAGGGAACCAGACAGTAGCTTGTTCTGCCCGAAGAGGCCGTTGCCGAAGAAAAATGCTTCGCGGGGATTCTTCGCGTATGTTAAGATGAAAGAAAACGTAAAAATGCCCCACAGGAAAAACGGAGAGAGATTCGCTCCGTGACCGTCGGGCCGGCCATCTGGTCACGGGACCGGACGCCGGAACAGGAATGGAATAACACAGTGACCACAGGCACCAGGTCAGAAAGACAGGAGGCTTCCGAATGAGTACTGTAGATGAGAAAAAGATTCCGACGCCGCATATCGAGGCAGGAGCCGGCGAGATCGCCGAGACGATTCTGCTTCCGGGAGATCCGCTTCGTGCGAAATTCATCGCGGAAAAGTTCCTTGCGGATCCGAAATGTTTCAATGAGAAGAGAGGAATGCTCGGATTTACCGGAGAGTATCGCGGAAAGCGCATCTCCGTGATGGGCACGGGAATGGGCTGTCCTTCCATGGGGATTTATTCCTATGAGCTGATCAATTTCTACGGGTGCCGGAACCTCATCCGCGTGGGCACCGCAGGGGCGATGCGGGAGGACGTTCATGTCCGCGATCTCGTCTTTGCCATGGGATCCTGCACGGATTCGGCGTACCTGACGCAGTTCCGGCTTCCGGGACAGTTCGCTCCGACGGCGGATTACACGCTTCTGCGCACGGCGGTGGACGCCGCGGAAAAACGCGGTGCAAACTATCATGTGGGAAATGTTTACTGCTCCGATGTCTTCTACGGCGCAGCAAAGCCGGAGATCGGCGTCCAGTGGAAGGATATGGGCGTCCTTGCCGTGGAGATGGAATCGGCGGCGCTTTATGCCAATGCGGCCTACGGCGGCGCGAGAGCGCTGGCTCTCATGACCATCTCGGATTCGCTTGTCACCGGCGAGGCGACGACGGCGGAAGAGAGAGAAAAGACCTTTGTGGAAATGATGGAAGTCGCTCTGGAGACCGCGGCGGCAGTCACGGACTGATCAGCAGCGCGGACAGAGCGCAGAATTATAGGAAGTGTGTTTCGGACGGTTCATAATTTCATGCTATAAAAAGATGAAAAGATATTGCTTTTTGTCATGAATTGGTTTAGTATAGAACGAAATTCACATTCCACTTTAGAAAGATTCATCTTTCTGAAGCGATGGGGTAAAAAGAGTATTCAACCGCGCGGCACCATTTTCCAGTGTGCGGCGTAAGCTCAGGAAGAGAGGCATCACCAATGAAGAAACTGGATAAAAAGCTTCACGTAGGAATTCTTGGCGCAACCGGTATGGTCGGCCAGAGATTTGTGACTCTGCTTGCAAATCATCCGTGGTATGAGATTACCGTTCTCGCGGCAAGTCCGAGATCAGCCGGAAAGACATATGAAGAGGCTGTCGGTGGACGCTGGAAAATGACCGCTCCGATGCCGGAGAACGTTAAGAACATGATCGTTGAGGATGTCAGCAAGGTTGAGGAAGTTGCGGCGAAGGCAGACTTCTTCTTCAGCGCGGTTGACATGTCGAAGGATGAGATCCGCAAGATCGAGGAGGATTACGCGAAGACCGAGACTCCGGTTGTCTCCAACAACAGCGCGCACCGTTGGACACCGGATGTTCCGATGGTTGTTCCGGAGATCAACCCGGAGCACTTTAAGGTTATCGAGGATCAGAAAAAGCGCCTCGGAACCACCAGAGGATTCATTGCCGTTAAGCCGAACTGCTCGATTCAGGGATATGCGCCGGCGCTTGCAGCATGGAAAGAGTTTGAACCGTACGAGGTTGTGGTAACCACATATCAGGCGATCTCCGGTGCCGGAAAGACTTTTAAAGACTGGCCGGAAATGGTTGAGAACATCATTCCGTTCATCTCCGGCGAGGAAGAGAAGAGTGAGCAGGAGCCGCTCCGCATCTTCGGTCACATCGAGAACGGACAGATCGTGAAGGCACAGGAACCGAAGATCACCAGCCAGTGCATCCGTGTTCCGGTTCTGGACGGACACACTGCAGCGGTATTTGTAAAGTTCCGCAAGAAGCCGACCAAAGAGCAGCTTATCGAGAAGCTCAGAAACTTCCGTGGTCTTCCGCAGGAGTATGATCTTCCGAGCGCACCGAAGCAGTTCATCCAGTATCTGGAGGAGGACAACCGTCCGCAGGTTAAGCTGGATGTGGACTATGAGCACGGCATGGGTGTTTCCATCGGCCGTCTGAGAGAGGATTCCGTGTACGACTGGAAGTTTGTGGGCCTTGCGCACAACACCCTTCGCGGTGCGGCAGGCGGCGCGGTTCTCTGTGCAGAGCTTCTGACAGAGGAAGGATACATTCAGGCGAAGTGATCCGACGGTACAGCAAGCGACAAAATGATAAGGAAATGCAGAGATCTGGTGTGTTTCCTTCGGGGGAATTCCTGATTGGATAAATTCCCGATTGAATAAATTCCTGAACGGGAGATTTTACGAACAGAACGGAGGGGTTTGGATGCGAAAGCATCCGGCCCCTCTTTTTTCTTTGCCACGGAACCGGAATGCCATGGAACTGGAAAGCACGATGCCGCCGGTGGAAACGGATCCGTGTCAGCGGGACCGGTGGTTATCGGAAATGTTAAGGGAATGTTTTGTTGTTTTCCCTTTGGGTTAAGGTATAATAAAGATAAATGGATCGGACACTGCCGGTCAATATGGCATGCGGCCCCGAAGCGCATGTCTGCAGCATGGGGCAATCGATTTTGAACGGAGAAAAAACCTTGAGTAAATCGCTATTTATTGCGGAGAAGCCCAGTGTGGCGCAGCAGTTCGCGCAGGTACTGCAGGTGAGCGGGAGAGCCGGAAACGGATATCTGGAAAATGACCGCTTTGTGGTTACCTGGTGTGTCGGACATCTGGTCACCATGAGTTATCCGGAAGCTTATGATGAGAAATATCGCCGATGGAGTCTGGCAACGTTGCCGTTTATTCCGGAGGAATGGAAATATGAGATTATCCCGGATGTCAAAAAGCAGTTTGAGATTGTTTCCGGGCTTCTGAACCGGGAAGATGTGGACACCATCTATGTCTGTACCGACTCGGGACGGGAGGGAGAATACATTTACCGTCTGGTCGCGCAGATGGCCGGCGTAAAAGACAAGAAACAGAAACGTGTCTGGATCGATTCCCAGACCGAAGAGGAGATCCGCCGCGGGATCCGGGAGGCGAAGGATGAGGCGGAATATGACAATCTCTCAGACGCGGCTTATCTGCGCGCGAAGGAAGATTATCTGATGGGAATCAATTTTTCACGGGCGCTGACGCTGAAGTACGGACAGGCGATCACCAATTACCGCCGTGCGGAGCGTACCGTGATTTCGGTGGGACGCGTGATGACCTGCGTTCTCGGAATGGTCGTGAAGCGGGAACGCGAGATCCGAAATTTTGTCAAGACGCCGTTCTATCGCGTGATCGCAGCCTTCGGACTGGAAGATGCGGAAGGCCGGCATTTCTCCTTTGACGCAGAGTGGAAAGCCGTCCAGGGATCGAAGTATTTCCAGAGCCCGCTCCTCTATAAGGAGAACGGCTTTGCGAAAAAAGAAGACGCGGAGGCGCTGATACGCTTTCTCACGCAGCCGGAGAAGGAACCGGGTGTGATCGCGTCGGTGGACAAGAAGAAGGAACTTCGGAATCCGCCGATGCTCTACAATCTGGCGGAGCTGCAGAATGACTGCTCGAAGATCTTTAAACTCAGTCCCGATCAGACCCTGGCGGTGATTCAGGAATTGTATGAGAAAAAGCTTGTGACCTATCCGAGAACCGACGCGAGAGTTCTCTCGACGGCGGTGGCGAAGGAGATCGACCGGAATATCCGGGGCATCATGCATTACGGACCGATGGCAGCTCTTGCGGGAGATGTCCTGGAGATGGGGCGATGGAAGTCCATCACAAAGACGAAATACGTCAACGACAGCGCGATTACGGATCACTACGCCGTGATTCCCACCGGAAGCGGTCTCGGCGCGCTGAACAGTCTGACGGAGCAGAAGCGGAAGATCTATGAATTGATCTGCCGTCGTTTCCTCAGCATTTTCTGTCCTCCGGCGGTTTTCCGGAAGTATTCGATCGAGATCACGGACCGGGGAGAACATTTCTTTGCGAATTTCAAGACACTGGAGGATCCCGGATTTTTCAAGGTTGCCGGAATCCCGGCAGCATACCGGAAGAAGGAGGAGACGGCTTCCGCACAGGACGCGTCTTCTGGTTCTGCGCCGGACGCTGGAGCGGGAATGAACGGAGACGAGGCTTCCGGAGAAGATACGGATGCAAAAAACAATGCGGATCTGTCGGATCCGGCCTTTCTTGCCCTTCTGGAGAAGCTCCGGAAAGGATCGAAGGTAGATCTGGACGAACTTGCCATCAAGGAGGGAGAGACCTCGCCGCCGAAGCGGTATACTTCCGGATCGATGATTCTTGCGATGGAAAACGCCGGACAGCTCATCGAGGATGAGACACTCCGGGAGGAGATCAAGGGAAGCGGAATCGGAACCAGTGCGACGAGAGCCGACATTTTGAAAAAACTCTTTTCCATCGGATATCTCAGCCTGAATAAGAAAACACAGGTTATAACACCGGCATTTTTGGGCGAATGTATATATGTGGTGGTCGGTTCTGCGATGCGGCCGCTTCTGGAGCCGTCTCTGACCGCCAGCTGGGAGAGAGGCCTGACGCAGGTGTCGGAAGGTACCATCACCGGCGACGAGTATATGACAAAACTGAGTGATTTTGTTTCCCGCAGGACTGCGGCCGCCATCAACGGAAGAGCGTCCGCCGGCGATTTTATGGCTCTGTTTGATACATTTGCAAAATACTATAAAGAGAATGAGATCTACGACCAGGGGCGGAAACACTGGGCGAAGAAAGGATCTTCACCGCGGAAGAAGGCGGCGAAACGGAAGGATTCATGAAGCGGTTTGCGGCAGCGAAGCAGCCGGGGCACATTCCGCAATCCGAGTCCGGAAAATAAAACGGTATCAACGATACCATTGCGAGGAGAAATCAGCATATGAAGAAGGCAGATACGAAGATCACAGAACTCTATGATCTGACACATACCATGGCAAAAGACTATCTCATGCAGTTCACATATCCGTGGGAGGCACTGGCCGGACTTTCCGATTTCATCACGGAACTCGGAAAGTCACTGAATCCCGAAGAATATGAGCTGAGAGGAGAGAATGTTTGGGTTCACAAGACGGCGGTCGTATTTGACAGTGCGTATCTGCACGGTCCGGTTATCGTCGGACCGAAGGCACAGGTGAGACAGTGCGCGTTTATCCGAGAGAGTGCACTGATCGGAGAAGGCGCGGTGGTCGGAAATTCCACCGAACTGAAGAATGTGATTCTGTTTGATGCCGTGGAGACGCCGCATTACAACTACGTCGGTGATTCGATCCTCGGTTATCACGCACATATGGGTGCAGGTTCCATCACATCCAATGTAAAGGCGGACAAGAAACACGTTCAGATCCATACAGAGGAAGGCGACATTGACACCGGCCGCAAGAAAGTCGGTGCTATGCTGGGTGACCGAGTGGAGATCGGCTGCGGCACGGTACTGAATCCGGGAGCCGTGGTTGGCCGGGATTCCAATGTCTACCCGCTCACAAGCCTTCGGGGCTGTGTCGACAGGAATTCCATCTGCAAGAGAGACGGAGAGATCAGCCCGAAGAGAGAAGATTGATGCATTGCAAACGGTGGATCCGGTTTTGGACATAGCCAACGATCGGAGTTTACCGGGTACGAATAAAGTCCGCAGGCAGGCGGTATCCTTCTTCGAACCATCAGCCCGGAAGGGTGCCTGCCGGACCCGAAAATCAGGCAACATTGACATGCAAGGAGGATTCAAGATGAACATTCTGTTTTTCCTGACACCGAAGGCGGAAGTAGTTTGCATTCACGATGTGGATAACCTCAAAACAGCCATGGATATGCTGACGAAAGACCGTTATCACTCATTGCCGATTTTGAATGACAAGGGGTATTATCTGGGAACGATCACGGAGGGAGATGTTCTCAGGGTTGTTCGGGATAAAATTGACGCGATGACGGCGGATGAGCTGGAAAAGATTCAGGTGACAGAGGTGCCGAGATTCCGCGACAATGTCGCAGTCCGGATCGATGCGGACATGGAGGATCTCTACGGCAAGATCGAGCAGCAGAGCTTTGTGCCGGTGCTCGATGATCAGAAATTCTTCATCGGTATTGTGACCAGAAAAGATGTTTTCCGTTATCTGAGAAAGAAAGTGTCCGAGATTCCAAAGGGCTGAGCCGGGAAGGAACGCGCATATTTCGGAGAAAAACGGCAGAAGACAAAACAGCAAGCAGGCCCCCAACTGCCTTTGGGCGGTGGGGGCCTGCTTGGAACGGTTCACGGCTTGTTATTGACATTTGTTTGAATTGTGTTATACTTTTTGTGTATTTGATATGCGGTTGTAGTACATCGGTAGTACATCGGCTTCCCAAGCCGAGGAGGCGGGTCCGACTCCCGTCAGCCGCTTAAAATGAAAAAGTGAGGAACTAAGCGGAAAGCGCTCAACAGTGCTGCTTAGTTCCTCTTTTTTTATGCTTTTTTTGGCTATGATGCTATCTATCCAAAACAGCTTTTAAATCAAAATCTTGTGACTCAATTATAAACAATAAGAATACGCCGAGATTGCTTAGAGGTAAATGTGCTAAAAAACGCACATTGGATCGTGGTATAAAGAAAATACATACCACGAAATATAATCAATCTGAGGAATGCAATATGTACGGTACCGGAACAAAGAAGATGTTAAACATGCTTATACTGGATATCCTGAGGGAATACTCTGACAGTGACCACAGGCTCCTACAGCAGGATATCATAGATCTGTTGAAAACAAATTATGGTATGGACTGCGAAAGGCGAGCGATCAAAAGTAACGTCGTGTCGCTAAGAGAGATGGGATACGATATCGCCTCGGAGAAAGGGTACTACCTTAAGACAAGAGCATACACGGATGCCGAGCTTCGAATTCTGATCGACAGCATTTTCACTTCCGGAGCCATAACAGATAAGGAAGCCCACTCCCTTGTAAGAAAGCTTGAAAAGCATTCGAACAAATATTTTAAGTCCCATGTAGCGCATATTCATTGCACGTCCAGCGGGAAAAATGCCGAAAACAAAACGGTAATGAATTCCATTGCCGTGATAGACACGGCAATTTCAAAAGGAAAAAAGATCAGCTTTTCCTACTTGCAATACGGGATCGACTTTAAGCTCCATCCCAAACGGGACATCAAATACATTGTGAATCCATATCAGATGCTCAGCGACAAAGGAAAATACTATCTGCTGGGCAATTACGATAAGTATGACGGGATCTCGCATTATCGGCTGGATCGTATCACGAATGTTGAGATCCTCGATGAGAACCGAAAACCCATGAAAAGTGTCAAGGGACTGGAGAACGGACTTGATCTCTCGAAATACATTGCGGAACGTGTCTATATGTACTCCGGGGAAAGTGAACATATCCGATTAAAGACCAATGAAATCCTGATGGATTCCCTGATCGACAGTTTCGGAAAAACCTTCCGGGTAGAGTTAGGCGAAGGGAGCGACATCTACGTTGATCTGAAATGCAATCCGGAGGCATTTTTCTATTGGGCAATGCAATTTGGCGAAAACATTGAGGTTCTGGAGCCGGAAAGCATGAGAAACCGGATCAGGCAGGCAGCGCTGAGTGTTTACAGAAAATATAAAGACTCGAACCCGGTCTAGGCAAAGAGGAGGGAAAATAATGATTAAAGTAATACCGCACAGAGGAATGCGACAGATTGGCGGAGTATGTACCGAAATTGCCACGGATACCGCAAGAATCCTTTTTGACCTTGGCTCGCCGTTAGAGGGCGAAGGAGACCAAGATCTCTTGAGCGTTGAAGGTGTAACAAAAGGAGAGACGGATTGTGATGCCATTTTTCTGACGCATTACCACGGCGATCATGTGGGAGAGATTCCGCGCATCAAAGCAGGCATCCCTGTGTATATGCAGAAAACAGCAAGAAAACTACTCCTGGCACAGCAAAAACATATGCAGTGTCATGGGCAGGAGGTCTGGGCTGACGGAGCAAGAGATTTAGACTATGGTGTTCCCGTCATCATCAAAGACCTGAAGATCACGCCGATCGAATCAGACCATTCCGCGATCGATTCCTTAATGTTCTTAGTCGAGGGTCAGGGAAAGAGGATTCTCCTTACCGGAGACTATCGAATGCACGGGTTTTACACGGAACGGATGGGAAGGACTTTCCGGGAAATGGGGCATATCGACCTCATGATTACCGAGGGAACAAATCTCACCAAGGATTACCGTGGAATTTATAAAACGGAACAGGATGTCGAAAAACGTTTCAAAGAGTTAAAACGGAAATACAAGTATGTCTTTCTGTTTACGTCATCCTCCAACATTGACCGGATCGCCGCTTTCTCCAGACAGGTCCCGTATGGCCAATATGTGATCACGGATGACTACCAAAAGAGTATTCTGGAGATTGCGGATGAAGAGCGGGAAGCGGCGTATAAGTCGCATAAAGTGTTGTACTATAGCGATTACCTTAAAGACCGAATCGAAAACAAGGGATTCGGAATGGTGGTGAGAGCCAATGAGAAGTTCTATGAGATTGTAAAAAAATACTTTGATGAGTACCCTGAGGAAACGATTCTGATCTATTCCATGTGGAGCGGATACCGATCCCTACCGGGGGTTAAGAAGCTTCTTGATATTGCGAAAACTCAGGAGACGATTCATGTCTCCGGGCACATTACGAAAGAAGATCTGGAGAAGGTGATTGAACTCGTAAAACCTGATAAGCTGATTATAAATCACACAAATGTAAATGATAACGGTGAGAATGGCTTTATGATACCAATTAACACCGCATGGAAACATGTAACAGATGGAGAACTGATTGTTGTTTGAATGGGAGGTTGGATATAATATGAAAAGAGAAACAACTTCTATTGAAAAGGAAATATGTGCGAAATTTAAGAGAACACAGATACCGGAAGCTATAACGATTGACTCTGATGGGGCTGTCGTAACGATAACGCTTGATGGCAAAAAAGTTGTTGAAGATAACATGCAAGATACCGGTAATGCCTTTGAGGGTTGGGCCATTGTAGCGCATATATGTTCACAGAAGGATGTCGTTTTAAAAGTGAATAAAATCACGAGTTTTCCAAAGGACAGCTTTATAGGGCACGGTCATTTTAATAGGTTTATTTACCGAATAATGAAGTTTTCAGAACAATACAATTGGTTTAGCGTTGATAGCCCCTTAGAAGCGGAGATAAATAGATTTCGCGATTTTATTGACAAAAACGTATTAGTTAATAATAAGCCTACAAAAGAAGCAGAAGAATCCGATAGAATTGATGAAAATAGTATTGAAAAAAAGCTGTCTGAGGATGGGATCTTAAAAAAAGTGTTAGGTGAAACGCCGGATATTGGAACTGGGAAGGTCTATCGCCAACTGCCAGTTGGATTATTTAGTGGAGAGAAATCAAAGGATACCGCTGTTTTTACATACGGGCATTCCGCCATCGATTTATGGAACAAAGATGGAAATACCATAAATATTATAGAATTAAAGTATAACAACAACATGATCGGCATAATCACAGAGATTTTCTTTTATTCAAATTATATGTTGGATCTCGTTAGTAACACCGGATTATTTCATTTGGCTGAAAACGAAGGAGACAATTGCAGAGGTTATGCTGAACTGAAAAAGGGGATGGAGCGAGTGAATGGAATCATGCTCGCAAATAGCTACCATCCATGCATAGAAGATGAAAGATGTCTAAAAGAACTGAATAAAAATAAACTAAAGGATAGATTGAAGTATTATTGCGTCAAATACGATGCCAAGATTATTGTTGTGGATATAACTGGTCAAGATTAAAGGTAACTGAAGGGGAAGGCAAACTGCGCCTTTGAAGAATTATTTGGTGTAACTTTATCGTAATATGAACGAGAACCCGATGTGCTATAGTGCATCGGGTTTATACTTAAAACAGAAACCTCATATCCTGAAAATGTTTTTCGAGATCCCGATAATTCAATGAAGCTTCCGACATCAGAATAGATTTTGGCAATGTGCAAAAAAATGCGCATTGCTTTTTTTATTATGTAATCAAAAGAGTACATGGCATTTTAGAAGGAGGCTGCAACATGAAAGATCATTTCGAAAAAATCGTAGGATATGAAGACATAAAACGGGAACTCCGGATCATCAGCGATATGCTAAATCATCCAGACATCTATCAAAAACTTGGTGCTGGTTTAAAGGACGGATTAGTCCTTTACGGAAGACCCGGTACCGGAAAGACAACAATGGCCCAGTGTTTGATCGAATCCACGGGGCGGAAAGAATACATATGTAGAAAAAAGGTCTCCGACGGAAAGTTTATTAAGACGATATCCGACACTTTTGAAGTAGCTAAACGACATGCACCGTCGATCGTTCTTCTGGATGATCTGGATAAATTTTCGGAGCAGAGTGAAGATGACTGCGATGCAGAAGAGTTTGTAACGGTTCAGTCGTGCATTGATGAAATCAGCGATTACGACGTGTTCGTGATAGCAACCGTCAACAATCTCCGAAAAATCCCTGATTCACTTTTAAGACCTGGAAGAATAGGGAAAAGGCTAAGAATTCGTCTTCCACAAAAGGATGAAGCGGCAGAAATCATTAAGCATTACATTGAAAAATCGAGTCTCTTCGATGAAATGGATGTGGAATCCATTGCGAGAATGCTGGACGGGGAATCCTGCGCCACATTAGAAAGCGTAATCAATAATGCGGCAATCAAAGCAGCTTTCCATCGCCAACAGAAAGTGACCATGCAAAACATCATTGATTCCTGCCTGGATCTGATCTTTGATGCGCCGGAAAGCAGCGATACACTCCCGGAAGACATTTTGAAGAAAATCGCCTACCATGAATCGGGTCATGCTCTCATTTCTGAGCTATTGGATCCCGGATGCGTAAGCATCATGTCAATCCGAAAAACAAATGATGACAGTTACGGTTTTGTACGGTATTTTCGACCGGAAGAAAAGAAAAACTGCAGCGCAGAATACAACGAAGCGATGATCAAAGCGTCGCTTGCGGGAAAAGCAACGACAGAACTGGTCTTTGGTGAGACCGATATGGGGGCAAATGCGGATCTCCGTAATGCATTTCGTAAAGCTATGTGCCTGGTTGATAATGAGTGCATGTTTGGGTTCCACAACTGGATAGAAGATCGTTCTGATGCGTATGTCGCAGAAAACAGAAATAGAGCAGCGGCGATGGTTTTGGAAAGAAACTATCTTGAAGTTAAGAAGCTCCTGGCAAAACACAGACCCCTTCTCGACAGGCTTGCCTCAGAACTTCTCGAAAAAACAACGTTAGTCCGAATAGATATTCAAAGAATCATGAGTGAAAACGGTAATACCGTAGTGTAGGAGGTGCTCCGTATGTCAAAATACAGCTTCGATAATTTTTATCTGAACAAGAATAACAGGGAAGCCTTTTTAGCTGCAAGATCTGTAGTAGATCACCTTGGTAAAACTGCAAACCCACTATATATTTATGGGGATACTCAGACCGGAAAGACGCATATTCTACATGCTATTGAACAGTACTTACAAAAATCCTATTCCGATTTGCGCGTCGTACGAATTAGAACAAAGGATTTTGTAGATGATCTTATTTTCGCAATTCGATCATCTGCAAGACAGGAATTCAGAGAGAAATATCGAACTGCAGATGTCCTCCTTGTAGATGATATACACTATCTGGCAGGCAAGGATGTAAGCACGGAAGAATTCATTTCTGTATTCAACGCGGTATTTGAAACAGGTGGCCAGATCGTCGTTACCGGTCATGATTCTATACCGGGATTGAGAAAAATAGGTGTGTCAGAGATGCTCGTTTCCAGACTGGAATGGGGAAGAGCTGTTGAGATTCCATCCGATATGCTGTATCTCAATGCAGCTTGTAAAAACAGGGATATACAAATCCTTTACGTTCATGGTTATCTTGGCACAGGATATGGTCATTCATGGAGCTTACTTTGTGATGAACTTGACTTAAGTAAAATACCATATCATTTAGACGCTCCCGATTTCCCCCTTACCAACACGGATAAGATGAAAGAGAAACTCAATAAGCTGATCTCTCGGAATCATTATGATGTGATAGTCGCCTCTTCTTTAGGAGCGTTTTATGCTATGCAGATTCCTGACATCCCCAAAATAATGATCAATGTAGCCCTCCCGGATAATCTAATGCGGATTAAAGCTTTATGTACCGAACAGAACCAGAAGTTAACACCGGATTTTCTAGAGTCGATTGATAATGTAAAGAGTGAATTCTTTAGTAAGACATTCGACGCTGATCTCCGAAAACAGACTTTTCTGATATATGGAACCGAAGACAAGACTGCAGCAAATGAGGACATTCTTAGTAAATACTACGATGACCAATCAAAAGTCTATCATATCGAGATGGGGCATAAACTTGATAAGAACGGCGCACGGAAGGTAGTCGAATTGATTACTGAGTTGGCATCGACGAATAATTCATGAATTCAAGTATCCGATAACATAAGCGATGATAAGACTTTTGAGAGAGAAGTTTCACCACTTTTGCAGATAAAAGATGCATATCCTAAAATGCTTATCGCGCGTACAAGAAATGATGAATACCAATACGAAGGTATAAAAATTGTCGATTTAGCTGATTGGCTGTTAGAGGCATGAATTAGCCAAAAGCAGAAAAAAATTAAAAATGGCTAATAGATACAAGAATGACTCTACGGAGCCGGACATCAGAAAAATCATCTGGTGTCTGGCTCCGTTTTTTGCTTTTTAGAGGGCCCATAGGGAACCAAAGGAAGCGTTTCGCAGAAACGCGCAGCCACACGGATGTGTGAAAAAGGGTTTGGGAATCCCCAACGGCAAACACATAAATGGACGAAGCATCCATTTATGCCCTGCTCGCCAGTTAGAACGAAGAAGGAAAAGATGACCGCATTTTGGACATGCATACATGGCGCCACCGTAAGACGGGTCGCCACAGTTAATCATTTTAGTAATACTTTCTATCTCCGTAGCACGTTGATGAGGCAGCAGATGCGGCATTCCGGGAGTTAAAGCCGATGGAAGACAAGCGGATCTATGACGGATTCAAGGGTGCGGTCCAGAATTTCGCGCAGTACGAGATGCTGGATTCCTATTCTTTCTTCTCCGGCCTCGGAAAAACTTCCCGATCTATACAGACAAAAACTATATTGCCACCACAACCGATACGCTGGAACGGACACAGGAGAAGATGCTCAAAAACATGAGCGCAACCCAGAAGACCGTGAAACATGCGCACTCTGGAAGCAGCTCTTTTTAAAATACAAGATGTATTTTACCCCACCGGTTCCAGAATCGTAATCTCGTTCCCGTTCACCCGGATCAGGCCGTCGTCCTGCAGCCGGCCGAGCTCACGGCATACACTGGAACGCTCGGAGGAGATATACTGGGCGAGCTGCTCTCTGGTGAAGGAAAGCCGGAAGGTCCGGCTCTTCGATTCCCGTGACAATTGCATAAAATACGTCATCAGTTTCTTGCTCAGAGATTTCTGGGTGAGGAGCTGAATTTTTCGGTTGAGAATGATGTTGTTTGTCGCAAGGATCGTCGTGAGATTGGCGATGAATTTGGAGTAAAACGATTCATTGACCGGATGGGCAAGAAGCGAATGGATGTCCAGAAACAGAATCTCCGAATCCTTTGCCGCGCGGAAGTGCGAGAGATTGTTCTCAATTCCCGTGATGCAGAAAGCGGGTGCAATGATGTCACCGGTGCGGTTCCGGCCCACCAGTTCCTCGTCTCCGGAGAGGGACAGATGCATCACGTCGATCTCACCGGATAGAATGATGCCGGAATGTGAGATGGGAGAGTCCGGCGGAAAGATCTCCGCTCCCTTTTTAAAGCTGGATATGAAATAGGAGGTGTGACGGACGAGCTGTCGGATCTCGTCATCCGTCAGATTGCGGAACAGTTTGGCCTTTGGTATTTCGGAAAAATCTCTCATATTGCTTTAAAGTGTTGCCTGCGCAACAGAAAATGCTCTGTCATTTTGATAAAGTACTTCGTGTTAGTGAGTTATGACTAACAATGGTTAGAATGTATAAACCAATGGGATAATGCACGTTTTGCGGGACTGCTTTCGTTCGCAACAACTGCAAAGCGTCAGATAACACGTTGGTATGGAACTTCTGACCATACTATGGTAAGCAAAAACTAACTATAGTAAAGATTGTATAACAAAAGTTTTGTAAATGCAACCGGTGCATCCTTCCTGAATTATCTGGTTAGAGGGAAAGTCTGGGCATTCTGACCGATGCACCGGTCAGAGGGAAAGCCCGGGTATTCTGACCGATGCACCGGTCAGAGGGAATGGCCGGGCATTTTGAGCGATGTACCGGTCAGGAAGAGGAAAAAGACGATGGTAAAAATTGCAGTATACGGAAAGGGCGGGATCGGAAAATCCACCACCACGTCGAATCTGGCGGCGGCGCTGTCTGTTCTGGGATATCGGGTGATGCAGATCGGCTGCGATCCGAAATCCGATTCGACGAAGTGTCTGATGGGCGGAAGGAAGATTCCGACGGTATTGGACAGAATTCGGGATAAGGGTCCGAACAATGTGGAGCTGGAAGATATTGTGTTTGAGGGATTTCACGGAATTCTCTGCGTGGAGGCCGGAGGTCCGACGCCGGGAATCGGCTGCGCGGGACGCGGCATCATCACCGCCTTCGACAAGCTGGAAGAACTCGGTGCATATGAAAAATACCAGCCGGACATTGTGCTCTATGACGTTCTGGGGGATGTGGTCTGCGGCGGATTTGCCATGCCGATCCGCGAGGGATATGCGGATCACGTGCTGGTGGTGACATCCGGGGAAATGATGGCGCTCTATGCGGCTTCCAACATTGTCTCTGCGGTTCACCAGTTTGAAAAACGGGGTTATGCGAGACTCGGCGGTCTCATTCTGAACCGGAGAAATGTGGAAAATGAACTGGAAATCGTTCAGAAAGCCGCAGATGAAATGGGCGAATCGGTGCTCTGCGTGATCCCGCGGGACGGCGCGGTTCAGCAGGCAGAGGATCAGGGAATGACGGTAATCGAGGCGCTTCCGGACTCGGAGATGGCGGATCAGTACCGGAATCTGGCAGAGAAAGTGTTGGAGGTGAGTGCGGATGAGCTGCAGCCTGCTCGAAAATGTGTTTGAAAACAGCCTGCATTACGCGTCGCCGGCCCACGGCGGCTGGGGAGTCCTGAAAATTGCTCAGCTGATTCCGGAGAGCTACTTCATTTTCGTCAGTCCTTCTGCCTGTGGGCGCCACGGCGCACTGGGGGCAAGGATGGAGGGCCGAAAGAACCGGGTATCATACCTGTTTCTGACCGAACAGTCCATCGTCTCCGGCGATTATGAACAGATGCTGCTGGATGCGCTGGAGGAGCTTTTCAGTTTTCTGGACCGGAGAGGAAGACGGCCGAAAGTCATGGGTGTCTTCGTGAGCTGCATCGACGATCTGCTGGGGACCGATCATGAGGCGCTCCGGGAGGAACTGGAGGAAAAGTATCCCGGTGTGCGCTTTATCGACTGTCACATGAATCCGACTTCCACGGATACCGGGGTTCCGCCGTTAGTCAATGTGCAGAATAAAATCTATTCTGTGCTGGAGCGGGAGGAGAAAAAGGATTCAGGTGTCAATATCGTCGGCAATCTGGAGCCGTTCCGCAAAGACAGCGAGCTCTATGAGGTCCTCCGGAACATGGGAGTCTCGGAGGTGCGGCATATCACGGATTACCGGACGATGGCGTCTTATCAGGATATGGCAAAGAGCCGGCTGAATCTGATCGCCGCGCCGTCGGCAGTCTACGCTTCCAAAAATATGAAGCGGAAACTGGGAATTCCCTTTGAAAAAATGCTGATTTCCTTCCGGCCGGAGGATATCCGGGAAAACTATGAGAGAGTTGCCGAGGTGCTCGGTGTCCCCTGTCCGCCGCTGGAGGAATATGAACGGGAAGCGGAAGCGGCGCTGGTGCTCACGAGGGATGAGCTGGACGGAATGCCTCTGATCCTGGATGAGGAATCCATCGCCCGGCCCTTTGAACTGGCGCGGTGTCTTCTGGATCACGGATTGAATATCAAACGGATTTATTGTCAGCAGGTAATTCCGGATGACCGGGAACATTTTGACTATGTGATGGAACATTATCCGGAAACCGAGATCCGGCAGCCGCAGAATCCTAAGGTGACGGTGGAAAGCCCGGTGAGGGAGGAATGCATTGCCGTCGGCTACAGCGCGGGATATCTCTCCGGGGCGGCGCATGTGGTCGACATCGGCGGGCAGAACGGACTTTACGGATACCGGGGGCTGACAGAACTGCTGGGGCGGATCCGCAGCGCGAAGAACCAGTCGCCGGATTTGAAGAAGATTCTGGAAGACGCCGTGCTGATCATCTGACAAAGGAGAAATGGTTTGGAACAATTATGGATAACACTTCCGGCGCTGTCGCCGGATTATTCCGGCGTCTGCTCCGCTCTGTTTGATCTGGGCGGTATGAGCGTCATTCACGACGCGTCGGGATGCACGGGAAATTACACCGGATACGACGAGCCCAGATGGTTCGGGGCACGCTCGATGGTATTCTGCTCGGGACTTCGGGAGATCGACGCGGTTCTGGGAAGAGATGACAAACTGATCGATCACATCTTAAAGGCGTCCGAGTACACGAATCCGACCCTCTATGCGGTGATCGGGAGTCCGGTGCCGATGGTCATCGGCTCGGACATGAAGGGGATTGCCCGGGAGATTGAGAATTCCACCGGAAAGCCGGCGTTCGGCTTTTCCACCAACGGAATCGGCCTCTACAACAAAGGTGTTTCCGATGCGATGCTTGCGGTGATCCGTCGGTTTCTTGCTCCGACAGACGGGAAAACCGATCACGGAATCAATGTCATCGGAACGACGCCACTGGATTTTTCCGCGAATTCCAATGCGGAGGATCTCTACCGTGCATTGGAACAGGCCGGATTCCGCATCATCGGGAAACTGATGATGGGAGCGGATCTGGGCCAGATACGGGATCTCACAAAGGCGGAGGTCAATCTGGTTGTCACGGAATCCGGTCTGGATACGGCAAAGTATCTCTGTGAAAACTACGGGATTCCGTATGTGGCCGGAACAATCGCCGGATCGGATACGTCGGTTTTCGGGATGATCGAGGAGACGCGGAAGGACCGGAAGTGCAGAGTGCTCGGGAAAGACACCGGGCGGGATGATGCCGCGGAGACCGGAAATGCTGCGGGGCAAAATGACACCACGGGGACCGGAAATGCTGCGGGGCGAAACGATGCCGCGGGGACCGGAAATGTATCGGAACCGGATGCCATAGGGAACAACGGAGATGGCGGCGTCCTGATCGTGGGAGAGGAAATCCTCGGCAACAGCATCCGTCATGCCATTCACGCGGTTCATCCGGAAATACCGGTGACGGTGGCGACGATGACGGGACTCCGGAAGGAACTGGCGCAGGAGGGAGATCTTGATCTGAACAGTGAAGCGAAACTGATCGCTGCGCTGGAGTCCGGCCGATTCCAGATGCTGGTGGGAGATCCCCTTCTCGGCGATGTGAAGCCGGAAGATCTGCCCCTTGTCTCGATCCCGCATACCGCATTGTCCAGTAAACTCTATTGGAGCCGTGCGGTTCATTTTATCGGGGGAGAAATGGATGATATCGTCAAAAAGATCACGGATCTTTGGCGAATCAGATAAACAGCAACAAATCAGTTTCAGAAAAAGAGAGGAAAGAGGAGTCAATGAGAAAGGGTAGTTTAAAGAAAATGGCCGCTTCCCTGTGTGCGGCGGTTTTCCTTGCGGCAGCGGGCTGCGGCAGCGCAGCGCCTCAAAGCAGCGCGGCAGCCGGAACAGAGGCGGTGAGTGAAGCGTCTTCGGAAAAGGCGGAGACAAAGGCACAGGAGACCAAAGAGACTGCGGAGGACAAAGAGAACGGGAACGAGAGCCGGATTAACGAGGACGGAACCATCACCATCGTGGATCAGTTGGGAAAGACCATCGAGCTGGACGGGGTTCCGGACCGGGTGGCAACGACCATCATGCCCTTCCCGTACATTTTCTACGCGGTTGTGGGCAACAACGATAACCTGATCGGATGTAATCCGTCGTCCATTCTCGCCTACAATGACAGTGCGCTGAAGTATATGTATCCGGAACTGGCCAAGGCGGACACGAGCTTCGTGGATACCAGCTTTGTAGTCAATGTGGAGGAGCTGATCAAACTGAAGCCGGATGTCGTGTTCCAGTGGAATTACATGGATGACGAGATCAAGAAGATGGAGGATGCGGGCATCAAGGTCATCGCCCTCCAGTATGGTTCCGCAGAAGATCTGGAAACCTGGATCAAGATCATTTCCACCATGATGGGCAAGCCGGAGAGAGCGGAGGAACTGATCACCTATTTCCACAAGAGTGTTGGCGAAGTTGACCAGGCGCTGGCCGGCGTCGGAAAAGAGGATTACAGTAATGTCCTTCTCCTGTCCGACAAGCTGAAGGTGACCGGAAAAGGATTCTCCAACTACTGGCTGGAACACAGCAAAGCGGTCAGCCCGTCTTCCGATCTGACCGGTGAGGCGCTGAATGTCAACATGGAGCAGATCTACCAGTGGAATCCGGACATTATCTACATTGGCAACTTCACCTCGATTCAGCCGTCCGATCTTCTGGAGAATAAGATCGAGGGCGAGGACTGGTCTGCGGTCAGCGCGGTAAAGAGCGGAAACGTCTACAAGATTCCGATCGGTGGATACCGCTGGGATCCGCCGGGCGTGGAGACCCCGCTGATGGTGAAGTGGCTCGCGAAGATCCAGCATCCGGAGGAGATGAAAGCCATGGACATGAAGGACGAAGTAAAGAAGTTCTACAAGACGGTTTATCATTTCGATCTCACCGATGAGATGCTGGAAGAGATTTTAGGGGATACACAGAACTAAATGAAGAAGAAGGTACGTTTTACACTGCTGCTCTTAGCGGCAGCACTGGCGGCAATGTTTATTTTTTCCATCTGCATCGGGCGTTACGGCATCTCGCCTGCGGACGTGATAAAAGCGCTGACGTTTGATCCGAACCTGGATCCACTTGAAAAAAACGTGATCCTTCAGGTGAGACTTCCGAGAATTCTCATGAGCATGATCGTCGGAGCAGGCCTGGCCTGCTCCGGCGCATCGTATCAGTGCATCTTCGGAAATCCGCTTGTCAGCCCGGACATTCTGGGGGTATCGGCCGGAGCAGGTTTCGGCGCGGCGCTGGGAATCCTCCTTGCCGGCGGAAGTTTTCTGGTTCAGGGACAGGCACTTTTCATGGGACTGGCCGCGGTGGCTCTGGTTCTGGCCATCTCCCGGATCAACAAGAAGACCGAACTGTTCATGCTGGTTCTCTCCGGCGTGATCGTTGCCGCATTTTTTGAGGCGCTGATCTCGCTGGTAAAATACGTTGCTGATCCGCAGAACACGCTTCCAGCGATCACGGTCTGGCTGATGGGGAGTCTGGCATCGGTGTCTTACGAAAAGGTCCTGATCAGTTTTGCCACCATCGTTCCCTGCATGCTGATTCTGATGGCGCTGCGGTGGAAGATGAATCTCATGTCGCTGGAGGAGGAAGAGGCCATTTCCATGGGAGTTAATGTGGGAAAAGTACGGATGATCATTATCGTGGTCTCGACACTGATGACTGCGGTTTCGGTGTCGCTTTGCGGAATCATCGGATGGATCGGCCTCGTCATACCGCACATCGGCCGTTTTCTGGTGGGGGACGATCACCGGGGACTGATTCCCGCCTGCGTGCTGCTGGGTGCAGGATATCTTCTGATGATTGATTCGGCCGCGAGAACCATGACGGCCGCAGAACTTCCGCTGTCCATTCTGACGGCGATGGTTGGCGCGCCGTTTTTTGGCGTGATGCTTCGAAAAACCATGAAGAACGGAGGAATCTGAGGGATGAAACTGGAAGTGAGAGACGGATGCTTTGGATATGCCGGAAAACTGATTTTAAGGGATATCAATTTCGAGATCGGCGAGAAAACCATCATGACGGTTCTCGGGCCGAACGGCGTGGGAAAGACAACCATGCTGAAATGTATCATGGGTTTTCTGAAATGGGTCAGCGGTGAAAACTATCTCGACGGGAGACGGATTGCCTCCTATACGGACCGGGAATTCTGGAAGAAGACCAGCTATGTTCCGCAGGCAAAGCGGAGTGTTTTCTCGTACCGGTGCATCGACATGGTTGTGATGGGACTCAGCTCCAGACAGAATTTCTTTGAGGTTCCGTCGAAAGAAGACTACGAGAAAGCGGAGCATGTCATGGAAATGCTGGGGATTGCAGACCTGTCAGACAAATACTGCAATGCGCTCAGCGGCGGAGAACTGCAGATGGTCATGATCGCCAGGGCAATTATCTCCGATCCGGAGCTGGTGATTCTGGATGAGCCGGAATCCAATCTCGATATGAAGAATCAGCTCCGCGTCATTGACACGATCGTGAAGATCAAAGAGGAATTCGGAACAAGCTGTCTGATCAACACTCATTTCCCGGATCACGCCCTCGCGATCTCCGACACCACGCTGATGCTGGGAGCTTACAACCGGAAGCTCCTCGGAAAAACGAAGGAGGTTGTGACGGAAGACAATATCCGGCAGTTCTTCAGTGTCTGCTCCAAGATTGTCTCTCTCCGGATCAGCTCGGAAGAGTATCAGACGATCTTTCCGTATAAGGTGGCAAGATAAGATCATAGCCATGAAAAAGAGAGTGACTGTTTCATCACGCCGCGGAAAATGCGGAAGTCGTGATTCGGTCACTCTCTTTGGATATATCAATAAATATGGTTTTTTTATAGAAAGAGCCTGAAAACCGCTATACTATGCCTTCACATCCAGAGACCGGGAGGAGGAACCGCCGGTGGACGTTTGGCTTCCCGCCGCGCCGCCCATGCCGAACAGGCCGCTGATGCCGCCGGAAGCGCCGGCGCTGCTCCCTTTTTGGAGCGGAACGGGGTCAGCCCCGCGGTTCTCGGTCTTTAATTCCGGTGTCTCCTCTTTTTTATGTCTGGAGCGCCGGAGTTTTTGTGCCTCATAGGTATTTTGAGCTTCGTTCAGCGTCATGTTTTTCCGGTTTTCCGGTTTCATGGCGCTTTCCGGAATCTCGGAATTCACTGCAACTTTGGGATTCGCCGCAGGTTTGGAATTCGCTGTAGCTGCAGAATTCTCTGCAGATTCGATATTCTCTGCAATTTCGGCATTCTCCGAAGCTCCGGCATTCTCCGGTTCGGAGACGGCTTCTTCCTTAGACGGCGACATTCGATCCTGGATCTCCTCCATCTTCTCGGTGATGGATTTGAGCGCTTCTTCCATCTCGTATTCTTTTGCTTCTTTTTCATCGCGCTCGGCGATGTCTTTTTCAACCTCGGTAGGAAGTTTTTCGTAGGCGCCGGATTCCTGGAATTCCTGCATTTTCTCCGTGGCATTTTTGACTTTCCGGAGCTGCTTTCCCAATATGGCCAGTTTGTCCGCTTCGGAGATATGCGGATCGCTGGAGGTAGTCTTGGCGACAGACATTGCCTTGGCCGTCTCGTTCCAAATTACTTCCCGGGCTTCTTCCTTGGTCTCTGCATGTTTCAGCTTTTCTTCCACAAGCTTTGCCTCCGCCTCTTCTTCCATGAGCTGGCGGTAGAGAGCCGGGTTTTTCTCCTTGATATAATCCATCTCCTCCGGCGTGAGCTCATTTCCGTACATCACCTTGTTGGTGATGGCTTCCATTTTCTCATCACGATTAGCCTGCTGTTCCGAGAACTGATCCAGAAGGAGCTGATCATTTGCCTGCTTCTCTGCCAGTGCCATTCCTGCGGCGCTTTTATATTCCTTTTGCGGCTCTGTCACCGATGAACTCTGTTTCGAGAGGACATTGCCGCTGGTCTTTTTCTGCTCCCATTTCTGCTGCATTTTAAACTGCTTTGTGTAGTTGCCGATCTTGCCGTAGCGGGAGAGAGAACTGATATCCGGCATAAAGGCCTCCTTTCTGCTGAAATGATGTCGGATCGTGATCTTTATCCGCATCCTTATCCACCGGCTGGGAATTCCCTTTCCGTTTTCGGTGGTATTATGGACGCATTGTCGGGATCAAGGATTTCATAGGCATCCTGATCCCGGAATATGACATAACTATTCTTATCATCCAATATATCGTCGCGTACGACGGGATTATTATCATGCCGGCCGTGGAAAAACGCCGGATCTATTTGCGCTCCGCAGAAATTCTGTCATTTTTCTTACACCTCTTGCGTTCATGAAAAATAGAGTTATAATGTTCGTGAACATGAAAGGACGGTGGAACATGAACAAACAGGAATACGATGTATTGCTTGTTCTTCTGCAAAATCAGATTGCAAGTCAGCGGGAAATCGCTGCGAAAACCGGACATGCTCTCGGTGCGGTCAACAAATCTCTGAAGGCGCTGGAGCAGGACGGCTATGTAAAGGGGCTTAAGGTGACCGCAAAGGCGAAGAAGCTCCAGAAGGAACATGCCCCGAAGAATGCGGTCATTCTGGCGGCAGGGTTCGGTATGCGCATGGTTCCGATCAATCAGGAGACGCCGAAGGCGCTGCTGACCATCAACAAGGAGACCCTGATCGAGCGTCAGATCCGCCAGCTTCACGAAGCGGGCATTCGCGAGATCCACGTGGTTGTCGGCTTCATGAAGGAACAGTTTGATTATCTGATCGATCAGTACGGTGTGGATCTGATTGTGAATCCGAAGTACGCATCGCACAACAATCTGTCTTCTCTGGCGCTGGCGCTTCCGTATATCGGCAATACGTACATCATACCCTGCGATGTCTGGTGCGAACAGAATCCATTTGCCCGGTCGGAACTGTATTCCTGGTATATGGTGAGCGATCTGGTCGATGATGAGTCGGATGTGCGGATCAACCGGAAAAATGAACTCGTTCGCGTGAAAGCCGCTCCGGGCAATGCGATGATTGGAATTTCCTATCTGTGCGGAGATGCCGCGGAGACTGTCAAACGCCGGATTGAGGCGTTCAGCCGTGACCGTTCCTACGACGGATGTTTCTGGGAGGAAGCTCTCTATACGGATGACCGGATGATCGTCACGGCCCGTGAGGTTCAGGCATCCGCCGTCGCGGAGATCAACACCTACGAACAGCTCCGGGAGATCGATGAGGGTTCGGATCAGCTGAAATCGGACGCGCTGGAATGTGCCGCGGAGGTATTTCACTGTGACACGAAGGAGATTACCGGAATTGAAGTGCTGAAAAAGGGTATGACCAACCGTTCGTTTATGTTTGACTGTCGGGGGAATAAATACATCATGCGGATTCCGGGAGCCGGCACCGATCAGCTGATCAACCGGCGTCAGGAGGCGGACGTCTATCGCGCGATCCGCGGAAAAGGGCTCTGTGATGATCCGGTCTATATCAATGCGGAAAATGGTTACAAGATCACGAAGTATCTGAATGGCGTGCGGACGTGTGATCCGGAAAACCCGGATGATCTGGTGAAGGCGATCGCGAAGATGCGGGAGTTTCACGGGATGCAGATTTCGGTTGGTCACTCCTTCGATATCTTCGGGCAGATGGAATTCTATGAGCGCCTCCGGGAGGGAACGCCGTCCATGTACCGGGACTATGAAGCGGTGAAGGCCAATGTCCTGAAACTCCGGAAATACATTGACGCGCAGAAAAAAGACCAGTGCCTGACGCACATCGATGCGGTGCCGGATAATTTCCTGATCTGCCGGGATGAAAACGGGAAAGAGCAGATTCAGCTGACAGACTGGGAATATGCCGGAATGCAGGACCCGCATGTGGATATTGCCATGTGGTGCATTTATTCCCTCTATGACCGGGAACAGTCGGACCGGCTGATCGATCTCTATTTTGACGGTATGTGCCCGGCGGAGGTCCGGTGCAAGATCTACTGCTACATTGCATCCTGCGGTCTTCTCTGGAGCAACTGGTGTGAATACAAGGCAAAGCTCGGCGTGGAATTCGGTGAGTACAGTCTGCGTCAGTATCGCTATGCAAAGGATTTCTTCCGGTATGCGGAGGAAATGATGGAGGGAGGTTCCATATGAAGGATAAGGTAAGGAAAGGCGAAATAGACTGGTTCATCACCCTGGTTCCCATGGGCGTGATTCTCTTTCTGGCGGGACTGTTTTTTGTCTTTTCCGAGCAGTCCAATGCCGTGATCGGGCAGGTTCGCTTCTTTTTCGGAGATACGCTGGGCTCGTATTATCTGATCATCGGCCTCGGGATTTTCATCCTCTCGCTGTATCTGGCATTCAGCCGTTATGGCGATATTGTCTTAGGATCTCCGGATGAAAAACCGAAATACAGTTTCTTTGCATGGGGATCCATGATGTTTACCTGCGGTCTCGCGGCGGACATTTTGTTTTATTCGTTTTCGGAATGGGTCATGTATGCGACGAACCCGCATATTGCGGAACTCGGCAGCGTCATTGACTGGGCCGGCGTATTTCCGCTGTTTCACTGGAGCCTGATTCCGTGGGCATTTTATCTGGTTCTTGCGGTGGCATTCGGTTTTATGCTGCACGTCCGCAAACGGAACCGGCAGAAATATTCGGAGGCGTGCCGGCCGCTTCTCGGAAAGCACACCGAGGGCTGGGGCGGAAGAATCATCGATCTCCTTGCGGTATTTGCGCTGCTGGCCGGAACCGCGACGACTTTCTCCGTGGCAACGCCGCTGATGGCAACGGCGATCGGCGGTCTTCTCGGGATCGAGTTGGACCGTGTGTTAGTGACGATCGCGATTCTGGTCGTGACCTGTATCGTGTACACGTATTCGCTGCTTCACGGTATGCGGGGAATCTCCATTCTGGCCAATCTCTGCATGTATCTGTTCTTCGGACTTCTGGCGGCCGTTTTCCTGTTCGGCGGACAGACAAAGTTTATCCTCGAAGTCGGCGTTCAGTCGATGGGAAAAATGATGAATCATTTCATCGAATTATCGACGTTTACCGATCCGCTCCGGACTTCTAATTTCCCGCAGGACTGGACGATTTACTACTGGGCATACTGGATGGTGTGGTGTGTGGCATCCCCGTTCTTTATCGGTCAGATTTCCCGCGGACGCACGGTCCGTCAGACGATTCTGGGCGGTTATGTGTTCGGTGTCGGTTCAACACTGGTGAGCTTTATTGTTCTGGGAAATTATTCCATGGGGCTTCAGATGCGGGAGATGGCGGATTTCATCGCATATTACGAGCAGACCGGCGATCTGTACGGGATGATTATCGAGATGGTGCAGACGCTTCCGATGGCGAAACTGGCGCTGGTCTGGCTGCTCGCGACCATGATTGCCTTCTATGCGACGAGTTTTGACTCGATTGCGCTGATCGCCTCCTGCTACAGCTACCGGAGACTGGAAGAAGGGCAGCAGCCGCACAAACTGATCGAACTGATGTGGTGTATTCTTCTGATCGTACTGCCGGTGGCGCTTCTGTTCAGCGAGAGCTCCATGAGCAACATTCAGTCAGTCAGCATCATCGCCGCTTTTCCGATCGCGATGGTGATTCTGCTGATCATGGCAAGCTTTTTGAAAGACGCAAAGGCGTATCTGGAAGAAACGGGAAGAAAAAGGGAAAGCATGTAAAGAGCAATGAGAACAACGTTCGCAAGAGGACTTTGGCTTCCTCATCCTCGCGGAGTGTTTCCCATAACATAACACAGACCGCTTCACGGTCTGCCGGGATGGCAGATTGCGAAGCGGTCTGTGTTTTTGAGAATGCGAACGCCCTCGGAAGTGAGGGGACCCGCGGATGATTTATGCCTGCATGATGCGCATGATGTTGGTTGCGCTTGCCGGAGTGCTGTTCTTGTTTCTGGAGAGAACGCCGCTGGTGACAACGCAGATATCCCCTTCATTGATGAGCATGGTGTTTTTCAGCTCGTCCATGGAGATGTCGAGAAGTTCATCTGTGGTCTCGGCCCTGCGGGACCAGATCGGGGTGACGCCCCAGTACAGCATCATCTGACGGACAATGGACTGGCTCGGAGAGAGCGCAAGAATTTTCATCTTCGGACGGTACTTGGAGATGAGTCTTGCGGTCGAACCGGAGATGGTCGGCGTGATGATCGCCACCGCATTCAGTTCATTGGCAGCCGTGACGGAAGAGGCACAGATCGTGTTGGCAATGTTGCCGACAAGCTCGTCGCTGACATCACGGTTCATGTATTTGTCATAGTGAAGATATTTTTCTGCATTTTCCACGACATCCGCCATCATGCTGAGTGCCTCGAACGGGTACTTGCCTGCAGCGGTCTCACCGGAGAGCATTACCGCATCGGTTCCGTCATAGACGGCATTGGCCACATCGGTAACTTCTGCACGGGTCGGACGCGGGTTACGGATCATGGAATCCAGCATCTGTGTCGCGGTGATCACGACCTTTCCGGCTTCATTGCACTTGCGGATGATCTTCTTCTGGAGATGCGGGATGTACTGCGCTTCGATCTCGACGCCGAGGTCGCCTCTGGCAACCATGATTCCGTCGGCTTCCGCGATGATCTCGTCGAGATTGTCCAGACCTTCCTGATTCTCGATCTTTGCGATGATCAGCATGCTCGCGCCCGCTTCTTCGAGAAGGCCGCGGATCTGGCGGATGCAAGAAGCAGAGCGGACGAAGCTTGCCGCGATGATGTCAAAGCCTTCCTTAATACCGAATTTGATATCTTCAATATCTTTGTCAGTCAGATCCGGGAGATGAATGCTGACATTCGGGACATTCACGCCCTTGCGCTCTCCAAGCTCGCCTCCATTGACGATGGTGCAGCGGATGTCTGCGCCGTCGACGGAGATGACCCGGAGACCGATCAGGCCGTCATCGATCAGGATGGTATCGCCGGCCTTTACATCATCATTCAGACCGTTATAGTTGATGAAAACGCGCTCGGCGGTGCCGGTGCATTCCTCAGTTGTGAGAGTGATCTCTTTTCCTGCCTCCAGCAGGATTTTTTTGCCGTCTTTCAGAAGACCGGTGCGGATTTCCGGACCCTTGGTATCCAGAAGCGCCGCGATCGGACGGTTCGCCTCTTTGGCGGCTCTGCGCAGGAGATCAAGGCGGGCTGCCTGTTCCTGGTGTGTTCCGTGGGAGAAATTGAAGCGGGCTACATCCATGTTGCTGGCGCACATCTTGTACATCAGCTCGTAGTCGTCCTCATTCGGCCCCATCGTGCATACGATTTTGGTTCTCTTCATTGATTGTTTTTCCTCCATTGCCCGGCATCACACATACCATCGAAATTCCATCATCAGTCACAGCCGGGCCTCCGCATGCCGTGCGCGCTGCGCATCCCGCATGCATACACTATTATTACTCTATTATCAGCATGAAAAGTTATCATAAAAGAAATGGAAAGTCAAGATAAGTCAGGAACGTTCAGGAAAAATCATATTCTTTCGATTGACAGCAAAAAATGCCTATGATAATATCGTGTCAAACGAAAAAGACAGTATGTTACTCTAAGCAGGCATTCACTGATAAGAAGACGGTTCCCGGCGGGAGCCTGATTCGTGTCATGTGCATGTCTTTTTTTGTTGCAAAAGGCCGACAGGCGGCTGCCGTGCTTGCACGGGCAGACATCTGGCGGCCGCAAGAACATGGAGCACGAAGTGCGGAATGTTCGGTTGCAAAATGAGGGAACATACGGCGAAAAAGGGGAAAACAAATGAAAAACGAAGTGTTTGGCGTACTGCAGCGAGTCGGCAGAAGTTTTATGCTGCCGATTGCGGTTCTTCCGGTGGCGGGTCTTCTGCTCGGTCTCGGAAGTTCTTTTACCAATCCGACAACAATCGAAACCTACGGAATGGAAGCCCTGCTTGGCTCGGGAACCGTTCTGCACGCGCTCTTAATGATCATGAACGCGGTGGGCAGCGCGATCTTTGACAATCTTCCGCTGATCTTTGCCATCGGTGTTGCCATCGGCATGGCTAAGAAGGAAAAAGAGGTTGCGGCACTCTCGGCGATGCTGGCATATTTTGTCATGAACGTCTCCGTTCAGGCGATGCTGATGCTTTTCGGCAAAATCGATGAGGACGGAAATCTCGCCGCGGATGTGATGGAGGGAACCATCACCAGCATGTGCGGAATTCAGACGCTCCAGATGGGGGTGTTCGGCGGAGTGATCGTCGGTCTCGGCGTTGCGGCGCTGAACAACCGTTTCCACAAGATCGAGCTTCCCGGCGCGATCTCATTCTTCAGCGGATCCCGTTTTGTCCCGATCATTTCCACGGTTGTCTACATGCTGGTCGGCATTGGGATGTTCTTTGTATGGCCGACGGTTCAGAACGGAATCTCCGATCTGGGAATGCTGGTGGCAGGATCCGGTTACATCGGAACGCTCGTCTTTGGTATCGTGAAGAGAGCATTGATTCCTTTCGGACTTCACCACGTATTCTATATGCCATTCTGGCAGACCGGTGTCGGCGGCACCATGGACGTTGCCGGACACACGGTTCAGGGCGGACAGAACATTTTCTTCGCACAGCTTGCGGATTCCGCGAATATCGCGCATTTCAGCGCGGATGCATGCCGGTACTTCTCCGGTGAGTTCATTTTCATGATGTTCGGCCTTCCGGGGGCAGCTCTTGCCATGTATCGCTGCGCGAGACCGGAGAAGAGAAAACAGGTCGGAGGACTTCTGCTGTCCGCGACGCTGGCCAGCATCTTTACCGGAATCACCGAGCCAATCGAGTTTTCTTTCCTGTTTGCCGCACCGGTGCTTTTTGCGGTACAGGTTGTCCTTGCGGGAAGCTGCTACATGGTGGCTCATATGCTGAAGATTGCGGTCGGACTCACATTCTCCGGCGGTTTCCTGGATTTCCTTCTGTTCGGAATTCTTCAGGGAAATGCGAAAACCGGATGGATGCTGGTGCTCCCGGCCGGAGCAGTCTGCTTTGTGCTGTATTATTGCTCATTCTCATATCTGATCCGACGGTTTGATCTGAAGACTCCGGGCCGTGAACTGGATGCGAACACAAAACTCTACAGCAAGGCAGATTATCTGGCAAAGAAGGCCGGGCAGACGGCGTCAGACAAGACGTCTGCGGAAGATGATCCGGTGAGCCGCGTCCTTGTGAACGGCCTGGGCGGAAAATCCAATATCTCCGATGTCGACTGCTGTGCCACCCGTCTTCGCGTGACGGTAAAAGACAGCAGCCGGGTCTCCGATGAGATCCTGAAAGAGGCGGGGCCCTCCGGAATCGTACATCGGGGAAACGGCATTCAGATCGTTTTCGGCCCCCGCGTTACCGTGATCAAGGCGAATCTGGAAGATTATCTGGAGAAAATGCCGGACACCTGGTTTACGGGCGAATCGAATGCTGACAGGATGGCAGAGGGAGCAGGCGAAGCGTCCGCGAAACCGGAAAACGGGGCAAATGCGGCCGGAGCCGCAAATGATGCATCTGCCACGGCGGATTCCGCCGCGAAGCCGGCAAAGACCATCGTGATCGGAAGTCCGATTACCGGTCGGGCCGCAGATCTCTCCACCACACCGGATGAGGGGGTTGCAGGCGGAATGATGGGAGAGGGCGCAGCGCTCACCCCGACGGACGGCACGGTCTGCGCTCCGACGGACGGCACGGTCTCCTTCATCTTTGACACAAAGCATGCAGTGGGATTTACGACCGATTCCGGTATTGAAATGCTTTTTCATATCGGAATTGACACGGTGAAACTGAACGGGGAAGGCTTTGAGGTTCTGGTTCAGCAGGGGCAGGAACTGAAGAAGGGCGATCCGATCATGAAGCTGGATCTGGATTACCTGAAAGCGAATGCTCCGTCCATCGTTTCGCCGATTCTCTGCACGGATCTGGAAGATGATCAGAAGGTACGTCTTCTCGCGGAAGGCCCGGTGAAAGCCGGCGATGATCTGTTTGCAGTGGATATTTACGAAGCATAACAACCTCAGGAAGCGAACGTAGGCCACGGTTTCCCGCTTTTTTCGGGGGGCGAGGCAAAACTGTCTGCTGACCGGTATACGGAACGGAATGCTCTTTTGGTTTTCGGAAGAGCGTCCGTTCTTTTTTTGCGGGCAACGGGCGAATGCCGCTTTTAAACAAAAATGGGAGATTTGCCGGATTCTATGCTATGATAAGAAAGAATCCACCGGCCCCGGCCGGCGGAGGAAGTCAGAAAGACAGGAAGGCAGCTCATGTTCCGAATTCGAAAAGTATTGAATCATAATTCTGTGATTGCGCTGAACAGCGACGATCAGCAGATGTATCTTATCCTCGGAAAGGGAATCGGTTTTAACCGGAAGCCGACGGAGAGAATTGAAGCGCGGCCGGAAGATACGATGTATTCTCTGAAAGAGACATCGGAACGCGGAGAGGCTATGGCAATTGTGAAAGACGTTGCTCCCGAGTGTCTGGAGGTGGCAGACAGCATTCTCAACGCGGCGGAACAGGAGTTCGGCCGCATTGACCGTTCGATTCTTTTTCCGATGGCGGATCATATCGCGTTTGCGGTTCAACGCATGAAGAAAAAGGAGGAAATTCGCAATCCTCTGAACGCGGACATTCAGCTTCTGTTTCACAAGGAATACAAGGTGGCACAATGTGCATCCGCTCTTATTCATGAGGCTTTTCATGTCGATATTTCAAATGATGAGATCGGGTATATTGCGCTTCATGTGCATACGGCGATCGAAGACGAAAAAGTATCGGAAGCACTGAAAACGGCGGAGCTGGTCCGCTTCTGCATTTCCCTGATTGAGCAGGAGACCGGAAGACACATTGAAGTGATGTCACTCGGCTATAACCGGATGATGAATCACATCCGTTTTATGGTGCGGAGGATTCTGACGGACGAACCCATGAACCTGAATCTGAACCAGTACATGAAAGAAAACTATCCGGTGTCCTATGAGATCGCGCAGCGCATCTGCGATGAGCTTGGCCGTGGGATGAAACGGAGTTATCATAAGGCGGAGATTGGGTATCTTGCGATGCATATCGAGAGGGTTCTGGGCAATGATCCAGAGGGGACTTCTTCTGACAAACTGTAAATCCAGTCTGATATGAGAATTTGATGAGGTAATGAACGTGACCGAAGAGAAAAAAATCAGAGTATTTATTGTGGATGACTCGATGGTATTTCGCAGTTTCCTGACAAAGTGTATCGGTGACGACGATCGCTTCGAGGTTGTCGGAACGGCCGTGGACGCGTTTGATGCAGCCAATAAGATTCCGGCGGCAAAGCCGGATGTCGTCACATTGGACATTGAAATGCCAAGGATGAGTGGACTGGAATTTCTGGGACGTCTTCTTCCGGCGTTCCCGATCCCGGTTGTGCTGGTCTCCACACTGGACATGCGGGTGTTTGATGCACTGGCGGCCGGTGCGGTGGATTTTGTCCACAAGCCGGACAGCTATGAGGGTGATAACGTTACTTCTTTTGCTTTTAAGATAAAACTGAAAATTGTGGCGGCGTCCCGTGCCAAGGTTCACCTTCCGCTCCGGAAGGTGGCGGCTCCGTCTCTGGGCAAAAAGCCGGAGCCGGCCGAAGAAGACATCTCCGGTGCGGTGATCCGCAGCAATTCAAAGCGTGATCTGATCGCGATCGGAGCCTCTACGGGCGGAACCGAGGCGATCGTAGCGGTTGTCCGGAATCTGCCGGAGTCGACCCCCGGCATTGTCATCACCCAGCATATGCCGGCCGGTTTTACCGAAATGTTTGCGGAAAGACTGAACCGGATCTGCAAGATGGAGGTCCGCGAGGCGAAAAACGGTGACTTGGTCCGCCGGGGACTGATTCTGATTGCGCCGGGCGGTCTTCACATGAGGCTCTCCCGCCATGGTTCGGATTATACGGTCATCTGTGAAGAGGGAGAAAAGGTGCACAACGTGGCACCGTCGGTGGACGTTCTGTTTGACTCTGTTGCGGAAGTGGCCGGTGAAAAAGCGATCGGTGTGATTCTGACCGGTATGGGGTCGGACGGTGCCTCCGGTCTTCTGAAGATGCGGGACCGCGGAGCTTATACGATCGGGCAGGACAAGGAAACCTGCGTGGTATACGGAATGCCGATGGAAGCGGCAAAGTGCGGCGCGGTGCAGACCGTTGCCCCGCTGAACACCATTCCGGCACTGATTGTAAAAGAACTGAATTCCTGAGAACGGAATCACAAACAGCAGGAACACAACATGGATGATTCAATCATTTTTTTGGGAGTTCGGGGAAGCACTCCGGCAAACGGCGAAGAATTTGACGCATACGGGAAGCACACATCCTGCTATCTGGTCACCCTCGACGGTACTTCGGTCATGGTGGACTGCGGTACGGGTGTGCAGCGGGCGGGAGCGATTCTGGATGAACTGCCGGAGCTTCATCTTCTGATTTCCCATTCCCATCTGGATCATATTGCAGGCCTCTTTCAGCTGATTCCGATGATGAAGCAGAAACCGCTTCACATCTACGGCAATACCTTTAACGGCCTGACGATAGAAGAACAGATCAAACGACTGGTAGGACCTCCGATCTGGCCGGTTTATCCGGAAGAGCTGGATCGAGAGGTCCATTATCATGAGCTCGGACCGGAACCTTTTTCGATCGGGCCGATCACGGTGGAGACCATGAAATCCAATCACCCCGGCGGATGCACGCTCTACCGTCTGGACGGAAGCAGACATTCGGCGGTCATCGCGTCGGATTTCAACCACGACGGGGGCGCGGACCGGAAACTGATCGTGTTTTCCCAAAATACGGATCTGATTGTCTATGACGGGAGTATGACGAAGGCCGATTACGAAAACCATTCCGAGTGGGGGCACTCTACCGCGGAGATGGGGGTGGAGATCGCACGGAAGGCCGGCGTCGGTGCCATCGCCATCTCGCATCACAGTCCCTTTGCCACCGATCAGGATCTGGATGTCCGCGAACACGAATTCCGGGAAAAATATCCCCATCTGTTCTTTGCGTACGGAGGGCTCCGGTTTGTTCTGGGCGGACGGATTCCGGGATTCTGCAACAGCGGCAAAGACAGCGGACAGCTGGATAAACTCCGCAGTCTGATCAATATCAGTGTCCGGATGAATTCGGAGAAGGACAGAACAAGGCTGTTCGAGCACATTATCCGTTCGGCGATGGAGATCACGCGGGCAGACGGCGGAACACTCTATACGCTGGAACGGGATAACCGGCTTCATTTCCGGATCATGATCAACAAATCTCTCGGTGTCTTTAAGGGAGGGACAAAAGATCCGATCAATCTGCCGCCGGTTCCGCTTTCTCCGACCAATGTCTGCGCGGCAGCGGCGCTTTCCAGAAAAATCATCAATATCGAGGATGTCAGCTCCAGCGGTTCCTATGACTTTTCCGGACCCCGAAAGTATGATGCCATGACGGGATACCGGACCAGATCGGTGATGGTCGTGCCGATGGAGGACATTTCCGGCGAAGTCATCGGAGTCCTTCAGCTGATCAATGCGCTGGATCCGGCGGGACGTCTGATCAGCTTTACCGTTCAGGACGAGGAGATGGTAAATGCCATCGCGTCGCAGGCCGGCGTGTGCATTTCCAACATCGCCCACGAAAAAAATGTGACAGAGCTCTTAAATGGCTTTGTCCGCGGCATCTCGGCGGGGCTGGACGCGCGAACACCCTACAATGCAAACCACTCCCGCAATATGGCGGAATACTGCGCGGCGTTTCTGGATTACGAGGAACGGACAGACGGCCCTTACGCAATGGATGAGAACGGGCGGCAGGAACTGCTGATGAGTGTCTGGCTGCATGATATCGGAAAGCTTGCGACTCCGATTGACGTCATGGACAAATCACAGCGCCTGACGGACAAACATTTTGAAAAAATGACGGGGCGGTATCATCGCCGGGAGCTGATCCTGATGCTGGAAACGGCAAAGGGGATGATGACGGAAACGGAGATGGAGGCGCGGAAAAAAGAACTCTGGGAGGAGTATGAGTTTCTTCTTGAGGTCAACCGGGCCGGATATCTGAGTGATGACACCATCCGGCGCGTCCGGGAGATCGCTTCTTCCGACTACCGGGATGCGGACGGATCCATGAAACCGAAACTCACGAAAGAGGAGAGCCGGGAGCTGATGATCCGGAAGGGAACGCTGACGGATGAAGAGCGGAAGATTATGCAGGATCACGTTGTCTATACATCGAGAATGCTGCGGGCGCTGAATTTCCCGAAGAACTTCCGGCATGTTGCCTCCTGGGCAGGCACGCACCACGAATTTCTGGACGGAAGCGGTTATCCGAATCATCTGACGGCGGAATCCCTCAGCTGGCCGGCGAGACTCATTACCATTCTGGATATTTTTGAGGCGCTGACCGCGGCAGATCGTCCGTATCGGGATTCCATGAACGTGGGCAGGGCCCTTCAGATTCTGGAAGAAATGGTTTCGGAGGGAAAACTTGACGGCAGCATTCTGAAAGAATATGAAAAGAGTGAGGCGTGGAAAAACGCGGATAATGCGGAAAAATGCAGTGAAAATGCGGAAATCGAGAGCTGGATCACACGGAAATAGTTTTTGTTATTTGTGTGATGGTTTTGTGAAGGTGCCCTTTATATAATACTGCCATAATAAAACACAGTCATTCAGCGGTCCGGGGATGTTCTGCTGAAGGAAGGTGTCCATATCTTTCCGAACATGGAACAGATGGCTGAGGCAGGAGACGCGACCTGCGGAAGGCCGGATGAATCAGACAGATACTGGGGATGATGATATAAATCTGGGGATGTTGTTATTGCTGGATGTGTCGGATCAAACACATCGGGAAGCATATGGGATAAAAGAGCTGCCGGGAATCCGGCAGCTCTTTTATTGTGGAAAGATCTTTGAAGTTTCCGGTGACATGATCACGCTTATGATGATCCGTAAAGTTTGATGCTTGTGTTTCCCGAATAGGCGTAGCTGGCGATGGCCGGCCCTTTTTTTGCGTTCGTGGAGGAAGCATCGGCTGCCGCAGATTCAGACGCCGGTCCCTTCGGTGAGGCATCCGCTTCGGAACCGGCGGTTTTTTCGGCAGATCCGTCGGCGCCGGCAGAAGCATTCCCGGCCTGAGAATCGGTATCGGCACCGGTCTTCGCAGCAGTTGTTTCCGGTGTCGGAGCGGCCGGCTGTGTGCCTTGTTCCGCACGGAGTTTTGCGACGGTTTCCGGACGGAAGTCCGTGTACTGGCGGTCGAGTTTCAGCTGAACATCCGCCGCTTTCAGGTTATAGAGCTCCGAGATGGTCACCAGCTGGAAACCCTGTTCGGCAAGCCGAGGAATGATGGTTCGGCAGGCTTCGCCGGTGGAAGGGTAGAGCTCATGCATCAGCACGATGTCGCCGTCCTTGACATGACCGATCACGGAATCGATGGTCGACTGTGTGTTTCTCGTTTTCCAGTCCTGCGTATCGACACTCCAATGGAACATCGGCATCGGAACACCCTGACGCACCGCATTGGAGATAATGCCTCCCGGCAGTCGGAGCACCGTCGGCCGGACACCGCAGACTTCCTCGATGACGGAATTGCATTTCTGGAATTCTTCCGCCACATATGCTGCTCCCTTTTTGGAGAGAGATTCGTCGTGATCAAAGGAATGGTTGGCGATCTCGTGCCCCTCCGTCGCCATGCGGCGGACTTCCTCCGCATATCCCGGAACCCGTGTTCCGACCAGGAAAAAGGTGGCGCGTCCGCCTACTTTGTCCATTTCATCCATGATCGCATTGCCGACTTCCGGGTACGGACCGTCATCAAAGGTGAGGGCGACCATTGGCTTTGTGATATCCAGCGTTCTGCCGTTTGACTGGATGAGATTCTGGCTGGATTCGGTTGTCTCTTCCCGGGATTCGTTTTCTTCGGCAGTTTCTTCGAACGGCGTCTCGGCCGCCTCGGAAGAGGCTGCGGTCTGCGCCGCTGTTTCCGCCTCGGCTCGGAAGAAGACTCCGGCAATTCCCTTTCCCGCAAATATGATGACTGCCAGCATGACCGAAAGGAACAGAATCCTCATCAGATAGGCAGAGATCAGGGAGATTCCCGACTTGCGGTGCCGCCTGCTTCTGACCGGTCGCTGATAGTCCGCATCGGAACGCCGGTTTCCCCCGCGTTTTCCCGTCGGCCCATCGGAATAACGGTTCCGGCTCCGGGAATCAGAGGAGCGGACTTGGCCGCGTTTTGGGCGCTGCACATCGGAAGACCGGGAAGCATTACGTCCTCGAACCTCCGGACGCTCCTGCGGATCGTCTCCGGTCTTTCTATTGTTTAATCGTTTCCGGCTTTCCGGCCGGTGTCCATCGCTTCGTTTCAATGCGGAACGGTGATGGTTTTTCTCCGTCATTTTTTTCAAACTCCCCTGTAAATGTATTGCTGTGATGCCGGACGGTCCGGGATCCGAACCGTTCCCAACATATCGAAGGATATTCTATCACAATTCCCGTCGGATTGCATTTTATATCCGCATCTGATAAAATATCTTTGAAAATGGAACAATAATACGGTGCGGAATGAGTTCACCGTTGGAGGATACGGATTCATGAATGTGATTGTTATAGGATGCGGCAAGGTTGGAACTGCACTTGCTTCCCAGCTGGTGGCAGAAAACCACAATGTCGTTCTGGTTGATATGTCCGCGGAAAAACTGGATAAGGTATCTCAGGACATCGATGCGATCCGCCTGGTGGGCAATGGTGCATCGATTACCACTCAGAGGGAAGCCGGAATTCAGACCGCGGATATTTTTATTTCCGTGACGAACTCCGATGAATTAAACCTTCTCTGCTGTCTGATTGCGCGGAAAGTTGGGCACTGCCATACCATTGCCCGTGTCCGCAATCCGATTTATTCGAATGAGATCGGATTCATCAAGGAACAGATGGGAATCTCCATGATCATCAACCCGGAGCTTGCGGCCGCCAATGAAATCTCCAGAGTGCTTCGGTTTCCGTCCGCAATCCAGATTGATACGTTTGCTAAGGGAAAGATCGAGCTTCTGAAGTTCAAGGTGAAGCATGAGTTCGGCCTGGACGGACTGTCCGTCATGGAGATCGACAACAAGTACCACTGTGATGTTCTGATCAGCGGAGTCGAGAGAGGGGACGAAGTCGCCATTCCAGACGGAAAATATATTATTCATGATGAAGATATGGTTTCCATCATTGCTTCGCCGGAGAATTCGGCAGCATTTTTCCGGAAGATCGGACTGAAGACCAATCAGGTCTCAAGCACGATGATTGTGGGCGGCGGAACCATCGCCTATTATCTGGCGCGGCTTCTGGAGAGCATGAAGATCCGCGTGAAGATCATCGAGCAGTCCAGAGAACGCTGTGAAGAACTCAGCGAGAAACTGGAAAACACGATTGTGATCCACGGGGACGGAACGGACAAGAATCTTTTGATCGAGGAAGGTCTCGGAACGGTTGAATCCTTTGTGACACTGACCAATATTGATGAGGAAAATGTGTTCTTATCGCTGTATGCGAGGGATAATTCGGATGCAAAACTCGTGACGAAGGTCAACCGTCTCGCATTTGACGAACTGATCAGCAGGATGGATCTCGGGTCGCTGATTTACCCGAAGTACATTACTGCCGATTACATTCTTCAGTATGTCCGGGCCATGCAGAATTCCATCGGCAGCAACGTCGAGACGCTGTATCATATTCTGGACGGCCGGGCGGAAGCACTGGAATTCCGGATTCGCGACGAATCGGAAGTGACCAGCAAAACGCTGATGGAACTGAGTCTCAAATCCAATCTTCTGATCGCGGCCATCATGCGCGGCGGGAAGATCACGATTCCGAGAGGACAGGACCGCATTATGTGCGGGGATACGGTTGTTGTCGTGACCAGCCAGAAGGGCCTTCACGACATCCGTGACATTTTAAAATAGGAGTCGGGATTATGAATTATTCCATTATTCGCTATATTCTCGGCTGGATCTGCAATTTTGAGGCGGCATTTATGCTGCTTCCGCTGATCACTTCCATTGTGCGGCACGAGCCGGAGGGATGGTCCTTTGTGATCACGATGGGAATCTGCCTTCTGATCGGAATGCCGCTGACCTTCCGAAAGCCGAAGAATATGGTTTATTACACGGCGGAGAGTATGGTGACCGTGTCACTGTCCTGGATCGTGCTGTCGGTCCTCGGCGCGCTGCCGTTTCTGTTCGCAGGGGTTCTGACCAACCCGTTTGACGCGGTTTTTGAGACGGTATCCGGATTTACGACGACCGGAGCCAGCATTTTCTCCTCGGTGGAAGACCTGCCGCACTGCATCAACGTATGGCGGTGTTTCACCCACTGGGTCGGCGGCATGGGCGTTCTGGTATTTATTCTGAGCCTTCTTCCGCTGACCGGCGGAGCGCACATGAACCTGATGCGCGCAGAGAGCCCCGGGCCGAGCGTGGAGCGCATGCTTCCGAAGGTTCGGACTACGGCGGCGATCCTGTACAAGATTTACATCGCGATCACGGCGGCCATGATGGTGCTTCTTACGCTGGAGGGAATGCCGTTCTATGATACGATGTGTATTTCTTTCGGAACGGCCGGCACCGGAGGCTTCGGCGTTCTGAATGCGAGCTGCGGTGCGTATACGCCTCTGCAGCAGATGACCATCGCGGTATTTATGATTCTGTTCGGTGTCAATTTCAACGCCTACTTCCTGATCGTGATGAAGAACATCCGGGGAGCGTGGTCCAGCGAGGAGCCGAGAGCGTATCTTACCATCATTGCCGTATCGGTCGGGATCATTACACTGAATATCCTGCATCTGTGCCAGAATGCCGGCGAAGCGTTCCGGAAAGCATTTTTCCAGGTTGCGGCCATCATTACGACGACCGGGTTCTCAACGGCGGATTTTGATCTCTGGCCGCCGCTTTCGAAGACGATTCTGGTGATCCTGATGCTGTGCGGTGCCTGCGCCGGCAGTACCGGCGGCGGATTCAAGGTTTCCCGTCTGGTCATCCTCTTTAAGAGCATGCACAAAGAGATCCTACTGTTTCTCCATCCGAATATGGTTCATAAGATCAAGATGGACGGAAAAACCGTGGAGCATGACACCGTGCGTTCAATCAATGTTTTTATGATTGCTTACGTGCTGATCTTTGTGATATCGGTGCTTCTGGTATCGCTGGATGAATGGGATCTGGTTACAAACTTTACCGCAGTTGCGGCAACGTTCAACAATATCGGTCCGGGTCTTTCTATGGTCGGCCCGACCTGCAATTTTGCATTTTTCAGTAATTTTTCCAAAGTGATCCTGATTCTGGATATGCTGGCAGGGCGTCTGGAGATTTTCCCGATGCTGGTTCTGTTCTATCCGGGAACGTGGCGAAAACACTGAGGAAGTCGAGACAGACAGGGAGGCGTTATTTTGAAAATACAGCAGTCAGCGGAGGATTACCTCGAGTCCATTCTGATGCTCAGCAAGACCAATCCGGTGGTTCGCTCCATCGACGTGGCGAACGATCTCGGTTTTTCCAAGCCGAGCGTCAGTGTAGCAATGAAAAATCTGCGGGAAGGCGGATACATTTCCATGTCCAAGGAGGGATATATCACTCTTCTGGAACCGGGACTGCAGATCGCGGAAAAGATCTATGAGCGCCATACAACTCTGACCAAGCTTTTTTCGGCGCTGGGAGTACCGGAGAAGCTTGCGGCGGAGGATGCATGCCGGGTGGAGCATGACCTGAGCCCGGAAAGCTTTGCGGCTCTGAAGAGCCTGGCGGAAATGCTGACGCAGTGAGGCGCAAAAAAACAGACCAATCAGACGATCGAGCAGCTCTCCATGAGGGAAGGTGTCAAAGTGTACACTGCCCCTCATGGAGTTTTTTGCTTCATGGTAAATTTCTCCGAAATTCCCTATGAAACAAAAACGCTTTGCGGGGGAAGCGCGCCGTGGAAAGCAAATCCGGCAGGGGCGGAAAGACCGGCCCCCGGCGACGCCAGAGAAGAACGTTATTCTCAAAGAAATATAACGGTGATACAATGGACAGATGGTAAAGGAGGACGATAAATGGATCAGTTCAGGATCATGGTGAGAGGTGCGGGGGATATCGCCACCGGCACCATTCACCGGCTTTGGATGGCGGGATTCCGTCCGGTCGTTCTGGAGACAGATAAGCCGTCGGCGATCCGCCGGCAGGTTTCCCTTTGCGAATGTGTCTACGGGGATGCAGCGGTCGTGGAGGGCTTAACGGCGAAACGGGCCATATCCCTTGCGGAGGCGGTGCGGATGCTGGAGGAAGGAGTGGTTCCGGTGCTGGTGGACCACGCCGGGAAATCCATCGGGGAATATCGGCCGGATGTGCTGATCGATGCGATTCTCGCAAAGAAGAATCTGGGAACCGGTCGGGATATGGCACCGACGGTCATCGGACTCGGTCCGGGTTTCTGCGCGGGAGAAGATGTGGATTATGTGATTGAGACCATGCGCGGACATAACCTCGGACGGATCATCACCGAAGGGTGTGCACAGCCGAATACCGGCATTCCCGGTGTGATCGGGGGATACGGAAAAGAGCGGGTGATTCATGCTCCGGCAGCGGGGGTGACCCGGCATGTCCGGAACATCGGAGATACGGTGGAAAAAGGTGAAGTGATTCTTCGGATCCATGGATCGGAGAACGAGGTGACGGAGGTTCCGGCAACCCTCTCCGGTCTGATCCGCGGCATGATCCGGGACGGATATCCGGTGACGGAGGGATTTAAGATCGCCGACATCGATCCCCGGCAGGATCAGTACCGGAACTGCTTTACGATCTCCGACAAGGCGCGATGCATTGCCGGCAGCGTTCTGGAGCTTGTCTGTGCGGCATACCGGGAAAGACAATCAAAAGGCGGGGCGATGTAAAAACGTCTGAACGGGCAAATGCGCCGGAACCGGCAGGTCTGTCCGGACATAAAAGCCACTGGTAGCGAAGCGGGCAGGAACAGAAGAGGAGAGAATTATGTCAGAGATCGTGTTTTGCAAGAGCGGCGGGTGTACCGCGAAACTGGGAGCGGGACTCCTTTCCCGCGTTCTGGAGAAACTCCCGAAAGGACCGAAGGACGAAAAACTTCTGGTCGGGTTTGACTCCCACGATGACGCGGCGGTCTATCAGGTTTCGGAGGATCTTGCCATCGTGCAGACTCTGGATTTCTTTCCGCCTATGGTGAAAGACCCGTATACCTTCGGGAAAATCGCGGCGACCAATGCACTGAGCGATATATATGCGATGGGCGGAGAAGTGAAGACGGCATTGAACATCGTCTGCTTCCCGGAATCCTACAGCCTGAACATTCTGGGTGAGATTCTGCGGGGCGGAAGCGAGAAGGTGATCGAAGCCGGCGGAACGCTGGCGGGCGGCCATTCCATCGCCGACAGCGATGTCAAGTACGGCTTATCTGTCACGGGGCTGGTGAATCCGAAGAAGATCTGGAAAAATGTGGGCGCGAAGCCCGGGGATGCACTGGTGCTGACGAAGGGACTCGGGACCGGGATTATCTGTGCGGCAGACCGGGTGGGAGAGGCATCCGCGGAATCGATGGATGCGGCGATCCTGTCCATGACGACGCTGAACCGGGAAGCGAGCCTTTGCGCGAGACAATACGAGATTCACGCCTGTACGGATGTGACCGGCTTCGGATTTCTGGGACATCTTCACGAGATGATGGGAGGGGAGACAGCCTGCCGCATTTTCTGGAAAGACATCCCGGTTTTGGGCGATGCGCTGACTTATGCGGAGGAATTCCTGATCACCGGAGGCGGACAGAAAAACCGGAATTATGTCGGAGACCACGTCTGCTTTGACGGAATTCCCTTCGGTGCGGAAGAAGTGCTGTTTGATCCGCAGACGGCGGGCGGACTTCTCTTTGCGCTTCCGCGGGAGCAGGCGGAGCGGCTGGTTGGCGATCTGACCTGCACATTTCCGCTGGCTGCCATCGTCGGAGAGGTGACGGAAAAGAGCGGTCCGGAGATTACGGTTTTGCGTGAATCTGGTCCGGAATATCATCCGATGATTGGACGGGGATGTTCGGTCAATCACCGATAATATGGCACTAAAATACGGAATAATGTCGGCTAGAATGAGGATAGAATGAGGATTCCGTTAAAAACTCCCGAAAAGAGGGATTTCATCGGGAAATCATCGGGATTCCATCCGGAATACAGGCCTGAATGTTTTCATTCAGGCTGAGAAGAACGGCTCAGGCAGACAAAAGGAATGGAGTGTCTGAGTACAGAGGACAATGGAGGATCATAAGAATGAAGACAGTGAATGCAATGGGAGAGGTTTGCCCGGTACCGATTGTGATGGCAAAGCAGGCGATCCGTGAACTGAACGCGGCAGATACAGTGGAGGTTCTGGTAGACAATCCGACTTCGGTGGAGAACCTTACCAAGATGGCGGTGCAGATGGGATACCCGGTCCGCTCGGAGAAAAAAGCGGAAGGAGAATACCGTGTGGAGATGGATGTGCCGGCACCGGAGAATGCGGCAGGTGAAGGCGCAGCGATGGAAAATCCTGCCGGAAGGGAAGAAATTCCGGTACCGGCTGCGGGAAAGACGGTGGTCGTGGTTGCTTCGGACCGGATGGGAGTGGGCGATGACGAGCTGGGCACCGTTCTGATCAAGGCTTTCACCTTTGCCCTCACACAGCAGGATGCTTTGCCGGATACCATGCTGTTTTACAACGGCGGCGCAAAGCTTACCTGTGAGGGATCGCCGGTTCTGGAAGACCTGAAGAAGCTGGAGGAGAGCGGCGTGGAGATCCTCACCTGCGGAACCTGCCTCGGCTTCTATGAGATGAAAGAGAAGCTGGCGGTGGGCGGCGTCTCCAATATGTATGAGATCGTGGAAAAACAGATGAGCGCATCCCGGATCATCCGCCCGTAAGGAAAAAAACGTAGGAAGGCACGTCTTTTTTTCGCGAAAAAAAGAAAACGGCCAGTACGAACTTTTTCGGAAGGGAGAAGCCATGATTTATCTCGACAATGCAGCGACGACGCTCCGGAAACCGGAGGGGGTGAAGACGGCAATGATCCGGGCACTGGAGGAGGCGGGAAACCCCGGAAGAGGCGCGTATGCGGCTTCTCTGAATGCATCCCGGATTCTTTTCCGGGCGTCGGAGGCGGCAGCGGAACTTCTCGGGACAGAAGATCCGGAACGGATTGCCTTTACGCAGAATGTGACCGAGTCCCTGAATGCAGCGGTCAGCGCGCTGCCGGAGATGGTCCGTAAGAAGGAGCCGTTCCGGATCATCACGACGCGGACAGAACACAATTCGGTTCTCCGGCCGCTGTACCGGCTGGAAAAAGAAGGAAAGGCATCGCTGACCTTCTGGGAGCCGGAACCGGACGGAAGACTGGATCCGGCGCGGCTTCCGCAGCTTCTGACCGCGGAGACGGCGGCGATGGTGATCACCCACGCGTCGAATGTGACGGGAAGAATCACCGACCTTACGGCTGTGGCGGCATTTGCCCGGGAGAACGGGATTCTGCTGATTGTGGACGGCGCACAGGCTCTTGGGGCGGTTCCGGTGAACGTAGAGCGGGACGGAATTGATATTTATTGCTTCACCGGACATAAGGGCCTTTTCGGCCCGCAGGGGACCGGCGGCATCTATGTGCGGGCCGGGCTGGCAGTCCGCCCGCTTCTGATCGGCGGCAGCGGGATTCACAGCTTTGACCGGGACATGCCGAAGGAAATGCCGACGGTGCTGGAAGCCGGAACGAGAAACACGCCCGGCATTGCCGGTCTGGAGGCCGGCATCCGTTTTGTCCTGGAGACCGGTCCGGAGAGGATTCTGAAGCACGAGAGAATATTGGCCGGCTGCTTTGTCCGGCGGATCCGGGAGATTCCAAACCTGAAACTCTACGGTTACCGTGACATGGAGGGGACGGGGATCGTCTCGCTGAATCTCGGGGAAGAGGATGCGTCGGTGGTTGCGGACCGCCTGTGGGAGGAAGCCGGAATCTGTGTTCGGGCAGGAGCGCACTGCGCACCGCTCATGCATGAATTTTTCGGGACGAAAGAACAGGGGATCGTCCGGTTCAGTTTTTCAGCGTTTAATACGGAAGAAGAAGCGGAACAGGCTGCGGATGCACTGAAAAATATTGCAGAGACAATGTAAGACAACATGAGAGAAAAGAAAGATTATATTATCCTTACCTTTTCGACGACGCGGTCGGCCATGCGATTTGAGGCATTTGCCGCGGAAAACGGAATTCCGGGAAGGACCATCCCGGTCCCGCGGGAGATTTCCGCGGGATGCGGGATTGCGTGGCGCATGGATGTCGGAGCGTACGGAGAATACCGTGAGACGATCCGATCCGGCGGCACAGCGCCGGAGAAGGTCACCGCGGTCAAGATGTAATATCGGTCCGCTCCACATAAACCAGAACGCTGCCGCCGCAGAACATGCCGGCCATGTCGTCGTCGGCAGCATGAATGGAAAGGTCAATCAGCATGCGGGCCCCGGTCCGGGAGAGAATGCGGCCGCCGTGAAGGGAGAGTTCCCGGTCCAGCGCTTCGGCACCATCGCCGTCGTTCAGCAGAACAAGGCCGGCTTTCCGGATCATGGCCTCCGCGAATCCGCCGCCGATGGTTCCGACAAATGTGCCGTCCGGCCGGACGAAGAGTTTCGCTCCCGGGTTTCTCGGCGCTTCCCCCTCTTTGCGGACGATGACAGCCATGGCCAGCGGACCGGCCGCTGCGGAGCGCAGGGCGGACAGCATTTCAGACGAGTATCCGAAACCTTTGGCGGAGGAATTCGCGATACAGATCAGTTCCGCCAGAATAGAGACCGCAATTTCTTCCGGCGTCTCGGAATGGATTTCAAGACCGATGGGCATGTGTACCGTGTCCATCGTCTTTTTTGTATATCCGGAAGCGAGAAATTCCTCCCGGATGAGAGCGGTTCTGCCGTGGCTTCCCATCATGCCGAGGTAGAGATACGGCTTTTCCAGAATCTTACGGAGGCAGACTTTGTCATAGGCGTGTGCGCGGGTCATGACGATGAACGCTGTGTTCGCGTTCCCCGGAATTCCGTCCAGCGCGTGTTCGAACGAATCACAGATGACGCGGTCTGCGCCGGCGGCTTCGGCTTTCTCCGTAAACTCGGAACGGTCGTCGATGACCGTCACATGCATGGAGAGGAATTTTGCCATCCGGGTGACGGCGAGCGCGACGTGGCCCGCGCCGCAGAGGACGATTTCGGTCTTTCCGCCGAAGCGCTCCGCATACACCAGACCGTTTTCGGTCCGAAACGTCGGATCGGACGGTGCAAGAGGCGGCAGTGCCGGGGGATCCGTATGGCGGAAACCGCGGGTCTCCCGGGAGTCCGGCATGGCTTCTGCGAGGGAGACAGGACCGTCTTTTGTCAGACGGTACAGAATCTTTTCACCCGCAGACGGGCCGTCTATGGTGATGAGAGAGAGATATTCTTCTCTCGGGTTAATCCGGGAAAGGGCAGAATAATAAGAATTGGACATGGTGTTGCTCCTTTTTTGTATGTTATGACTCACGATCGATCCGGATCAGGAAATGTTCCCGCAGGGATCCGGCGAATACCGGAAGGTCGGTTTTTTTCGCAAATCGGCGGCAGAGGGACAGTGTTTCCGTGCGGAGGGCCGAGTCCGGACAATGCAGGTCGTCCGCCTGATTCAGGACAATGACATCGGCCAGATGTTCTTTTTGAATGGCTTCGCCACAGAGCTCCGGCGTCAGGAGATCCTGTTCACCCGCGCCGGTCAGCGCAAGGAAGCGTTCGGGAACATGGACCGCGTTCCGGACCGGTTTCCCGAAGCCGGAGAATCCGGCGAGCAGGATGATCCGACGGGTCCCGTCCGGAATGACCGGCTCGCCGCCGCGATGGGCCTTGATCGGAAGACCTCTTGATCCGTCTGCTTCAATCAGAACATAATCGGCCAGCCGGGCCAGATGATCAAACGGAAGGGGAGGTGCGGATAGTTTTCCCTCTTTTGCCGGGGTGCCGATGCAGAGAAGGGGAGAGACGGAAAGCCGGCTCCGGATCACGGCTTCATTTTCCAATGAATCCGGGGAAAAGGAAGCAAGGCACGGGAGATCCGGGAACGGGCGGATATGCGTGGACGTGGTGAGAATCACGGACCCGCAGGCACTCAGCTCCCGGGCCAGTTCCCGCAGGAGGGTTGTCTTTCCGCCGCTTCCGATGACGGCCGTGATGCCGCGGCGGATGCAAAGTGTTTTTGAAAGATTATCAGTCATCATAAATAGAATCCTTTGCTGTATTCGTTGCAGGATCACACAGACACTATAGTATGGATTTAAAAACCGCACAAGCCAAAGAAAGCACCGTCTCTTTCAATTCGTTTCGTCATTTGCTACAATAACAGTCAGAAAACACGATAAAAGGAGGGTTCCCTGATGTTCTATGAGAATAAGATCTGGATGGCAAATGACGGCGATGAGAAACTCTGTATGTTTCCCGGAATGCTGAACCGGCACGGACTGATCGCCGGTGCGACCGGGACCGGAAAAACGATCACGCTGAAGGTTCTCGCGGAATCGCTCAGCGATGCCGGTGTTCCGGTATTTCTCGCGGATGTGAAGGGAGATCTGGCGGGAATGTGCGAGCCGGGCGAGAACACGGAGGATATGCAGAAGCGCATTGCCTCCTTCGGGCTGGACCGGGAGGGCTTTTCCTTCAGGCCGTATCCTGTGCAGTTCTGGGATCTGGAAGGAAAAAACGGACTTCCGCTTCACACAACGGTCAGCGAGATGGGACCGCTTCTGCTTTCCCGTCTTCTTCGGCTGTCCGACCTGCAGAGCGATATTCTTCAGATCCTTTTCCGGATTGCGGATGAACAGAACCTTCTGCTGATTGATACCAAGGATCTTCGCGCCATGATCCAGTATGTGGCGGACAATAATGCGGAGTTTTCCGCGCAGTACGGCAATATGACCAAACAGAGCCTAAACGCGATTCTCCGCGCGGTTGTTTCGCTGGAGAGTCAGGGCGGGGAAAACTTTTTCGCCGAACCGGCCATCGACATCCATGACTGGTTTCGGAGAGATTCGGACGGACGGGGGGTTATCAATATTCTGGATGCCCGGAGTTCGATTCAGAATCCGGTGCTGTATTCCACATTCATGCTCTATCTGATGAGTGAGCTGTTTGAGCAGCTCCCGGAGAGGGGAGATGCGGATAAACCGGAGATTGTCTTCTTCTTTGATGAGGCACATCTTTTGTTTGATCACGCGTCTCCGCTTTTGGAGGAGAAGATCGGGCAGGTGGTCAAGCTGATCCGTTCGCGGGGCGTCGGAATCTGTTTTATCACCCAGAATCCCGGCGATCTCCCGGACGAGGTTCTCTCACAGCTGGGAAACCGGATTCAGCATGCGCTCCGGGCTTATACACCGGCGGAAAAGAAAAAGATCCGCGCCGCTGCCCGGTCTTTCCGGGAAAATCCGGCCTTTGACACCGAAACCGTGCTCTCGGAGCTCGGAACAGGGGAGGCGGTTATCTCCTTCCTCGACGAGAAAGGAATCCCGTCCGTGGCGCAGCGGGCAAAGATTCTTCCTCCGCAGTCGAAGATGGGAACCATATCCGAATCGGCGCGGAAGTATCAGGTCAGCTCGTCGGATCTGGCAGAGAAATATGGCGACAGTTTCGACCGCGATTCCGCGTATGAGTTCCTTCAGCGCAAGAATGCGATCCTTGCGCAGGCCGCCGCCGAGGAGCGCGCGCAGCAGGAGGCTTCGAAAGAGGCGGAGAAGCAGGCCGTGAAGGATGCCCGCGACCGTGAGAAGGAAAATGCAAAAAAGACGAAGCGATACCAGAGCGCGGCAGGATCCATCGCGAAGACGGCGGCCGGCACCGTCGGCAGAGAACTCGGCAATGCGGTGGGGAGCACCGTCGGCGGAAAGTTCGGAAAGAAAATCGGCGGAAATGTCGGCGCGTCGCTCTTCCGAGGCATCATCGGAACGCTCTTCGGCGGACGATAATGCGTCAGGCTCTCTGCGGATGATAAGGGTTCATCGCGGACGATCGCGGCGGGACCGGAATGAAATTACAGAACAGACAGGATTACAGAATAATGGCATTTGAATTACCAAAACAGTTTGAAGACAGGATGAGAGAGATTCTCGGAGACGGGTTTGCGGCATTCCGGGACAGTTATGAAAAGGAGCGGAATCAGGGCCTCAGGCTGAATCTTCTGAAGACCGATCCGGAAACCTGGGAGAAACAGAACCCGTTTCATCTGAGACCGGTTCCCTGGGCGTCTGAGGGGACCGCAAAGGGCTTTTACTACGGCAGTGAAGATCGCCCGGGACTTCATCCGTATCATGCGGCGGGCGTCTACTACATGCAGGAGCCCAGCGCAATGCTGCCGGCGGAGCTGATCGGCGCGGACGAGGCGGGAAAGAACGGAGAATGGGTTCTGGACCTCTGCGCCGCGCCGGGAGGAAAGACCACGCAGACTGCCTCCGGCATGCAGGGCGGAGGTCTTCTGATCGCCAACGAGATCGATCCGGCGAGAAGCCGGATCCTCTCACAGAACGTGGAACGCATGGGGATCCGAAACTGTATCGTCACCAATTCGAATCCGGACGGCCTTGTCGGCCCGCTCTCCGGGAAAATGGACCGTATTCTGGTTGACGCGCCCTGTTCCGGAGAGGGAATGTTCCGGAAAGAGGATGCCGCGCTTGCGATGTGGAGCGAGGACAATGTGGCCATGTGTGCGGAACGGCAGGAGCATATTCTGGAGGCGGCTTACGAGATGCTTGCGCCGGGCGGAAGAATTGTCTATTCTACCTGTACCTTCGCGCCGGCGGAGGATGAGCTGCAGGTGGAACGGTTTCTGGAAAAGCACCCTGACATGCACGCTGTTTCACCGGATCAGGAGGTGAACGGCGTATCGGCCGGAATCCGGGAACTGGTAAAGACGCATGCGGAGGAGATCGGGAAGACATTCCGGATCTGGCCGCACATTTCCGACGGAGAGGGGCATTATGCTGCCGTGATCCGGTCGGACGCACCGAAACTGACGGGAAGCGCGAAAACGGCCGCAAAAAAGACGAAGGGGGCATTTCGCTCGCCGGATTACCGGAAAATATATCTGGATGCGGCAGCGGAGATCTTCCGGAAACCGGAAAAATGGTGCGATGAGAGCCGCCTGATCCAGCAGGGAGAGTGTCTCTGGCTTCTTCCGACAGACCGGGCGTCCATGCCTCTTCTCTCCGGGATCCGTGTTCTGCGGCAGGGAATCCTTCTCGGAACCTTTGCCAGAGACCGGTTTGAACCGGATCACAGTCTGGCGATGGCGCTTCATCCGGATGAGGTCCGGCTTTGCCGGTCGTATGCGGCGGACTCGGAGGAGATCCGTGGCTTCCTTCACGGAGAACCGATCCGGGAGGAACGGTCCGGGGAAAAGGGCTGGACGCTGATCACGGTGGACGGCTACTCGCTGGGCTGGGCAAAACTCGGCGGCGGAACGCTGAAAAACCACTATCCGAAGGGCCTTCGCACGAAATACTGAAGGGCGCATCCGCAGGCCCGGTGCCCATTTTCCGCAGGTTGGCTACAGAAAAATACCGGTCGGTTTCGGCGCGAAACAAAAAAGCCGTATTGACTTGATTTTAGAAAAACAGTATGATTTTTTCTGGCGGCTAAGTCGGAAAATTCAATTTTTCGCAGTTTTGAAAAAGGAGAGACACCATGGCAAAAGTTGGTATCGTGATGGGCAGCGATTCGGATATGCCGATCATGGCACAGGCAGCTGAGATTCTGGAACAGTTCGGAATTGACTACGAGATGAACATCATTTCCGCGCACAGAGAGCCGGATATTTTCTTTGATTGGGCAAAAAACGCCGAGTCCAGAGGAATCCGTGTCATCATTGCGGGCGCGGGAAAAGCAGCGCATCTTCCGGGCATGTGTGCGGCGCTGTTCCCGATGCCGGTGATCGGAATTCCGATGAAGACATCCGATCTGGGAGGCGTGGACTCTCTTTACTCCATCGTTCAGATGCCGGGTGGAATCCCGGTTGCGACCGTTGCCATCAACGGCGGTAAGAACGCGGGCATTCTGGCTGCGAAGATTCTCGCAGTGTCCGACACCGGTCTTCTCGGAAAGCTGAAAGAGTACTCTGAGAATATGAAAAATGAAGTTGTTAAGAAGGATGAAAAACTCAGGGAAGCCGGCTACAGGGCTTTTCTTGCCGACAAATAAACAGTGATAAAACCATGCGGGTCCGGGCTTAGACAGCCGGGCCCACATGTGCTATAAAAAGCGTTTTGTACTATTGAAAGCCCGGTGTCTGCGGGAAACCGCGGTCACCTTGCTGATACATGAAATGCCGGGAGGAATCCCGACAGCACCAACAGGAGGATCATATGGATTACAAGAAAGCCGGAGTTGACATCGAGGCCGGATACAAATCGGTTGAACTGATGAAGGAATTTGTAAAGCGGACGAACCGACCGGAAGTACTCGGGGGAATCGGCGGTTTTTCCGGCGCCTTCAGCGCAAAGGCATTCAAAGACATGGAGGACCCGGTTATCCTCTCCGGAACGGACGGAGTGGGAACAAAGATCAAGCTGGCGTTTCTTCTGGACCGTCATGATACAGTCGGTATCGACTGTGTGGCGATGTGCGTCAATGACGTTGCCTGTGCCGGCGGTGATCCGCTGTTCTTCCTGGATTACATTGCCTGCGGAAAAAATGTTCCGGAAAAGATCGCGTCGATCGTAAAGGGCGTTGCGGAGGGCTGTGTTCAGGCTGACAGCGCACTCCTCGGAGGTGAAACCGCGGAGCATCCGGGACTGATGCCGGAAGACGAATACGATCTCGCAGGATTTTCCGTCGGTGTGGTTGACCGGAAGGACATGATCACCGGAGAAAACCTGAAGGACGGTGATGTCCTGATCGGTATCGCATCCTCCGGCGTGCATTCCAACGGATTCTCCCTTGTTCGCAAGGTATTCGAAAAGGAGATGACGAAGGAAGGTCTGGAGACATACTATGAGGAACTCGGCGGAACCCTCGGCGATACACTGCTGACCCCGACCCGCATTTACGTTCACGCACTGAAGGCGGTCCGTGAAAGCGGCGTGACAATCAAGGCCTGCAGCCATGTAACCGGCGGCGGTTTCTATGAGAATATTCCGAGAATGCTGAAAGAGGGAACCAGAGCGGTGATCGAAAAGAACAGTTATCCGGTTCCTCCGATCTTTAAACTCCTTCAGAAGAAAGGTGATATTGAGGAGACCATGATGTATAACACTTACAACATGGGACTCGGCATGGTTCTGGCAGTGGATCCGGCCGATGCGGAAAAGACCATGGATGCGATCCGGTCGGCGGGCGATGCGTGCTACCGCGTGGGACGGATTGAGGCAGGAGAAAAGGGAGTTACATTATGCTGAATGTCCTCGTGATGGTTTCCGGCGGCGGAACCAATCTTCAGGCGATTCTTGACGCGGTCGACAACGGTGCCATCCGGAACACGAAGGTGACGGCCGTGATCAGCAACAATCCGAATGCGTACGCGCTTGAGAGAGCAAAGAACCACGGTATTCCGGCGGAGGTGATCTCGCCGAAGAACTACGGAACGAGAGAGGAATTCAATGAAGCGCTGACCGAAAGGGTGAAGGCGCTCTGCCCGGATCTGATCGTTCTGGCCGGCTGTCTTGTCAAGATTCCGGCACAGATGGTGGATGCGTTCCGGAACCGGATCATCAATATCCATCCGGCATTGATCCCGTCGTTCTGCGGTGTGGGGTTCTACGGACTTCGCGTCCACGAGGCGGCTCTTAGCAGGGGCGTGAAAGTGACCGGTGCCACGGTTCATTTTGTCGATGAAGGTACTGACAGCGGCCCGATTCTTCTGCAGAAAGCGGTTGACGTTCTGCCGGGCGACACCGCGGAAGTGCTTCAGAAGAGAGTCATGGAACAGGCGGAGTGGGTGATCCTTCCGAAGGCGATCGATATGATCGCGGCCGGTGAGATTCCGATCGGCTGAGGGAATATCCCTGCGGATTTTAACGGAAAACAGCAGAGGGAATCTGTCTGCGGTTTATGACGGAGAATAAAAGAAATATTGTATCGGGTCCGATTCCGCTCCCGGAACGGGGGAAGCGGACCCGAATTCAGAAAGGAAATACAGATGAAAGTACTGATCGTCGGAGGCGGCGGACGTGAGCATGCCATCGCATACAAAGTATCCAAAAGCAGTCAGGTAGAGAAAATCTACTGCGCACCGGGCAATGCGGGAATCGCAGAACTGGCGGAATGCGTTCCGATCGGCGCGATGGAATTTGAGAAGCTGGCGGATTTTGCCGAGGAGAAGGGAATTGACCTCACGGTGGTCGGCATGGATGATCCGCTGATCGGCGGCATTGTCGATGTCTTCCGGGCCCGCGGGCTCCGTGTATTCGGGCCGGATAAGAAGGCCGCGATTCTGGAAGGATCGAAGGCATTTTCCAAGGATCTGATGAAGAAATATCACATCCCGACTGCGGAATATGAGGTTTTCACGGATGCGGAAAAGGCCCTGAAATATCTGGAGACTGCCAAGATGCCGATCGTTCTGAAGGCATCCGGCCCGGCTCTCGGAAAGGGCGTCCTCATCTGCCAGAATCTGGAGGAGGCAAAAGCCGGCGTGAAGGAGATCATGCTGGACAAGCAGTTCGGTGACTCCGGAGACGAGATGGTGGTGGAACAGTTCCTGACCGGACGTGAGGTTTCCGTCCTGACTTTTGTGGACGGAAAGCACATTAAACTGATGAGTTCTGCGCAGGATCACAAGAGGGCAAAAGACGGCGATCAGGGCCTCAATACCGGTGGTATGGGTAATTTCTCGCCGACTCCGTTCTACACCAGAGAGGTGGATGAATTCTGCAAAAAATATGTTTATCAGGCGACCGTCGATGCGATGGAGCAGGAAGGCCGTCCGTTCAAGGGCGTCATCTTCTTCGGACTGATTCTCACCGAAGACGGACCGAAGGTTCTGGAGTACAATGCGCGCTTCGGTGATCCGGAGGCACAGGTGGTTCTGCCGAGACTGGAAAATGATATCATCGATGTGTTTAATGCCTGCATTGACGGAACGCTGGATCAGATTGATCTGAAGTTCTCGGATGACGCCTGTGTGACGGTGATTCTTGCGAGCGACGGTTATCCGGAAAAGTATGAGAAGGGATTCCCGATCTCGGGTCTTGAAAAATTCCGCGGAAAGGAAGACTATTTTGTGTTCCACTCCGGCACAAAGTTTGGAGAGAACGGAGAAGTGCTCACCAACGGAGGAAGAGTTCTCGCAGTGACCGCCCGCGGCAAAAATCTGAAGGAGGCCCGGGCGAAAGCGTATGAGGCCACAGAGTGGATCGGTTTTGACAACAAATACATGCGTCACGATATCGGAAAAGCGATTGACGAGGCCGGGGAGGACGTGAATGTATAATGATCTCTTTACGATCGGAGGCGTGACGGTTCACGGTTACGGGCTGATGATCGCAATCGGAATCATTGCGGCGTATACGATGGCGGATTACCGGGCCAAAGTGCAGGGGATTAACCGGGATAAACTCTATATTCTGACGATCTGGGCTGCGGTTCTCGGAATTCTCGGCGCGAAGGTTCTCTATCTGATTACCATGGCGCCGAAGATTGCCGAGGATCCCTCCCTGATCCTGAAGGATCTGGCGAGCGGATTCGTTGTTTACGGCGGAATCATCGGCGGTCTGTTCGGCGGCGTTGCGGTGGCAAGATTGATCGGAATGCCGGTGCTCCGGACGTTTGACCTCTGCATGCCGAGTATTGCGCTGGCACAGGGCTTCGGCCGGATCGGCTGCCTTCTGGCCGGGTGCTGCTACGGCATGGAGTATTCCGGACCGGGGGCGATTGTCTTTTCCCACTCGGATTTCGCGCCCAACGGCGTCAGTCTGTTCCCGTCGGAACCGGTCTATGCGGTACTGAATTTTGCACACTGCCTGATTCTTCTTGCGGCATTCCGGAAACTGAAAACCGTTCCGGGCCGCACCGGATCGCTGTACCTGATTCTCTACTCCATCGGCCGTTTTATGATGGAATTTGTGAGAGGTGATGCCATCCGCGGCAGCGTCGGCGTTCTGTCGACGTCCCAGTTCATCGCTGTTTTTATTCTTCTTCTCGGCGTGTCCGCCTATGCGTTCGCGCCGAAACTGGCAAAATTCGATCTTCCCCTTGAAGAAAAGACGAAAGTTTGAAAGTAAACTTTCAAACTTTGATTGACGGCTCAAATAGACAAGCAAGCTTGTCTGCTTGAGCCTGGAGGACAAAAATGTGATAAGAAGAAAACTCCGGGGAATATCTGTTTGAAAGGCAGTATTCAAACCTCAGTCTGACGCCCGGATACGGCCGGAAATATTCCGGGCCGTGCCGGAACCCGGAGAATATGTAAAGGAGACGATCACCGTGATTCAGGATATAGCACCGAGACAGTTTCATAACGAATATAAGATCTGCACGCCGGAGGCAGAGGATTTTGTTCTGGCGATCCGGAAAAACTCCGTGATTCTCATCCGCAGAGAAGAGGATATGCTGCGGATTCCCACGCTTCGGGAGATTCGGGAGATCTTTCCGGAAGCGGAAAAGGAAGCGTATTACCTTTTCTCCATCGATGATTTCCGGTATTTTCTGGTCAATGTGGACGAACACCGGGAGTTTGAAATCCCGGAGAGCGGTCCGTACTGCCTGAAAGACAGCCGCTTCCTGCGCAACATGGATCCGGAATACGAGGCGTTTGCAATCATCACCGGAATGCAGCTTGCGCGCTGGAGAAGGGCGCATCATTACTGCGGTTTTTGCGGAACACCGATGGAAGACAGCACAGAAGAACGGGCACTGGTATGTCCGAAATGCCATCAGATCGAATATCCGAAGATCAGCCCGGCGATCATCGTGGCGATCACGAACGGGTCAAAACTTCTGATGACGAAATACCGAGGAAGACCGTATGCCGGATATGCGCTGGTGGCCGGGTTCGTGGAGATCGGTGAGACGTTTGAGGATACTGTACGCCGGGAGGTTATGGAAGAAGTCGGACTGAAAGTGAAAAACATACGCTATTACCAGAGTCAGCCCTGGGCCTTCTCCGACACGGAGATGATCGGTTTCTTCGCGGAACTGGACGGCGATGACCGGATCACGCTTCAGGAAGACGAGCTGGCGATGGCCGGCTGGTTTGAGAAAGATGAGATCCCGGATGACTGGCGGATGACCAGTATTTCCGCGAAACTTCGGATGGCGTTCAAGTACGGAGAAGACAGAATCGAGTCCGAACTTGCGGAAATACAGCGTGAATCGGAAGCATAACAGTATTATTTACGGCAGTATTTCATATTATTTCATATAATATCTTACAAAATTATGGCGTCGGTGATGAATGCTGATTTTCAGACGATGAAAAAAGGCAGTCATTCCCGGCGCCTGTTTACTTTTTGAAATTTATAACTTAAAATTAGTTGAATTAAAATAATTCAAAAACAAGATGAAATTATGACATGACTTACAGTGGAAGGAAGGCTTATTTTGACAGAATGGAATGGTAAAACGGTCAATGTCGTTGCGCGGCTTCTGGGCAGCTTCTCGATTGAAGTGAACGGACAGCTTGCTGATCTTGGCAGAAATATGACTGCGAATGCGGTGAAGATGATCGAGATTATTTTTCTGAACAGAGAGCACGGAATCTCCAAGAATGAGCTGCTGAATGAAGTGTTCAGCGACAAAGTGCTTTCGGATCAGAACAACAGTTTCAACAATCTTCTCTACCAGTCAAGAAAACTTCTGCAGAACTCCGGAATGGACGGCGTGAAGTTTATTGACAACCACAGGGGCATGATCCGGCTGGAGTGCGCGGAAAATGCGGTGACCGATATCGAGATTTTCCTGGGAATCTGCCGGAAAGCCGATGCGGCAGCCACCAGAGCGGAGAAGAAAGAGCTTTACACACAGGCGCTGGAGTATTACCGCGGACCGCTTCTTCCGGACTTTGAGACGGAATTCTGGGTAATCAAGCCGGGAATGGTGCTGAAACACTATTTTGAACGCGCGGCGCAGTATTTGGCGGATCTCGCGGAAGAGGATGACAATTACGAGGAAATGTACCGCATCATGAAGCATGCGGACAGCGTATATCCGCATGAGAAATGGGAGATCGGACGGATCAGTGCGCTGGCGATGCAGGAAAAGTATCGCGAGGCGTATGAGGAGTACACAAGGGTCGTTCAGTATTATCTGGAGACATTGGAGCAGCCGGTGCCGACGGTGCTTCTCGATATCTACGATCGGTTCCGTGAGGGAATTACCCGTGAGGTGGAAGCGGCGGGAAGCTTCCAGATGAGTACGGCCCGCAGGGACGAGGAGATGGAGGCGCAGCTTCGCCTGAACCGCGCCGGCGGATATTTCTGCCAGTACAGCAGTTTCCGCGATATCTGCAATGTGCTGAACCGCAACATTGACAAGAGAGGAAACGCCATTCATCTGATGATCCTTTCTCTTGTGGATTTCGAGAGCAATTTCCGGAGCATGCCGGATGTGCTCGAAAGACGTTCGGAGTGCCTGAAGATGTCCATCCACGATGTTCTGCGGTCGACGGATGTCTTCACGGGATACAGCTCCACACAGTATGTGGCGCTTCTGGTCGGCGTAAAGAGAGAGGACTGCGCGGCATTCCACAGACGGATTTCCGTCAAACTCCACGAGCTGGCGGGAAGCAGGGCTGATGTACAGTATCGTATCGTTGCGCCGGATGAGCTGGAGCAGATTCTGACGGCGGGAGAAAAGAACTGAGAGGTTTCATGGAAGAATTCATGACAAATACGGCGATGGTATACGCAGTAGCGGTGAATATCATCGCCTTTTTGATGTTCGGAATGGACAAAATGCGGGCGAAGCGGAATGAATGGAGGATTCCGGAATCCTCGCTTCTCACCGTCGCATTGATCGGAGGAAGTGTCGGAGCCTGGGCAGGAATGCATTTTTTTCATCACAAGACCCGGAAACCCAGGTTTACGGTTTCCATCCCGGTGATGATGCTGGCACAGGCGGCGATTCTGGTATGGATGCGGTCACAGCAGTAAACGGGTAAATCCGCAGGAGGAAATGATTTGTATCTGACAACATTATGTTATCTGGAGAGGGATGATTCTTATCTGATGCTCCACCGGATCAAGAAGAAAAACGATATCAATGAGGGAAAGTGGATCGGAGTCGGCGGAAAATTCGAGAAGGATGAGAGTCCGGAAGACTGTCTTCTGCGGGAAGTCCGGGAAGAGACCGGTTATACGCTGACATCCTGGCGTTATCGGGGCATCATTACTTTTGTCACTGCCCGCGGCGAGACGGAGTATATGTCGCTTTACACGGCAGACGGGTTTGAGGGGGAAATGCAGGAATGCACGGAAGGCGTTCTGAAGTGGATCAGAAAATCCGAGGTGCCGGAGCTGAATCTGTGGGAGGGAGACCGGATTTTTCTCCGGCTTCTGGCCGGGGAGCGGCCTTTCTTTTCCCTGAAGCTGGTCTATGATGCGGAGGACCGTCTGATGAAAGCGGTTCTGGACGGACAGGAGATGGAGATCTGACATCGGAAGGAAACAAACGGGCAGCAGTCCGGGGCCACGGTTATGATGAGCCCCGGATGCTGCCGCGCGGGAGGATTCTTCGATCCGGTGTTACATGGTCGGAGCGTTGGTGCTCCGGATGAAAGAGAGGAACTGCTGCATGGTCTTTGTCTCACCGGCCGGATTCCACGCAAAGCCGATGGTGCGGGACGGGATGGCGTCCTGAACCGGAATCTCGATGAGGGTGCCGTCTGCCAGTTCATCTTTCACAAATTCGCGCACGGCACAGCCGATGCCGAGGCCGGTTTTTGCGAAGGAGATCAGAAGATCCAGAGTGTTGGTCTCGAGAACCTGACGCGGCTCGATGCCGTGCTCCGCAAAATAGGAGTCGATGTACATACGGGTCATGTTTTTCCGGTCGAGCATCAGGATGGTGCCGCACTCAAAGATATTGCAGTTCTCGCCCTCGCGGATCTTCAGATTGTCGAGGTACGCCCTGGTACATACAAACGTGTCCGTGATATTCATGAGCGGATAGAAATACAGGTTTTTCCGGTTTTTCGGCTCCGCGATCAGACCGATATCGATCTGCTGGTTTTCAATCGCCGACAGGCTGTGGGCCGTGTCCTGGCTGTTGACCAGAATGCGGATATGCGGAGATTCTTCGATGAAGTCCTTCAGATATGGAAGGAGAACATATTTGCACAGCGTGTTGCTGACGCCGAAACGGATCTGCCCGATGTTAAAATTTTTGATTCTTTTCAGTTCGCTCTCGCCCCGATCCAGTGTGGCAAAGGCACTGCTGACGTGGTTATAGAGAACCTGACCTTCCACCGTAAGCGTGACACCGCGGGAGGAACGCTTAAACAGCGTGACGCCGAGATTTTCTTCGAGCTTACTGATCGATTTGCTGATCGCCGGCTGGCTGATATAAAGTTCTTTGGCAGCATGAGAAATGTTGCCGGTGCGCGCGACAGCGTAGAATACACGGTACTGAGACAGATGCTGTTCCATAAATATTCCCTTTCTTTCAAAATAACACAGGACGGTTCTGAACGGAGTCCTCGTTGACGGCGTCAATGCCGAAAAAACGAAATCGTCTGACAGTTATAATATGTCCATATTTGTATTTTTCTGTATTATACCCACATGTTCTATATAATGCAAGGTTATGTTGAAAAAAATACATCCTATGTTTTGTATTTATCGAGGAGCAAAAACGGCAAAAATGTAGTGAAAACGGAGAGATGCAGCCGATGGAAATGTCTGCAAAGTGTTGCGCTTTGACGATATTTATGCAATAATTAACGTGCCTTTTGTTAGAAAAGGCCGAATGATTGTTTACGTAGGAGGTTTGTTTATGGAGACATACGGATTGGAAAAGCTTGGCATTCTCAATGCGAAAGCTGTTTATCGCAATCTCACACCGGCTGTTCTGACCGAGAAAGCACTTCAGCGAGGCGAGGGCGAGCTGATGGACACCGGCGCACTGGTTGTAAAGACCGGCAAGTACACCGGACGTTCCGCACAGGACAAGTTCATCGTTGATACGCCGGCAGTGCATGACAAGATCGCATGGGGAAAGGTCAATGTTCCGGTTTCCCGCGAGAAGTTCAATGCAATCAAGGCAAAGATCTGTGCGTACCTGCAGGGCCGTGAGATCTTTATCTTTGACGGAATGGCGGGCGCTGATCCGGCCTGCACGCAGAAATTCCGCATCATCAACGAGCTGGCATCCCAGAATCTTTTCATCCGCGATCTGCTGATCCGGCCGACCGATGAAGAACTGGCCGCATTCGGCGATCCGGATTACACTCTGATTGCTGCTCCGGGATTCAAGTGCGATCCGGAAATCGACGGAACGCGCTCTGAGGCTGCGATCATGATCGACTATGAAGCGCATATGATTATCATCTGCGGCAGCCAGTATGCCGGTGAGATCAAGAAATCCGTATTCTCTACCATGAACTTCATCCTTCCGCAGCAGGATGTGCTCCCGATGCACTGCTCCTGCAATATGGATCCGGAGACAAAGGAAACCGCAGTATTCTTCGGTCTGTCCGGTACCGGAAAAACCACACTTTCCGCAGACCCGAAGCGTATGCTGATCGGTGATGATGAGCACGGCTGGAGTGATCACGGCGTATTCAATATCGAGGGCGGATGCTACGCAAAGTGCATCGACCTGGTAGAAGAGGAGCAGCCGGAGATCTACCACGCAATCCGCTTCGGCGCACTGGTAGAGAATGTTGTGATCGATCCGGAGAAGAGAACCCCGGATTACAGCGACAGCACACTGGCGGTCAACTCCCGTGTCGGATATCCGGTTGAGTTTATTCCGAACGCGGCGGTTCCGGGTGTCGGCGGCATCCCGAAAGTTGTCATTTTCCTGACCTGCGATTCCTTCGGCGTACTTCCGCCGATCAGCCAGCTGTCCAAGGAAGCGGCAATGTATCAGTTCGTAACCGGATTCACTTCCAAGGTTGCCGGAACAGAGATCGGCGTAACGGAGCCGGTTCCGACCTTCTCCACACTTTTCGGCGAGCCGTTTATGCCGCTGAAGGCGCAGGTTTATGCGGATATGCTTGGCGAGAGAATCGAGAAGTACAACACAAAGGTATATCTTGTCAACACCGGATGGGTATCCGGCCCGGCGGTTGATCCGAAGACCGGCGAAAAGAACAAGAGAATGAAGCTTTCCTACACCCGTGCGATGATCACCGCTGCGCTGAACGATGCGTATGCAAAGGAAGGCGTTGCCTTCGAGCACAATGACATCTTCAATCTGGAAGTTCCGACTTCGGTTCCGGGTGCAGATGTACCGGCGGAGATCATGAATCCGAGAAATCTCTGGGCAGACAAGGCAGCTTACGATGAGCAGGCAAAGAAGCTGGCTAAGATGTTCCAGAAGAACTTTGAAGAAAAGTACCCGGATATGCCGGAGAACGTAAAGAATGCAGGTCCGAAGGCCTGACAGACCGCAGAAAAACGGTCTTTTGCATAATCCGTAAACGGGCGGAACTGCCCGGCAGTCAAACATAATCCAGAAGGCCGCGCTCCGGTTTCGGGGCACGGCCTTCTGTGGCTTCGACGAAAGTTCTGCGAAACAATGATTCAGGGATGCAGAACCGATCGATGGAATGTGAACGGTGACCAGCGGCGTCGTTCGGCGGCCGGAGGAGGGAGGATCATGGACGAGAAGAAGATGTTGGCGCAGAAAGCGCTGGGGGCACTGGGATTTGCGTACGCCCCGTACTCGAAATTCCGGGTTGCGGCGGCGCTTTTGGCGGAAGACGGGAGAGTGTTCACCGGGGTCAATGTGGAAAATGCATCCTATCCCGCCGGTATCTGCGCGGAGAGAACAGCGGTCTCCAAGGCGGTTTCCGAAGGGGCGGTGTCCTTTACGGCGATCGCAATCTGCGGCGGAAAAGACGGAAAGGTGACGGATTACTGCGCTCCCTGCGGCATTTGCCGTCAGGTGCTGCGGGAATTCTGCAATCCGGAGAAGATGACCGTGATGCTGGTGAAGACGGCGGATGACCGGAAGGAATTTCGGCTTGCGGATCTTCTGCCGGAGAGTTTCGGACCGGAGTTTTTGGAAGGAGAGCCAGGATGAGAATTTATGACCTGATTGAAAAGAAAAAACGCGGCAGCGCGCTTTCGGACGAGGAGATCCGTTATCTGATCGCGGGCTTTGTGAGCGGCGAAATTCCGGATTATCAGATGTCGGCGATGCTGATGGCCATCTGGTTCAACGGGATGGACGACCGCGAGATCACCACCATGACCATTGCGATGGAGCATTCCGGAGAGACGGCGGATCTGTCCGGCATCGACGGATTCAAGGTGGACAAGCATTCGACGGGTGGGGTCGGAGACAAGACAACGCTGATCGTGGGCCCCATCGCCGCTGCCTGCGGTGTCAGGGTGGCAAAAATGAGCGGAAGAGGACTGGGATTCACCGGAGGAACCATCGACAAGCTGGAAGCGATTCCGGGATTCCGGACGTCAATCCCCCGGGAGGAGTTTTTCCGGCTTGTAAGCGAAAACGGCATCGCGGTGATCGGGCAGAGCGGAAACCTCGTTCCGGCCGATAAAAAGATCTACGCCCTCCGCGATGTGACCGCGACGGTGGACAGCATTCCGCTGATCGCATCCTCCATCATGAGCAAGAAGCTGGCCGGGGGATCGGACGGCATCGTGCTGGATGTCAAGACCGGCGGCGGTGCGTTCATGAAGACGCTGGACAATGCGGTCCGGCTGGCGGAACAGATGGTGAAGATCGGCACGGAAGCGGGCCGGGCCGTGACCGCACTGATCACGAACATGGACAGCCCCATCGGGTACGGTATCGGCAACGAGATCGAGGTGAGGGAATCCATCGATGTTCTGAAGGGAAACGGACCGGAGGATCTGAAGGAACTGAGCATTCTTCTGGCGGCCCAGATGCTCTGCACCGCGGGAAAAGGATCTCAGTCCGAGTGCCGGCAGATGGCGGAAGAAGCACTTGAGAGCGGCCGCGCGCTGAACGTGTTCCGGACAATGGTCATCGCCCAGGGCGGCGACGGCGCATGGCTGGACGAGGTCATTGAGGGAAGAAAACCATTGGATGCACCGTCCCGGTCGATCCGCGCGGAGAAGGACGGATACATCGGGAAAATGGATACGGAGGGCGTCGGAATCGCATCCATGATGCTTCATGCGGGCCGCAAGACCAGCGATGATGTGATTGATCCGTCCGCCGGAATCATTCTCCGGAAAAAGCAGGGCGATCCGGTCCGGAAAGGGGATGTGACGGCGGTGATGTATGCCCGGGACGAGTCTCTTTTTGACGAGGCGGAAAAACAGTTTGCCGCTTCCTGCCCGATCCTCGGCACCTGCGAAAAACCGGAGAAGATGGTCTTCGCCCGCGCCGACGCATCCGGTGTGACGTATCTGTAATGCTTTGTGAGAATTCCTGAAATTGAATGAATTACTTTACATCGGTAGAAATTTGTAGTATACTGTGAATACAAATAAAGATAAGAACCATAAAAAGTGAGACAGAATTCCTGGGGTGTTCGATAATTCTTACCAGTTTTGATCCTACATTTGACGATTGGGATTCCAATATTTTTATGCCGATGTCATGCCTCCCGTTTCGCTGGTAGACAGAAGCATAAGTGAGGTTGCCCACCTGGCGCGAGCTAGGAGTCAATATGGTAAGAACCGGCATCTTGGGCTCAAAAAAATAAGCAGCGCGCAGACGCTGCTTATTTCTTGTAGAAAAGACCGGCAAGCGGCGCTCATGCCTGCAGGAAGATGATTTTGCGGATGATCCGCCATATCCCGTGTCTGCATACGGACACGGTGGCTGACGCGGAATGATGGGAGCCTGCGGAACGCGCGAAGCGTGTTTCGGCCCGATGCCGGCCGCAAGAACACAACGTTACAATCATTGGTTTGACTTGAAGAGGAAACACGGTATGGAGAAAAAGACTTTCCGGGATTACCTTTATCTTGGAATCACTCTGGTAGCTGTCATTGCGACCTGTATTCTGATCGGTTTTGGATTTCAGCACTGGGAGGGCGTTGCGGCCTTCCTGTCCAAGCTTGTCGCAGTCACGTCACCGTTTATTTACGGCGCTGTGCTGGCGTATCTGGTATCTCCGGCATATAACCGGGTGCAGGAAGGCGTGTGCCGTCTGTTCGGCAGCCGGACAAAGAAGGCGGGAGGACGTGCGGTCCGGACCATTTCCAAAATGATTGCGACCATCGTTTCGCTGGTCTTGGTCATTGCGATTGTCGGCAGCGTGGTTGCACTCATCCTTCCGCAGCTGATTGAGAGCATCCGGAAGATCTATGAGTCGCTTCCGCAGTACTGGTACAATATCAACGATGCGATCGAACAGAAGCTGATGAACAATCCGGATCTGGAACAGTCGGTCATGACGCAGCTCTCGAATGCCTATGAACGTTTCCGGCTCTGGGGCGAGGATTATCTCCGCGGTCTGGATATGAGCAAGATTACCGATCTCATCAGTCAGTTCTCGACCGGAATTCTCGGAATTCTCGTGGAGATCAAGAACTGGCTGATCGGACTGATCGTCATGGTCTATCTTCTGAATCTGAAGGAGACCCTGAGTGCTCAGGCCAAAAAAGTGATCTACAGCATTTTCAGCACAAAAACCGCCAATGCCATCGTCGAAGAATTTCACTATGTCGACCGCGTGTTCGGCGGATTCATCGTCGGGAAAATACTGGATTCCGTGATCATCGGTATCCTGTGCTTCCTTCTGATGACCATTTTTTCGATGCCGTATCCGATGCTTCTTTCGGCGATTATCGGTGTGACGAATGTCATCCCGTTCTTCGGCCCCTTCATCGGTGCGATTCCCACCGCCATTCTGGTACTTCTCGTAAGCCCGATCAAATGCCTCTGGTTCCTCGGCCTGATCCTGCTGCTTCAGCAGTTTGACGGCAATATTCTGGGACCGAAGATTCTCGGCGATTCCACGGGACTCCCGAGTTTCTGGGTTATGTTTGCCATTATCTTCTTCGGCGGTTTCTTCGGATTTGTGGGCATGATCATCGGCGTGCCGCTGTTTGCGGTGATTGCCAACCTGATCAAGCGGGTGGTTCACCACTGGCTGAAGAACAAAGGCCTTCCGGTTGAAACCGATCAATACATTCATCTGAACCGGATTGACGAAGAGACAGGAGAAACGATCTCGAAGAAAAACGATTAATACGGTGACGCAAAACATCGAATGGTCCTGCGGTATCTGAGCATACAGCAAAGAAAGGGAGAAGCCGGCCGGAAGAGAAAAACGGCATGCAAGGATAAGATATGAGAGGAACAGGGAGACCGGACAGAAATGTGAGAACTCATGCGGCAGGCAGAAAACAAATCCTGTTTTTTGCCGGCCTCGTGCTTCTTGCGTTCGCTGTTTTGGCCTCCCTGTCTTTATATCGGAAGAAGGAGTCTCACGGAACCATTTCCCGTAAGGAAGCGGGCAGGAAGCTTGCACTCGCACTGAAGGATCAGGAGTGGATCGATACGTATCCGGAGGAGTACGGAAGCCTGTTTCGGGATAAAACGGCGGAAAACGGGGGAGATGCGGAAGAACCCGCTGCGCAGAATGCGGAATGGTATGATGGATATCTGACCTTTCTTGCCGGCAGCGGTTATCTGGAAGCGGGAGAGGATGTCCATGCATGGGCGGACGGTGCTTTTACCAGAGGGGATGCCATGATGGCGGCCGAAAAGGTCTCGGCGGGACTGGCGGAAGAATACCGTGTGTACGGAAAGGAAACGGAGGAAACGCTCTCCACGGAAGCGTGGGAGAACTTTTACGAGAAGTTCCTCTTGGCTGCAGACCCGGAGAGAAATGTCAAAAAGACCGCATTTACCGTGTTTGGCACGTGTAAAGAAGATGCGGGCCTCGGGCAGTGGCAGATCGCCACGAGCCTCGGCATTCTGCGCTGTGAAGGGGAAGAGGTTTCCGGATGGGTCGACCGGGATGTCTCCGCACTTGTGCGCGGGAACGCGGTGATCGGCGGCGGAGAGATCCTGTCGGACCGCATCGTCTATTCCAATGCATGGGTAACCCGGGAGGACAATAACTGGAAAGTGTTTGTCGGCGGCATTGTCCGGACATTCAAAAAGCTTCCGGGAATCGAAGCGGAGGATCTGAACGGACAAAACGGTGTGCTGGCGGACATTTCGCTGGAGAAGGGGAAGCCGAAGGATGCGGTTCCGAAGAAAGAGACGGTGGAGGGAAGAATTCTCTCGGTCAGTGACGAGGAAATCGAGATCGAGGGGGTCGGTACCATCCCGATGGCCGAGAATTTTCATGTCTATAAGACCTACGGAGAAATGAGGGAAGAAAAGACCGGTGATATGCTGATCGGATATGATCTCGGCCCGGTGATCGTCGAAAATGGCGAGGCCTGCGCGGCGCTGATCGCCAGGGATCTGATCGGCGACAGCATTCGCGTGCTGATTATGACCGATGATTTCTCGACTATTTTCCATGATATGGCGGTTCTCAGGAGCGAGGGCGGTCTTACCGTTACCGGCGAGGGGATCTCAAAGTCCGTTCCGGCGGGAGAGCGGTTTACCGTTCGTCTGGGGGATGAACTCCTCCGCCGCGGACGCATCACCGTCCGGCCGTCGACGGAGGGAAAAGAGATCGAGCTGACATCGATCAACCGACTGCAGGGAAAACCGACCTGCCGCGGAACCGTCGAACTGCGGAGCACATCGGAGGGTCTTCTGATCATCAATGAACTGAAACTGGAGGATTACCTGAAACGGGTGGTTCCGAGCGAGATGCCGGAATCCTTCCCGCTGGAGGCACTGAAGGCGCAGGCGGTGACGGCGAGGTCATTTGCCTGCCGGCAGATTCTGAACAATGTCTACAGCCGTTACGGAGCGCATGTGGATGACAGTACCAACTGTCAGGTCTATAACAATATCGGCGAGACCGGGATGTCCAACCGGGCGGTGGAAGAAACTGCCGGCATCATGCTGTATGACGGAGACGAGCCGGCACAGGTCTATTACTTCTCGACATCCTGCGGTTACACCACCGACCTGAATGCGTGGGGGACGGAAGATGAGAATCCGGACTGCATTGCCGGCCGCTATGTCGGCAGCGGGGATCCGGGAAAGGATATGTCGAAGGATGAGAATTTTACGCCGTTTATCATGAAAAAAGACGGTGGAAGTTATGATTCCTCCTATCCGATGTACCGTTGGACCGCAGAGTTTACCGGCCAGTGGGCGAAAAAACGGATCACGGGCATCGGTACCATCTATGGCTTCTTTGTGGAGAAGAGAGCTGCGGGCGGATCCGCGCTGAAGATTCGGGTTGTGGGAAGCAAGGGTGAAAAAGTCATCCGCGGAATGATGAGCATTCGCCGGATATTGGGCGACGCCGCGCGGACCTATTATCCCAACGGAGGAGGAAAAATTTCCGGAATCGACATTCTGCCGAGCGCATTTATTCACATCGATGAGACGAGCAGGACGGCGGACGGCGACCGTGTGTTTACTGTCTGGGGCGGCGGCATGGGCCACGGCATCGGCATGAGCCAGAATGCAGCCGGAGCCATGGCGGAGCAGGGAAAAACATGCGGGGAGATTCTGAAGTTTTTCTATAAGGACGTGGATGTCCGGAAACGATGAATGACAAGACCTGCAGCTGCCCGACCCGCAGTAGGCCGGGAAGCCGGATGGGAATCCGAAAGGCGCCGGAGATCTTTGGCGGAAGCATACTATATGCAAGCTGATCGTGATACGGATCAGGTTGCACCCGAAAGGCGCCGGAGGCCTTTGGCGGAAGCATGCCGTGCGGCCGGATTATCTGGATGGTTGCGAAAATGCCGGATTTGTACTATACTATCTCGGATAGCGGTATGAGGCGAAATACGTTTCGCGGCAGCCGCAGGGACTTCAGGACGGCACGGGTTTTGACCCGCTGCGCGCAAAGGAAGCCGGACGGGTGCCGACACCGAACGATAAATTCACGCATAGAAGGGAAATGAACATGAGCTTACTTGAGAATTGGAGAAATCTTGCATACGGCGATGCTCTGGACCAGAAACAGCAGACGGAACTTTGGAACCGTTACTTTGAGGTGGAGAAGGGAATCTACGAGCAGATCCTTTCCGCACCGGAGACCGAGGTAAAGGGAACCGTAAAAGAACTGGCTGAGAAGTACGGAACCGATGTTCAGACCATGACCGGTTTTCTGGACGGAATCAGCGAGTCTCTGAAGGATTACAAGAACCCGATCGAGACCATGGAAGAGGACACCGAGGTTCGCATCCTGATCGACCCGGAGAAGCTCTATTATAATATGGTAGAGGCGAAGGCAACATGGCTCTATGAACTCCCGCAGTGGGATTCCATCCTGACTCAGGAGAAGAGAACCGAGCTCTACCGCGCACAGAAGGCATCCGGCACGATTCGCCGTGAGGGCCGTAAGATCTACCCGAACGATGCATGCCCGTGCGGAAGCGGCAAGAAGTACAAGAAGTGCCACGGCAAGAACGCCTGAGACAAAGGGAACACGAATTAAATCAGAACAGAACATCATTTGCCGGCGTGGGTGTGTGAATGCCTTCGCCGGCATATCGTTTATGAAAGAAATGAGCCGAAGACCATGTGCGCCGGAGGGCGCGGCTGCCCCGCACCGTCAAATCGGGCGGAAGCGGAGCGGCAGAGACAGAGGTTCCGGTTCATGATGGCGAGAGCAGCGGTCAATGTGTTGAGAAATGGAGTAATATGGATCTGCGGGATATCAATGCTTACACCGAATTTGCCGAGGTGTATGATGAATTTATGGACAATGTGCCCTATGATGACTGGTGCCGGTATCTGATTCGTCTCCTCCGGAAATACGGAGTGGAGGACGGACTTCTCCTGGAACTTGGCTGCGGAACGGGAAGTCTTACGGAGCGTCTGGCTGATGCCGGTTACGATATGATCGGCGTGGATTCTTCGGCGGAGATGCTGGAACAGGCGCTGGCCAAGCGGGACGAATCCGGACACGATATTCTCTATCTGAATCAGGATATGAGAGAGTTCGAGCTGTACGGGACGGTCCGCGCCATCGTCAGCCTGTGCGACTGTATGAGCTACATTCTGACGATGGAGGACCTCACGCAGGTGCTCCGGCTGGCAAACAACTACCTGGATCCGAAGGGCATCTTTATCTTTGATCTGAATACGGACTGGAAGTACCGTCAGGTCGGGGATTCCACGATTGCGGAAGACCGCGAGGACTCCAGCTTTATCTGGGACAATTCCTATGATGAGGAGGAGCGGATCAATGAATATGATCTGGCGCTCTTTATCCGGACGGAAGGGGATCTCTACCGCAAATACACGGAGACGCACATCCAGCGTGCCTGGCTTCCGGAGGAGATCCGGAAGGCGGCGGAAGACGCCGGCATGGAACTGTTGGCCATGTATGACGCATTTACGGAGGATGCTCCGAGACCGGACAGCGAGCGGATCTATGTAATTGTGCGGGAACACGGAAAAACAGCGGAGTAAGGGAGAAGACACGATGGAAGAAATGAAAGACTACATGGTGCGCGGAACGGCAGCGGGAGATATGATCCGCGCCTTCAGCGCAACGACAAAGGAAATGACGGAGTACTGCAGAAAAGTGCACAATACCGCACCGGTGGTATCGGCGGCACTGGGAAGACTTCTCACGGCCGGCGTGATGATGGGAACCATGATGAAGGGCGACCGGGATGAGATCACCCTGAAAATCGACGGAGACGGACCGGTGCAGCATCTGATCGTGACGGCGGATTCCCACGGGACGGCCCGCGGATATGTGACGAATCCGAATGTGGAACTTCCGTTAAAGGGTCCGGCGAAGCTGGATGTGGGAACGGCGGTGGGAAACGGCACCCTGAGCGTGATCCGTGATATCGGTCTCGGCGATCCGTATGTCGGTCAGGTGACGCTGGTTTCCGGCGAGATCGCAGAGGATATCACGAAATATTTTGCCGTATCGGAGCAGGTTCCTTCCTCCGTGGCCCTCGGCGTTCTGGTGGACACGGATCTCACCATCCGTCAGGCCGGCGGCTTTATCATTCAGCTCATGCCGGACTGCCCGGATGACGTCATTGACCGTCTGGAGCAGAATCTTACGGGGCTTCCGAGCATGACTCAGATGCTGGAAGACGGAATGACACCGGAACAGGTTCTGGAGAGAGTTCTGGAAGGACTGGATCTGCGCATTCTGGAGAAGATTCCGCTGGAATACCGCTGCACCTGCTCGCATGATAAGGTGAGCCGTGCGCTTCAGAGTATCTCGGCCCATGATCTGAAGGAGATGGTGGACGATGGAAAAGATGTGGAAGTCGGCTGCCAGTTCTGCGATAAGAAATATGTTTTTCATCCGGAAGAGATCAGGGAAATGTATGTCCGCAAGATCGACGGAATGATTGACGATTTCCGGGGAGCGCACTAAGCCTGAGAATATGAGTCTCCGTCGCCAAGGCCTCGTGCGGGCACAGGCTTTGTCCCATTGCCCGCGTAAATCAAAAGAGCTGCTCTCGAAAGAGCAGCTCTCTGTCATCACTTGTAATTCAATATAACGGTTCAACCAATATATGACAATGCATAATTGTGAAACGGGTACATCGGATTGAGATGATTAGGCCATTACGGTAACGTTGGTAGCCTGCGGACCCTTTGCTCCGTTGACAACGTCAAACTCTACCTTGGCGCCTTCGTCCAGAGACTTGAAGCCTTCCATGGTGAGACCGGTGTAATGTACGAATACATCATTGCCCTCTTCGTCGTTGATGAAGCCGTAGCCCTTCTGATTGTTGAACCACTTAACTGTACCCTTATGCATACTGTACCTCCAAAAAAAATAAAAAATAAGTATTGTCGCCGCCCTCATAACGGCTAACTGAAGAATAACATAATTCGAAAGGTGTGTCAATTCCTTATTAATGAATTTTCACAAAATATAGTGAAATACAGAAAAAGGCCTTGTGAATTTTTTACGAAGCGAAATGAAGGCGCATATTTTGATTGTTTAAAAATACACAGCACAAGTTTTCTTGATAAGAACACAATTGTCTGTGTTTTTATCGGAAAAAAAATACAAACAATAGCATTGAAAAGCAAAAATGCGGTAAAATCGTGTTGGAATTCATGGTAATTGAAATAAAACATGTCAGTTTATGCAAATGGATGAAGACATGCCAGTTTCGTGAACAGACGGACAGGAGAGACATATGACGATCGGTGAGCTGTTCCGCAATGGAACAGGACATTTTAAAACCATCACGCGGCATAAGGCCGAAGTGATGAAAAACTGTTTTCGGATCGGCCTGTATTGGCAGGGACTTCTTCACGACCTTTCGAAATACACGCCGGAAGAGTTTTTGACCGGAGTATTCTATTATCAGGGGAACCGGAGCCCGAATGCAGCGGAGAAAGAAGTTCGCGGATACTCGGTGGCATGGCTTCACCACAAAGGGAGAAACCGCCATCACTATGAATACTGGATCGATTACGGACCGGATCGGGACGGCATCAAGTGCACGGAACTGATGGGCAACAGGATGCCGCTGCGTTATCTGTTGGAAATGATGTGCGACCGGATCGCCGCCTCCAAAGTGTACAAGGGATCCGAATATACCGACGCGGCGCCTCTGCAGTATTTTGAGGCGTCCCGGGAGATCCGCTCCAAGGCGATGCACCCGGTCACCAAACATCAGCTCCGGGTTCTTTTGCGGATGCTGAGCGAGCGCGGAGAAGAAGAAACCTTTGCTTTCGCGAGGGCACTCCTTCGCCGGGAGAAAAAACAAAAAGCGGAGATGCGGCTTGCTCAGGCCCGAAGTTTTTGGCGGATGCCGGCAAAGAGGGCGGGAAGGAAGCCGGACAGATCCGTGCTTCGGAAGAGATCTTCCTTCGCCTCGCAGAATTCGGGCGTCGATTTATAATCTTCACGGAAAGTCACCGGAAAGATGCCGGACGGTACCGGGAGAAATACTCCTTCGGTACGGGTGTAGCAGGTCTTTGCGGTGGCTTTTTTGCGGGCGGATTTTTCGACGAACTCCGCAACACTTTTATGGTAGGCGCAGTCTTCCGCCGGGAGATAATAGTAGTTCCGGTAATCCGAATAGAAATGTTTCAGCTCTCCGGAAACGAGCGGAAGACGGACGGTGATCTCATTTTGCTCAAAGTGGATGGGAAAGAAGTTTTCCTTCCAGTCCACGGGGCGCGGGACGGACACCGAGCTTTGAAAGCGGAGTTCCGCGAAATCTGTATGTAAATGAAACGCATCTCCCTGAACTGCATTTGCATTTTTTAAAATAAAAATATCCGCATCTGTCCGGCCGGCATTTGCGGGAACGTCCTTCGAGGAATCCGAATATGCTGCGGAACGATCCGGGATGGTGATCCCGAGAAAACGGAATTCCGCCTTGGCGAGGAGATCCGGGTAGAAAAGGATCGGAAGGATCTCCGGCATTCCGCGCAGATCGTCCGCATTGTGCAGCAGAAGAAGGTGAAGCCGGGCCGGTGTCGGATGGGTGACGTATTCCCGGTAGACCTCTATCAGCTGACCGCCGGTGTATTCATCGGCGCGTCGGATGCCGAGAAATTGTTCGACGCTTTTCTGCTTCAGGGAATCCAGACCGAAGAAGGAGCGGAGCGGCCGGATTTTCCGGAAGATGTCAAAACTCTCCAATGCGTCGAATTCCGGAGAGATTCCGAGCTGCGCGCAGCGGCCGGTGATGAACGGGATATCAAACATATCGCCGTTAAAGTGAATCAGGACGCGGAAACGGGAAAGAAAACCGAAGAAGGCGGTGATGACTTCTTTTTCGGCGCCGGGTGTCTCGGCAAACCACTGGATGAGCTGCCAACCGCTGCCGGAAGTGCCGTGGTCTCCCTCCGCACCGTCCTTTGTCCGGTCATACCAGACGCAGCCGATCAGATAGATTTCGGCGGTTTTGGCGGAAAAGCCGGTTGTTTCAATGTCGAAAAACAGAAGATCCCTGCGGTCCGCGATTTCGGAAAGCGGATACATTTTTTCCGGATTGAAATCGAAGGCTTCCTGTATGACTTTCATGATGCTGTTACCTCGCTGATGTTTTGAATCGATGGGGCGGATTGTTTCCGGTGTGACGGATGTCCGGCGAACCGGGTTTGTTACATAAAACCGCTATCAGTATAACAAAAAGAGCGGAGAGTTTCAAAGACGCGGCGCGGTTGCATTGGCCATGTTGGCATGATATGATAATGAAGTATAACTTTGTACAGAGAAGAAACTGCGATGTACGGGTGGAATGGAGAAGAACTTTGATAGCATACGTCAGAGGAATCCTTACAGATAAGGAAGCGGACAGCATCGTCGTCGAGGCCGGACAGGTGGGGTACGGAATCCACGTGCCCATGTCGGTTCTGGAGGCGCTTCCGCCGGTGGGTGAGGAAGTAAAGATATATACGCATATGGCCGTAAAGGAAGATGACATGTCGCTGTACGGCTTTCTCAGCAGGGAGGAACTGGCAATGTTCCGCATGCTGATCGGTGTCAATAAGATCGGACCGAAGGGCGCGATGGGGATTCTCTCCGCGCTGACGCTTTCGGATCTTCGGATGGCTCTCTTTACCGGTGACGTGAAGCGGATCGCCAAAGCACCGGGAATCGGTGCGAGAACCGCACAGAGACTGGTTCTGGAACTGAAGGACCGGATCTCTGCCGACGACGTGCTGATGCAGCCGTCGGGCAGTGAAACTGCCGCGGCGGCACAGACGGTGCCGGATGTGACCGGAACCGCGAAAGAAGCGGTGGAGGCGCTGACTGCTCTCGGTTATTCCGCATTTGAGGCGGCGAAGGCAGTGAAGAAGGTGGAGATCACCGAGGAGATGTCCACCGAGGATGTGCTCAAAGCATCTCTGAAATATCTGGCGTTCCTGTAAGCGGTGAGGATGAGGCATTAGGTTATGGCAAAACGGATTATCAGCACGGAAGTGTCCGAGGAAGACCGCCGGATCGAGGCGAATCTCCGGCCGCAGCGGCTGAGTGAATACACCGGTCAGAAGAAACTGACCGAACATCTGAAAATTTATATTGAGGCGGCGAAAGTCCGCGGCGAATCGCTGGATCATGTGCTGCTGTACGGTCCGCCGGGACTCGGCAAGACGACACTGGCCGGAATCGTGGCCAATGAACTCGGTGTTCACATGAAAGTGACAAGCGGTCCGGCGATCGAGAAGCCGGGGGAGATCGCGGCGGTTCTGAACGGTCTTCAGGAAGGCGATGTTCTGTTTATCGATGAGATTCATCGTCTGAACCGTCAGGTGGAGGAAGTGCTTTATCCGGCGATGGAAGATTACGCGATCGACATTATGCTGGGAAAAGACGCCAACGCCCGGTCCATCCGTCTGGATCTGCCGCATTTTACGCTGGTCGGCGCCACCACGCGCTACGGACTGCTGTCGGCGCCTCTGCGCGACCGCTTCGGCATCGTCGAGAAGATGGACTTTTACACGCCGGCGGAACTGGCGGAGATTGTGACGCGGTCCGCAAAGGTGATGCAGGTTTCCATCGATGAGACCGGCGCATATGAGATCGCGCGCCGCTCCAGAGGAACGCCGCGTCTGGCGAACCGGCTTTTGAAGCGCGTCCGCGATTTTGCCCAGGTGAAGTATAACGGTGAGATCACACGGGAAGTGGCGGATTTTGCGCTGGATATTCTGAATGTGGATAAAATGGGGCTTGATCACAACGATCGGGCATATCTGGACATGATCATCGGAAAATTCGAGGGCGGTCCGGTGGGCCTGGAGACCCTTGCGGCAGCGCTCGGAGAAGACGCCGGCACGCTGGAGGATGTCTATGAGCCGTATCTTCTGATGAACGGCCTTGTAAACCGCACACCCCGGGGGCGTGTGGCGACCGGTGCGGCATTTTCGCACCTCGGGTACGAGAAGGAGACGGAATCATAAAGCCGAAATGCAAAAGAATGCGAAAAGAGATTTGCGCAAAGAGACGCGGGGGAGAAAACGGCGCAGGGAAATGCATCAAGAAACCTACGTTAGGACAATCACGTCAAAAAAACGGCGGGGATTGCAGAATATACTGGGAGAACAGCGGTTCTCGGAATGTGAGAGACTGGAATGGATAATAAGAACTATGTGGATGTACTGATCGGCGGAAAAATTTACACGCTCGGCGGATTGGAGGAGGAATCCTATCTCCATCAGGTCGCTGCTTATCTGAATGACAAGATTCAGCAGATTTCGCGGACGGAAGGATATTCGAGGCTGCCGGACGATTACCGGAATCTGACGCTGAATCTGAATCTGGCCGACGATTATTTCAAGGAGCGGGAGCACAACCGGGTTCTGGCGGCGCAGAAGGATGAACTGGAGAAGGAAGTCTACCGCCTCCGGGCAGAACTGGTGACAAAGCGAGTAAAAAAGGCAAAGGAAAAAAATGATCAGGAAAGCTGAGATTCTGGCTCCGGCGGGTTCCATGGACAGCCTTATGGCTGCCGTGTCTGCCGGAGCTGACGCTGTTTATATGGGTGGAAGCCGCTTCGGTGCGAGGGCTTTTGCGGAAAATGCGGACGAGGATCAGATGATCCGGGCGATCCGCTATGTGCACCTTCACGGAAGAAAACTGTATATGACGGTCAATACGCTGGTGAAAGAGCGGGAGATGGAGGATCTGATTGCATTTCTCCGACCGTACTATGAAGCCGGACTGGATGCGGTTCTGGTGCAGGACATGGGCGTTCTGCGCGCGATCCGGGAACATTTTCCGGAACTTCCGATTCACACGAGCACGCAGATGTCGGTCACGGGCGCGGAGTCGGCGTTGGAACTGAAAAAACTCGGGGTGACGCGAATTGTGCCGGCCCGGGAGATCTCGCTTCCGGAGATTCGCGATCTGCATGAGAAAACCGGTCTGGAGATCGAGTGTTTTGTGCACGGAGCGCTCTGCTTCTGTTATTCCGGTCAGTGCCTGTTTTCGAGCATGATCGGCGGACGAAGCGGCAACCGCGGACGGTGCGCTCAGACGTGCCGGCTTCCGTTCGAAGTGCTGGAGGGAAAGCGGAATCTCACCGGAAAAGATGAGCACTATCCGCTCAGCATGAAGGATCTCTGCGCGCTGGATGTGCTTCCGGAACTTCTGGAAGGCGGCGCGTTCTCGCTGAAGATTGAGGGCCGGATGAAGAGCCCGCGCTACACGGCGGGTGTCGTCAGCATTTACCGGAAATATGTGGATTACTGGCTGGAACACGGAAGAGAAGGTTACCGCGTCGATCCGGAAGACCGGAGAAAACTGCTGGAACTCTTTGACCGCGGCGGACTGACCGACGGATATTACCGGCGGCACAACGGACCGGAAATGGTTGTCTTTCATGAGAAGCCGCAGTTCCGGGAGGAAGACCGGGCGTACACGAAGGAACTGGAAGAGCGGTATCTCCGCGTTCCGGTGAAGGAGACGGCCGATGCGGTCTTCACGGCGAAGGTCGGCGAGCCCCTCTCTCTGATGGTGACGCTTCGGGAGACGGACGGTGCCGGAAGAGAACTTCCGCCGGCTGTCGGATACGCGGAAGGTCCGGTCTGCGAGAGTGCGCTCAAGACCCCGACCGCGACGGCCGATCTGGAAAAACAGATCCGGAAGACCGGAAACACGCCGTTTGTCATCGGCAATGCCGAGATTGTGACGGAAGGAAATGTGTTTGTCCCGGTAAAACAGCTCAATGAGCTCCGGCGGGAGGCACTCGCCGTTCTGGAAGAGAACCTTCATTCGTTTTTTGCACGGAATGCGGGAGGAACGGAGAACCATGACTCCCTGGACGTTTCAGAACGGCTGTCGGAAACCGGTGAAACCATGATCTGCGCCGCGGAGTGCGAAAATGTGAATCCGAAAAACGCGGAAAGCCGTCCGGCTGGCGGCAAAAACAGCCATAATCCGTTTAAACTCACCGCGGCGATCGAGTCGCCGCTTCTTGCGGACGCCGTGATTATGTCGGAGGATATCTCCTTCGTTTATCTGGATTCCACCGGTTTCGGGGCGCAGAGCTGGAAAAAATATGTGGATGCCTGTCACGCGGCGAACAAGGAGTGCGCCCTCATTCTGCCGCATATGTGGCGGACCGAGGCAAGACGGTATTTCGAAAAATACCGGGCAGAGCTGGCAAATGCCGGCTTTGACGCGCTGATGATTAAAAATCTGGAAGAACTTGCCTATGTGCGGATTCATTTCCCGGATATGCCGGTGGTGGCTGACGCCAATGTCTATACCATGAATCATTTGTCGGAAATGCAACTCCGGGATTTTGCCCGGGATTCGGGAAAGGGCGCGGGATCCGCGGATGCCGCGGAAAGAAAAGGGAAAGCAGCGGTCGGGACCGGGACGGACAAAGCCGATGACCGGACTCCTTCCCTTCGGTTTACGCTTCCGCTGGAACTGAATTTCCACGAGCTCTCCGAGCGCGGCGCGAAAAATGCGGAACTGTTTGCCTACGGCCGTGTGCCGATGATGGTGACGGCGCAGTGTTTCCGCAAAAACACGGGAAAATGCACGAAGGAGCCGTGTGTTCTGGAGATCCGTGACCGGAAAAAGGCGCTCTTCCCGGTGAAAAATCACTGCCGTTTCTGCTATAACACGATTTACAATGCCGCACCGGTCACGATTCTCGGTGACCGGGCCGCCGTGGAGAAACTTGGCTGTCGATGGCTCCGGCTGACTTTTACAACCGAGACGCCGGAGGAGGCGGAGAAGGTTCTGCGCGCCTACGGCGACGTTTTCCTGAGAGGTCGGGAACGGACGGCGGACTGGGATTACACTAAGGGACATTTCCGCAGGGGAGTGGAGTAATGGCAAATGTAGTGACGGAGGTGGCCAGATTCCTGATCATTTTACTGATCGCGATCTACACCTATTATAATTTTCGATATTATTCCTACACATACGAAGAGGACCGCGATTATGTGGTCCGCAATCAGGTAATCAGCATTTTTCTGATCCTTACACTGGCGGACACCGTCATGTGGCTCCGGACGGAAAATGTGTCATCGATGATGCTTGCCGCGGCGCAGGCGCTTTTCATCGGCGGCTACCTTCTGGTGAGCAAGCTGATCTATCGCCGGTCGTCGAGACTTCTGTCGACCAACATGTGTATGCTGATGGCGACGAGCTTTGTGGTGCTGAACCGGATCTCCGTGTCACGGTCGATGCGCCAGTTTGTGATCGTCGCGGCGGCGGCAGCCGTCACCCTGGTGATTCCGGTTATGATCGAGCACATCTGGCAGCTCGCCAGGATCCCGTGGGTCTATGCCATCGGCGGAATGCTTCTTCTGCTGGCGGTCCGCGTGATCGGCACGGCAAGTTTCGGGGCCCAGCTGTCGCTGAATGTGGGCGGTTTTTCCTTTCAGCCGTCGGAGTTCGTAAAACTGACCTTTGTCTTCTTTGTGGCTACGATGTTTGAGCGGTCGACCAGTTTTGAGGGAATCCTTCGGACCAGCGCGGTGGCGGCACTCCATGTGCTGATTCTGGTGTTCTCCAAGGACCTCGGAAGCGCGCTGATTTTCTTTGTGGCGTATGTGTTCATGCTGTTCGTTGCCTCCTCTAACTGGGTATATCTGGCTTCGGGCTTCGGCAGCGGAACACTGGCGGCCATCGGTGCCTACAGCCTGTTCCGCCATGTCCGCGTCCGCGTGGAGGCCTGGAAGGATCCCTTTGCGGACATTTCCGGAAGCGGATATCAGGTGGCGCAGGGACTGTTTGCCATCGGAACCGGCGGATGGTTCGGAATGGGACTTTATCAGGGAATGCCGAACAAGATTCCGGTTGTGGAGAAGGATTTCATCTTCGCGGCGATCTCCGAAGAGCTGGGCGGCATCTACGGCGTCTGCATCATTTTGATCTGTGTCGGCTGCTTTATGCAGTTTATGAAGCTTGCCATGCGGATGGAAGCGGTCTTTTACCGTATGATCGCCCTCGGACTCGGCGTGATTTATATCACGCAGGTTTTTCTCACGATCGGCGGCGTGACCAAATTTATCCCGTCGACCGGCGTCACGCTTCCGTTTGTGAGCTACGGCGGAAGCTCGATTCTGTCGAGTTTCATCATGTTCAGCGTCATTCAGGGACTCTATATCATGAAGGCGCGGGATGAGGAGGAAATGGACGAGCAGGCCCGCTACGGAGGCGCGTACCGGAGCGACAAACGGACCGGAAGAGGAACCGGAATGCAGGAAGTGAACCGGCGGACCGGAAGAGGAGCCGGAACGCAGGAAGTGAACCGGCGGACCGGAAGAGGAACCGGAACGCAGGACGTAAACCGGCGGAACGGAAGAAAGAAGGAAGTGCCGGCGGAGGATGAGGAGGAATACTATGAAGATCTTTGATTACTTCCGGAATCCCCGCGGAAAGAAGGAATCGGCGGCCGAGAGGAAATACCGCGAGAGGTCGGAAGCGGGAAGAAATATCATGACCGTAACCTGTTTTTTCGGTGTCCTCTTTCTTGGACTGATCGGGTACTACGGCTATTTTCTTCAGGTGACGAGTCAGGAGATGATCGGCAGCTCGTACAATGCAAGGCTGGACGCATTTGCGGACCGGGTGACCCGGGGACCGATCAAGAGCATTGACGGTCAGGTGCTCGCGGAGACGAAGACCGTGAGCGGGACGGATACACGGTACTATCCGTATGAGTATCTCTACACGCACTCCGTCGGATACTCCGGCAAGAACGGAAGAACGGGGCTGGAGTCTCTTGGAAATTTCTATCTTCTGTCCTCCCATGTCAATCTGCTGGAACGGGCGTTCAATGAGCTGAGCGGAAAGAAGAATCCGGGGGATACACTGGTGACAACCCTCGACTCGAGAATTCAGAGTACGGCCAGCGACGCGCTGGGCAAACACCGGGGTGCCGTGATCGCGATGGAACCGGATACGGGGCGTATTCTGACGATGGTTTCCCAGCCGAATTTCAATGCCAATGAAGTGGACGCACGGTGGTCGGAACTGACCACAGATTCCAACCGGGCGGTGCTGGTGAACCGGGCGACCCAGGGACTGTATCCGCCGGGATCGACATTTAAGATCCTGACGCTTCTGGAGTACATCCGGGAACATCCGGGGGACTGGCAGAATTTTACATTTGACTGCAGCGGAAGCTACAAATCCAATGGATATACGCTGAAATGCTATCACGGGGAAAAACACGGGCATCAGACGCTTCTTCAGGCTTTTGCAAACTCGTGCAACGGAGCGTTTGCGAGCATCGGAGAGGGGCTGGACACCGGCCGCTTCCGTGAACTGGCGGAGACCTGCGGCTTTAACGGATCGCTCCCCTATGATCTGGCATACAGCAAGAACACTTTTGCACTGGCGAGTGATTCCGGCGTGTGGGAAAAGGCTCAGACCGCGATCGGTCAGGGAAAGACGCAGATAACGCCGCTCCTCAATCTGATGGTGACGGCGGCGATCGCCAACGGAGGAACCATGATGAAACCGTATCTGGCGGATCACGTGGAAGCGGCGACGGGGCAGACGGTGAAGAAATTTCTTCCTTCATCGGCGGGCTCGATCATGAGCGCAGCGGAGGCGGAAGCCCTGACAACTTATATGAGAAGTGTTGTGACGGACGGAACCGGATCCGCATTCAGCGACGCATCGTATCAGGCCGCGGGAAAAACCGGTTCGGCCGAAACCGGCGTCGGGGACAATTCTCATGCCTGGTTTGTGGGATTTGCGCCGGTGGATGATCCGAAGATCGCTGTCTGCGTGATCGCGGAGGACGGCGGATCCGGCGGATCGGTGGCAGCGCCGATTGCGCGGAAAGTGATGGATGAATACTTTAAAGATTACCCGGTGACCGGGAAGAAATAACGGAGGGATCACCGGAAGATACAAATGGGCAGCGGCAGCCGGAAGGAATCACTGCGGAGAAAACCGGAAATACTGCCCGGACGCAGCCCGCCGGAGGAAAACCTTCGGGAGATGCGGATTATCGGAAAGGAGAGGGAAAGATGGCACTGGTTTATGCTTTTTTGGCGGACGGTCTCGAAGAGGTGGAATGCCTTGCGGCAGCGGACGTGCTGGTACGGGCGGGAATTGAGGTAAAGTTCATTTCCGTATCGGGAAAAAAGGAAGTGACGGGAACGCACGGCTTCCGGATAACTGCGGATGCCTGCATCGGGGATGCGGATCTCTCCGCTCCGGATTGTTATCTTCTTCCGGGCGGACAGCCGGGAACCCGGCATCTGGCTGAATGCGGAACACTCTGCGATGCGCTGCTCTCTGCGGAGAAGAACGGAAAGCGCATCGCGGCGATCTGCGCCGCACCCACGGTTCCGGGGCGTCTCGGGCTGCTTCGGGGAAAACGCTGCACCTGTTATCCGGGGGCGGCGAACGAAGAAAAGCTTTTGGGAGCGGAATACACCGGACTCGGTGTTGTGACGGACGGTTATGTCACCACGGCGAAGTCCGTCGGATACGCTCTGGATTTCGGACTGGAAGTGGCATCACTTCTTGCCGGACCGGAAAAGGCGGATGAGGTTCAGGACCGGATGATTTATGAGAAAAGGGTCTGAAGGACAGCGCGGAATCACCGCAGCACCGGATGCTCTCCGGGGGGACGGAAGGTGCGGATGAATCATACCGGAAAGCACGCAGAACATGCGGAGAGAGCGCGGAAAGAGCGGCACAAAACCGCTTGAACACCTGCATTTCGTGTGATATAATGTTGATTCGTAGTGTGACGCCGTGAAGAAGAATGGCGGTACAAAAATTCAAGGAGGACTCCACTGATGAGTGTAAAGGTAGAGAAGACAGACGAAAAGAATATTATTAAGCTGACCGTTGAAGTACCGGCAGAGGAATTTACGGCAGCGCTGAACCAGGCGTTCAACCACAATAAGAAGAATATCAACGTTCCGGGATTCCGTAAGGGTCACGCAACCAGAACCATGGTTGAGAAGATCTACGGAAAGGGCGCTTTCTATGAGGAGGCTGCACAGATCGTTGTGAACGGTTCTTACCGCCAGGCAGTAGAGGAGTCCAAAGAGGATATCGTTTCCGGACCGGCGATCAACATCGTTGAGATGGAAGAGGGCAAGACTTTCGTTTACGAGGCAACCGTTGCTGTAAAGCCGGAAGTTGAGCTCGGCGAGTACAAGGGCATCACAGTAGAGAAGGCTGACGATCAGGTTACCGACGAGGATGTTGAGAACGAGCTGAAGAACATCGCAGACAGAAGCGCACGTCTTGTGGATGTTACCGGTGAGATCAAGTCCGGCGATCAGACCGTAATCGATTTCAAGGGCACCGTTGACGGTAACGCATTTAACGGCGGCACAGCAGAGGATTATCCGCTGACCATCGGCTCCAACCAGTTCATCCCGGGATTTGAGGATCAGATCATCGGACACAAGACCGGTGAGACCTTTGATGTCAATGTGAAGTTCCCGGAGGACTATCACGCAAAGGATCTTGCAGGCAAGGATGCGGTATTTGCCGTAACCGTTAAGTCCGCAAAGCAGAAGGAGCTTCCGGAGATCAACGACGAGTTCGCTGACAACCACTCCGAGTTCTCCACTCTGGCAGAGATGAAGGAAGATCTGAAGAAGAAGGTTCAGGAACGCAAGACTGCAGCCGCAAAGACCGAGAACGAGAACAAGGTCGTTGAGAAGGTTGTTGAGAACGCAAAGGTTGAGCTTCCGCAGCCGATGGTTGATACCGAGTGCAGAAGCATGATCGACAATTATGCAAACCAGCTTCAGAGCCAGGGCCTCAGCCTTCAGGATTACCTGAAGTACACCGGCCAGACCATCGATTCCATGATGGAGCAGCTGAAGCCGAACGCTGTTAAGAACATCACAACAGGTCTTGTTCTTGAGGCAGTTGCAAAGGCAGAGAACATCGAAGTATCGGATGAGGACTTTGAGAAGGAAGTTCAGCACATGGCAGATCAGTATAAGATCGAGCTTGAGCAGATGAAGAAGTTTGTGACAGAGGACCAGAAGGAGCAGATCGTAGAAGGCCTCGCAAGAACCAAGGCCATCGATTTCCTGGTTGGCGCAGCAAATCTTCAGTAATTCGTATTTAACAATATAAGAAAACTGTCGAAATATTCCCGGGGGCATCAGCTCTCGGGATATTCGCGATATACGCGATTTATAAGAAAGGACGAAGACAATGGCATCATTAGTACCTATGGTCGTTGAGCAGACCAGCCGCGGTGAGCGTTCCTATGATATTTATTCCAGACTTCTGGCCGACCGTATCGTGTTTCTTGACAGTGAAGTCACGGACGCACAGGCAAGTCTGATTGTTGCACAGATGCTGTTCCTGGAAGCAGAGGATCCGGAAAAGGATATCAACTTCTATATCAACAGCCCGGGCGGTTCCGTAACCGCAGGCATGGCGATCTATGATACCATGCAGTACATCAAATGTGATGTATCCACGATCTGCCTCGGTATGGCAGCCAGCATGGGGGCATTTCTTCTGGCCGGCGGCGCAAAGGGCAAGAGATATGCGCTTCCGAACGCAGAAGTGATGATCCATCAGCCGAGCGGCGGTGCTCGCGGTCAGGAGACCGAGATCCGTATCGTAGCGGAGCAGATTCTGAAGACAAGACAGAAGATGAACGAGATTCTTGCCGCAAACACCGGCAAATCTGTTGAGGAAGTTGCCCGCGACACGGAGCGTGACAATTATCTGACCGCCGAAGAGGCCAGAGAATACGGCCTGATCGACCGTGTAATCGAAAAACACTGATAGAGTGAAAGAATAAGAGGTGGGCGGATGCCAAACAGAAACGACAATGAGATCAGATGCTCCTTCTGCGGAAAAACGCAGGATCAGGTGCGAAAAATGATCGCAGGAGCGAACGGAGTATACATTTGCGATGACTGTGTAGAACTCTGCGGAGAGATCCTCCAGGAAGAGCTGGAAGATTATAAGGGAAAACAGAAAAAGAATATCCGCCCGGATTTCACCGGCATCAATCTGCTGAAGCCGAAGGAGATCAAGGAATTCCTGGACGAGTATGTCATTGGTCAGGATGAGGCGAAGAAAGTTCTCTCTGTTGCGGTATACAATCACTACAAGAGAATCACCTCCAAGTCGGAGACCGATGTGGAATTGCAGAAGAGCAACATTCTCATGCTCGGCCCGACCGGTTCCGGCAAAACCTATCTTGCGCAGACACTTGCCAAGATTCTGAATGTTCCGTTTGCGATCGCAGACGCGACCACACTGACGGAGGCCGGATATGTCGGCGAAGATGTCGAGAACATCCTGCTGAAGCTGATTCAGGCGGCAAATTACGATGTGAGCCGCGCGGAGTACGGTATCGTATACATCGATGAGATCGATAAGATTACCAAGAAGTCTGAAAATGTCTCCATCACCCGAGATGTATCCGGTGAGGGTGTACAGCAGTCCCTTCTGAAAATTCTTGAGGGAACCATGGCAAGCGTTCCGCCGCAGGGCGGAAGAAAGCACCCGCAGCAGGAACTGATTCAGATCGATACGACCAACATTCTGTTTATCTGCGGCGGTGCCTTCGATGGTTTGGAGAAGATCATCGAGAGAAGAATCAATGCCGGATCCATCGGATTCAACTCGGAGCTGGTGGATAAGAACAGCTTCGACTTTGATTCTCTGTTCCGCCAGGTGACCACACAGGATCTGACCAAGTTTGGTCTGATTCCGGAGTTTATCGGACGTGTTCCGGTGACGGTGGAACTCAGCACACTGACCACCGAGGCCCTGATCCGGATCCTGACCGAGCCGAAGAATGCGCTGATCAAGCAGTATCAGGCGCTCTTTGATCTCGACGGTGTAAAACTCGAATTCACGGAGGATGCGGTAGAGGCGGTTGCCAAAAAGGCAGTGGAACAGAAGACCGGCGCGAGAGGACTTCGCTCCATTCTGGAGAACATCATGAACGACATCATGTATGAGATTCCGTCGGATCCGACCATCGGCATCTGCACGATCAACGCGTCCTGTGTCAACGGTGAGACAGAGCCGGCGATCACACACCGTGATTCGTCCGCGGCCAGAAAGTCCTTTGCGAAGAAAAAGGGCAGCCCTGTCGAGAGCGCATAAAAGTGAATAGTAATCCTGCCGGAACATATGGGCAGGGATATAAAGAGGGGTGTGAGATTTCCGCGTCTGCGGACGTTTTACAGCCCTCCTTTGATAAAACGAGGTTTATAGAATGGCAAAAAGCAAGAAAACAATTCCGATGATCGCTCTCCGCGGTCTGACACTCCTGCCGGGAATGAAATCGACCTTCGACTGCGTCACGGAAAAGTCTGTGGGCGCGCTTGCCGCTGCAATGGCGGAAGGCCGGAATGTGTTTCTGGTCAGCCAGATGGATGAGGATGCGGTGGACCCGCTGCAGGATGATCTGTTTTCACGCGGTGTAATCGCACATATTCACCAGTACATGAAGGCTGCGGACAATCTGGCCCGTGTGACGGTGGAGTGCGGTCCCATCGCGGAATTACTGAATATGAGCGATGCCGGAACGTGCTTCCGCGCGGAGATCGCCCGGATCGACCATGTCACCGATGATCTGCCGGCGGAATCGAAACCGGCAATGCTCCGCGTGCTGCGGGACCAGCTCCGGGAACTTCATCGCTTTGCGGGGGAAACCGTGTATGAGACGGTGGATGAACTTCTCAAGATCCGGAAGCTGGAGGTGCTGATGGAAAAACTTCCGACGGAGCTTCCGTGGAACTGGGAGGCAAGACAGTCGGTTCTGGAGAGCGCAACTCTCAGCGAAGTTTTTCAGGTTGAAATGCAGATCCTGATCATGGAGACACAGGCGGATCAGATCCGTCACACGTTCCAGGAAAAGGTTCAGGAGCGCATCGACAAGCACCAGAAAGAATATGTTCTTCACGAACAGATGGCGGAGATCCGGGAGGAACTCGGAGAGCGGAGCGATCCGGAAACCGATGCCGATGAGATGCGGAAAAAGGTGGATGAACTGGTGGCCTCCGACGAGATCAAAGAAAAGATCCGAAAGGAAATCAACCGGTTTGAGAATATGCCCATCGGAAGTCAGGACACGAATGTTCTCCGAACCTATCTGGAGACGGTTCTGGAACTTCCCTGGGACAAGCGGACGGAAGACAACATTGATCTCTCCCATGCCCGTGAAGTGCTGGAAAAAGACCACTACGGCCTGGAGAAAGTGAAAGACCGCGTACTGGAAGCACTTGCGGTCCGCATTCTGACCGGAGAAGGCAACGGACAGATCATCTGTCTGGTCGGACCTCCGGGAACCGGAAAGACATCCATCGCCCGCTCCATTGCCCGGGCTCTGGGACGCAAGTACGTCCGCATCAGTCTCGGCGGCGTTCACGACGAGGCGGAGATCCGCGGACACCGGAAGACGTATGTCGGCGCGATGCCGGGACGTCTTGTGGAGGCCCTTCGTCAGGCTCAGGTGAGCAATCCGCTGATGTTGCTGGATGAGATCGACAAGGTCTCCTCCGACTATCGCGGCGACACCGGCGCAGCTCTTCTGGAGGTTCTCGACACGGAGCAGAACTCGCATTTCCGCGATCACTATGTGGAGATGCCGATTGATCTATCACATGTCATGTTCATCGCGACCGCAAACAATAAGAGCACAATTCCGCTGCCGCTGCTGGACCGAATGGATATCATCGAGGTCAGCAGTTATACGGAAAATGAAAAATATCACATTGCCAAGGATTATCTGATTCCCAAGCAGCTGGAGAGAAACGGCCTGAAGAAGAGCCAGCTGACCATACAGGCGGCAGGACTTCGACGGATCATTCACAATTATACGAGAGAGGCCGGCGTCCGCAACCTGGAGCGACGGATCGGCGACATCTGCCGCAAGACGGCGAGACAGATTCTGGAGAAGGATGAGGTGAAAGTCCGGGTTACCGAGAGCAATCTGGAGAAATATCTCGGCCCGGAGCGGAATCCGGAAGAAGACCGGAACCGTGTGGATCAGGCCGGAATCGTGACCGGTCTTGCATGGACCAGTGTCGGCGGCGTTACGCTTCAGATCGAGGTCAATACCATGCCGGGCAAAGGCCAGCTGATCCTGACCGGGCAGATGGGCGATGTGATGAAGGAATCCGCGCGGATCGCTCTTACCTGGGTCAGAAGCGTTGCGACAGACTATCAGGTTCCGGAAGACTGGTTTGACCGGCATGACATTCACATTCACATCCCGGAGGGAGCCGTGCCGAAGGACGGTCCGTCTGCGGGTATCACCATGTCCACCGCCATGCTGTCGGCGGTCAGCGGACGCAAAGTCCGCGCGGATCTTGCCATGACCGGAGAGGTGACTCTCCGCGGACAGGTGCTCATGATCGGCGGACTGAAGGAGAAACTTCTTGCGGCGAAACAGGCGGATATTCACACGGTTCTTGTGCCGGCCCGCAACCAGCCGGATGTGGAGGAACTCTCGGGAGAGATCACGGACGGACTGGAAATCCTCTATGTGGAGGAGATGAGAGATGTGATTAGGCGCGCATTCTGCCCGGATGAAGCGGGAAAGAGCGCGAAGACAAAAACATCGAAAACATCAAAAACAGCGAAAAAGACACTGAAAAAGACGGCTGCCGCAGATACAGAGAAGGCCGTGAAGGCGGAGAAACCGGTTAAGAAGACCAAAACGTCAGAACCGGTAAATGCGGACCGGCTGTCCGGCAAGACGGAGTCAGCCTCCGGGGAAATGGTTACAGGAAAGAGGAAGAAATGATCATCAAGAATTGTGAGTTAGAGAGGGTATGCGGCATTACCAGTGTTCTGCCGGAGAATACACAGCCGGAGATCGCATTTGCGGGGAAATCCAATGTCGGAAAGTCCTCTCTGATCAACTCCCTGATGAACCGGAAATCTCTTGCGAGAGTCTCCGGAACACCGGGAAAGACGCAGACCATCAACTACTATAAGATCAACAATGCATTTTATTATGTGGATCTTCCGGGTTACGGATATGCGAGAGCCAACGAGGAAGTGAAGGCGCAGTGGGGAAAACTCATCGAGGATTATCTTCATCAGTCCCGCCAGCTCCGCGCGGTCTTTCTTCTCATTGATATCCGCCATGATCCGGGTGAAAATGACCAGATGATGTTCCAGTGGATTACGACCCGCGGATATACGCCGGTTATCATCGCAACCAAGGCGGATAAGCTGAAGAGAAGCCAGATTCAAAGCCATCTCGCAGCGATCCGCCGGACACTGAATCTGGTGGAGGATTATCCGGTTATCCCGTTCTCCTCGGAGACAAAGCAGGGACGGGAGGAAGTCTGGAACATGATCGACGAGATTGTGTCTGCGGAATAAAGAAAGAGTGTTTGGGCGCCACAGGAAAATCCGGGGGACTTTCCTGTGACATAAATAGAGGGGACATCCGCCGGTTTCGGCGGATGTCCCCTCTATTTTGTTCTATACAGTGCACAGCCGTTTACAGTTCGTCGTCTTCCTTCATCAGGGTTTTCATGATGAAGGCGTAGATCTCCTGACTGCGTTTTTTCCAGTGATTGCTCATTTTTCCGGCCTGCTCCTCATCGGGAACCGCGATCTCGAGATTGATGAGATGGGATTTGCCCTCCCGGATCTCGCAGTGGACCATATAATCTCTGGAGTCAGCGCGGTAGAATTCCGAAACGGTACCGACAGCCTCCTTCATGCGGAGACGGTTTTCGCTGAGAAAGGAATCGATGTCCTCGATGATCTCCGGGGAGATCTTGGAACCGAAGAAATCCAGAGCCTGAACGCCTTCGTGCGTGATCTCATATCGGCTGGAGCTGTGAAGCTCCTCCTTCCGGATCAGGCCCGCTTCTGTAAGCTCTGTCAGGGCGTTCTGGAGAGAGAAATAGTTGGTATATTCCCTGGTCAGAAAGAAATCCGAGAACTGTGCGCCGGTGAGCGGGAATGTGACCTTGCTCAGCATGTACAGTACCATCAGCTTATAGAGTGTAACCGGTTCAGACATCATGGTGAAATCTCCGTTATGTTTAATCTATCGTGGATCAGATGAACTTTTTAACTGCTTCCGCGACCGCGTCGGCCACACCCGGAGCAAATGCCGGCGGAAGGATATGGGTGTCGTCAAGCTGGTCATCCGGGACAAGCGCTGCGATTCGGTCTGCGGCGGCAAGCTTCATCTCCTCGGTGATGCCGGCAGCTCTTCCCTCCAGCGCACCCTTGAAGATGCCCGGGAAGATCAGGACGTTGTTGACCTGATTCGGGAAATCGGAGCGTCCCGTTCCCACAATTCTTGCACCGGCTTCTCTGGCGAGATCCGGCATGATCTCCGGAACCGGATTTGCCATGGCAAAGAGGATGGAATCGTGGTTCATGGATTTCACCATTTCCGGAGTGACAATGCCCGGAGCGGATACGCCGACGAAAATATCGGCGCCGACAAGCGCATCGGCGAGAGTGCCGCGCTTATGCTCGAGATTGGTTACCTCCACCATCTGCTCCTGCATCCAGTTGAGTCCGTCCATGCCCTTCGAGAGCATGCCGGCTTTATCACACAGGGTGAGGTGCTGGAAACCGTAGCGGAGAAGAAGCTTGGAAATGGCGATTCCGGCGCTTCCTGCACCATTGACCACGACCCTGCAGTCTTCCTTTTTCTTGCCGGTGACTTTCAGCGCATTGATGATGCCGGCGAGAACGACGATGGCGGTACCGTGCTGGTCATCGTGGAAAACCGGAATCGAAAGACGCTTTTTCAGACGCTCCTCGATCTCAAAACAGCGCGGCGCGGAAATGTCTTCCAGATTGATGCCGCCGAACGCCGGAGCAATGCGGCAGACGGTCTCGATGATCTCCTCGGTGTCCTGTGTGTCCAGACAGATCGGGAAGGCGTTGACACCGCCGAATTCCTTAAAGAGAACACATTTTCCCTCCATGACCGGCATTGCGGCAAGAGGACCGATGTTGCCGAGCCCGAGAACCGCGGAACCGTCGGAGATGACAGCAACGGTGTTGGATTTGATGGTATAACGGTAAACCGCCTCGGGATCTTCGGCGATTACTTTGCACGGCTCGGCAACGCCCGGTGTGTAGGCGAGAGCCAGATCTTCGGCGTTGTTTACTGAAGCCTTACATTTCGTTTCGAGTTTACCGTTCCATTCTTCGTGAAGCTGAAGCGCTTTTTCTGCATTCGTCATTGCATGCTCCTTTTGCCATCCGTGCGGCTGAAAATTTTGGAAATGTGGGTCCCGCGGCCGAAAAAAACAGGAAATGAGGGCGGGAATATCAATATTATGTACAACATAACTATATTATCAGGGAAATGTGGTTAAATCAAGATTCTGACGAATGGAAAAATTGAGGGGCGGATAGTGAATTCAGTGAAAAAATATGCTATGATTAACGTCGATGTACTCTGCCCTGACGGCGGGAATTTTCGGAATTACTAAGATAAAAGGTGACATAGGGTATGAAAGAACGAATCAATCGTCTCGCAAGAGGCATTATAGATCAGGAAAAGCCTGAGATGACATGGCAGCCGGAAGTGGCCGGAGAGATTGTTCGTGCAGACGGAGTTTCCGGGCATGAACTGATCGTGAGCTCGGCAAACGGCTTAAATGTCAAGGGATTCGTGTACTCATCGTCAGCGAGAGTGAGGATTCCGGAGTCGGGAAACTCATTCGGCGGTCTCCGCAACCGGATCCGCTATGAGGTGGATACTTCTTACCTGGCACCGGGGGACCGGATTGAAGGAAAATTTATTCTGGTAACCAACTGCGGAGAGCAGGAAATCCCATACGAGTTTACGGTGGACAGCGGGGCTCCGGGAGAGCGGCTGGCGGATCTGAAGACGCCGAAGGATTTTCTGCGGATTGCGGAGCAGGATCAGGAGACAGCACTCCGGCTGCTGGGATACCGCGATTTTATCGATGCCCCCTTTATGCAGGATCTTCATATCCGTACCGTTTATGACGGTCTGGCCAATCACGGAAGCCGCCAGAACTTTATGGAAGAATTCCTGATTGCCATCGGCGTCAAGAAACCGGTGCGTCTGATGACGGACGGAGCTCCGCGGGAATATTCGGATCCGGCGGAACGGATCGAGGACAACATCGTGATCCGCTGTGATTCGTGGGGTTATTTTTCGCTGGAGGCGGAGAGTGATTCGGATTTCATCCTTCTGCCGAAAAAGAGCGCAACCGAACAGGACATCCGGGACGGTGCGCTGCGGCTGCCGTTTACGGTGCTGCCGGATCATCTCCATCAGGGGATCAATCTGGGAGCCATCCGCATCCGGTCGACACTTTTGAATATCTCGATTCCGGTCACGGTTCGGATCTCCTCCGACCGGAACCGCGACGAGAGAGTCTGCGCCGGCAATGAAGTGGTTGGGATCTTTTCAGAAGCGCTGGAGTCGCTGAAAAACGGAGAGTCCGGCACACAGATGGCGGAAAAAATCCGCAGAAGAATCGAACGGCTGGAGGCAATTGACGGAGAGCAGAAGAACCTTCTGATCTACCGTCTCTGTGCCGATACGCTGGATGAAAAGCGAAGCACCAAGCAGTTCATGGCGGATATGCGGGAGGCAGGAATGTCGGGAAACCGCACCGGCGGTTCGGCCGGGGATTCGTATCTTGCCATGCTGGAAGCATGCGGGATGTTTGACGGAGACGAGGACGGCATTGCGCTCTATTCCATGCTGGAGCGTGTCTTTGACCGCGGATCCCGAAGCCCCTTCCTTTATCAGCGGGTGCTTCAGATTTTTGAGGTCCATCCGGAGATTATGAGGGAGGCGGATGATCTCACCGTTCTGACGGGCTGGTATGCCGTCCGGAAAGCATCTGTTTCGAGGGAGATGGCATTCCGTCTGGCGGCGCTGGTGGAAGAGCGCAGGGACTATTTTGCTCCTGCCGTGAGCCTGATGAAGAAGCTTTACGAACAATATCCGGACGACCGGATTCTGACTGCCGTTGTCCGGATGCTGATCCGCGGCGACCGCAGGGAAGAAAAGGATTTTCCGTGGTATGAAAAAGCCGTAAAGCATGACATCAGCCTGACCAAACTGTACGACTATTTTCTGTATTCTCTTCCGGAGGCCTATGACCGTCTGCTTCCGGAGAGCGTGCTGATTTATTTTACCTATGCGCAGAATCTGGACCGCGAAAGCAGAGAGGTTCTGTATTACAATATTCTCCGGTATGCGGCACCGGATTCCCGGATTCTTGAGGAATATCGTCCGATGATGGAGAGGGCGGCGCTGGAGGAACTGTTTGAGGGCCGGATCAACCGGAAACTGGCGTTCCTTTACCGTGCGACCATCTATGACGAGATGATCGACGCGCAGCTCGCGAGAATTCTCCCGCCGATCCTCCGGAGCGCGCGGATCACCTGCCGGAATCCTCAGATGAAATACGTTGTGGTTGTTCATGAGGAGCTGGCCACGGAGGACGCGTATCCGCTGAAACGGGGCAAGGCATATGTTCCGCTGTTCGGCGATCGGGATGTCATCCTCTTCCAGGACAGCTTCGGAAACCGCTATGCATCGGTGAAATACGAGTGTACACCGGCCATGGACAATATTGACGCTACGCTTGCGGCATGCTATGCTCGGTGTCCGGACAATCCGATTCTTCAGACGGATGCATGTATCCGTGTCATGGAAAAGGAGGAGATCGGAGCGGAGGAAGCGGAGATTCTGATCCGTGCGGACGAGACGCTGGAACTTCATCCGCTTTTCCGCGCGAAACTGCGCGCGGTGCTGATCCGTTATTATCGGAAGAACGCCGGTAAGGAAAATGATTTGCTGAGCGACGGGGACATCCGGTATCTGCTCCGCCTGGATCCGGCCCGGCTTTCGCAGGATGACCGGACCATGATCTGCGCAATCCTTGTGGAGAGCGGACGGCTTTCGGAAGCCTGGGAGATGATGGAAAAATACATCCTGACCGGACTTTCTGATGAACTGACGGCGGTTCTGGTTTCCCATCTGATTCTGGAACGGCTCTTTGAGGAGAACGGTCTTCTCCTTCATCTCGCGTTCCGGCTGGGAGAGAGGGACCGGGAAGACAGTATCATTCTGGATTATCTGTGCGAGCATTTTAACGGCACGATCTCGCAGATGATGGGGATTCTCCGGAAAGCAATCCGGAGCCATGTCGAGACGTATGACATGGAAGAGCGCATTTTAGCCCAGATGCTGTTCACCGGACTGACCGAGAAGATGGATTCGGTGTTTGAACTCTATGCTTCCGGGGAACACACCAGTGAGAATATTGTGCGGGCATATTTTACCGTCCGCTGCCGGGAATATTTCCTTGAGGACCGGAATCCGGGCGACCGGATGTTCCAGTATCTGGAGGGACTGGTGGATGCGACGGCAGAAAAGGAAAAACTTCCGGACATCTATATGCTGGCGCTGACCCGTTATTACGCGACACTGCCGGATCTGGACCACGCGCAGCGCGCGATCTGCCAGACACTGGTTGATGCGCTGATTGCCGAGGGACGGGTATTCGCCTATTACAAGGATCTCGCAAAATTCATTCTTGTCCCCGGGGATATCATGGACAAGGAGATCGTCGAATATCACGGGAAAAAGGATATCGTCCCGTATCTGCAGCTACGGATCCTTCCGGAGGAGGAAGAGTTCCACTATGAGGGCATGAAAACGGTTTATCCGGGAATTTACATCCATGAGAAGGTTCTGTTTGAAGGGGAGATCATGGAGTACCGGATCGAGGAAGTGCAGGACGGCGAAAAGACCATTGTGGATGAGGGAAGCGTATCCTGCAGGGAAGTACGGACCATTGCCCCCGGAAACCGCTTTGCGAATCTGAATGAGATGAGCCTGTCAGCGGACATGAAGAGTGACAGGGGACTTCGCGATAAAATGATCGAATATATCAAAAAAGACGCCGCAGTGGGAGAGCTTTTCCCGCTGCAGTGAAGGGGAATTGATTTGAGATGGAAGGTTTGATAATTGGCATTGATTTGTGCAACAACCGCACGCATATTACGCTTGCGGAGCCGGAGATGACCTGGGTGATCCCGACGGTCCTCTGCAAAAACCGCAAATTCGATGAATGGTATGTGGACGAGGAAGCCTACGCCCACACTCTCGTCGGCGACGGCGTGATGGAGGACAAACTCCTTACGCAGGTTATGAAGGACGGCACGGCGACCATCAGCGGCGTAAAATACGAGGCGCTGACGCTGCTCAAAATTTTTCTGGAGAAATGCCTTCTCTATCCGAGGAAGGAGACCGGAATCACGGAGATTGAGAGTCTCGTCATCACAACAACCAGACTGGATGTAAAAATGATGGACAGCCTGATGTACTGTGCCGATTATCTCGGCATTGACCGAAGCAAGGTGCACATCATCAGTCACACGGAGAGTTTTGTCTATTATGTGGCGAGCCAGAGAAGAGATGTCTGGAGCAATCAGGTCGGTATGTTCGACCTGGAGGATGAGGAACTCCATTACTATGAAATGCGCGTACAGAGATCCCTTCGCCGGACGGTGATTCTGGCGGACGGCGAGCGCATGGAGGAGGGGTTCCGTCTGGACGTCCTCGACAGCGACGCAGGTCAGAAGGTGGGCGACCGGATTATGAGCGCCTGCGCGGACCGCAATCTCGGACGGAGACTGTTTTCTGCGGTCATCCTGACGGGAAAAGGGTTTGAGGACACCGATTGGGCACCGGATTTTATGAAGAAGGTCTGCTATCGCCGGAGAGTCTTTACCGAGACGGATCTCTTTTCCAAGGGAGCCGCGCTTCGGGCGAAAGATCTGACTGCCGAGAAGACGGCATTTCCGTTCACGTGCATCTGTGACGGTCATCTGCGGACCGGTGTCTCGCTTCGCATTCAGGACCGCGACCGGGAAGGGCAGCTCTCCATGGCGGCGGCAGGCGAGAACTGGTATGAAGCCAGAAGCACAACGGAATTCATCGTGGCCGGAAAACCGGAGATCGAATTCATCCTCACGCCGATCGATCAGAAGAAACAGACGACGGTGACCATTCCGCTGGAGGGATTCCCGGACCGGCCGGACCGCACGACAAGAATCAGTCTTTCTCTTGGATTTGCCAGTGAAAACCGGATGATCGCGGTGATCCGTGATCTCGGCTTCGGAGAGTTCTACCCGGCAACGGGGACCGTGATTCGGAGGGAGGTAGAGTTATGAGTCTGATCATGGTCAGACCGGAGCAGGTAGAACATCCGTATTATGTGGAACCGCTCGGCGTCCATATCGGGTCTTCTCAGGAACTCTGCTATGTGATTTACAACAATCTTCTGATTGTCATGAATGATTTTGTCAATGACCGCCTGATCGATTTTATCCGACGGGAACTGGGACGCCCGCTCCTTGCCGACCGGCTTTCCGCGTGGAAGCGAAGCAGAGAGAATCCGGCCGAAATGCTGGCGATCATTCTGGATGACTGTAATTATTACACCACGAGAGAGGTCAACGCATTCCGCCAGAGAATCGAATCCCTACGGAAGATGACCCAGAGTGAATTCTGGAAGGAGACGGCGGACAATTACTATCGTCTTCGTCAGTACGGAACGGCGGTGCGCTATTACGAGAAGATTCTCGATGAATGGCGGAACGGCTCCCTGACGGACGAGTTTACCGCGAATGTGTGGAACAATGTCGGCGCATGTTATGCGGGCATCTTCTGGTTTGAAAAAGCCATGGGCGCGTATGAAATGTCCTACAATTTCCGAAAGGAAATGTCGACCATCAAAAAGCTCTATCTTCTGACACTGCTGAATCCCGAACTTGTGCTGAAAGACCGTTACCGAGTACTGATCACAGAGGAAAAACGCCTCGAGTGGAAAGCGGAGCTCCGGAAGGCGATGGAAGAAGCGGGAGAATGCCAGAAGGTGAAGGACGTGGAACGGCTGTTTGACCGGGATCCCATCCGAAGAGCCGAGGGGGCGGAAAAAATCATATCCCGATGGAAACGGGAGTATCGAAAGATGCTGTGAGGAGGAAGGAATGTACTGTCCAGAGTGCGGCGCAAAAGTGCGCAGAGATGAAGATATCTGTCCGGAGTGCGGGGCGGATCTGTGGGCGGATGAGACGTCCGGGCCGACCGAGCAGGAACTCCTCCGGATGGAAGCGTGGGTTACAAAGCGGAAAGTACAGCATCGGCTTCTGTCTTTGCTCGGTTTTCTGTTGGGGGTGATGATCTTTTTCGGATCGATTCTGTTTGCCGCACAGAAACTGGCCGGCAGCGATAAAGTTTCCAAGATTTATAAAAAACTCGGAATCAGCACGGAAGAGGCGGGTCCGGAGGAAACCGTATCCGTGGAAAATGCTGCCGGGGTAGTCATGGAAGACCAGCAGGCGGAGAATACCGAGGCCCGTGAGACGTCGACGGCTGCCGCCAAGGCGAAGTCAAAGAAGGGATGACGGCGTTCCGGCAGAGGAGGATCCGACTTCCCGCCGGCAAATCTTGACAAAAGGACTTTGTGCCGATAGAATAATCAATGTTTACAACATGAAAGCAAAAAGCGATGAAGGTGAACAGTAGGAAAGCGCACACCCCGACAGAGAGAGAAGATCACTGGCTGGAAGTCTTCTCCGGAACGAGCACCCTCCGAATTTCGCACCGGAGCTGCCGTGCTGAATCCCCAAGACGGGGCGGTAGGCGCGGACGGGCCGTACACGTTACGTATAAGATAAGAGCCTGTATTCAAGGAATACGGGAACCGGGGTGGTACCGCGGGATCAAAAGAAGATCACGTCCCTGCAGCGTAAGCTGCAGGGATTTTTTGTTTCATCGGAAATTCTCCGAAATTCCCTATGAAACAAAATCGCTCCGCGAGGATGCGTCACCCACCGGGCGGGAGAAAAAAAGCTGCCTGAGCAGCACGCACAGGGCGCGCAGAGTTTCCCGTGTGAGACTCAGAAACTATGGAGGAAAAAGATGGCTGATTTAAACGAACTCAAAGAAGCGGCGAAATCGCTTCGCGATGAGATCCTGAACAATGTCAAGGATCTGGCAAACTCGAAGGAAGCGTATGAACTGCGCAAGGTGTTCCTGGATTCCAAACAGGGCAAGATCGGACAGCTCATGAAAGAGATGCGCACGGTTCCGAACGATCAGAAGCAGGAGTACGGAAAGACCGTCAATGAGCTGAAGCAGTGGGCGCAGGCCCGCTTCGAGGAAGTGGACCGCGCGATGAAGGAGAGAGAACTCCAGAGCCGCTATGAGAGAGAAAAACTGGATGTCACCATGCCGGCGGTGGAGACCGTTCCGGGAAATCTTCATCCGGTCACCCAGGTCAGAGAAGAGCTGATCGACATTTTTGCCTCCATGGGTTTTGAGGTCTACGAGGGCAAAGAGATCGAGAACGATTATTACAACTTCACGGCGCTGAATACCCCGCAGGATCATCCCGCCAGAGATATGCAGGATACCTTCTATGTCTCCCCGGAGTTTCTTCTGAGAACGCAGACCTCCGCAGGTCAGATCCACGTCATGGAGGCGAAGAAGCCGCCGATCAAGATTCTCTCTCCGGGACGGGTTTTCCGCTCCGATGACGATGCAACCCATTCTCCGATGTTCCATCAGATGGAAGGTCTTGTGGTGGATAAGCACATCACCCTCAGCGATCTGAAGGGAATGTTGGATACCTTTGTGCAGAAGATCTACGGCGAGAACACCACGACGAGACTTCGTCCGTCCTATTTCCCGTTCACGGAGCCGTCGGTGGAAGTGGATGTCAGCTGCTTTGAGTGCGGCGGAAAGGGCTGCGGACTGTGCAAGGGAACCGGTTGGATCGAGGTTCTGGGCGCAGGTATCGTCAACCGCAAGGTTCTGGAGAACTGCGGTCTGGATCCGGATGAGTACAGCGGTCTGGCGTTCGGAATCGGTCTTGAGCGTATTGCGATGCTGAAGTACGGCATCAACAACATCAAGCTGATGTTCGAGTCCGACATGGACGTTCTGAAGCAGATCAACGATCAGGAGTAAGACGGGGGGAAGAAATATGTTAGCACCATTAAGCTGGCTGAAAGAATATGTAGATATCGACGTAACACCGCAGGAACTGCAGGACAGACTTTTTTCCTGCGGATTTGAGGTGGAAGAGCTTTATCAGGTCGGAAAAGACATCGACGGCGTCGTGGTAGGATATGTGGAATCCTGCGAGCCGATTCCGGATACCCATCTCCACGTGTGCCAGGTCAATGCCGGCTCTCACGGAACCTTCCAGGTGTGCTGCGGCGCGGACAATGTCACCGCGGGAAAGAAGTTCCCGGTAGCCCTTGTGGGCGCGCAGGTCATCGAGACCGCAAAAGATCATGTGACGGTTCTCGGAACCGCAAAGATCACCAAGGGAAAGCTCCGCGGATATGAGTCCAACGGCATGCTCTGTTCCGGTACCGAGCTCGGCCTGAACGAAGACCTCTATCCGGGTGCCGGATACAACGGCCTTCTGGTTCTTCCGGATGACGCGGAGATCGGCGCGGACATCAAGCCCATCGTCGGACTCGACGACTGGATCTTTGATATCTCCGTCACCGCGAACCGTCCGGACTGTCAGTGCATCTACGGCATTGCCCGCGAGGTTGCCGCAGTGCTGGAAAAACCGCTGAAGGCACCGGCTCTGGATTATCACGAGACCGATGTGAAAAATGATGGCTTTGACGTAACCGTTGAGGCGGAAGATCTCTGCCCGCGCTATATCGGCCACTATGTATATGATGTGACCATGGGAACCGCTCCGCAGTGGATGCGACGCCGTCTTGCCCTTGTCGGACACAATTCCATCTCCAACATTGTCGACATCACCAACTATGTCATGACCGAACTCGGACAGCCGATGCACGCCTTTGACGGAAACTTCCTCAGAGGAAACCGGATCATTGTTCGCAGAGCGGCAAACGGAGAGAAAATCACCACTCTCGATGAGAAAGAGTTTGAGCTGACCGAAAAGAACCTGGTGATCTGCGACGCGGAAGGACCGGTTGCGCTGGCCGGTGTCATGGGCGGTCTCAATTCCGAGATCCGCGAGGATACCACAAGTGTCACTTTTGAGGCGGCAAAATTTGCCAGAGACAATATCCGCAAGACATCCCGCGGCCTCGGACAGATCTCTGATGCATCCGCGGCATTCAGCAAGGGCGTCAACGAGTACACGGTGGAGATGGCCATGAAGAGAGCGCTTCATCTGGTGGAGGAACTCGGCTGCGGCAAGGTTTCCTCAACGCATGTTGACCGCAACACCGGCAATTCTCTTCTTCCCACCGAGATGAAGGCGAGCATCCGCCGCATCAACGGCGTTCTCGGCATTGAAGTGCCGAATGACGATATTGTCCGCATCCTGACCAATCTGGATATGAAGCCGGTGATCAGCGGCGATGAGCTGACCATTCAGGTTCCGGCCTACCGCGAGGACATGGAGTCTTATCCGGACATCGCCGAAGAGCTGATCCGTATGTATGGCTATGACCATGTAAAGAGCACCTTCCTTCAGAATGCGCAGGTAACCGCCGGTGGAAGAAATCCGAGACAGAAGGCGGAACTGAAGCTGAAGAGACGGCTGTGCGAAGCCGGCGTATACGAGGGAATGCATTATTCCTTCTTCGGCCCGTCGGATCTGGACCTTCTCCGTCTTCCGGACGATGCGCCGGAGAGACATGCCATCCGTCTGATCAATCCGATCACGGTGGACCTGTCACTGATGAGAACAACGCTGGCTCCGCAGATGATCCGCGCCATCGCCCGCAACCAGAAGAAGGGCAACTATGACGGCCGTGTCTTCGAGCTGGCAAGCCGTTTTATTCCGAAGGATCTTCCGCTGACCGAATATCCGGAAGAAAAGTCCACGCTCTGCATCGGAATCTGGGGCGAGAAGGAGAGTTTCTTCACGCTGAAGGGTTTGTGCGAAGTCGCAGCGGAAATGCTGAACGTGAAGTTCACTTATGAGCCGGCGGAAAAGACCTACCTTCATCCGTACCGCACCGCGAAGATTCTGGTTAACGGCGAAGAGGCGGGTTACCTCGGACAGATCGCATATCCGGTTCAGAATGATGTGGATATGCGTGATCCGGGTTACATTGCGGAGATCGATATGGAACTGCTGTCGAAGTATTACGGCGCAGTCCGCAAATTCCGTCCGCTTCCGCAGTTCCCGGTGCAGAAGAGAGACCTGGCTCTGGTTATGGATAAGACCGTGAGCTGCGCGGAGGTAACCGAGGCGATTGAGAGCTCTTCCAAGCTGATCACGGATGTCCGTCTCTTTGACGTATATGAGGGACTGCCGATTCCGCCGACCAAGCGCTCGATGGCATTCACTGTCACCTTTACGCCGGACGGAGAAGAGCTGACCGCGGAGACGGTGGACGGTCAGGTTGACCGCATTCTCCGCAAACTCAGCCACACCATGGGAATTGAGCTGAGAAGCTGATATCATAAACGCAATCATGGACGAAACTGAAACGGGTCGAAACACGCTTCGCGGGTCTCGAGCGTTTCGCGGCAGCCGACAGTGCCTCGCCGGAGCGTGGGCTTTGGCGAGTCAGCCGCGTAAATTCAAGGGATCCGGGGCAATATCGGCCCCGGATTCTTTGTTTCCTTTATCAAACTGTGTTATGATCAATGCAGACAGTGAGTGAGGGGCCGCGCCTGCACGGGGGGCTGCGACTGCCGCGATGACGGGCGGAATCCGGAGATCCTGTTCCGGGTGTGTCCCGTTTCACAGGATATGTTTATTTCGGGGGTGTGTATATGAAGAAAAAGCAGGTATGCGCTGCGGCATTTGCGGCCGCAATGACACTTCTTTTGACTGTTCCGGCTTCTGCCGCGTCCTGGCACCTTGGCGACGGCGCCAATGCCGGACGGTATTGGTACGGTGATGCGGCCAATTATCTCCGGAACGGATGGTTCTGGGTGGACGGCAACTCGGACGGCGTTGCCGAGCGGTACTATTTTGACGCGGAAGGATGGCTTTTGGTCAACGGAACCGCACCGGACGGGAATACCGCCAACGACCAGGGCGCCTGGGTGCTGGACGGCGTTGTCCAGAGAACCTGGGTAAGACCGGGACCGGCTCAGGACATTATCTCCGCGTCCTACGGCGGCCCGACAGGAGAGATCAAGCGCGGAAACAACAAGCCGCCGACAGCGGACGGCCGCGAGGATATCTCGAATTTCCAGAAGGCTGAGTACACGGGCGGATCCTGGAGAAAGAGCAAGTACAGCGGTAAATACTACATCAATTCCGACGGATACCGCGTCTGCAATACGCTGGCGGTGGTGAACGGAGAGACCTTCCTCTTCGGCGACGGCGGTTTCCTTCTGACCGGCTGGAGAAATGTGGACGGCCACTGGATGTATTTCTACAAGAAGAATGATATTCTCGGCGGAAATGAAGGCGCCGCCGCGGTGAACACCTATGTCGGAAGCTATCGCCTGAATGATCAGGGCGTATGGGACGGTGAATGAATACGGAGAAGCAGGGAGACGGAACGAACAATAAGGCGTCCGCGGCCGGTGCGCGGAAAGAAGGAAAATGGCCCCGCATTCAGGAAAGACTCTTTAAGATGGTGTCGGTCGGCGTGACGGACGATGTGCTGAATTTCGGCTATGACATCGTCAGCACGGCGGCGCTGGTGGTCAATCTTCTGGTGTCGATTCTCGGAACGTATGATTCGTTCCGGGGATCCTACGGGGAGCTGATCACAGCGGTCGAAGCGGTTACGGTTCTGTTTTTTACGGTGGACTATGTCCTGCGGGTCCTGACGGCGGACAATCTCTATCCGGCGTGGAATTCGCGGCATTCGATTCTGAAATATGTCTTTTCGGTGGCCGGCATCATTGACCTGTTTTCGTTTCTGCCGTATTATCTGCCGTTTTTCTTCCCGGCGGGAGCGGTGACGTTCCGTATGTTCCGTGTGATCCGCATTTTCCGGCTGTTCCGGATCAATGCGTACTACGATTCGCTGAATGTCATCACGGAAGTTCTGGAGAGTAAAAAACAGCAGCTGCTGAGTTCGGTCTTCATCATTCTGACGCTGATGATCTCGTCGAGCCTGTGCATGTACAGTCTGGAACATGAGGCACAGCCGGAGATCTTCTCGAATGCGTTTTCCGGGATCTGGTGGTCCGCGTCCTCGCTGCTGACGGTGGGATACGGCGATATTTACCCGATCACTCCTCTGGGAAAAGTCTTCGGCATTCTCATCACGTTTCTGGGGGTTGGCATGGTTGCGATCCCGACCGGTATCATTTCGGCCGGTTTCGTGGAGCAGTACACAAGGCTGAAGAACATTGGGGAATACGGTTCCGAACAGGATGTTTCTTTCATCAGTGTGAAGGTGACGGCGCCGGACCCGTGGATCGGAAGTGAGATCCGCAGTCTCGGACTGCCGCGCGGCATGCTGATTGCGGCGATCCATCGCGGAAAAGAGGCGGTGATTCCGCGGGGGAATATCCGGATCCGGTCGGGGGATGTGCTCATCATCGGCGCGGAAAATGTGAAGACGGAGTCCCTCACACAGATTCAGGAGATTCACCTTTTGAAGAATCACCCGTGGGTCGGCCAGAGTCTGAAGGACCTTGATATTTCCAGACAGAGTTTTATTATTATGATCCGCCGCGACGAAAAGACGATGATTCCGAACGGGCGGACGATTCTCCGGCCGGGGGATGCCGTTTTTATGTACACACGCCGGAGGGTCGGTGATTACGATCTCGAGCCGGAGGAACGGCCGAAAGAGAATTAAACGGATGCGCGGCAGCGTATCCGGAGAGCAGTAAGAGGTTAATTGTGCAGGAAAAAGATAATCTGTTCCGCCGCGGTCGGGATATCAGGCGGTTTCGCCGGCATTACGCCGGAATCGCGCTGATGATCGCGGCGGGAATTCTGATATGTGCGGTCGGTGGTCCGCTGGAACATCCGATCCGCGGTATCGAACCGGAACGTGAGACAGCAGAGGAGACGGAGGCGGAGAGCGAGCCGGAGACGATGACGGAGGCGGAAGAAGAGCCGGATTATGCGGCGGACCGCTTTAATCTCGCCCTGATCTGGCCGGAGGGAGCCGATCCGACGGATCCGATGCAGAGTTTTGGCGGGATCGAGTTCAATCGGCTGTTCGATATGGACAATGCCTGGGCGCAGACCGCCTTCGGAGCCGGCTACGGAACGCCGGCGGAAGCGGCGAAGAAGATGGGACGGAGCGTCATGGGGCGCTACAACGCCTCGGATTCGGAGCAGAATCCGGAGGATCCCTCGACGTGGACGATCCGGAAATGGACGAAGATTACCGTCGATGTCCGGGACGGAGACGGAAAACCGCTTCAGAATGTCTCCAATGTCAAACAGATTCTTGCCATGGCCAGCGTCTACACCTGGTATCATGACCGGAATGACACGGATGCTTTCCGCGATTACGCGGAAAAACTCTGGAAGACTTCCCATTTCAACCGTGCGTCCATGAGTGAAGTGTATTACGATGACGGGTGTCTGGATTCCGAAAAGGTTGCCGAGACACAGGAAAAACTCGGCAATACCAACTACCGGCTGGCAGAGAGGGGAGAAGATTATTCCATCGTTTCCGCAAGGGACGACAGCGGTGCGGCTGTCTCGGACGAGGAAGAGGAGGAGACCACAGCCGATGCCGGAAGCCCGGCGGATTATGCGACAGATTCGGTGAGGGTGATCAATCACACCGGTGAGGTCCACGGCCCTGCGGCCGGCACAGCCGGAGCCGCGGCGGAAGCCGTGCAGGAAAATGCGCTTCCGCAGGAACCGGAGACGATGACCGCCGGCGCCGATGGGAATTCCCGGCAGAGCGCGTCAGAACAGGCGGCGGAGGTTTCGGCTTCCGGAGCGTCCGCGGAGATGAGCGGCGGAAATGAATCCGCAGCCGCGGCGGTGTCCGGAGCGGCTGTGTCCGGTATGGCAGGAGATGGAACGGCCGCGGCAAAGGCGGAAAACGGCCGGAAGAACGGCGAGAGTTTCGGGGATGGCTTCCGGAGCGGGGAAGACGGCATCGCAGAAGATGAGGCATCCGAAGACGATGAGGCGCTTCCGGAAGGCAGCAGTACGGATGCTTCGGTGTATCCGAACTGCCCGGGACATGTGGATCTTCATGAAAAAGCCGTGATATACACGATGGACGGAAAGAAGAACCTCTTTACTGTCGATGCTGTGGGCAATGCCGAAGAATCAAAGAATGACCGCTGGCAGGGATGGACCGAACAGGCGATGGCGGAAGCAAGGACACTCGCGGAGTCGGACTGGTATGCGGATTACGGCCTTTCCGCGAACCTTCTCACAAAGACCGCCTTTCTGGGCGCGGAGGAGATTGCGAAGGAGATGGCATTTCTTCCGGCGGATCTCTCGGAGGACCGCAGAAAGCTGGCCGAGACGGCGCTGGGAAGCATCGGACGGATTCCGTATTATTTCGGCGGCAAGCCGGTATCCGCGCTGTATGAGGGCAACAGCTTCGGCTCCATTGTGGAGCCGGATTATAAAGGACGCGTCTTCCGCGGCCTGGATTGCTCCGGATGGGTTACCTGGGTGTACTGGAACGCCTTGGGCATGAAATTCTCCGAGCAGGGAACTGGCGGGCTGATTCATCTTGGCAGAGGAATCCGGCGCAATGAACTGAAAACCGGTGACCTGATTGTTCGAAGCGGAAACGAGTCCACGATCGGCCATGTGATGATGTTCCTGCGATGGGGAGCAGACGGTGAGGCCGTGTGCGTTCACTGCACCGGCGGTGTGACAAACAATGTCTGCATTTCGAACAATACTGATTACGGCGCGTCCTGCAGGGACATTCTGGGCAGATAGCATTTTTGCCGTAACGGCAAAAAAACGGGGATGTAAAGACAGAAAACCGGGGCCGTGACGGCAAAAGGCCGTGGTGACTGCCGGAAAAATATGGAGCCCGCAGGCCGGGTTCCGGTTCCATGACAATGATTTACAAGAAAGGAAGAGAACAATGGCAGAACAGGCGAAAGAGTATTCCCTTACCTGGGAAGTGACCGATGAGATGACCGCAAAGCGGATCGGAAGCGCGGGATCCAAGATCCTGTCCACGCCGAACATGGTTGCGCTGATGGAAGCGGCATCCCTTGAGCTGGCGAAGGAATATCTGGAAGAGGGACAGACAACGGTCGGCGCGGAGATTACCTGCCGCCATCTTGCTCCGACTCCGGTGGGCATGAAGGTGACCGCGGTGACAAAGCTCCGCAGCATCGAGCGCCGCAAAATGTGGTTTGACATCGAAGTGTTTGACGAGAAGGGAAAATGCGGCGAGGGATCCCATCTGCGCATTATGGTCAACTCGAAAGCGATGGCGGAAAAAGGTGCCGCAAAGAGTGAATCATAAACAAATGCTTGCTTTGAACGGACATATGTGCTAAACTTTTTATGTTTCGCTGGGAGGTGTAATCAGGTGGCAGCTTTAAAAATCGCAATTACAGTTCTGTTTATCATTATATGTATCTTCCTTTCTGTTGTGATTCTGATGCAGGAAGGAAAGTCGGCCGGACTTTCCGGAGCCATCAACGGTATGGCGGATTCCTACTGGGGCCATAACAAGGGCCGTTCTATGGAAGGAAAGCTTGAGAGACTGACAAAGATCGGTGCGTTTCTCTGGATTATTCTGGCATTCGTGCTGAATCTGAAGATTTGGTAAAGAACCATGCGGGGCACTCCATTTGCGGAGTGTCCCTTTTCATGTTTCATAGGAAATTTCTCCGAAATTCCCTATGAAACAAAAACGCTCCGCGAGGATTCGCACGCCGCTGAAACAAATATGTCACCTAACGGTGACCAGCGGCGGCGCGCAAAGTCCGCTTGCGGACTTTGTTCCGGACGTTAGGGAAATGCTGTTTAACGCATTTCCTTCGACAATGATCGAATTGCCGGCGGAGATGCCGGCGGACACAGAAAGCGGGTGAACACGAATTATGAAAAGAAAAAAGAAAATAACGGAAAAAGATCTTCGACGTGTGATGAAGGAGGGGAAGACGGCCACAGGGAAAAACAAAGGGCCGTACGGTGTCTCCTCTGACAAAAAAGGGCATGCGGGACACGACGGAAAAGAGAAAAAGAGAAGCCGAAAAAAGGGAAGTCATAACGGAAGCGGCCGTCCCCTTGGCGTAATCCGCCGATCGGAAGAGAATCTTCCGGGATTTGACGGAAGAAACGAACATGATTTTACGCCGCGGTATCAGACCATGGAGGAACTGGAAGACCGGGAGGAACTGATCCTCGATCTTCTGAAGGATCCGAACTATGAGCCGCTTCGCAAAAAAGAGATTGCGCTGATTCTGAACGTGCCGAAAGAAGACCGGAATGCGCTGGCGGAGGTGCTGGATCATCTCTATGTGCAGCACAAAGTCGAGATCAATCGACGGGGCCGGTATACCGTGCAGTCGAGAACGGTTCTGACGGGTGTGTTCTGCGGCAATGCCCGGGGCTTTGGCTTTGTGACCGTGGAGGGCCGGGAAGAGGACGTCTTCATCTCGAATGATCATGTGGGCAGTGCCATGCACGGCGATACCGTGGAGATCATGATCCTGAAAGAGGACGTCAGCGCCGGCCGGGCCGAGGGCGCGGTGATCCGCGTCATCGAACATGCCAATGACCGGGTGGTCGGCCTCTATGAAAAACACAAGACCAACGGCTTTGTCATTCCGGACAATACCAAACTGGGAAAAGACATCTTTATTCCGGCGGGACGGGATCTGGGCGCCGTGAAGGGACACAAGGTTGTGGTCCGGATCACGGATTTCGGAAACGGACATAAGAGTCCGGAAGGTGAGATTATCGAGATCCTGGGCCATCTGGACGATCCGGGTGTGGATATCCTGTCGATCGTCGAGGCGTACAATCTTCCGCAGAAATTCCCGGAAGAGGTGGAGCGCGATCTTCTCCGGATTCCGGACCATGTCACGCAAGAAGAGGCGGAGGAACCGGGAAGACTGGATCTCCGGGATCTTCCGACGGTGACCATCGACGGCGACGGAACCAAAGATTTTGACGATGCGGTGACGCTGGAAAAGACCGAAAGCGGATGGAGACTCGGAGTTCACATCGCCGACGTCACTCACTATGTGACGGAGCACAGTCCTCTCGACCAGGAGGCCCTTCGGCGGGGAACCAGCGTGTACCTTGTGGACCGCGTGATTCCGATGCTTCCGCATCAGCTGTCCAACGGAATCTGTTCCCTGAATGAAGGGGAAGACCGCCTCACTCTCAGCTGCATCATGGACATCGGCCCGAGAGGAGCGATCCATTCTCACCGGATCACGGAATCGGTGATCCGCGTTGACCGCCGGATGACCTACCGCAAGGTGAACCGGGTGATTATGGATCACGATCCCGAGACGATGAAAGAGTATCAGGGATATACGGATCTGCTGGAAGAAATGTTCAAGGTGTCCAAACGGCTCCGTTCCCGCCGACATGCCCGCGGCAGTGTGGATTTTGAGTTCCCGGAGTCAGAGATCCGGCTGGATGAAAACGGAAAACCGGTGGAGATCCTCGCTGCGGTCCGCGGTGAGGCGGAGCGCGTCATCGAGGACTTTATGCTGGCGGCCAATGAAACCGTGGCGAAAGATTTCCATGACCGGAAACTTCCGTTCCTCTATCGCATTCACGAGGATCCGGATCCGGAAAAGGTTAAGAAGCTGGCGTCATTCGGCGCGAACTTCGGCGTGGTTCTTCACACCAAAGACGGCAAGATAACACCGAAGCTTCTGCAGGAATTCCTGGAAAAGAGTGCGGGAAAACCGGAAGCACCGCTTCTGGAGATCATTTCTCTCCGGAGTATGCAGCAGGCAAAATATGCGCCACAGAATCTGGGGCATTTCGGGCTGGCCGCGCCGTATTACTGTCATTTCACCTCGCCGATCCGACGGTATCCGGATCTGCAGATCCATCGCATTATCCGCGAGACGCTTCGGGGCGGGATGAGTCCGAAGAGGATCGCGCATTACGACACGATCCTGCCGAATGTGGCGGTTCAGACATCGTCCACGGAGCGCCGGGCGGACGAAGCGGAGCGCGAGACTGACAAACTGAAGAAAGTGCAGTACATGGAGCGATACATCGGCGAGGAGTTGGACGGAACCATTTCGTCCGTGACCGGATGGGGGTTCTATGTTCAGCTTCCGAATACCTGCGAGGGCCTTGTCCATATCGCAGAGCTGACGGATGATTATTATATTTTCGATGAGCAGCACTACGAGCTCGTCGGACGGATGACCGGGAAGAAATTCCGCATCGGTCAGCCAATCAGGGTTTTTGTGACCGGTTGTGACCGGTTTATGAGAACCGTCGACTTTATTCCTGCCAATAAGAGCTGGGAGTGAAACAGGAGGAAATAAGATGGGGAAGGAAAGCATTAAGGTTGTCTCGAACAACAAAAAAGCATTTCACGATTATTTCATCGATGAGAAATTTGAAACCGGAATCGAGCTGTTCGGCACCGAGGTTAAATCCATCCGAATGGGAAAGGCGAGTGTAAAAGAGGCCTTTGTGCGCATTGACAAGGGGGAAATGTGGATTTACGGCATGCACATCAGCCCGTATGAGAAAGGCAACATTTTCAACAAAGATCCGCTGCGGGCGAGAAAGCTCCTGATGCACAAAAAGGAGATCATCCGGCTGGAATCCAAGATCAAAGAGGCTGGATTCACCATTGTCCCTCTGGAGGTCTACTTCAAAGGAAGTCTTGTAAAAATTCAGATCGGACTTGCACGGGGTAAAAAACTCTACGATAAGCGCGAGGATATCGCGAAGAAAGACGCAAAGCGGGAGATGGAGCGTGCCTTTAAGGCAAGAAATTCGAAGGAATATTAAACCGGTGGTTCGATGGGAGGTTAACATATGGGAATGGTTGAGACACTGACGATCGACGGTACATGGGAAGAGAAGGCCGGTGATCCGGAGAAGGTGATCCGCAGCATGTTCACTTTGATGACGAAGCAGAAGATTTCGACGGTGTTTATCGAGTCCAGAAAACCGGATACGCTGGATGTGATTTCGGTTCCGGATCCCTATGATCTGTTTAAGAGCAAAGATGAGTTTAAGAAATCCATGAAAATTGCCCGCCGATGCCTTCAGGAAGCGGGTTACACCATCGTGGAAGACACGGAGGCGGAGCGCATGGGGCGGGAACCCGGAATCAGTGCCGGAGAGACGGAGAAAAAGAAAGGTTTTTTCCGGAGGCTGTTTAAAGACTGAACCAGATGCAGAAAGGCGGAGTGAACGGAGGAGAAAACCGTTCCTCCGTTTTTTTTCATAGGAAATTTCTCCGAAATTCCCTATGAAAAAAACGCTCCGCGAGGATGCGCACGCCGCTGTAAGCAAATTCACTAAGCTCGAGAAAACCTCGCTAAGTGAATTTCCATGGCACGCACTAAGCTCGAAAAGACCTCGCTAAGTGCTTCGCCAAGGAAGCTGTCACCTAACGGTGACCAGCGGCGGCGCGCAAAGTCCGCGGGGCTCCCCTCAGGACTGAGGGGATGGGGGAGCCAAAGTCCGCTTGCGGACTTTGTTGAGGGCAACGAGCAGAAATCCCTCCCGCGGAGGGGCATCACAATCGGCTGCGCTCCGCCCAACATATACAGGGGCTCAGTAAAACTTATTTTCATGGTTGAAGATCCGAATATATATAATTGGAAAGTTATCGTTCAGCATTTCGAAAATGAATGGAACAGGAGCGTTCCAAACCCGGAAAATGCTGGCGGGACACAAAAAAAAGGAATATAATAAGTTTTTCGAGTGTTTTTTGGAGAAATGAATTTAAGGCAATAATGCTCCGAAATTTAATGAAATATCACCGGATTCCGAGGGATAGGAAATCACAATCCGGATGGAGGATAGATATAAAATGAAAAGATCTTTTTTAAACAGAGCATCCGCACTCATGCTGAGTGTTTTGATGTTTGTCAATACGAGTGCGTCCACAGTTCTGGCAGCTACCGGCGGAGAGGATGCGCCGAGTGATGTGATCGAGCGGATTCAGGAATTGGATGACTCCGTGCGGGAGCAGACAGTTCCGCTGGGAACCGAGCTTTATAAGCTGGATCTCCCGAAGACCATCCGCGCGGTGGTGGTGGATCATTCGTTCTATGATACGGACAAAGCCTACGAGGTCTATAATTCGATCGCCCCGACCGGTGATGAGGCAAAAGACCGGAGAGAGACTTCTTCCGATGAGGAAGAGGAGGAAACGGAGAAGACCGACAGGGCGGCGAAGCCGAAGGATGCCGAAGAGGAAAAAGCTTCCGCCAAGGCAGGGAAGGAAGAAAACGCAGACGAGTCCGGAAAGACCGACAGGGCAGGGAAAGGAACGGATGCCGAGAAGACCGGGAAGGCAGAGAAGGAGACGAAAACCGACAGGCCGGAGGACACTGCAGAGGGAACAACGTCCGCCGGGGCAGTGAAGAAAGAGAACGCTGACGAGCCCGAAAAGAGCGACAAAGCAGAGAGAGAAACGAAAGCGGAGAAGCCCGACAAGGCGGAGAATACGGTGAAGTCCGAGGAGAGCTCCGGGGACACCGAAGCGGAGACAAAGCCCGCAAAGGCAGCGGAAACCGAAGGGAAATCCGAATCCGCAGAAGCGGCGGAGACGGAAAAAGAAAACGGAACCACAAAGGAAGCGGAGACGGAAAAAGAAAGCGGAACCGAAACGGAAGCGGAGACAGAAAAAGAAAACGGAACCGAAACGGAAAAGGACGCAGAAAGCGAGGAGGATTCCATAAAAGAAGCGGACGCCGGGAAGAATACCGATTCGAAACAGGAAGCGGACGAGGAAAAAGAAAACGAATCCGGGAAGGAGACGGATGCGGAGGAGACGAAACCGGAAAACGTTTCGGAATCGGAAACCAAAGCGGAGGAGCCTGCTGAAAAAGAAGAGAAAGCCGCAGCAAAGGAAGAAGCAGAGAAGAAAAAGAAAACCGAAGAAAAGAAGAACGCATACTGGGATCAGGATGAACTGAACGAGTATTTTGACGGACTGCTGGACGGTTCCATCCCCGCTTCAGAAGCACCGAAGGGCATGAAACTCCGCCCGGTGACGGTTCGCTGGAACATTGACCCGGATCAGTCTGTGTCGGATGTCTACGACCCGGAGGTGCCGGGAACCTATGTGTTCCGCGCAGAAGTGAAGAGTTCCAGACTGGTTCCGGGCGACGGGGCGGAAATGCCGGAGATCACCGTGACGGTGGATGACGGTTCACTTCCGTTCCATAAAACAGTCCGACACGTCGGCAGCGAAAGCGGCCCGGTGAATGTGACGGTGGATGCCGAGGCCGGCGTGATTCCGGCCGGAACAACGCTGAGTGTTCTGCCGGTCAAGGGAAATGCGGCAAAAAAGACGGTTCGCGGTTCCGTGGAGGAAGGCATCAGCCGGTATGCGGAAGAACAGTATATTGAACTTCCGGAGATCGAAAAATTATATTCTTTCGAAGTTCTCCTGACCGACCGGGACGGCGAAACCGTTACTCCGGATACGTCGGAGGGTGAGCTTCACGTGAGTGTGGAGCCGGTAAACATGGACGGCATAGCGGACGGCGAGAGCAGCTATCACGTGTTCCGCATCGATCCGTCAGGACTTGGAATGTCCGACACAGAGGCAAATGACGGCGTTCCGGATACGGATGCGGAAGAAAAAGACGAACCGGAGCGGGAAGAAAGCAGTGAGGATTCCGAGGACAAGTCAGAGACAAACGGAGGCATGGACGGTGGAATTCTCAGCCGGGTAAAAGACGGCATGGATCTGGTCGGCGACACGGTGGTCAAACCGGTCATCGATACCGTAAAGGACATCATCCCGGAGTCTTCGGATTATCCGGAGGCGGAGATCCTTCCGGAAGAAGATATCGAGACCGATGAAGAAAACCGGGAGGTTTCATTCCGTGCGGAGGAGACCGGCGTGTTTGCCGCGGTCAAAATCAGCCGAGAAGAAGCGCAGACCGCGGAATTCAACAAGCATATTACCATTGACAGCGTCCGCATTCAGGTGAGCGCGCCGGCGGGAGTATTTCCGGCAGGAAGCTCCCTGAAAGCAGTCAAAGTGGCGGATTACCGGAAAAAGACCATTGACCATGCGCTGAGGGACACCATCGGAGAGAAGGAAGCGGCCGAGACGGAGAACGGGGAGAACGCAGAGGAAAAGCCGTCCCTGATCCGCAGCTATGTCTTCGACATCACCATTCTGGATAAGGACGGAAATGAAGTTCAGCCGGATACGTCAAAAGGCGAGGTCAGCGTCCGTTTCTCCAGACTGGACATGACCGCGATCAAAAAAGGGGAGGAGCGCGTGGCGGTCTTCCATCTGGATGAAGAGAAGAATGCGGAAATGCTGCCGACCGCAGTGGATACCGCAAAGAAGAGTGTGGAAGTCAAGGCGGATCACTTCTCCGAGTTTGCGGTGGCTTTCATGACGGCAGTGGAAAACGGTATCTGTCAGGAATTTGAACTCCGCGCGGAAGAAGTTTCGGATTCTGCAGAAGAGAGCGAGGACACTTTCATTACATACGCCATTCATGATGTGAAGGCGAAGATGGTGAAGGATCCGGACGGAGAGACCACCGGAGAAAATGTCCCCGTAGAATTCGGAGTGAAGGTTCCGGCAGAAGACGGCGAGACGGAGATTGTGGAAGTGAAAGACGGATTGTTTACCCTTCCGGCGAAAACCGCAGAATTTACCCTGATCGCCCGCGGCGTGACCGAGGATACCGCGGCAGAAAACGAAAAACTGTCGGTGTCCTTTTCCGTCGGAATCGACAGTGTCCGCATCGGAAACGACACCTGTCCGGTACGATATGAATCCAAAACCGGAGACGGGGAATACCGGACGGAAGCTCCGGCAGAACTGGATTCGGAGGATCCGGAGAAAACATCCGCAGCATTCCGCTGGGAAAAGAGTGCCGTACGCGTGGATGTGAAATACATGTGCGGCGACGAGGAGATTCCGGAGACGGATCTTGAAAATATCTCCTATGAGATCGCCGACCGGCTGGCGGACGGAGCGCTGGACAGCGAGAACGCGCCGAAGATTTACAAATATGATTTTGACAAAGCAGTTCTCCGGATCGGTGACGACGAGATTCCGGTGACGGCTGTGAGCCGGACCGGATACCGTGCGGAAAATGTGCCGGAGTCGTCTGCTCTCCGTCAGGATGCAGAACTTCTTCTTATGTATAAGAAGAGAGAAGAGATTACGTATAAGGTACAGCTCTCCCTTTATCCCCAGAACATGAATGCTGCGGTTCCTTTCCGGGTGACCGGATTTGCGGAGGGAGAGCGCGCGCAGATCGCAGAGCTCACCGAAATCGAGAACGGAGCGAATGACGGTATCGCTGACCGTAATGAAGGATATTCCTTTGCCAATCAGACGCTGACTTTTCGCGTCAATATGGAAAATCCGAGAACGCTGACCATTAAGACTTATTCCGACTCGAAGGATTTGAAGCTGTCCGTGGATAATGATGCGGCAGAGGCGGAGGGATTCCGCTATCAGACGCTGGGTTCCGCACCGGAGAAGGATCTGGACGATGCTTCGGAGACGACAGAGTATACGGTCCAGATGCCGTCCCAGGAGGGCGTTCTTCTGGATATGCGCTGGAATGACAATAACAACCCGAAGACGAATCTGACGCTTCCGAAACTGAAGCTTCAGTATCGGATTCAGGGTGAAAATGACGATGACGCATGGAAAGATGTGGAAGAAGACGGAAACGGCGACTGTTACTTCGACGCCGGAGCCGGAAGCCGCAAGGGACTGGATCTCTCAAATGCGGAGATTCTCACTGCGGAACATCCTCTTTCCGACAGCGGAATCGGTCTCCAAAAATCCAATAACATGAGCTGGGAGTACAAATTTGTCCAGAAGCTCTACGGATATTTCTATGATGATATCAACGGAAGCGGTCAGGTAAAGAAGGTGGAATACCGCCTTGCCGTGGACGGAGATAACGCTTACCTCACGCTGGAAGACGGCCGGAAGCTTTATTATACGAGCCGGTATGACACGAACAAAGAGCGGACGGAGAACAATCAGATTCTCGTTCACACCCTGAAATCCGATTACCGGGCTGTCGCGGAGTGGGGAGATAACGGTGATAAGTACGGAACCCGACCGGAACTGGATCATTTCCCGGAAGGGACGGTGCTGACCAGAACCCTGGATCAGAAGACGGAAGAGGCGACGGTGGATACCGCTTCCAATACCGCTGCGTTTGAAGACGGCATGCAGGTGACGGTTTCCTGCGAGCGGACCGAAGCCGGAGAGGATGTGATCACACTTCCGGATGCGCCGGGCTTTGACGCGAATAACCATCCGTATGTCTACACACTGAAATTTCCGGAACTTGCGGAGGAGGATAAGCTGATCGGATCACGGGCGGTTTCCCGGTTCGAGATGAAGACCGCGGACGGCCTGAAACTCTTCAAGAACGTTTCCGGCGCATATTACGGCGCGTACTGTGAGAACACGGACGAGTCCAATGACAGCATGAATGAAAAAGAGCTGTACAGCGGCGGAAAACTTCATCTGGCGCTGACCGGAAAGACGTCCTTCACGATGAATTACGTCTGGAACGACGCGAACAAGTATAACGACGAGAATAACGGGAACCGTCGTCCGAAATATCAGGGCGTTCTCTACCGCTACATCGACGCGGAGGGAAAGAGCTTCCAGACGGCGTCCCCGGTTCCAAATGTGGATTCGGTCAGTCTGGCAAATGATTCGGCCGCAAATGAGATTCAGAATATCCGCGTTCCGGAGGACGGTTCCGGGACGGAACTGAAATACCTGAATGCGTTTGACGAGAACGGAAATCCGTATGTCTATTTCCTGAAGCTGGCTGCAAGTTCTGCGGGAACGCTGAACGCAGGTGATTCCTTTAAACTGGATCGCCACGCCGGAAAGAGGGAGGTGAACCGGAATTCGGATGAAGACGGGGAATCCGCGGAAAACGGATGGTTTGACGCGAAATCCGGATCAAACTTCATCTATAACGGAAATGAGCTCCACCTTGTGCTCACCGGCACCACGGATGTCACGGTGACAGAGAAGTGGATTGACGCGGCGAGAGCCGACAAAAAGTCTTATGTAACCTTAAAACTGAAGAGAAAGAAGCTTCCGGCCGTGATTCCAACCGGCGCGGATGTGGATTCCCTCTATGAAGATGACAGTGCCTATAACAGCGGAAACGGGGGGCTGACAGAGGTTCTCGGCCCGTTCAACGCGGAGACCAAGAGCATCACGAGCTCAAAGTTTACGGGGCTTTCCCGCTATGACGAGAACGGCCATGAATACAAGTACTACGCGGAGGAAGAGGAGATCCGTTTTGAGGAGGACGGCGATCAGCCGGCGGCGGTGATCACAGAGAACGACAAACAGTATGTCATCTCCCACACCGGTTACCGCTACCTTCATACCATGTCCAACGACGGGAAGCTCATCACCAACGAACTGGTGGGCGACGCAGAGGTCTACATCACGAAGCTCCTTCCGAACGGCGTTCTTCCGTATGCGGCGGACGGTCAGGATACCAAAAAGCTGGATACCGTGATCACCTTTACCGTCTATCGGGACGGAGTGGAGATCGGAACCGTTGACTATAAAGCAGAATACAGGGAGGACGGCTCCGGAAATCCGGTTGAAAGCAGGATGTTCACCGGAGATCCGGCCTACAGGGATAAGACCGAATATGAGGCGCCGGCGGACCCCTCCTCCGGCGACAATGCCGCGGCGAGGGTCTACCGCGTCGACTATGACGAAAAACTTCTTGTCGATTCCTATGAAAAGCTGACGACGCGCAAAAACAGAATTCCGTCGGAGGGTGCGCTGCCGCGCTATGACGGCGCCGGAAGACAGTATCACTACACGGTAAGCGAGACGGCGGTAAAACTGACAGACGGCACAAAGGTTATGGATCTGTACCATCTGGATTATTCTAACACCGCGGGCGAGGGAACCGGAGAAGCGGTTGTGACCGGCACGGATATTCATGAGAAGTACAGTCTGGACAAGGCGGTATTTACCAACACGAAGAAGGTGACCGGAAAGGCCAATTATACGGTGACGAACCGCTGGATCGACGGCGGCGATTCCATGTATCACAAGACTGTGAATTTTGCCCTGCAGTACAGCGCAGACGGCGAGACAAACTGGACGACCGTGGACAAGGGGAGCATTCAGCCGAGCCAACAGTATGTCCGCCGAAGCCTGCCGGACAAGGCGATGGTCGGCGGAGAGGAGATCGATCTGCAGGCTGCGTGGAAAACCGGAAAAGATTCCCATTTCCGCGTAGTGGAGACCGGCATCGGTTACGACAGTGAGACCGATCCGTCCAATGTGAATTATCACTATTATACAAAGGAATCCATGGCACAGGAGGAGGCGGACCGGAAGAACTCCTATCCGGAGTACTATCTGGATGGCAATAAGGCCGGGGAAATGGACTTCGCCGTCACGCCGGATCAGAACTATGCGGTTCTTCCGGTGGCGGAGCGAAATGCGACCTACGACGGCGGAACCTATGATTTTGCCCTGACGAACCGGCGCATCGGTCTTCTCTACATCGACCTGACCAACAACTGGGTGGACGGTTCCGATCATCAGGGCGCGCGCCCGGTGACCATCGTCTATCACGCCAACGGCAACGGCGAGTCCGCGGTTCCGATGGAGGTAAAGGCAGAGGGAGAGTATACCGGCGATGTGTGGCATTACCGTTCCGAGGCGCTCCCGAAGTACAGCGTCAGTGACGGTGAAATTTTCCACTACAATGTCCGTGCCGACCATGTAACCACGGAGAAGGACGGAACGACAGCGGAGATCCAGGTGACCGGCGGTTCTTTTACAACGAAGACGAATGACGGAAGAGACCTGACGTATTCCAATCAGACGGAGGAAGATAAGAGCTCATACAAGATCGGCGCACACCACACCGGTGATGTTCAGAATGTAACCGTTGACAATGTTCTGACGGAAACTTTCAGCCTGAGCGTCAACAAGTACTGGATGGATCTCGGAGATGCCGAGACCGTGAACCGGAGACCGGATATCTATATGAAGGTTTACCGGAAATACTATGACAGCAAACTCGGAAAGGACGTGACCGAGGCGGCGGGATATTTTGACAATGACTGGGTGATCAAGTCCAGCCACTGGTGGGTGAACACCTTTAAGAATGTTCCGCGTTACACTGCGGCCGGTGACGAATATACTTATTACTTTGTCGAGCAGTTCCAGGATGCGCAGGGCGACTATGAGATCGTCGGCGCGTTCTCCGGAGAGCCGACAGCGGAGGACAACGGATTTGCGATTGATGAGGAAAAACGCCTCCCGCAGGTTAATATCTCCGGAAACGGTGAAGAGAATCTTCAGACCGCGGCGGTCTTTGACAGTGAGAAGAAGATTTCTTCCACCATTGTGAACCGTCCGGTGAAAGACCGGACCATCTATGGAAAGAAGATCTGGAATCTCCCGGAGGGAACCGTATCCCTCAGCGAGGTACACCTTCCGACCATCACCATTGTCCTCACAAGGGCGGAGTACCGCGGCACGGACGCGAGCGGCAATGTTTCTTACGGGCCGTATGAGCCGTGCACGGAAAAATATGATGAGAACAGAAACCTCATCTCCAACATGGTGGACGGACATACGGAGCCGATGTTTGTGGAACTGACCGCACAGAAGGACAGCTACAGTTTCGGCCCGCTGCCTGCCTATGACGGGAACGGCCGTCTGTATAAGTATCAGGTGATCGAGCTCTCCCGTCTGTACAAGCTGGATGAGCCGGATGCAAAAGAGGAAGAGGGCGGAACCAACGGAGCGTTTGCCGCTCACAGGGCAGAGTGGCCGAATCTTCTCTCCGATGAGCGAAAAGCTCAGGCAGATATGGTCGGAAAACTTTACAGAGAGGGCGACGGCACCATCAGCGAGAAGACCAACAGCATCGCGCTGACCAATACCTATGATCCGCCGCTCAACTACCGCATTACGGCAGAGAAGACCTGGGAGGGCTATGATTCCCTGACAGAGGTGCAGAAGTCAAAACCGGTCAGTGTAAAATTTGTTCTCTACCGCAGCGTCGGTCTGGGAATCGACGGAACGCCGCTGACCTACGCTACGGCCAAAACCTGGCTGAAGGCAGCGGAACAGACGGTCACGCTGAATCCGGAAGATTTTGCGGGGCTTGCGGCAGCAGGAAACCGGTCAGAGGTCACCTTTGACAGTCTTCCGTACTACGGACCGGACGGATCTCCGTATCTCTATAAGATTGCGGAGGAAGATCCGGATACCACGAAAAAGGTGGTGGGAACGGCTTATGCCGTGCTGACCGAGACGGAGCAGGACGGACAGAAGCTGGCGGTGAAGACGGCCAACAGCACGGTTCCCATTATGAACAGCAAAGCGCCGGCCGTGGATGCCGACGGCACCGATGCAACCGCGTCCGGAAACGGACTCGGAACGGCTGCGCTGATCAACCACTACAGCAATGACCTCTCGCTCACGGTAAAGAAAGAGTGGAAGGATGGCGCTGCGGAAAAAAACGGCACAGACCATATGCCGGGAGAGATTCATGTGACGGTTTACCGCACGGCGGACGGATATGAGCCGGAGACGGTGGCGAACCTCACATTGACGAAAGAACACGGCTGGACTGTCAGCGGCGAAACAGCGGCAGAAGGTTCGGCGACAGAAACCCCGGCAGCAGAGACCGATTCAAGGCTTTCCGGACTTCCGAAGTATGCGCCGGACGGCTCGGTCTACATCTATCATGCGGCAGAAAACCTCTCCGGGGATGAGGATCGTGCTTTCCATATTCCGGCGGATGCCGAAGATGCCGCGGAGGCAGAGAATATCGGAAAACTTGCTCTTCCGGATGAGTGGAGCGGGGTTTATACGAAGCGGCACGTTTCCGGCGATGTTTACCGCGCAGACGGAGCGGCCGCGCAGACCGATACGGTTCTGACACTGAACAATGAGTTCCGTCTTGCGACCGTGACACTTTCCGGAAAGAAACTGACGGATCAGGCAGGCACGGAGCTGACCGCGGAGCAGATCGCATTTGCGGACCGCTTCCGCGGCATTCCGGAGGAACTGACTTTCCGGATCGCCTATACGACGGATGACCTGTCGGATGATTCGAAAAAAGCGTCTGCAGTCTGGAAGGTTCTGACGGAAGATACCGCTTCCGGTGCCGGATATCCGGTTGAGCGGAAAATGACTCTCAGCCGGACAGACTGGAAGTATTACGGAGACGGAGCCGACAGGACGAAGACTTCGCTGACCATGACCGGTCTTCCGCGGTTTATCCCGGTGGACGGTGAATACCGCGAGGCCCATTACCGTTTCTTCGAGTACGCGATGGCGTATCCGGATGGAGCGGGCGGTGTCGCCGCGCCGATTCTCCGCTCCGGCGTAAATGCGGACGGAACGGTGGACAGCCTTCTGGCAGAAACTGCCATCGGTTCGGTCACTTCCGGTTTTGGGGAGGAGAGTTCCTTTGCTTCGGCGGAGGACAATGGCTTCTATTCGGATTCGACCACCGATTCCGCGACCTGTGTCAACCGCATTCCCATGCGGAGTCTGGAAATCTGCAAAGAATGGGATGACCAGTTTGACCGCGACGGTGTGCGGCCGCAGAAGATGACCTTCCGGATCGCGCAGGGAGATGACAATGCGGAAAATTCTTCTGTTTATCAGGATGTCCAGCTGACCGGGGACAATGTCTCCACCAAAGCGGCGGGAGATGAGAACGCAAATATCTGGAGAAGCACAAAGACAGAAAACGGGGATCTTCCGTCATATTCTCTTCCGGTATACCGGGAGGGAACGTCTAAGGCGGCGTCCTACCGGATCCGGGAGGATGTTTCCGGAGACGGTGCCGCTTCTTATACAAGACATCAGGTGAAGCGGAATGAAGGTGCTTATACCGATCAGACGGAAATAGCGCTTCCGGCGTATACAGCCGAGGAGAAGAGCGCTTCCGCCGGCGAAGTGAAGGGCGATACGGTCTGGTTTAAGAACGGAAGGGACGCTGACACCATCGCGCTCTCAATCCGGAAACTCTGGAGATTTGCCGGAAAAGACTACGACGGAACAGAAACCGCCGTACCGGCTGCGCTGAAAGATTATTTTGCGGGCAACTTGCCGAAAATGATCTTCAGTCTTCAGTACCGTGAGGCAGGGACCGATGATTGGAAGAATGTGGTTCAGGATGAGGACGGAACGAAGAACACCGGATTCACCGGGAACAACGCCCGTTCGGTAAGCCCTGCGGTGCTGGAGAGCGGAGCACTGAGCACATCCGATCCGGATGGTCTTATGTGGCTTCAGGTTCCGGTTCACGCCGATGACCATGACCTTGCGGGCACGCCGGCCTTTGAGTTCCGGCTCCGCGAGTCGGTAAAACTCGGGGCGGACGCTTTTACCGCAAAGGAGGTCTTCTCCGATCCGGTTTCCGCGGCTGAGGTCCGGAAAGAGCAGGAGAAAGCAGAGGCCGATGCGGCTTATAAACTCACGGTAACCAACGAGTTTAAGTCTGCGTCCCTTTCGGTAAAGAAGACCTGGGACGATCAGGAAAATCGCTACGGAACAAGACCGGCTGCGGTTCTCTATGAGATTCAGGTGAAAGAAGACGACGGCGATGCACGCCCGCTCACCGAAGAAGAACTGAAAACCTTCGGTTTTGCGGGAACGATCGTCACCGAAGACGGCATTTCTCTGGCAAGAGGAGAGAAGGATGCGGATTACGCGATCCGGATCTCCGGCCTTCCGGAGATCTCGCCGGAAGGAAAGGAACTCCGGTACCGCGCGGTGGAGCGCAAACTCCTCTACGGGGCAGCGGATGATCCGGCTTCCGATCGGGAGATTCCGGTGGGAACCCGGAACGGTGAAACAATCTATTACACGGAGGCTTCTGCGGCAAATGATCCGGCGGAACGGTTTGCGGTGAAGAAAACCGCGGACGGAAAGACCGCGTTCGAGCAGGAGATCCGGAATACCCTGTCGGGTGTGAGTCTGACCGGAACAAAGATCTGGGACGACGGCGCACTGACGGAGGGCTGGAGCTTCGGAAAGACGATCGCTTCGGTGACCTACGGTGTGCAGAGCAGAGCAGGAGAAGATTCGGACTGGAAAGATGTGAAAACATCGGGCACCTCCGGAGAAACGCTTCTTCAGAAGACTGCCGCGCATACCGGAACAGAGGACAGTGTTTCATGGTCCGGCGAAGACGCGCTTCCGATGTTTGACACAGATGGAAACCGCGTTGAATACCGGATCCGCGAGATCTCTTACCGCCTGAATGACGGCACGGAGGTTTCGGCGAATCGCGAGACTCCGGAGGTAAACGGAGAGACGGAGCCGGCAGAGCGCGCAAGGATCGGAAACTATGTCATCACGTCCGATGCGGACACGGAGTCCGTGAAGGCGGACGACGGAAGCTTCCGTTCCACCCTGACCAACACCGCGATTTCGGCGCCTCTTGCGATCCGGAAGATATGGGAAGATCAGGATGACCTCGATCAGCTTCGCCCGGATCACGTGACGGTCACTGTAAAAGCGGCGGTCACAAAGAGCGGAGCGGAGGATTATGAGACGATCTCCATTCCGGCTTCGGCGGTCTCCGCTGCCGCGGCTGCGTCGGATGACGGAAGGATCACTGTGAAAAACGGTGAGATTATCCTGACGCTGACCGCCGCCGATGCGGCGGAAGACGGCTCCTGGGAGCGCACGCTCACGGGACTTCCGGTCTACGACCTGAACGGAAACAAAATCCGCTACACGGTCAGCGAGCCGGAAACCATCGAGAAATATACCGCTTCCGGGAAGGTATTCTACGGAACTGACCGGAAGAAAACAGAAAAAGGAAACGGCTACTTTGCGCTTGCCGAGCTGAATGAAGCCGGCGAGGGAGCAGCGCCGACCACGGTGGTATTCACGAACAACCACGGACAGAACGTGGTGGAGATCCATGTGGAAAAACGCTGGGAAGGCGACGGCGAAAACCTGCTGGGCGATCGCCCGCTTCAGGTGAAGGCCCGTCTCTATGCCTCCTGGATGGGAGCGGACGGGAAACTTACGGAGCCGGCGCCTGCCGTTGATACGAACGGAGTCACTGTGGAACCGGTGATTCTCACCGGAGAGAACGGCTGGAAAGGAGGCTGGACAGAGGCGATTCCGCTCAAAAAGAGAGTCGGAAATGACCCGACCAGCGCCGGAACGCCGATCATCTACAGCGTCCGCGAGGAAGTCGCGGACAATGTGTGCATTGATCCGGAAACCGGCGGCTATGTGCCGGAGAAGACCGATACCGGAAATGCCGGTTCCTATTCTTACGGCATCGGCGTTCTGCAGGCGGAAGACGGAAACTATGTTCTCACGAACCGTATGAAGACATCCGGGATCCGGGTGACCAAGACGTGGACGGAGGAGAATAGTGAAAACCGGACGGATGCGGAGAAATTCCGCTACGGTAACATTGACCGGACAAAGGGCCTGGCTTCGGCGTCCCTGATGCTTCAGCGGACGGCGGATACCGGACTCGTGCCGGGAAGCGCCGGATGGGAAAATGCCGACTGGAAGGATGTACCGCTGAAAGTGGACACGGACGGAGACGGCACGATCCTTCTTGCAAGAAGCAGTACCGAAACGGAAGAGAGCAAGACGATCGGCAGCGTGGTCGTCCGGACCGTCTCCGGCCCGGAGCGCGTGACCGTAGAGTTCAGCGGTCTTCCGATGGCGGATGCGGACGGAGATACCTATCTCTACCGCGTAAGGGAAAACGAAACCAGCGGCTATGAGCCGCATGTCTCCTATCCGGAGTCCGACGGGGTATCCATCGGCAGAGGAGAAGAGGCGGCGCTGGAAAACCGCTTTATGCGCGGCGATCTGACGGTGACGAAAGTCTGGGAGGATGACCATGACCGCTACGGTACACGTCCGGAGAAGCTGAAGATCACGGTGATTCCCAAGATCGGAGCGGATGCGGACGGAAACGGCGGCGAGGAGATCGCTGTCGACGGACTGAACGCGAAGAAAGACGGCGTCCGGGATGTCGGCTTTGAAAGCGCGTCCCTGTGGGCGGGAATCTTCGGGGCAGATGCCGAAGACGGAGAGTTCCTTCTGGACAAAACTTCCGCGGATGAGAGCGGAGACAAATGGAGTTACACCTGGAAGAACCTTCCGGTGAAGACCCCGGACGGAGAGACCATCACCTATGTTGTCACAGAAAGCGGAGCGGAGAGCAATGCGCTGACCGGCTATCTGGCTGTCGATGCGGATGGCAGTCCGACCGATCGCCTGACGCAGGCGGTGGTTCTCGGCGATGCGGACGGCAGCGGACAGAGAGCTGCCGCGGTGACATTTACCAACCGGTTAAAGACCACCGCCTTTAAGGTGACGAAAGTCTGGGAGGGCGGATATGACGATTCGACCGGTGTGAACCGCCATGTGAAGAGCGTTCTCGCGGTGCTGCAGAAGCAGGAAGAGGGCTCGGACGAGTGGCAGACCGTGAAGGCCGGTTCCGGGCAGAAAGCGGAAGAGATTTCGCTTCGTCCGGATTCGGATGCGGAGCGGAGCTGGTCCTACACCTGGACGAAGCTTCCGACGCACACGGCGGACGGAAAGGCACTCCGCTACCGGGCGGTGGAAACCGGTCTGGAACTGACCCGGCAGAAGAAGGACGGCGGCAATCTCATTGCCGAAGCCGGAAGTCTGACCGATCAGGGAAGCCTGAACGCGTACCGGTACCGTACGACCTGGGATGAGGATGACAGCCTTTCCGGGGCAGAGGGCGCGAAAGCCGGGACGATTGCCAACACGCTGATCACCGGAAATCTTTCCGTGACAAAAGTCTGGGATGACGACCGTGACCGGGACGGAATCCGTCCGGATACCGTGACGCTTCATCTGGTAAGAGAAGCCGGCGGACAGTCGGAACAGCTTCCGGAGGAATTTGACCGGAAACTGGAAAACCAGAAGGCAAGGGGCGAGGGCGACTGGACCACTGCCGTATGGGAGAATCTCCCGGTGCGCGACGCGGACGGCACGGAATTCCGGTACACCGTAACGGAAGAAGCGGATGAAATGCCGGGGTATGTGCCGTATCAGAAGCTGGATGCGCTGTTTGCCGGAGAAGTCAAAGCGCCGGCGGCATTTGCGCTGAGCGCAGACGGAGAAACGAAGCTTACCGTCACCAACCGCCATCTTCCGGCGGAGACGAAGGTGGAGATCCGAAAAGAGTGGAACACGAAATTCCACGGCGCTCGTCCGGATTACGCAGAGTTTGAACTCACCGCGCACTGGACCGAAGACGGCACGGAGCGCAGTGAGGCTGTCACCGTGGGTGCCGTAAAAGAGACCGCCGATGACGGGGAGCACTACTGGTTCCGGGTCGGCGAGGGAGATGATGAGAGGGATCAGAAGACCATCTGGTCCCGCACAATCGAGAAACTCCCGGCATTCCGTCAGGGACTTTCCGGCGTTCCGGTGACTTACGAGATCACGGAGCGTCCGGTGGAGGGATATAAGACCGCCTATGAGAAGAAAGCGTCTTCCGCGGTCACCTCTTCCGATATCCGGAAAATGACGCTGGACGAGGAGGGAAGAACGATCGTTCCGGTTCAGCTGACGGCGGTGAACACGCCGGAAACCACCGACCTCACCATCTCGGTGGATTGGGACAATGAAATCCCGGTGATTGCCAGGAGCATAGACAAAGTGGTGTTCCGGCTCCAGAGACGCCATGTGGGCGCGGATGAGAGCTGGCAGTATGTCTGGGTGACGGATGAGAAATCGTCCAAACCGGTGGAATTTGAGACAGAGATGCCGAAGGTGCTCGGCGCAAAGCGCAGAGCGGAGGTTCATGTGGAAGATCTGCCGGTGTACGATCCGGGATATGAAGTATTTACCCTTCTGAGGGCCGGCGAGGATGAAAAGCGAAAGAGCAGCATGTTCGAGTACCGTGCGGTGGAAGACCGGATGGCTCTCGTGAACGGTTCGGAAGTCAAACTCCGGAATTATGAGGAGGGAGATTTTGTCGGAAGCTATCAGGCTGTCGGAACCGACGGCTCGGAGCGGAAGGAAGGTTCGGCTCTGGGCGTGCGCAGATACCGCTCTGACTGGAAGAACACCAGCCACGCGGTAAAGATTGCGGTTTCCAAGAAGTGGACCGACGAGGCGGGAAAGGCCGAAATCGGCACGGACTCCCTCGACGTCACGATCTCGGCGCAGGCAGAGAACACTGCCGTGGATCTGGAGGAACTGACGCAGACCGTGACGCTCTCGAAAGAGAACGGCTGGTCGGCGGTTGTGGAGGACCTTCCGGATGAGACTGTGGAAGGATATCCGGTCACGTTTACGATCCGGGAAGCCGGAAGAAACAATTACAAGGCGGCCTATGAGGTGAGTGAACCGGCGCAGATGCAAAGCGGCATGCCGCATTCCGGCGACGGAAGTGTTGCGAGGTTTATCACCGGCGACAATGTCGAGGTAACCTTTATCAACAGCCGGGTCATGAACGGCACACGAGGTTCGGGCAGCGGAAACGGAGGTTCCGGCACCGGTGGTTCCGGTTCCGGCGGAAAGTATTCGGGCGGAAACGGAAAACATTCTTCCGGAATACCGGAAGGACCGGCAAAGGAGATTGTGGAGAAAATCCAAAAGGATGGTGAGATCATTACCGAATCCCTGATGCCGGAGCCGATGGTCGAGAAGTCGATCCGTCAGTCGGAGGAGGCGAAGAAAACCTTCTCTGCGGTGGCGGACGGCAATCCTTCGGAGGGCTGGAGAACGCATCACCGGACTCCGGGAACGCATCAGGTGCCGCGCACCGGCGACGACCGGCAGATGAAGCGGGAGGCTGCAACGGCAGCGCTTGCGATCTTCGGTCTGGCCGGATGGACGATATACCGGAAGCGTTTTGAACGGAAAGACTGATCAAAACAGACAGGGCGGGAACCGATTCCGAAAGGAAAAGGCTCCCGCCCTGTCTGTTATGTTGTGGGAAAGATCTCGGGTTTTTGCTGTGACAGAGAACGCTCCGCGGGGATAGGTATGATGTTGTAAGGAAGAAAAAACAGGGTTCCGAGCCGATTAAGCTCAGAACCCTGTTTCGTCGTGGAGCAGACGGGGGTCGAACCCGTGTCCAAAAACCTGTCCCCTGTTCTTCTACTATCATAGTCTGTCCTTTGACATTCCCTCTGCCCCGCGGGGATAGACACCCTCAGAGTTTCAGTAGTTCCTGATACGCCCGATGATGCGGAACCTTCTCATCGTCGTTTCTCACATATTCGATGCCAGATTCTTAAAGTGTGAGTGCTCTAAGGCTGACACACGCTGCGATTAGGCAGCGAGAGCTACAGTATTTCTGTTAGCGTTTAATTTTAATTTTGCCATTTAACGCATTGCATGCGGATAGCTTCACCAGCTTCGAAGTCCCTGTCGAAACCGTTACTGCCCCTTATTGCCGGGAATTGTTCCCATGGCATAAAGTCCGTTTCTTAGTATAACGCTTTTTCTGGCGGAATGTCAAATTTCCTTTTCGCTTTTTTTATCGCTTTATTGTGTGAAACTTCTGTGAATGTGAATCGCTATAATAAACAAAAAAAGGATTAAATTGGAAGGATACCGCACTGAATGCATTTTGGGAAAACAGGCGGGAGGAAAGCTATGGAGAAATACGGAGAACTGTTGCTGGAGCTGAAAATGATGGCTTCGGCAATCGGTTTGAATATCAATGATGAGCGGTTCGCAGCCTACAGCCACTACGCGGAGCGCCTTCTGCATAAACTGGACGATCGCGAACACAACAGAATGCTGCCGGACAAGAAGCTGGTGCATGACATCGAAGAGCTGGTTGTGGATTTCAGCAATTCGATCAACGAATACGTGGAAAAACATCACGACCGGCTCTCGGAGCAGCTGTATACCAGGGCTCTTTTGACCAAGGGCCGCGTTATGTCGGAACTTTTCATTGAAGAGCATATCATGATCCGGGAGATGGCGGAAAAGTCGGCGGTTTTCCGCGCTTATCTCGAGGAGGCGGGAGAACCGGAAATTTCGGAAGAACATGTCTCCGGCCGGAGAGATGTCACGGAAGATCCGGAACTGTGCCGGAAACTCCGGATGTATATTGTTATTTTGAACGGTATGTCACATTCCATGATGGACCCCGCAAATATGGCTGCAACGGAAGCACAGGTGGTCGCATCCATACGGAATATGGGAATTCGCATTCCGGCGGCAGAGCAGGCCGTGAGGAATGCGGCGCAGACCTCCGCGGGAGAGCGGAAATACGCGGTCCGTTACTTCACCCAGTCCGGCAACACGCGGAGAATCGCAGAAGAAATAGCGCTTGAACTGGAGGTTCCGGCGCTGACGGTGGACCATCCGCTCGAGGAAACAGCGGATGTTCTCTTTCTGTGCAATTCCATGTACTGGGGCGGAGCGGACCGGCATGTGATCCGGTTTATCGAAGAGAATGCAGACCGGATCGGAAAAATCGTCAATGTAAGCACATCCGCTCTCGGACGATCAACCTGCGTTTCGGTCAAAGCGGCGGCAGCGCGGGCGGGCGTAGCGGTTGCGGACAATGAATTTTACTGCCGTGGATCGTTTCATCTGCTGCACCGGGGACACCCGGACGAGGCGGATCTCGAAGCGGTGAGAGCATTTGTAAAGCGAGTTGCGGAGTAAAAGTTTCCTTTTCGGATTATCCTGCGTTATACTGAGAATACTGAATGACTGAGAAGACCGCCCCAAAAAAGACCGGGGAAGGACGGATTCACAGATGAAGGGCAGGAATAAAGCGAGGATAAGACGATGGAGATTTTGGAAGAAGTAAGAGAACTTGCCAACGGAAGACACCGCGCAGTCCTGGTGAAAATCCGGGAGACGGAACCGGGACTTCCGGAGCCGGAGAAGATGGAGCCGTCTGCCTATGCGGTGCGCCGCATTTACCGGACGAGGGAAGAACTGCTGGATGCAGTGGAATACTGCCGTCTGCTTCGCGAAAAATATATGAAGGCGGCGCGGATTCTCGAGATCAATGAGGAAGAACGGACGGTCTATTACAGTTTTCTTCCCGGAAGAAACGCACTGGATTACCTGAATCTGGAAGAGCAGACGGAGAAACAGGCGGATTTTGTCCGGCTGATGATCTGGAGCCGGCTCGCCGACTGGATGATGGACATGTATGAGCGGACGGGATTTCTCATGAAATATCCGGATCTGCGGAGTTTTATCTTTGAAGAAGAGACGGATGCGGTTGCCTGCATCGCGTTTGAAGGGGAGCGGACCGCCGATGCGGCCGAAGGGTTCGGAAATCTGCTCACTGCCATCCGGATGACCGAGCCGATAAACACGGAGACGAAACTTCAGATTACCGACGTGATGCGGGGATGTTTCCTCGGCGGCTGTGATGTCGACGAAAATGAACTCCTCGACGCGGAAGACCGCTATGAGAATGAGATTATGAAAATCCGGAAAAAAAAGAAAAAGTATATTGATCTCCACGCGCATCTGGACGGTGCAATTACAGTGGACATCCTGAAGAAACTGGCGGAACTGCAGAATCTTCCCCTTCCGGCTTCGGATGACCGGGAACTGGAGACCATGATCTCGCTTCCGCCGGACAGTGTGGATCTGAATGATTTTCTGAAATGTTTTGAGCTTCCGGGACGATATCTCCAGACCGAGACCGGGATCCGCGAGGCGGTGCGGCTCGTACTGGAGAGCATGGCGTCAGACGGTGTGATCTATGCCGAGATCCGCTTTGCCCCGCAGCTGAGCACAGAGAAGGGGCTTACGCAGCGGGATGTCATTCAGGCAGCGGTTGAGGGACTTCACAGGGCGCCGATTCCGGCAAACCTGATTCTCTGCTGTATGCGGGGCGCATCGGAAGAGAAGAATCTGGAGACGGTTGAGCTGGCAAGAGAGTTTCTGGTGGATGACGGCGGCGTGACGGCGCTGGATCTCGCCGGAGCGGAGGGACTTTTCCCGACGGAGGATTACCGGAATCTGTTTGCGAAGGCGAAGGAATACGGCATTCCGTTCACCCTTCATGCCGGTGAGGCGGCGGGACCGGAGAGCGTCCGCTGCGCCATCGAGATGGGAGCGGTCCGCATCGGTCACGGCATTCGGGCAGCGCAGGATCCGGAGGTGATGCGTCTGATCCGCGAGAAGAACATCACGCTGGAGATGGCACCGACCAGCAACCGGCAGACCCATGCGGTGGATGATATGGCAGATTATCCCATCCGCACGTTTCTGGAAAACGGAATCAAGGTGACGATCAATACCGACGATCCGGCGATCGAGCGGACGACCCTTTCCGGGGAATTCCGGTATGTGGAAGAAGTGTTCGGAATCACGCCGGAAGAGGAGAAAAACATGCTGGTCAATGCGGCAGAGGCGGCGTTTGCCTCGCCGGCCCGCAGGGAAGAGCTTCGGCGGCAATTCTTGACGTAATTCAGGGAACGTGCTATTCTCTGTCTTGCATGAAAGACCGTTATTTTGCTCTTATCTGACGAAGCGCGGATACAAGGATATCATATAATTCAGAAGGAACCGGGGAAATGCACGATGACATTTCCCCGGTTTTATTGTGACAGGCCGGCCGCAGGAACACGGGACGCGAAGGGCGGAAGGTTTTTTGCGGCAGCCGGCAGATTTTCATAGAGAAGTCGGAACGCAATGGTTCGGACTTTGGAAGGCGGCTCAGACAGGCGCGAAGGTTTTCCGGCCTGAGCCAGGAGGATGATTATGGAACAGGAAAACAAACAGAATGACTTTTCGAAGGGATCCATGGCAAAGAATATTCTCAGCCTTGCGATTCCCATGACGCTTGCCCAGCTGGTAAATATTCTCTATAACGTGGTCGACCGCGTTTATATTGGGCTGCTTCCAGAAGATGCAACGCTGTCCCTTACCGGACTGGGGCTGTGTCTCCCGATTATTTCTCTGGTCGGCGCGTTTGCCAATCTGTTCGGCATGGGCGGATCTCCGCTGTCCTCCATTGAGAGAGGAAGCGGCAACAATGAAAAGGCCGAAAAGATCATGGGCAATTCCTTCGGAATGCTACTGGGAACGGGACTTCTTCTCACGGTGATTCTTTTTCTGGTGCACCGCCCGATGCTGTATCTGCTCGGTGCCAGCGACCAGACCTTCCCGTTTGCACAGAAATACCTTCTGATCTATATGCTGGGCAACGTCTTCGTTATGACCGGACTCGGCATGAATATGTTCATTAACGCACAGGGCTTTGGAACGATTGGGATGATGACGGTGCTGTTCGGTGCCATCACGAACATCATTCTGGATCCGATCTTTATCTTCGGGATGAAGATGGGGGTGCAGGGCGCGGCACTTGCGACGATTCTTTCCCAGTTGGTCTCAACAGTCTGGATTCTGAAATTCCTCACGGGTGAGAAGGCCATCCTGAAGCTGCGGAAAAAATATGTGTTCTCCATCGAGCCGGGCATTGCAAAAGAGATCGTGACGCTGGGATTTTCCGGCTTTGTCATGCTGGCGACGAACAGCCTGGTTCAGATGTGCTGCAATTCCACGCTGGAAGCATACGGCGGCGACTTATATGTCGGCGTTATGACGGTTGTCTCTTCGGTTCGTGAGATCGCGCAGCAGGCGGTTCACGGCATCACCCACAGCGCCCAGCCGGTTCTCGGATTCAACTACGGCGCGGAAGAGTACGGGCGCGTCAAGCGGGGCATTTTTTTCACAACCGTGGTCACTTCGATTTATGCCGGCGCGGTATGGCTGATTGTCTGGTTTTTCCCGGACTTCTTCATCCGTCTGTTCAATCGGGAGCCGGAGCTGATTGCAGCGGCGATTCCGGCCATCCGGATGTATTTCTTCGGATATATTTTCATGGCACTGCAGATGTCCGGCCAGAGCGTGGCGGTGGGACTTGGCCGCTCAAGGCAGGCGATCTTTTTCTCCCTGTTCCGCAAAGTCATGATTGTGGTTCCGCTGACCCTTCTTCTTCCGGGAGCCTTCGGCATGGGAACGGACGGTGTTTTTGCGGCGGAGCCGATCTCCAATTTGCTGGGCGGCGCGGCATGTTACGGCACAATGCTTGTGACAATCTGGCCGGAAATGACAAGAAAAGAGAAAGAACAGAAGCAGGCGGAGTAAGCTGCCGCGGCAGAAACTGCGTTTGTTTGGAAAAATGTGGTTGACAATATGAGGTGGATAGGCTAATATAGACGTGCTGTGAGAAACACAGTATCAGGAAAGCAGGTTATCCACCTCACCCCATCACAGAAGGTGACACGGGGTTCATATGGAAAATGCGGCAGGTCTCGGTACTTGAACACCGAACTTGCAGTCATGGACTATGAGAGTGAGCGGATGACTGTCCGGTCGCTTTTTTTGTGTAAAAGGTAAGAGCTTTGAATTTCCCGATCACAAAAATCGCTCCGCAAGGAAAGGAATCCTTTCAGCGGTGAAGGGGAAGCGGGCGGACGGACGCAACATGTATTTGGCTTAATTGATGGGAGGTACACGGCCATTAGCGATTTAATGATTAACGAACAGATCCGTGATAAGGAGGTTCGTTTGATTGGTGAAAACGGAGAACAGCTCGGAATTATGTCCTCTAAGGACGCATACAAACTTGCCAGAGAGGCTGAGCTTGACCTGGTAAAGATTGCGCCGACAGCGAAGCCGCCGGTATGCAAGATCATCGATTACGGCAAATATAAGTATGAGATGCTCCGCAAGGAGAAAGAGGCCAGAAAGAAGCAGAAGTCGATCGAGGTGAAAGAGATTCGTATGTCACCGAACATCGATGACAATGACATGAATACCAAGATGAACAACGCAAGAAAGTTCCTCGAAAAAGGTAACAAGGTCAAAGTCACACTTCGTTTCCGTGGCCGTGAGATGGCTCACATGACACAGTCCAAGTACATTCTTGATGATTTTGCAGAGAAGGTTTCGGACATCGCAGTGATCGATAAGCCGGCGAAGGTTGAAGGCAGAACCCTGGTTCTGTTCCTTTCTGCAAAAAAATAATCAATCGTTGATTCAAGGAGGAATTACATCATGCCGAAGTTCAAGACAAAGAGTGCAGCTGCAAAGCGCTTCAAGAAAACCGGAACAGGAAAGCTTGTTAGAAATAAAGCTTACAAGTCCCACATCCTGACAAAGAAGACTTCTAAGAGAAAGAGAAACCTGAGAAAGGATATCGTAACCGATATCACAAACAGCAAGGTAATGAAGAAGATCTTACCGTACTTATAATTGACAGGATTGAGGAGGATATAAAGCAATGGCAAGAATTAAGGGTGGCTTAAACGCTAAGAAGAAGCACAACAGAGTATTAAAGCTTGCAAAGGGCTACAGAGGCGCTCGTTCCAAGCAGTATAGAGTAGCGAAACAGTCCGTTATGAGAGCTCTTGCATCTGCATACGCTGGACGTAAGCAGAGAAAGAGACAGTTCAGACAGCTTTGGATCGCTCGTATCAACGCTGCAGCTCGTATGAACGGCATCTCCTACAGCCAGCTTATGCATGGTCTGAAGGTAGCAGGTGTTGACCTGAACCGTAAGGTTCTGGCTGACATGGCTGTAACTGACGCACAGGGCTTCACAAAGGTTGCTGAGTGCGCAAAGAACGCTCTGAACAAGTAATGGAATGAAGAGCATCGTTCATGGATGAACGTACCGGGTCCGGTTCCGCAAGGAACCGGGCTTTTTTTATAGGAAATTTCTCCGAAATTCCCTATGAAAAAAACGCTCCGCGAGGATGCGCACGCCGCTGTAAGGAAGCTGTCACCTAACGGTGACCAGCGGCGGCGCGCAAAGTCCGCGAGGCTCCCCTCAGGACTGAGGGGATGGGGAGCCGAAGTCCGCCTGCGGACGGCGCTTTCATGGCGGACTGCCCATAATCCGTGACAGCGGGAGGTTTTGGAGGACGATAATCTGTTGCAAACGACGGAATTGGTGTATCATAAGATATAGATGAAAAACTCAGGAAGAGGAATACCACAAAAGGAGAGTATTTATGAGAAAATCACAAGTTGTCCCGATTGCACTTTTATCTTCTCTGATCTTTGCTTTTTCAGCTTCAGCGGGTGAATGGAAAAAGGACCCGAACGGATGGCGGTATGATAATGGCGGCGGAAACTATTCTGCGCGCACCTGGCAGTGGATCGACGGAAACGGGGACGGAACCGCCGAGTGCTATTATTTTGATATAAGCGGTTATGCACGGACCAGTACGACCATCGATGGATCGGAAGTGAATGCGGATGGTGCATGGGTTGTGAACGGAATCGTTCAGACTAAGAATACGGCTGAAGCTTCCGAAAACGGACATCCGGATTCGGCAGGATACGGCTGGGCCGATCCCGGCCGGTTTAATTCCGCTGCCGGAGCGGAGGACTTAAAGGGTACGCTGGCGTATTCTCAGGGAACGATGTCAAACATCACGTTTCTGAGCGCCGAATCCTTCCTGAATTTATACACTGCTGATTTTACCGATGTGGATGGAAATCAGTGGCTTCTTCTGATCTCCTCGGCGGATAAGCAGATCGATGAGCTCAAGTCCAAGGTTGAAGGAAAGACGGTTGTGGTATACGGAAAGTACGACGGTTATTCCGAAAAAATGTCAAAGCCGTCATTTAAGCTGACACACTGCGTTGTGGATGGTCAGGGATTCTACTTTATCGGTGCATAAAACGGTGCGGAAAATGTCAGTTTAAAATTGACCGGAAGAGTATCGGGGCCGGTTCCGTATGGAACCGTTCCTCTTTGTTCCGGCAGACCACGTTGTTCGGGGGATCATCCAATGGAGTTTAAAAGAGTCGTAATTATCGGAGCGGGCGCTGTCGGAAGCTATGTTATCTGGGGGCTTTCCCGGAAGAACCATATCGATTTTTCGGTTGTCGCCACAGGAGAGCGCAAAAAAAGACTTGAAACGGACGGCTTAAACATCAATGACAAACTTTACCGGCCCGCAGTAATGACACCGGAACAGGCACATGGAGCAGATCTTGTGATTGTGGCTGTAAAATATAATGCCCTGCCGGCGGCAGTCCCGGATATCCGGGAAATCACAGATGAACACACCGTAGTGTTGAGTCTGATGAACGGCGTTGACAGCGAGGAGATCATCGCGGCCGCCATCGGTGAAGAACACATCGTTCCGGCACTGATTAAGGTCGCTTCGGAACGAAGACAGAACCGGATCATTTTTGATCCGGAAACCACCCTTGGAATTGTCTACGGGGAGAAAGACGGCAGGAGTACGGAACGCACCGATGCGCTGAAAAAACTTTTTGAAGGCACCGGCCTCCATTACCGGGAGACCAATGTCATACTTCCGGAAATATGGAGCAAGTTCCGGCTGAATGTGGGCAAGAATCTTCCGCAGGCAATGCTCGGCGTCGGTGTCGGTGCATACGAGGACAGCGCCCATGTTGCCGCAATCCGGGAAGGACTTGTAAGGGAACTGGATGCGATTGCCAGTGCAAAAGGGATCGATATGTCCCTGGCGGATTCCTCGGCGAACAGGGGAAGCAAGGTTCAGAAATGGGCAAGATACTCGACCCTTCAGGATCTTGACGCGAAACGGCACACCGAGATCGATATGTTTTCGGGGGCGCTCATTCGTATGGGCAGGGAACTGGGAATCGCGACACCGTATAACGAATTCACTTTTCATATGATAAAGGCTTTAGAGGAAAAGAACGACGGCTGTTTTGATTATCGATAAAGCGTCATAAAGGCTGTCGAACCGGTTGAAGATGCTGGCTGCAAGTAGGATACCATCCTCGTGACAACCATGTGCTGTCATTACACTGCCGGGTGGAAATGATATTTATCGGGTATTTCTTTGGAAAGCGCTATTGGAGAAGCGCTGCCATTGACAGAATGAAAATCTTTTGGTAGAATCTGAAAATCAAACAAGCAGGCGCCCGTTGCTGCCGAGTAACGGGATCAACGTCATTTCCCCCGCCGTCAGGTCTTTGCAGGCAGAGGAAATGACGTTTTTTTGGTTTGGAGAGGAAAATGCTTCGCCTCATTGAAAGGAGAGATATTTATGAGCAACATCAGTCCGTTTTGCACCTGTACCGACCGGAAATGTCCGTGTCATCCGGCCAATCATGACAGGGGATGTTCCCCCTGCGTTGCGAAGAATCTGCAGCAGGGTGAAATACCGTCCTGTTTTTTCAAAAAAGTTAATCCGGATGAGAAACCGGATGCGTACTTCTTTGAGGATTTTGCAAAGTTTTATCTGAAAAACCGGAAAACGGAGTGATATCAGTTTTGGGCTGTCTGCCGGAAGCGTATCATATTCCGGTTATATCCGGTAGTCACAAGATAAGTCTTTTCGCGATGCGCTTCCATGAGCCCGCTGAGTATGAATCCACTCAAGCCCCTGATTTCCGCGTCAGGATCGGTCAGATCAAACAGGACACCCGAATCGCGCTCGATGATAAGAACCTCACTGTCTTCAAAGAAGAGGGAAAGCTCTATTAAGAGCGGTTTCTTCGATTGCTTATTCCGTTCGATAATCGAAAGGCCGATCTCCTCGGCAAACAGCGCCGCGCGATGAGCGGTATCACTGGGATACTGATGGGAAAGAAGGTGCTGTTCCGTCTGCTCGGAGAGAGCAGACGCGGTTTCCGGGGTAAGGACCTCATCCATGACAATGATCTCCGAATCCATCTCCTTCAGCAGAAACGGGAAATTCTCCCTTCCGAATCGCTGATATACATAGAACATGGCGCAGATCAGCGTCAGGATGGGGGCAAGGACAAAGCCTGCCCACATTCCGTTGCTTCCGATAAGAACGGATCCCACGATTGGCAGGCAAATGTACAGGAAACCGTTCTGAATACATGCGATGCCGGTTGCCATGCCGATATGATCAACCAGCATATAATAGGAGGTTGTAAGTGACACCGAACTGCAGAATATAAATCCAAGCGAGACGATTCGGATGGCAGTCATGGACGAGGTGAGTGATTCACCGCCCGAAACGCCGAACAGGCCGCAGAACTGCCTGGAGAAGATCCAGATCAGCAGCGTTGCCAATGCTCCTTCTGCGACCGCTGCTTTTATGCCGGAACGCATCACCCTTTTGATGAGTTTGTGATTCTTTTCGCCGAAATAGGTTCCGATCAGCGGCTGCATCGCCATTCCCACACCATCCATCACAACGCCGAATTCGATGAGGCTGACGACCACAGCGAGGGCAATCAGGCCGGAATTCCCGTAGTGACGGGAGATAAACCCGATCATGACGTAGTCCATCAGTCCCCAGCAGATGTATACCGAAGAGTCCACAATGCTGTATTTGGATGTCAGAAGAAAATCTTTAAAGGACAAATGCCATACAAAGTGCAGCGTGCTGCTCTTGCGGAAATAGTGCCAGAAACAGGTGAGAATACCAAGAGCATTGCCGATCACGGAGCCTAAGATAATTCCGGTCATTCCCATAAATCCGGCCAGAACAACAGAGCAGATGATATTTCCGCCGATCTGAAAACCGTAGCAGATATTGTTGCAGAGCTCATCCCCGTCACTGTAGACCATCTGCTCAAGATAGAAGATTACAATCGTCAAAAACGCATTGATCGGGATAAAACGGTAATACTGAAGTGCTTTCTCAAGGGTCTCTCCCGTTATGCCGCTCACACCGAAATACAGGCTCCGGATGATGAAAATCAGAGCCGCGGATATCAGTCCGATGCCGATGCTGATGCTGAGGCCCTGGGAATAGATCTCGTCTGCGCGTTGCTTTCGCATCGCACCGATTTCACGCGTATAGACAATTCCGACGCCGGTTGATACGAGATCACCAAAGAAAGTGACAATGGCGGTCACCGGTGTGATCGCATTGATTCCGGCAACGCCGGACTCGCCGATAAAGAAGCCGGCAATGATGCTGTCACTGAGCAGCATCAGATACATCACCGCTTTGGTGAAGGTGCCGGACAGCAGCATGGAATAGAATTTCTTTTCACAGAAACCTTTCATAGACAATTCCGCCTTATTTCATCCGAATTTTTAAAGGGAACAGAGCTCCGATACGTGAAAGACTCTGTATACTATTAAAGATAATCTTTTTCAAGAAAAATAACAATGCAGAATAGAGAGCCGATACGGAGGGCCGGCATGATGCGGAAAAAAAGGTTTTGAGAGAGAAACGGAACTGCATTTGTTCTATGCGGAATGTGGATTTGCGGTATAATAAGGGATGGAAGAAGACGACAGGAGTGAACGCGCGGGAAGTCCGGAACAGGAAACAGACTGCGCACGAAAGGAAGCACAATATGGGAAATGTAAAATTAACCTGGCTGGGACACAGCTGCTTTGCACTTGAGAAAGAGGATTACCGGATTATTTTTGATCCGTATCTTGACGGCTCAGCGCCGGGGTATGCACCGCTTCGGGAGACAGCCGATCGGGTTCTCTGCAGCCATGAGCACAATGATCACGGCGGAAAAGATCACGGTGCTGGGGGTGTTGAACTGACGAAAAATGCAGCAGAAAAAGAGTGTCCGTGGGAGATTACCGAGATTCACTCGTTCCATGACGGGAATCAGGGCCGCGACCGCGGTGAGAACATCATCCGGGTATTGGATGACGGTGAATTCCGCATTGCACATATGGGCGATCTCGGCTGCGAGATGACCGAAGAGCAGAAAGAGCAGCTTCGCTTTTTGGATGTGATGATGGTTCCGATCGGCGGATACTTTACCATGGAGCCGGAGGATGTAAAAAAACTGGTGGATGAGCTTCAGCCGACCGTGGTTGTTCCGATGCACTATCGCTTTGGCAAATACGGATATCCGGCGATCGCGGAAGCAGAGCGGTACACGAAGCTTTGCGAGGATGTGATCGAATACGACGGACCGACGCTGGAACTCCCGGAGGATGGCAGCCCCCAGACTGCGATGCTCCGCTATCTTGGTTCGGGGATTGATGTCTCCAGAGAGTGATAGCCGGCAGAAATTCACTGAAATAGAACCATTTATTAGAACAAAATAAAAAATTTAAAAAAGTGCTTGCATTATTCCGCACGAGATGATATTATACAGAGGTCGGCGCGAGAGCGCAGACGAAAAGAATAAAGATGCGGAAGTGCTGGAATTGGCAGACAGGCAAGACTAAGGATCTTGTGTGCGTATACACGTGTGGGTTCAAGTCCCATC
>NZ_FOIL01000002.1:0-9038 GCF_900101295.1 [Clostridium] aminophilum | reverse complement strand
TGAACCCAGGGTTCAAGGTCTCCTCGCCGCATAGCGGCATCGTCGGTCGGATCGGCGGGAAAAAGGTCCCCCGGACCTTTTTCTGGGTCCGCCTCACCCCATCTTCTGCAGAGAAGCATCATGAACCCAGATTCAAGGTCTCCTCTGCCGCATGGCGGCATCGTCGGTACAAATGTTTCTTTCCTCAATCGTGATTCTTGATATGTTGAATGAGCCTGATTCCAAAACCGGAAGGTGCAAGCAGAATCGCATCCTTTGAAGATCCACCGTCGATGGTTCTGTTTCCCAACGGATTAAAGAATCCTTTGTCTGCAAAAAATTTCATTGCTTCGTCAAAATCATCGACATTGATGCGAATAACCGTCAGGTCATTCGGCATAGGAAGCTTATCGCCGGCCGAAGAGACATCGACATGGAAGCCATTTGCGTCCTTCAGGCGGAATTCTGTAATATCCTCGTCATTTAGCTTCTCTTTTACGTGAGCCGTCTTAAATCCCAGTTCTTCGAACACTTTAACAATTTCATCAGCGTGTCTTGTACATATCAGCGGATTAAAGCTTGTGATCTTCATAGATTTCCTTCTATCCTCCCAATAATTTAATGTATTATTTGCTTCTTTCTTTGATTCTGACATAACAAATCCAAACTGTCAATTGACAGCCTGAATTTGATTTGCACTAATATTTTTTGATATTAAAGGGAATTCAACTCGTTTTATCTGTTATAATACATTTCTAAAACTTCCCAGAGCCCAAATGGGACTTGTTCCTTGAAAAACTCAATATATAGGCAATTCAATTATACCAAAGGAACACATCTGTTCATTCTTGAGGTGAAACAGGGAATACAGTAAATGATATTTTTTGAATTATTCTTGAATTATGACATAAACATGGTGTATCTTTAGATAAAGAACATTATTCTTTTGAAACTTCACACAATTTGCGCAGGTTAGGAGGAAATACCAATGAAAATTACGACATTTGACCCGATCATTTATTCAAACAAAGCCGATGATATCATTCGGGTTTTTGAGGATCTTGGATTTGCAAAGACCCATGCACCGGTGACAGAAACAGAGAAAGGCGATGTGTCCAGTGTTCGGATGAAACATGAAAACGGATATCATGTGGATGTAGCGGCTGCGCTGAACGATGTTCCGGGAGATGTGACGCTGATCCGTATGAATGTTGATAATTTCGCGGAGGCCTACGACATCCTGACCGCGCACGGATTTACAAATACGAGAGGCGACAAGACTCTCGATACGAAGAGCGCGAAGGCTGCAACGATGGTTTCACCGTCCGGATTCAGAATCGCACTTGTGGAGCACATCAAAAAATAATATTTGGGATTGAGGAGAGATATGCAGATCACAACATTTAATCCGATGATTCTTTCGAAGAATGCAGAGGAGATTATTAAGCTTTTTGAGGAACTCGGTTTTGAGAGACGCCATCAGAAGGACAATATTGACGGCAAGGATATTTCCAATGTCCGTATGACAGATCCGAATGGTTTCCATGTTGACGTAGCGCGCGTGGAGTCCATGGAGAAGGACATGACCACGATGCGAATGAATGTCCGTGATTATGATGAGGCTTATGAGTTCCTGAAATCCCGTGGATTCAAGAATGCGACAGGAAGTGATCATACGGTTGAGTCTACTTCTGCAAGATCCTGCCTGATGATCGCTCCGTCTGGTTTCTCGATTCAGCTTACACAGCACATCCGCAAGGACGAGTAACGAGAGTTTTGAAAGATTGATGTATTTTTCTTAAAGCTGAATACATGAATAACCATCGGCAAACGCACCGGAACAGTGTGGTTGCCGATGTTGCTTTATTTTTGGAGTTGCTGCCAAAGCCGGGCTTGCAAGCGTTTGTTGGATGATACCGGCACTGGGATTGTGAAACGGCAAAACGGCATATAGTGGAATGGGATTTTCTGACAGAGTAGTGAGGTGTTTTAGAGAGCCGCCGATTCGGTTTCTTCCATGATCGGAAGAAGCTGAACGGAAGGCATGGGGGAGTAGCATGAATCACTGCGGGACAAAGAGACTTGAAACAGACCGAATCATATTGAGGAGATTTTCAACGGAAGATGCAGAGGCGATGTATCGAAATTGGGCTTCCGATTCGGAAGTGACGGAATACCTGACATGGCCGGCACATACCTCTGTTGAAGACAGCAGGGAAGCGTTGAAGGAATGGACGGCCTCCTATTCCCGGAAGGATTATTATCAGTGGGCGATTGTTCTGAAAAGTCACGGAAATGATCCAATCGGGAGTATTGGTGCAGGAAATCTGAATGACGATATTGATATGGTTCATATCGGCTACTGCCTTGGAAAAGCCTGGTGGCACCAGGGGATAATGTCAGAGGCGTTGAAGGCAGTGATAAAATTCTTTTTTGATGAGGTAGGAGCGAATCGCATAGAAAGCCGTCATGACCCAAGAAATCCGCATTCCGGTATGGTTATGAAAAAATGCGGGATGAAATATGAAGGTACTTTGCGCGAATCCGATCGAAATAATCAGGGTGTCTGTGATGCCTGCTGGTATGCGATTCTAAAGTCAGAACATTGAAACCGTAAAATCCGGACTTTTTATCTGAAAAATTAAGGACTATAATCATTATGTCTTAATAACCTAATACGGGAAACGCTCACTCGAATTTATGGGGAGATAATTTACAAATTGAACGGATAGAGGGGTTAATATGCATATCGAGCCAGGACGAATTATTGATGATTTCTTTGAAAAGAAGAGATGTCAGTATGCAATACCGGTTTATCAGCGCAATTATGAATGGCCGGAAGAACAGTGTACAAAACTTTTTGAAGATATCATGCTTGCGTTTCAGCGTGACAAGAAGCACTTTTGCGGATCGGTTGTTTACAGTTTGCTCAACGAAATCAATAACATCTATCAGTATGTGATTATTGACGGTCAGCAACGTCTTACAACCATTTATATTCTGTTGAAAGCGCTTCTTGACTGTGCTGTAAAAGACTCAGATAAGGAGTTAATATCTGAGTCTCTTTACAACACCGATAAATATGGGGAGTTAAAGATCACGGAGCTGACAAAATTAAAGCTGAAGCCAATAAAGAGCGACAACAAACAGATGCTTTATCTGATGAATGGTCGATATGATGAAATGGATCCGACAAGCGGTGTTTGGAAGAATTACGAACTGTTTGTTCGACTCATTAAAAACTATCTTAATTCGGATGATGATCGGTCTGTCAAAGATGTATATAAAGGGATTGAAAAGCTTACCTGTGCAAAGATCCAACTGGATAGCGATGATAACGCTCAGGAAATTTTTGAAAGAATCAATTCTACAGGACTTCCGCTTTCTCTTGCGGACAAAATCCGTAATTATGTTTTAATGACGGATGGCAATCAGGAGGAGTTATATGAAAACTATTGGCTAAAAACAGAACTCCTGGTTGGCAGGGATAACATGTCCGACTTTTTCCTGGATTATTTAAATTTGAAAATGGACAGTATTCCAAAGGAATCGGACGCCTATGAACAATTTAAAAAAATACTTGAAAATAATCCCTGCAATAGCGAGACTATGTTGAAGGAAATTCTTCACTATGGAACGCTTTATCATACATTTTCCTGTGGAGATGAAAAACATTACTCAAAGCGTGTGAATGAACTTCTGTATGGTCTTAGATATTTAAAGCAGACAACCTGTCATTTGTTTATGTATCCGGTATTTATCGATTTTGAAAACGGAATAATAACAACCGAAGTGTTGGAGAAAGTTCTTGTGTTCCTGCAGAATTACAGTATACGAAGAATTGTCTGTGATATCAGTTCCAACTCGTTAAGAGGATTATATAAAAGTTTGTATAACCGTCTTTACAGCGTCGCATCGAATAAGGAAAACTATTATGACACACTGGTGTCTTTCTTTATGCAGATCACATCAAAAGATGCTTTGCCGGATGAAAAGTTTTTTGTCGAGTGTTTAAAATACAAAAACTTATACCGGAAAAACGCATGCTGCAAGTTTCTTCTTGCCGGAATCGAGAATCAGGGAAAAGAAAAACTTGAAATTGGAAATCTGTCTATTGAGCATATTATGCCACAAAATAAGAACATATCTAAGGCTTGGCAAGACATGCTTGGCGACGATTGGGAATATGTAAAAGATAAGTATCTTCATACTCTCGGAAACCTTTCTCTTACAGGCTATAACAGCGAATTGGGCGACAAGCCCTTTGAAGAGAAAAAGAAGTTGATATCTGAAGAAAAAACAAAAGTTGTCATTCTGTTTGAGGATGTATTAAATAAACCAGAGTGGAATCAGAAAACTATTGAGGAAAGGGCAGACAGGTTAGCTTCAATAATAAGCGAACTATATTCGATCGAAAAACCGGATCACTTGATTGAGTATAAGGAACCTGGATATACGGAATATAATTTGGATATTCCGGAAAATGCAACATCCACGTATATTAACTATTACGTTCTGCAGGGAGAGCGTGTCAAGGTTACGAATTACGCAGAGATGTTGAGATCTGTTATTCGCAAACTATATGAGTATGATAAGTCGGTTATCGAGCAAATGGCACAAAATAATGAGATGCTTTTTCCGGGATCGGAATATCCGATGTTTTCATGCGATAAGACCGCGGTGAAAGGAGGGAAAGGAATAAGAATAAGGGGGACGGATATTTATCAGAGTACCGGATTCTCCGCATCATATATTATTTACATCATTAAAGCGTTGTTAAACCGCTATGAAGTCGATGAAAATGATTTTGTGTATAGTGCAAAAACATCAAATAACGCAATTGAATTTGATGAAGCGGATGATGGTGAATAAGCTGTTGGAACTGGACCAGAAGGTGCAGGAAGGCGCTCGGATAAAAGCCGTTCATGAGATCGAGAAGATGCAAAAAGAATATAAGAACAAAAGGGCAAAGAAAGAAGAGCGGTCATTACTTCTTTGATTTTTGTATTTTTACGTACACCTCGTTGTGCATTGTGGTGGTAATAATACTATGTGATTTTGAAGGTTGTATTGCGAAATGATGCGATTGAATTAACGCATTCCGTGGATTATTCACGATTATGATGTAAATGTGTTTAGGAGGAAATTAGAATGGATAAGAACGAAAGATTTGAAAAGGTATACACTCAGGGGGCACTTAATATCACTGAGATCTGGGTAGACAGGGAAACGGGGATAAACTATATGTATCATTGCAGCGGCAATGCCGGTGGCCTTACACCGCTTCTGGATCGCGATGGGAAACCAATTATCAGTACAGTTTTGAACAGTTGAAAACGTTTTACCGTATTTTTGGGAAAACCATAAGAGCGCGAAGCGTTCACTTCAAAAACGCCGAAACAAAAATGTGAGGAACTTATAGAACTTCGGGTAACGGATGAAATGGCACCTGCCGAACACACTCGCTCTGATTTGGGAGATAATCAGGGTAAAGGAGAGAATGGTTTTTTATGAAGATCAGACATTCTACGGAACAGGATTTCGATCGAATGATGGAGATATACAGCTATGCGAGAACGTATATGGCAGAGCACGGAAATCCCAACCAATGGGGACCGACCAACTGGCCGCCGGAAGCTCTGATCCATAGCGATATTCGTGACGGCAACAGTTACGTATGCGTCAATGATGACGGTAAGGTCGTGGGAACATTTTTCTTCCGTTATGGGAAGGACATTGAGCCGACCTATCGCGAGATCACAGATGGTACGTGGTTTGACAACAGTCCCTACGGTGTTGTCCATAGAATCGCCGGAGACGGATCCGAAAAGGGGATCGGGGCGTTCTGCATCAACTGGGCGTATGAGCAGTGCGGTCATCTGAGAATCGATACCCATGGCGATAATATTGTCATGCAGAATCTTGTCAGGAAGTTGGGCTTTGTACATTGCGGGACAATTTATGTGGAAGAGGATCATTATCCCCGACTGGCCTTTGAAAAAAAGTGAAATGTTCATTGATTCTTACTGTGACGGGATAAACATCGCCATGGAGACTGCCATTAACGTCCCACGTGAAAATCTCGAAGCCGTTATGGACAGGATAGACCGTTTTTTTATCGATGTAAAAACGTTGAACAGCCGTATTTACAGGGAATATACCGGAAAAGACAATGATCAGGTCCTTCAGAATCTTCAATTGCTGGTGGACAAATGCCCGGAAAAGATCGGGATAAGAGTGCCGATGATCAAGGGGTATAATGATCGGGCCGACTGTGAGCAAACAAAAAGGCTGCTTACGGAAATGGGTATCGAAGACATCGAGATTTTTAAATATAGAACCGGGCTGAGCGATGAAGTATAGGGAATATGGAAGCTAAATGGATAATCACACTTCCGAAATATTTGAACAGAGAAACGGACGGTATGTAAACGGCATATAAACAGCATATAAACAGCATATAAACGGCATGTAATAACATATGTTATGGTGCGAAGTGCCATGATATGTTAAAATAGAAAAGACACGCAGATCAATCAGGAACGGCAGAAAGAGTTGAAGAATTACATGAAGAAAAAGATTGATTTTCCGCGATTTTACATGGCCTGTACCGTTTTTTTAACCCTGATTTTTGTTATGCTGTTTTGCAGTGTTTCATGGGCGGCAGAGCAGACAGTAAAGGTCGCTTTTTTTGAGGGTGAACATTTTTTAACAGAAGACGACAACGGCCATAAACAGGGCTATGCATATGATTATCTTCAGGCGATATCCTACTATACGAACTGGAAATATGAATATGTATACGGTACCTGGACAGAACTTCTGGAGCAGTTTTACCGCGGAGAGATTGATCTCATGCCCGGATTGTCCAAGACAGCGGATCGGGAGGAAAAAGCACTCTTTCCGGGATATCCGATGGGAGTTGAGAGTTATTATATTTATGCACATGCGGATGATCCGCTGGCTCAGCTCAGAGGTTCAGCGTTTGACGGACACGTGATCGGTGTCAACAGATACTCTTACCAGTATGATCTTCTGAAAAAATGGATCCGGGAAGAAGCGCCGGGCGCCCAGATCCGGCTGTTTGACGGGAACGAGTCCAGACAGGCGGCATTTACCTCCGGTGAGACACAGGAAACCGTCACAACTGCGCTGAATATCAATTACGGGATGAATATGGTTCCGGTCAGGTGGATCGGCGGATCGGATTATTATCTCGCGGTTTCCAAAAACAGACCGGATCTCTTGGAAAAACTGGACTCTGCGTTGGGTGAAATTGTGGCAATCAAACCGAATTTTACGAACCAGCTCATGGAAAAATATTTTCAGGGCAACGCAGTCAGTATGTCTCTCTCAAGGGAGGAAAACCGGTATATCACGGAACATCCCGTTCTCCGAATCGGATACTTCGCAAATTATCTCCCGTTTTCCGGAAAAGACCCGGACGGAAATGTTCAGGGCGTGATCACGGACATTGTCAGCAATATGCTCCATTTTCTCGGGATTGAACGACGTGTCACACCGGTCTATATAAGCTATGATTCCATGGATGCCATGCTGAAGGCGCTGAAAAACGGAGAGATCCAGGTAATGTTTCCGTGTGAGAACGATGTGACCATAGCAGAGGAAGAAGAGGTATTTCTGACGTCGGAATTGATCCGGGTTCCCATGTTTATGATTTTCCGCGGAGAATACCAGGAAGATATGGTGAAGCGGATTGCGGTGGTGAGAGGAAACAATTTCCAGAAAAGGCTTTCCGAGAGATTGTATCCCGATGCGGAAGCCGTGGAATGTGAGAGCACTGATGAGGGATTTCGGATTGTCGAAGCCGGAGATGCCGACGTGATGCTGGTAAATGAGACCGTGAAGGATGCGTATTTCAGCAAGGTGAGAAATCGCGTATTGAATACGTTTCCGCTTCCGGAAAACAGAACGATCTGCATGGCGGTCAACCGGGGGAAAATCCCTCTGTATTCTCTTTTGGAAAGAGGAATTGCCGCGCTTCCGAAGAATTTTGTCATCACATCAACCTATGAGTATATCGGTGCCAGTTCGTCGTTTGATATCGATAATTTTATTCACGAACATATCTATACGATTTTCATTGTCACAATTCTGACTGCGGTTCTGGTGATCGGATCGATATCGTATCTGATCATGAGCAGGAGAGAGAAGGCTGCGTATGACCGGATGGCACATACGGATAACATGACCGGACTGTGGAATCGACGGGCGTATGATGAGGATATGGAGCGCGTTGAGAAGAAAGACCTTCCGGCGGATGCCGTCTACATTTCTGCTGATCTCAATGAATTAAAACATTGTAATGACACGTTGGGACATGAGGCCGGGGATGAGATGATCCGGGCTGCCGCGGACGGGCTGAAGGAAGTTTTAAACCCCTATGGAAAAGTCTATCGGATCGGCGGCGATGAGTTTGCGGCGATGGTCCGGATTCCGCGGGAACGGCAAAAGGAGATTCTGGAAGCTCTTTCGCAGGTGAAGAAAGACTGGACCGGTTCTGGCGGACAGCGCGTGTCGCTGTCGCTGGGAGTTGTGGCAGGGGATGAGATCCGAAAGCTAACTCTGCACGAAATTATTGCCGAGGCGGATCAGCGAATGTATGACAACAAGGCGGCTTACTATCAGCAGACCGGCCATGACCGGAGAAAGTAGAATGTGCGATTATATTACACGGCCAACTCGACAAGGTCCACGCCCCGGTGAGGTCCTGGCGACTGCCGCTGAACGTTTGAAATTCGCGAAACGTGTTTCGACTCGGTATTTGATCCTATCTTTGGAAAATGTGAAAATCACCCGGCGGGGAGCGTTCCGGCCGGGTGATTAGAATGATTAAAAATTTTAGATCAGAAGATCAGAAAATTTAGATCAGAAAATTTTGGAAAAAGTGCTTGCATTATCTGAGACGGGATGGTAATATATACGAGTCGATGCGAGAGCGCCGACGAAAAGAATAAAGATGCGGAAGTGCTGGAATTGGCAGACAGGCAAGACTAAGGATCTTGTGTGCGTATACACGTGTGGGTTCAAGTCCCATC
>NZ_FOIL01000016.1 GCF_900101295.1 [Clostridium] aminophilum | reverse complement strand
CTCATTTATCATGCATGATTCCGTGTAGTTATTGGGCTTCGACTTGTGTTGCAGCCTTACCCTCATGCATGACCTCATATGAGATTTCTGTTCGTCAGACCAGAGATTTGCCCGTGAGTTAGTATGTTCCTCACATCCAGCTTCCTTCAGATTCCATCTCACGACGGACACCCTTGCCTTCGGCTATATCCTTCCCACTACCGGGCGGATTCGGGACTTGAACCCGTTAGAAACGTGCGCCGCTAGGCGCACAACGAAAATAATCCCCGGTTGAACCAACCGGGGATTTTTCTTTGAATGCAACAGCTGTGATCAAATCACAGCAAATGTACGTTCAAATGAAATTATTTGAACTTACGCTTTCTTGCAGCTTCAGATTTCTTCTTACGACGAACGCTCGGCTTCTCGTAATGCTCTCTCTTGCGAATCTCCTGCTGAATACCAGCCTTTGCGCAGTTTCTCTTGAATCTGCGTAATGCGCTGTCAAGACTCTCGTTCTCTTTTACGATAACATTAGACATAGCTTCTACCCAACCTCCCTTCAGTTGTTCCGTATTTGTGCATGTCAATACAACTGATGGGTATTCCTTTTGCACTTCTGCAATTATACCACAAACAGAGATTTCGTCAACATATAATTCGGAAATTATTTTCAATTTTTTTCGGAATCATTCTGCGGAAATTTTTTCTGACGCTTGCCATAAATATTTTCCCCAGATATGTCATAGTTCCGGTAATTACTTGATCTGGCTTTCCAGAACTTCCGCTGCTTTCTTCAGGGCTTCCGGAATACCGGCCGGATTCTTTCCGCCGGCCTGAGCCATATTCGGACGGCCGCCGCCGCCACCGCCGACCAGAGCGGCAATGCCCTTGATCAGGTTGCCGGCGTGAGCGCCCTGCGCGATTGCTCCGTCGGTTGCGGTTGCCATGAGGTTTACCTTGTCGCCGCTCTTACTTGCGATCACGACAACGCCCTCACCGATCTTCTGTCTCAGCTGATCGCCGAGGTTGCGGAGCTCGTTCATCTCGACGTTCTCAACGGCGGTTGCGATGAACTTCACGCCTTTGATCTCGGAGATCTCGTCTTCTGCGGAACCGAGGGAAGCATTGGCGATCTCACTCTTCAGCTTCTGATTCTCGGAATTCAGCTCACGGATCTCGTTCTGGAGAGATTCGATCTTTTCGGTAACATCCGCCGGTGCGGTCTTTAGAAGCTGTGCCGCGCGGTGAAGCTCACTCTCGAGACCTGCGTAGTACTCAAACAGCCCCTTGGATGTCTGCGCTTCGATACGTCTGACGCCTGCTGCGACTCCGGACTCTGAGAGAATGTGGAATGCCTGAATATCTCCGGTATTCTTTACATGGGTACCTCCGCAGAACTCTCTGGAGAACTCGCCCATCTCCACAACGCGGACTTCCGCGCCGTACTTTTCGCCGAACTGTGCCACCGCACCGGTCTTTCTCGCCTCTTCAATCGGGAGAACCTCGGTGACAACCGGAATCTCCTCCGCAATCTTCTGATTGACGATGTCTTCAACCTTCTTCAGTTCCTCAGCGGTTACCGCCTGGAAGTGCGTAAAGTCGAAACGGCATCTCTTTGCTTCCACGAGAGAACCGGCCTGCTCTACGTGAGAGCCGAGAACTTCCATAAGAGCCGCGTGAAGAAGGTGGGTTGCGGAATGGTTTCTTGCCGTCAGGCTTCTCGCCTCGCGGTCAACCTTTAAGGATACCCTGTCGCCGGTCTGGAACATTCCCCTGACAACCTTACCGTGATGAGCGACTTTTCCGCCCTGAAGGTGAACGGTCTTCTCCACGATGAATTCGGCGCCGTCTTTTTCGATTACACCGGTGTCGCCTTCCTGTCCGCCCATGGTTGCATAGAACGGGGTGACATCGGTGATCATAACGCCGCGGTCGCCGTCGGTCAGAACCTCCACGATCTCGTCATCCGGATCGTCTTCATTTCCGCGGTTGATGACAAGCGCGGTTGCCGAAGCATCTGACTCCAGCTGATCGTATCCCACAAACTCGGTGGTGAGGGATGCGTCCAGCTGCTGATAAATGTCGGAGCGGCCCATGTAGTTGGATGTCTTGCGGGCACCTCTTGCAGTGTCCTTCTGAACCTTCATGGCTTTCTGGAAACCATCCTCATCGACGGTCCAGCCCTTGTCTTCCATGATCTCTTTGGTCAGATCGATCGGGAAGCCGTAGGTATCATAGAGACGGAATGCGTCTTCTCCGGAGAGAACGGTCTTTCTTTCCGCTTCCATCTGTTTTTCAATCTCTTCGAGGATCTCCAGACCCTTGTTCAGCGTCTGGTTGAAGCGCTCCTCTTCCTGTTCGATGACACGGGTGATCATCGCTTCTTTTTCTTTCAGTTCCGGATAACCGTCACAGGAAAGGTCGATGGCCTTCTGGGCCAGCTTGCTCATGAACTTCTCCGGCATACCGAGCATGCGGCCGTGACGGGCAGCACGTCTGAGCAGTCTGCGGAATACATAGCCTCTTCCCTCATTGGACGGAAGGATACCGTCGCTGGCCATGAAGGTGCAGCTCTTCACGTGATCGGCGATGATCCGGAAGGAAATATCCTTCACATCATCGGTTTCGTAGGTTGTTCCGCACATCTCTCCGATGAGATCCATCATCGCGCGGTTGGTATCGACATCGAACAGGGAGTAAACATCCTGACAGATGACTGCCAGACGCTCCAGACCCATTCCGGTATCGATGTTCTTGTGCTCAAGTTCGGTGTAATTGCCTTTTCCGTCGTTGTTAAACTGGGAGAAAACAACATTCCATACTTCCATGAAACGATCGCCTTCGCCGCCCATGACATCCTCCGGACCGGTGCCGTACTTCTCGCCGCGGTCATAATAGATCTCGGAACACGGTCCGCACGGACCAGCGCCGTGCTCCCAGAAGTTGTCTTCTTTTCCGAAACGGTAGATGCGCTCCTCCGGAACACCGATCTCGTTCTTCCAGATATCGTACGCCTCGTCGTCCTCCAGATAGACGGACGGGTAAAGACGCTCCGGGTCAAGTTCTACGACCTTGGTCAGGAACTCCCATGCCCATGCGATTGCCTGCGGTTTAAAGTAATCGCCGAAGGAGAAGTTTCCGAGCATCTCAAAGAAGGTTCCGTGGCGGCCGTCATGGCCGATGTTCTCGATATCGCCGGTACGGATACATTTCTGGCAGGTGGTGACCCTGTTTCTCGGCGGGATCTCCTGACCGGTAAAGTACGGTTTCAGCGGTGCCATTCCTGAGTTGATGATCAGAAGGCTGTTGTCATTGTGCGGGACCAGAGAAAAGCTCTTCATCTTCAGATGATCCTTGGATTCGAAGAAATCCAGGAACATTCTGCGGAGCTCGTTTACGCCATGGTATTCCACTTAAGTTTCCTCCTCTTAGTTACAAAAAATATAATCTGCAGCGTCATCTGTATCATGCCGACAAGCCGCAGATGACTGGATTTTTTTCGACAAATGGGAGTAATATCCCCATTTGACCATACATTTGAGAATTTTAGCATATACACGGGTTTTGCGCAAGCAGAACCACGCGCACATCATCTGTTTGCGGGGTACGTCTCTCCAGCCCCGGGTCGGCTATTTTTCCGGCCCGGATTGATACCCGGGGTTATGTCCGGATGGAAACTCAGATTCCCACCGCCTCCTTGGCCAGACGGTCCGCTTCCTCATTGCCCGCCACACCGGAGTGACCTTTGACTTTGATGAAACGGATGGAAATGTGCGCAAGGCTTTTGCGGATAAACTCATAATAGGCTTTTGTGCCCTCTTTGTTTCGTTTCCACTCGCCTCTCGCCCATTTCTCGATCCCCATATAGTCATAATAGATTGCCACTTCCGGAAGTCCCAGCTCTATGGCTTTTTCCACCGCCGCCCGGGAGCCCAGAATTTCGCCGGCGACGTTCCGCATGGATGCCAGATCCGGGTCATTGCCGGACCCCTGAAGGACGTATTTTTTTCCGTGATCGACCAGAAAACCGCCGTAGCCGTAGACCCCGGTGGAAATGTTGAAGGATCCGTCGACAAAAGCGTATACCGCCGGCTTGTCCTCCGACTGTGGGGTTCTGTCCGCGGACAGAACCGGAGACAATCCGGCATTCAGAAAGGCTTCGGCCTCTTCCAGACTCTCAAAACTCTTAAAATCCGCAGCCGGATACTGAAAGACCATCTTTCTGCATTCATCCCAGGTAGAAAAGATTCCCGTCTTTCTTCCGCGGCGGACCGCATAATATTTTTTCTTTGCCATTCTTCTTCTCCGTTTTGATTTGATAACGGGATTATTCTATCGGATTTTTCTTTCTCTGTACAGACAGAGGGCGAACTCTTTATCGGGGATGTTCTCTGTTTTCCGGTTTGACCGGAGTCATCTGCCTCCGCATGGCGATCAGCAGTCAGGCAAGGAAGCAAAACGCAAAAACGGCAAGCGCCTGCCGTGAATATACGAAAGACACTTGCCGTTTGTTCCGGCCTATGATTATAACCGGTCCGGGATTCGTCAAACCGGACCGTTCGTCAACCGACTTCCGTGAAAAATCCGAAGATCACGGATTATGACCGAAAATTACCGGTCCCATTTGTCGCACAGGCGGTTGATCTCCTGCGTAAATTTCTGAAGATCCCGGTTTGCCCCGTCTTTGTTGTGCATAACCGTCTCACGCAGCCGGTCTGCCGCGGCGAGGAGCGCCGCGAAAATGCTGTTCGCCTTCTGCCGTTCCGGAGTGATTCTCTTCTGCTCCACCGGAACGCCCTTGGTCATTGTGATAAACTCACCTTTGGCCAGATCATAGGTGGTTCCGCTGAAGGGAGCGTAAGCCTCAAAGCCGAACTTCTCGGTTACGAGGGCGGCGAAACGGTCCGTAACATCGTCATCGCCGTGAACGATGAAGACCTGAGCCGGATGATTCCGGAAATGGCCCACCCACTCCAGAAGACCGTTCTGATCGGCGTGGCCGGACAGACCTTCAATCTTTTCGATTCTTGCCTCCACATCAATGGACTCGCCAAACAGCCGGACTTCGCTTCTTCCGTCCAAAAGGCTCCGGCCGAGGGTTCCCAACGCCTGATACCCTGCAAAAAGGATCGTACATTCCGGTCTCCAGAGGTTGTGTTTCAGATGATGGCGGATTCGTCCGGCATCGCACATTCCGGAAGCGGAAATAATGACTTTCGGTTCCGGATTATTGTTGATCGCAACGGATTCTTCGGTTGCCACCGCCAGATGAAGCCCCGGGAAAGAACAAGGATTTTTCCCCTTTTTGACCAGTTCCAGCGCTTCCTCGTCATAGCAGTCGGCTTCATTTTCCTTGAAGACACCGGTAGCCTCCACGGCCATTGGGCTGTCCAGATAAACCGGGAAGTTTTCATGTCCGGTCACAAGATTCTGCTCTTTGATGATTCGGATATAATTCAGGACTTCCTGAGTTCTGCCGACGGCAAAAGCCGGGATGACCACATTTCCGCCCCGGTCCAGAGTCTCCTGAATGACCGCCGCAAAATCGGCGACGTGATCTCCTTTTTCGTTTTCGTGAAAACGGTCACCGTAGGTGGATTCCATAACCACATAATCCGCATCTTCGATATACTGGGGATTGCGGATCAGCGGTTTATTCTTGTTGCCGATATCGCCGGAGAAGACGATTTTTTTCTCCGTATCGCCCTCTTTCAGCCAGATCTCAATGGATGCGGAACCGAGAAGATGGCCGACATCGATGAACCGGATGTCGATACCGTCACAGATATTGACTCTCTCCCGATAATCCACCGGAACAAACAGATCCAGAACACCCAGCGCGTCTTCCATCTTGTAGATCGGTTCAACCGCCTTCTGTCCTGCACGCTTGGCCTTGCGGTTTTTCCACTCGGCCTCCTGTTCCTGAATATGCGCACAGTCTTTCAGCATGATCTCACAGAGATCGCAGGTTGCCCTGGTGGCAAAAACCTGCCCCTTAAATCCGCGGGAATACAGATACGGCAGCATACCGACATGGTCTATATGCGCGTGCGTGACAAAAACATAATCAATCTGATTGAACGGAATCGGGATCGGAACATTTTCATAAATGTTGATTCCCTGCTCCATGCCGCAGTCAACAAGAAAATTCTTTCCTCCGCTTTGAACCATGTGAAGACTTCCGGTAACCTCATGATCAGCGCCGATAAAGGTAAGTTTCATAAGCATGCTCTCCTGTCGTGATATATTTCCGTTTCGCCAATGATGACTGGACTGATCCCGGATATTCTATACACAATTATAATGTTTTGCACATTTTTTTGCAATATTTTCAGAAAAGAACCCAAAAGAGTTTTGGAATTCCGGGATAGAAGTCTGCTCTTGCAGCCATGGCTCACATGGTTCAAAAAATCGCCCGGATCCAGGGTGTCTGAATCCGGGCGTTTTTCCTTAGAATATCTCTTTTGCGGAGAGATACATTCGTTAGAAAAATGAGTGTGAAAGGATGGAATTCTTTACTCCGAAAGATACGCTTTCTTGATTCTCTCGTCATTCATCAGCTCATGGGCGTTGCCCCGGAGCGTGATGTTTCCGGTCTCAAGGACATAGGCCTTGTTGGCGATGGACAGCGCTTTTTTTGCGTTTTGCTCAACCAGAAGAACCGTTACTCCGTCCTTGTGGATGCTGTCGATGATGGAGAAAATCTCATTGACGTAAATCGGAGAAAGTCCCATGGACGGCTCATCCAGCAAAATCAGCTTCGGATGACTCATAAGCGCGCGTCCCATCGCCAGCATCTGCTGCTCTCCGCCCGACAGTGTGCCGGCCAGCTGATTCTTTCTCTCTTTCAGCCGCGGAAAACGCTGATAGATCTGCTCCAGCGTCGCATCAATCTCCGACTTGTCGCTTCGGGTGTAAGCCCCCATCTTCAGGTTCTGAAGAACGCTCAGCTGGGCGAATACCCGGCGGCCTTCCGGAACGTGTGCCATTCCCATACTCACCAGCTTGTGGCCGGGCAGATGGGTGACATCTTTTCCGTCAAACACGATACTTCCGGTTTTCGGTTTTAACAGTCCGGACACCGTGTGGAGCGTCGTCGTCTTTCCTGCGCCGTTCGCACCGATCAGCGCGATGACATCGCCCTGATCCACTTCGAAGGAGATTCCCTTCAGCGCCTGAATGACGCCATAGTAGACATTCAGGTCTTTAACTTCAAGCAGTGACATGTCCTCTCCCCCTTATTCTCCAAGATAAGCCACAATGACATCGTGGTTGTTCAGTACTTCCGCAGTCGGGCCTTCCGCAAGCATGTGACCGAAATTGAGAACCGTAAGCTTCTCACAGATTCCGGATACCAGTTTCATATCATGCTCGATGAGAAGGATAGTCATGTCGAAATGATCCCGCACAAAGCGGATCGTCTCCATCAGCTCCGCTGTCTCATTCGGGTTCATGCCGGCTGCCGGCTCGTCCAGAAGAAGAAGCTTCGGTTCGGTGGCAAGCGCTCTCGCGATCTCCAGTTTGCGCTGTTTGCCGTAGGGAAGATTGGACGCTTTGTAGTCGAATTCCCCGTCCAGTCCGAAGACTTTCAGAATTTCCATCGCCTTATCATCCATCGCCTTTTCCTGTCTGCGGTAGGACGGAAGCCTCAGAACCCCGCTGAGTGTGGAATACGGGTAATGGTTGTGAAGTCCGGCTTTGACATTGTCCAGTACCGAGAGTTCGGCAAAAAGCCGGATATTCTGGAAGGTTCTCGCAATACCCGCGCGGTTGATGTCAATGGTGTTTTTTCCGGTGATATCCTGACCGTCGAGAAACACTCTTCCGGCGGTCGGTTTGTACACTCCGGTGAGCAGGTTGAAGATGGTTGTCTTGCCCGCGCCGTTCGGTCCGATCAGGCCGTAGAGCTGCCCTTTCTCGATCGTCATGCTGAAATCGTCCACAGCCTTCAGGCCGCCGAACGAAATCCCGAGGTTTTTTACTTCAAGCATTGCCATGGCTCAGGCCGCCTCCTTCGCGTTTTTTTTGAATTTTGCGGACAGACGCTCACGATAGGAAATCATGGACGGAGCGCTTGTCACGATCATCATGATGATCAGAACCACCGCATAGATCAGCATTCGGTAATCATTGAGTCCGCGGAGCACCTCCGGAAGAAGGGTCAGCACGGTGGCAGAGATAACGGATCCGCGGATATTGGCGATTCCGCCGAGAACCACATAGACCAGAATCATAATGGACATATTATAGCCGAAACTCTTCGGTGTCGCGGCAAGGGAAGCGAGATTGTGCGCGTAGAGCACGCCGGCCGCTCCGGCCAGAGATGCCGAGACGGTAAATGCGAGGAGTTTATACTTCGTGATGTTGATTCCGACGGATTCCGCCGCGATCCGGTTATCACGAATTGCCATAACCGCACGTCCCGTGCGGGAATTGATCAGATTCAGAACAATCACGAGGGTCAGAAGAACCAGAATGATGCCGATGACGAAGGTTGCCGCCTTCGGGGTCCCGGTGATGCCCTGCGCGCCGTTGATGATAATCTTTCCGCCTTTTTCAAGGTTCAGCGATGCACTGTTCTTCAGCGAAAAATGAAATCCTTTGCCGTCGACGCCGACATACATTGCATTGATGATATTTTTGATGATCTCACCGAAGGCAAGGGTCACGATGGCAAGATAATCGCCCTTCAGGCGAAGAACCGGAATACCGATCAGAAAACCGCACAGAGCGGCGGTGAGCGCTCCGATCACAAGGGCGATGATGAATCTTGTCAGAATATCCGGAATCACAGCGGCTGCCGCATTGGTGAAAAATGCGCCTGCAAAGGCTCCGATGCACATAAAGCCGCAGTGTCCGAGACTCAGCTCGCCGAGAATGCCGACGGTCAGGTTCAGGGAAACGGCCATGATTACATAGATGCAGACCGGAACCAGAATGCCTTTCATATGGCTGGTCAGTCCGCCGCCGGATCCGATCATCTGGATGACTGCAAACGCTGCGATTACAATCGCATAAGTAATCAGATCTCTGCGGAAAATTTTGTTCTTGTATGATTTCATTCTGTCCAAAGCTGTCACCACCTTATACTTTCTCACTGATCTTGCGGCCCAGAAGACCGGTCGGCTTCACCAGAAGCACAATGATCAGTACCGAGAATACGATCGCATCGGAAAGCTGTGACGAAATGTATGCTTTCGTCAGATTTTCAATCACACCGAGGAGAATTCCGCCGATCATCGCGCCCGGGATGGAACCGATTCCTCCGAATACGGCTGCGGTGAACGCCTTGATGCCGGGCATGGAACCCGTGTACGGTGTCAGTGCCGGGTATGCCGAGCAGAGAAGAACGCCGGCAATGGCCGCCAGTGCAGAGCCGATGGCAAATGTCATCGAGATCGTCTTGTTGACATCGATTCCCATGAGGGTCGCCGCGCCCTGATCTTCCGATACGGCAAGCATGGCCTGGCCGAGTTTGGTTTTGTTGATAAAGGCGTTAAGCCCGAGCATGATCAGGATTGACACCAAGATGGTGACAATCGTCACGCTGGAAATGGAAAGCTGTCCATCCGCCAGAACCAGCGGCGGAAGTGTAATAATATTGGTGAACTGTCTTGCATTGGATCCGAAGACCAGCAAAGCAAAGTTCTGCAGGAAATAACTGACACCGATGGCCGTGATCAGAACTGCAAGCGGGGAAGCGCCTCGAAGCGGTTTGTATGCGATGCGTTCCGTCACGACACCGAGAACCGTGCACACCGCCATCGCGGCAAGGACACCTGCAACCGGAGATAATCCCATGGTGCTGACGATTGTAAATGTCGTGAATGCGCCGACCATGATGATATCGCCGTGCGCAAAGTTCAGCATCTTAGCGATGCCGTAGACCATCGTATAGCCAAGAGCAATGATTGCGTATACGCTGCCAAGGCTGATTCCGTTGATCAGATAGGAAAGAAAACTCATATCTGACACTCCTCTCTTACAGTATAAACAGCATATCGGGGGTTGTTTCCAACAACAGCCCCCGATCATCAGCGGTAATTTGCTGCTTCCCGGTTTACCGGCAAGTTACAAACACTTCTCAGTTCTCAAGCATTTTATATGCGCCGTTTGTGATCTGAACCGCCTTCGGTGCCTTGTTCGGCTCGCCGTCCGCTGTCCATGTCATATCTTTTCCGGTAAGTCCGTCCAGTTTGATCTCGGTCATTGCCTTCTTGAGAGCATCGCAGATCTCGGAAGCACTCTGATCCGGTGTGGCATTTGCCTGTTCCAGAGCAGTCTTTACAGCCATGAGACCGTCATACTCGTCTGCACCGAACTGAAGCGGATCATCCTTGTATGCATCGCGGTATGCCTTTACATAATCCTGAGAAGACTCCTCGTCGATGGAGAACGGTGTCAGAAGCATGAGGCCTTCCGCGAGAGACTTGTCAAAGTTCTCTACGCTCAGGATACCGTCCATACCGTCACAGCCGAAGAACTGCGGCTTAAAGTTCTTGTCAGCGGCCTGCTTCAGGATTACAGATGCCTCCTGATAGTAGATCGGAAGGAATACCAGTTCCGCACCGGCCTCTTTTGCCTTGTCCAGCTGAACAGAGAAATCGGTGTTGGTATCTGCGGTAAATGCCTCGTCGGACACGATCTCAAGACCCTGATTGGAGGACTCCTGAACAAAGGAATCGTGGATTCCGGTGGAGTACTCGCTGGAAGAATCGTAGATGATGCCGATCTTGGTCGCGATCTTGTTGGAGCCGATGTACTCGGCGGATTTGGTTCCCTGTGCCGGATCAGCGAAGCAAACGCGGAATGCATTGTCGCCGCTGATGCACTGAACTGCGGAACCGGACGGGGTAAACAGGAACATATTGTCTGCCTGCGCCTCTGCTTCAACCGCGATACACGGCTTGGATGTAACGGTTCCGAGAAGCATCTGCATGCCCCAGTCCTTCAGAGTGTTGTAGGCATTGACTGCGGACTGCGGGTCATTCTCGTCATCCTCAAAACGTACCTCAACCGGGTATCCGTTGATTCCGCCCTTTTCATTGATCTCTTTTGCTGCAAGTTCAAGAGAATTCTTGACAGAAGCGCCGTAAGCTGCGGCCGGTCCGGTGATCGGACCGATGGAACCGATCTTCCAGGAAGCGCCGTCTGCTGCCGGCTTTGCTTCCGCCTTGGACTCCTCTGCCTTGGATTCTGCTGCTTTCGTCTCTGCCGCGCCTGCTGTTGTGGCAGAAGCAGCGGAACCGCCGCATGCTGCCATGGAAGCGGTCATGGTTGCTGCAAGTAATGTAGCTGTTATTCTTTTCATGATGCATAACCTCCCTTTAAGCTTTAACTGCAAGTTAACTTTAACTCATGCAGTTATTCTCTCTTGTTATGTTGAAGTTTATACACATTATAGTTGATAGAATTTTAATGTCAATAAAAAAAACGTATTTTTTCGTTTTTTTATTCGAATAAAATCCATTATCACCCTTTTTTACACCTTGATTATAACCTATTTTTATAGAAAATAGTCATATGGCTCATAAAAACTTTTCAAAAAATAACCAGCGCAGATAATATGCATAAACATACGCAATAATGCAGACTTTGCCGACGCAGAACAAAGTCCGCTGGTCACCGTTAGGTGACAGCTTCCTTGGCGAAGCTCTTAGCGAGGTCTTTTCGAGCTTAGTGAATTTGCTTACAGCGGCGTGCGCATCCTCGCGGAGCGTTTTTATTTCATAGGAAATCTCGGAGAAATTTCCTATGAAATAAAAACGCCGTCTGACGGAAATGATCCGTCAGACGGCGTTCTGCGCGGGATGATACCTCGAATATTTATTCTGTTTTCTCTTCCGCTTTCTTGGCGGTTTTGGATCCGATCTTGTTCTCATTTCCCGCCAGAAGCCGACCGATGTTCGCCCGGTGCTGCCAGACAGCAAGGATCATCAGAAAAGCGGCGATGCCGATGATCTCCGGATAGAACGGCCTTTCCGCCTGATATGTTCCGTGAAGGCAGAAATACGCATTCATGGCGCAGAATGTAATCGAGACGAGGATAGATCCGAGGGAGACATATCTCGTAAGGAACACGATGCTGACGAACAGGATGAAACAGACCAGAGTCATGCGCAGGTCCATCACGGACATGATACCGGCCATGCTGGCGATTCCCTTTCCGCCTTTAAATCCGAGATAAAAGGGAAAATCATGTCCCAGGGTGACACCCAGCGCCGCGTACATGGCAAACAGGGAAGCATTTCCCGTCTCACGGAACAGCCAGCTGCAGATCAGCATGGCAAAGACCGCCTTGAAGACATCGCCGAGAAGTACGATAAACGCGGCTTTCTTTCCCAGCACTCGGAGCACATTGGTGGAACCCGCATTACCGCTTCCGTAATTGCGGATATCCAGCCGCTCCATCACCTTACCGTAAATATATCCCGTCTGAAACAGACCGAACACATATCCTATAAGAAGACTTACGATTCTTCCGGTCAGAATACTCATACATCCTTTTCCTTCTTTTCTCTGGTAATGAATTTCAGTGAGGTTCCGGCAAAACCGAAAGCCTCACGGATCTTGTTCTCAATGTATCTGGTGTACGAGAAGTGCATCAGTTCTTTGTCATTGACGAACAGGATAAATGTCGGCGGTTTGACACCGACCTGTGTCATATAATAGATCTTGAGTCTCCGTCCCTTGTCTGACGGCGGCTGCTGCATGGCTACCGCGTCGGCGAGAATCTCATTTAGTACACCGGTCTGAACACGCAGCGACTGGCTCTGGCGAACGAGATCAATCTCATCGAAGAGCTTGTCCACACGAAGCCCGGTCTTGGCGGAGATGAAGACATACTCCGCATAAGCCATGAAGGACAGCGTCTGCTTGATCTTGTTGCGGAATTCGTAGATGGTCTTGTCGTTTTTCTCGATGGCATCCCATTTGTTGACCACGACAATGATTCCCTTACCCTGATCATGGGCAATACCGGCGATCTTCGCGTCCTGCTCCGTCACGCCCTCGGTGGCGTCGATCATGACGATGACCACATCCGCTCTCTCCACGGCGGCCACACTGCGGAAGACGGAATATTTCTCGATCTCTTCCTTAATCTTGCCTTTTCTGCGAAGACCCGCGGTATCAATAAAGACATACTCGGTTCCGTTGTGTTTTACCGGAGTGTCGATGGCGTCGCGGGTGGTGCCGGCGATATCCGACACGATGACGCGGTCCTTTCCGGTGAGACGGTTGATCAGCGACGACTTGCCGACATTTGGTTTTCCGATGATGGCAACACGCGGTCTCTCATCCTCTTCGTCATCCCCGAGATCCGCCGGGAATTTTTCCACAACCACATCCAGCATATCGCCGAGACCGAGACGGCTCGCTGCGGAGATCGCATATGGATCGCCGATGCCGAGGTTGTAGAATTCATAGACGTCGGACTCAAACTTTTTGAAGCTGTCGACCTTGTTGACCGTGAGAACCACCGGTTTCCGGGATTTTCTCAGCATATCGGCAACCTTCATGTCGGCGTCGGTGAGTCCCTGGCGGACATCGCACAGGAAAATGATGACGTCCGCGGTATCGATGGCGATCTGTGCCTGCTCACGCATCTGTGCCAGAATAACGTCCTTGCTGTCCGGTTCGATACCGCCGGTGTCGATCAGCGTAAACTTCTTTCCAAGCCATTCCACGTCCGCGTATATGCGGTCACGCGTCACCCCCGGGGTGTCCTGAACAATCGAGATTCTGGATCCCGCCAGTACATTGAATAAGGTGGATTTTCCGACATTCGGACGGCCCACGACCGCTACCACCGGTTTTCTGCTCATATAAAACTCTCTCTTTCTTTAAAATAAAGGAACGGTAAACTGTAAAAAAGTGATTTTTCCGGACAGCTCCGGCACCACAGCCGCAATGAAGCGCTGCGCCGTGTCTTCCGTCAGTTTACAGCTCTTCATACTCGATAAATTCCCCTTCGTCCGGCTCGTACTCGCCGTGCATCGGGGCCGGTCCGTCGTAAGGCGCCGACATTGCCCGGATCAGTTCGTCACCGCCCTCCGGAATGATATCCACGCGGACCCCCAGTTCCCGCTCCACATCGGATTTTGTGACGTCGTCGAGAAAAACCTCCTCTCCGCTCCGGAACATGGCGGTAGTCAGAAGAAGCCGGGAACCGATCTCTTTTCCTTTCAGCTGCGCGATCAGATCCTTTCCGGTCAGAAGTCCGGCCACTGTGATCATATGACCGAAGAAGTCATTTTCAATCAGATAGACATGAATCTTCTTTTCCGGACAGATCTTCATGAATTTTTCCGAGATTTCCTTAATAAACGGATAGGCCAGCTTGGCGGTCGCAATCGAGATCACTTCCTCTTCCGCTTCGCGGTCCGGATCCCGGGAAAGTTCTTCCAGCGCCTCATCGGTTTCTTCCTTTAAAAGACGCAGCATCCCGACGCCGTTCTCATACTGAATATAACCGTCATACCGTTCCGCCTCGGGAAGAGGACGGCCGGCAATCAGATAAAACTCATCACTGGCATGGATGAAATGAACCCCGTGCTGTGGATAGATTAGTTTCTGCCAACGCTCGATCTGATCGATGGCGGCTGCTGCCGTCTCTTTGGTAAAAGAGGTCAGATGGCAAAGGCCGTCGCGGTATTTCGACAGCCCCACCGGAACCACCGATACGCTTCGCATATGCGGAAGATATTTGGTCAGATCGCCGATGGTGCGGTCCAGCTCCTTGCCGTCGTTCACACCGGGACACAACACAATCTGACCGTTCATGGGAGTCCCTGCCTCATAGAGCGTGTCTATTTTTTTCAGAGCCTCCCCCGCAAAGCGGTTGTGCAGCATTTTCACGCGCAGCTCCGGATTGGTGGTGTGCACCGAAATATTGATCGGGGCAAGCTTGAACTTGATGATCCTCTGCAGATCATGCTCTTTCATATTTGTCAGAGTGACATAGTTTCCCTGAAGGAAGGACAGTCTGGAATCGTCGTCCTTGAAATACAGGGTGTCACGCATACCCGGCGGCATCTGATCGATAAAGCAGAAGATACAATTGTTGCTGCATGAGCGGTAATCGCTCATAAGACCGTTCTCAAAATTCAGTCCGAGATCCTGATAATCATTCTCAATGTCCAGATCCCACTCTTCGCCGTTCTTTTTCAGAACGACCGCCGTGACCGTTTCGTTGTTCAATTTATATTGATAGTCAAAAATGTCCTCGATCGGGGCGTCATTGATGGAGAGCAGAATATCTCCCGCCTCAATGCCAAGCTGGTCCGCTATGGAGCCCGGATCGACAGACGCTATCAAATGTCCATTCTTATCCATATTAAAGAATTGTATCAATTTCATTCCTCTTTGTAAAGTTGAGTATTGACGCGGTGTTGCGGAAAATGATATTATTCGACGGGGACAAAGCGTTAATATCGTTATTTTTTATGCTTTGTTTTTATAAAAATACATATTGTTCTAAATTATTGGAGGCCGTCATGTCAGATAATCACGTATTCACAAACACTCTTCCGGTTGGACCGCTGAAGATTGCTGCCCTGGAGAGCTGTAAGGATCTTGCCGATAAGGTCAATCAGCATATCGTTGAGATGCGCCGCAGTGATGCTGCGGTAGACCAGAAAAAACAGGATCTGAAATATAAGGGTTATGAGGCAGATTCCTACCTCCTCAATATTGAATGTCCGCGTTTCGGAAGCGGTGAGGCAAAAGGTCAGGTCAATGAGTCCGTCCGCGGCGATGATATCTTTATCATGGTTGACGTGACAAACTACAGCCTTACCTACCGCATCAACGGTTTCACCAACCACATGAGTCCGGATGATCATTTCCAGGATCTGAAGAGAATCATCGGAGCTTCCGTATCCACCGCACACCGTGTCAATGTTGTCATGCCGTTCCTCTATGAGGGAAGACAGCACAAGAGAAGCGGCCGCGAGTCTCTGGACTGCGCTATGATGTTGCAGGAACTGGTAGCCATGGGTGTGGACAATATTATCACCTTCGATGCGCATGATCCGCGGGTACAGAATGCGATTCCGCTGACTGGTCTGGATAACTTCATGCCGACCTATCAGTTTATCGAGGCAATCTTCGACCGCGAGAAGAAACTGAAGATCGACAAGGATCACATGATGGTCATCTCCCCGGATGAAGGTGCGATGTCCAGAGCCGTATATTTGGCAAACAACCTCGGCGTCGATGTCGGTATGTTCTATAAGCGCCGTGACTACTCTACCATCGTAAACGGTAAGAACCCCATCGTTGCTCACGAGTTCCTCGGTTCTTCCGTAGAAGGAAAAACCGTTATCATTATTGACGATATGATCTCCTCCGGCGAATCCATGCTGGATACCGCCCGTGAACTCAAGGAGCGCAAGGCAGAGAGAGTCATCGTGGCAACCACCTTCGGCCTCTTCACCGACGGTCTGGACAAGTTCGATGAGTTCCACAAGAAGGGATACTTTGATTTCCTGATCACCACCAACCTGAACTACCGCACTCCGGATCTGCTTCAGCGTGACTGGTATGTGGAGGCGGATATGTCCAAGTTCATCGCTTCCATCATCAATTCCCTGAACCACAACGTATCTCTGGAGAGCGCTCTCGTTTCCACCGACCGCATCCAGACCCTGATCCGCAAGTACATGGAAGACTATGACGGCTATCAGTACTATAAGAGCCTGGTTTAATTCCCGCTCATCTGATTTTTGAAATAAATTATATATTGAATTGCACAAGAGCCCCTGCCACGTCGGCAGGGGCTCTTGTGTGTTTCCGATCAGAGATTGATCTCCCGGAATTTATCTTCCAGATATCCGTCCAGCATTCTCTTTAAGTCGGCGTTCTCCTCTTTTTCCAGCTTTGGATCCCGCTCCAGAAGGTCTCTGGCTTCGGCGGCGGCCGTCTTCAGAACTTCCGCATCGGTATAAATGTCTCCGAGCCTGAATTCCAGTTCGCCGGACTGCCGGACACCGAACAGATCTCCCGGGCCCCGGAGTTTCAGATCCTCCTCCGCAATGTAAAATCCGTCATCCGATTTCTTCAGAATCTCCAGCCGCTTTCCGGCATGTTCATCTCCGGAACCGTTGACCATGATGCAATAAGACTGAGCGTCTCCTCTTCCGACGCGGCCCCGGAGCTGATGGAGCTGCGCAAGGCCGAACCGTTCCGCATCCTCGATCATCATGACGGTAGCGTTGGGAACATTGATCCCGACCTCGATGACCGTGGTGGAGACGAGGACATGGATGTCTCCCGCCGCAAAGGCCTCCATGATGCGGTTTTTCTCATCCGTCTTCATCTGTCCGTGAAGAAAGGCGACTCGAATGCCGGTCCCCTGATACTCCGCCGTCAGTTTCTCCGAATAATCCAGAACATTTTCCAGATCCTGCATTTCCCCCGGCTCTACCATGGGACAGATCACATAGGCCTGATGCCCTTTCTGAACCTCTTTTGCGATGAACCGCCATGCATTGGGCCGATAATCCGTTCCGACCACCGCATTACGGATCGGAAGGCGCTTCGCCGGCAGTTCGTTGATGACAGAGATATCCAGATCTCCGTAAAGGATGATGGCAAGTGTTCTCGGAATCGGCGTGGCACTCATAACCATCATATGCGGCTCTGTGCCTTTTTCCTCCAGGACAGCTCTCTGATTGACGCCGAAGCGGTGCTGTTCGTCGGTGATCACCAGCGCCAGACGGTCATATTTCACATTTTCCGAGATCAGCGCGTGTGTGCCGATGATGAGATCCGCCTCGTGGTTCCTGATTTTTTCCAGTATTTCCCGCTTTTCCTTTGCCTTCATGGAACCGGTGAGAAGAACCGGTTTGAAATGAATGTCGAAGGTCCGGAACAGCTCGGAAACCGACTCGAAATGCTGTTTTGCCAAAACCTCGGTGGGAGCCATGAGGGCGCCTTGATATCCGTTTGCCGCACATTCCAGAAGTGAAAGGACTGCGATAATCGTCTTGCCCGATCCCACGTCACCCTGAACCAGCCGTTTCATCACACGGCCCCCGGTCAGATCCTGAAAAATCTCATTCAGAACCGTTTTCTGGGCGTGGGTCAGCTCATACGGAAGATGATCCAGAACTCTCTGGGCGGTCCCGGTGATTCGGAAACGGTTCCGGCTCATCACATCCTCTTTTTTCTCTTTCAGAAAACGCGCAGACAGCGTAAAGAGAAAAAACTCGTCAAACACCAGACGCTTTCGGGCATACATCAGCTCTTCCCGGTTTTCCGGGAAATGAATCCGGTCGACGGCAAAGTTGTATTCCGCAAGACCGTACCGCGCCCGAAGCGATTCCGGAAGGTATTCCCGGGCGAGATCCCGGGTCTCAAAGACCTGCCGCACCGTTTTGGCGATGGTCTTGTTTCCGAGCCCTTTGGTCTGCGGATAAATCGGCTGAAGCGTTCCCTCTTTGGTCCGATACTGATCTTCCGTGTAAATTTCAGGCTGTTCCAGAGTCAGCCGTCCCCGTTTTTTGGCGATGTGTCCTCGGAACACAAAGGTACTTCCCGCAGGGAGCTGTTTTTTCAGCCATGGCATATTGAACCAGACCACAGAAAGGGAAATGCCGTCTTCCTGCACACTGACGGAGGTCACCGGAAGCCGGCCGTAACGCAGAAGATCCGGATCCTTTTTCAGGGTGACCCGGACTGCGGCCTGCGTATCGGGGATCAGCTCACGGACCGGCACCGGCGCTTTGAATTCATCATACGCTCTTGGGTAGAAATGAATCATGTCCTCGATGGTTTTGACGCCGAGACGAGCAAAAAGCTCTCCGGTCTTTGCGCCGATTCCTTTTAATTCCGTGATTTTGTGTCCTCTCATGCTCTCTCTCCCGTTATTCTCCGTGACGATTGTGATGACCGAAAGCCCGGCCTGCGCGCGGAATGACACAGGCATGTTCGTAAATCTGTAAAAAGCCTGCAGCAGGAAATCCCGCCGCAGGCTGTATCGTCGTAATTCTGTTCTTTTTCCCGGGCAACGTGTCCTTCTTATTCTACCGAAAGAACGTAATAGTATACCGGCTGACCGCCGTTATGAAGCTCGAACTCGCATCCGCTGAACTCCTTCTTGGCCAGTTCGCACAGGCTTTCTGCCTTTTCCTGATCTGCTTCCTCACCGTAATAGATGGTAACCAGCTCGGAGTCCTCATCGATGAGCTCACGGAGTGCCATGAGAGCGGTATCTTCGATCTCTCGGCCCACCGCAACCAGACCGCTGTCGCCGATGGCCATGATATCGCCGTGATTGATCGGCTTGCCGTCGATGGTCGTATCGCGTACCGCATAGGTAATCTCGCAGGTCTTCACACCGGCAATTTCATCCGTCATGATTCCGAGATTCTCCTCGGGACTCATCTCCGGCACGAAATTAATGATCGCCTCAACACCCTGCGGAACGGTCTTGGTCGGAACCACCACAATCCGGCAGGATTCACAGATATCGCGGGCCTGATTGGCTGCAAGAATGATATTGGAGTTGTTCGGGAAGACGTATACCACATCCGCATTCGCGTTCTCACACGCTCTCAGAATATCATCGGTACTCGGATTCATGGTCTGTCCGCCGCTGATGACGTCGGTTGCGCCGATGCCGCGGAAAATCTCCGCCATGCCGTCACCTGCACATACAGCAATCATCGCATACGGAAGTCTCTCCTTCGTAGCGGCTGCTCTTTTTGCCTCTTCCTCTGCTTTCTGCTCTCTGGCCAGTTTCTCCGAATCCTTGATCAGCTTTTCCTGATGCTCGACACGCATGTTATCGATCTTCATATTGGTCAGGAAGCCGTAGCTGAGTGCCTTCTGAATTGCATTGCCCGGCTCGTTGGTGTGAACGTGAACCTTGACAATGTCATCCAGTGTGACAAAGACGATGGAATCACCGATGGATTCCAGATAAGCACGGAATTTATCCTGCTCCTTTTCGTCCATCTCCTCTTTGGTGTTGATGATGAACTCGGTGCAGTATCCGAACTTGATATCCGTGTTTTCGACGGCATTGTAATCCGCTCCGGCATTGTCGGTAACCGGCTTTACGCCCTCCGGCATCAGATCGCCGAGATCCTCGCCTTTGAGACCGGCCAGGACACCCTTTAAAACGGTCATGAGACCCATGCCGCCGGAATCCACCACGCCGGCCTCCTTCAGTACCGGAAGAAGATCCGGTGTCTTCTGAAGTGTCTCATCGCCGTAGGCAATAACCTTCTCGGCAAATTCAATCACATCGTCCGTATCGAAAACCAGCTCCGCTGCCTTATCGGCCATTCCTCTGGCTACCGTGAGAATGGTTCCCTCTTTCGGTTTGATAACTGCCTTATACGCTGTCTCCGTCGCGCGGCCGAAGGCATTGGCCAATGTTGTGACGTTGATCGTCTCGACCGTCTGGATCTCCTTGGAAAAACCGCGGAACAGCTGGGACAGAATGACACCCGAGTTTCCTCTCGCTCCGCGAAGGGAACCGGAGGACATTGCCTTTGCCAGTTTCTCCATCGTCGGATCTTCGATTGCGGCAACTTCTCTTGCCGCCGAAAGGATCGTCATCGTCATATTCGTTCCCGTGTCACCGTCCGGTACCGGGAAAACATTGAGCTCGTTGATGAACTCTTTATTCATTTCCAGATTTTTTGCGCCGGAAAGAAACGCTTTTTTCAGCGCCTGCGCATCGACTGAATTCATAACCACAAGTCTGGTCCTCCTTAATCTATCACTCTCACGCCTTCGACATAGATGTTAATCTTGTCGACAGTCATGCCGGTGAATTCCTCGACCTTGTACTTGACACTTTCGATCAGGTTATCCGCAACCGTAGCGATGCTGACGCCGTATGCTACAATCACATGGAAGTTGATGCTAATGGAATTATCATTAATGATGACATTAATGCCGTGTGTCAGGCTGTCTCCTCGAAGCAGTTTTACAAGACCGTCTTTCATATTAACAGCGGCCATACCAACAATACCGAAACACTCGACTGCTGTCGTGCCTGCGTACATGGCAATTACTTCCGGGTCGATGGTGATCGAGCCTAATTTGTTGTCTATGCGTCCTTTCATTATGACAGCCTCCGTTCTTTCATAATATGATTCACCATAATTCGTGATGATGTGAGTATAACCTATTTTGAGTAAAAAGAAAACAATTTTTTAGATTGCACTTGCAATAGCGAAAAGATTCTGCTATTATATCATCGTTATGGACTTTGGAAATGAAGTCCTACGATCTTCAGTAAGGGAGGTGCGATAAGATGGCAAAATGTGCAATCTGTGAAAAGGCTGCTCACTTCGGTAACAATGTGAGCCATTCACATAGAAGATCCAACAGAATGTGGAAGGCAAACGTTAAGTCCGTTAAGGTTATTACCGATAATGGTCCGCGCAAGATGTACGTATGTACTTCCTGCCTGAGATCCGGGGCTGTAGAGCGCGCTTAATCAAGCTCACATACATTCATGTGATTTAAAAGAACCGCCTTCGGGCGGTTCTTTTGCTTTATCACGACATAATATAACGCGCAGAAGAACATTCGCTCTTCCGCGCGTTTGTCATTTCACGGCGCTTATTCCGCGCTGCTCTCCTCTTTTTTCTCTTCTGCGCCGGGCTCGTCTTTCAGCTCTTCGGCGATGGTTTCGGCCTGATGAACCGCATCCTCGGTCACCTGATTCTTTTTTGTAAACCGGTTGATCAGATCCGGCACCATATCCATCGCTTTGGAAACGGCATCCTGGTGCTTGATGCTGACAAGCTTGGTCGCTCCGTTCTGGATTACCAGAACCGCGGAAGGAGACATTTTCGCATTCAGACCGCCTGCCCCGTCATTCTTGGAATCCTTGTTGAACGCCCCGGCAGCCATTCCGCAGCTGACGTCGATCAGCGGTACGATCACTGTCTCCTCATCGATATGAACGGCTTCTCCCACCACGGTTTTCGATGTGACAAACCGGTCCATGCCGTCAAAAAGTGCTTTTACCGTATCATTAAAATGGTTCTCTGCCATCGTAAGCCTCCTGTAGATATATGGTCAGTATAACATAAAAAATCAATGATGCATGAGCCGTTTCAGCCATTTCCGGAAATTCCGGTCAAGGAACATGCGGAGAACAATCCACAGAACCGTGCCGATCCGCACACGCCCGGTTACCATAAGTTCGCCCTCAAGGCAGTTCCGGTCAAAATACGGGGTGACGGACACACATCCCCTGTAAAACGGATATAGAAATGCGCAGACTTCCAGAACGCGGGCGGTAGTTTCCGGATCCTCAAAGCCGAAGGATACATATCCGTCTGCCTTTCGGGGAAGAATATGACCGGCCAGCCGCCGGATCTGACGAAGAAGCAGCCGGACCGTCCTGCGGTTCCTCTCATCTTCAATGACGTTCCGAATATACCGGTATTTCTTTTCCACCCGGCGCCATTTCCTCCGGACATTCCGGAATGCGGAGGAAATCCTGCTTATCACCCGGGAGATAATTCTTTCCAGCCACTTCACAAACGAGAGTTTCTTTCGACGGCGCTGTTTTTTTTCCGTGTGACTTTTTGACAGGGACTCCGGCAGATCCACGTGGACAAGATCGTCCGGAGCGGCATTTTCTTCCGGTAACGAATCCTTTTCTGCGGAAATCATCCCGCCATCGGAATCCGGCACGGAGTCGGTGAGGGAAAACGCTTCCTCAAGATTCTCTTCGCCTGTTCCGCCGGCTGTGTCCTGTGCGGTTCCGTCAGCTTCTGCCGTCTCCTCCGGACCGGAATCGGCAAACACATGGCCGGCAATTTTCAGAGAGTAACAGACCTCGTCCCGATACCCGATGGTGAGATGGATCAGATGCAGCAGCCACGTAAGATCGGCGGTTCCCTCGGGATTTTCGTGATATCTGCCCCGGGCCCGGTATCGGACCGGAACAAGCAGAATAATGAGAAGAATCGCAAGGACCGTTCCGAGCAGGATCAGAAGAAGGATTCCGATGATTTTCAGAACCGTCAGCAGTACGCCCATCATAGATAGGCCTCCAGATTAAAATCTCCTCGTTCCCGGAACATGCCTGCCACGATCGTTCCGGCCAGTTCGCAGGCCTCGTCATAGCCCTTCGCAGCTCCGATAATCAGCGCATCGCGGTAAATCCCGTGCTGCTCCGACAGCGCAGCAGCCGGGAGAATATCCATAATATTCTCCGGATTGGAACTGGGCACAAGAACATACAGCCCATCCACCCATTTCTGATGCCGGATGCGCTGCAGTACCGTAAATCTGTGTTTTGCGGCCTTCGGGCCGAGAAACAGCTTGTCATACATTCTCATGTCGTCTGGTATTCCTTATGCATTTTCCATACCGCTTCATTCCCGATGCAGATGTTCCGCTCTATGCCTACGGCCGGGAGCATCCGAACTTTTTTCAGAGAATGAGAATCATTCCATGTGTATTGTATCAAAATATCCGGGTTCCGTCCATATCCGCCGTCCGCGGACTGGAACCGGAAACCCGGATACTTTTAGATATCTCCCTTCAGGAGAATTTGATAATTTTTGGCAATGTAGTCCACCAGCGAAATGATGGTGAGAATCAGTGCAATCCAGGTGCAGGCTGCGGTGGCCGGCGCAAGAACGGGAATGTCCAGAATCATCAGGATCACGGCGATCATCTGAAAGGTTGTCTTGAATTTTCCCCAGTAGCTTGCGGCAATCACGACGCCGTTGTCAGAAGCAACCAGCCGGAAGCCGCTGATGATGAATTCTCTGGAGATGATCACCACAACCATCCATGCCGGAATGGCATCGAGATCAATCAGACAGATCAGCGCGGAGCAGACCAGAAGCTTATCCGCCAGCGGATCCATAAATTTCCCGAAGTCCGTGACCATATTGTGCTTTCTCGCCATCCGGCCGTCGATGAAATCCGTCAGACTGGCCACAATAAAGATCACCAGTGATATCATGCGGAATGTATGATTTTGACCATGTTCGAGAAGCAGAAAAACCACGAACAGCGGAACCAGAAGTACGCGCAGTGTTGTCAGTTTATTCGGCATATTCATCGTAAAACCCCTCCTCAGATTTGCGAATCATTCCTCTTCTTCGTCGTCCCAGTCGGCAATCTCTTCGCCGATCAGATCATAACCGTCACTGTCGGTCACAGTGCACCGGACAAAATCGCCGCTCATCAGATCGCGTTCCGAATGCACAAAGATCTGGCTGTCGATGTTCGGCGCATCCATATAAGTACGGCAGGTATACACGCCGAATCCGTAGTCCTCCTCCGGCATACGGCCTTCAACCATCACGCGCATCTCGCTTCCGATCTTTTCTTTTTCTTTCCGGAATGCGATTTCCTGCTGAAGTGCCATGATCTCATCTCTTCTGCGCTCTTTCACCTCTTGTGGAATCTGATCCTCCATCGCCGCAGCCGGAGTATCTTCTTCCTGAGAATAGGTAAACACGCCGAGGCGGTCAAACTCAACTTCTCGGACAAAATCCATCAGGATCTGATGATCTTCCTCGGTCTCCCCCGGAAAACCGGAGATCAGTGTGGTCCGGAGCGCAACGTCCGGAATCAGCTCACGGATTCTGCGAATCCGTGAAATAATCTCGTCATGCGTGGTTCTTCTTCCCATGCGCTTCAGAATACGGTCGCTGGCGTGCTGGATCGGAAGATCGATATAATGACAAACCTTCGGTTCTTTGGCAATGGCCTCAATGATCTCGTCGGTGATCTCTTCCGGATAGCAGTACTGCAGACGGATCCATTCCAGCCCCTCGATGCGGCCCAGTTCCCGAAGAAGGGTCGGCAGCATTTTCTTCTGTGACAGATCGGTGCCGTAAAGCGTCGTCTCCTGGGCAACCAGAATCAGCTCCTTCACCCCGTTTTCCGCGATCTTTTTCGCCTGTGAGATCAGTTTCACCATCGGTTCGCTGCGGTACGGCCCGCGAAGATACGGAATGATGCAGTAGGTGCACCTCTTATTACAGCCTTCGGCGATCTTGAGGTAGGAATAAGCGGAACCGGTGGTAAATACACGGTGATCGTCCTCCGGCATTCTGGAGAGATCCTCGTATACCTCAATGTGCTTTTCACCGTCCTGAAGGCGCCTCAGAACTTTGCTGATCTCTCCGTAAGTTGTGGTTCCGAGAACGGCATCCACTTCCGGGATCTCCTTCAGCACTTCTTTTTTGTATCTCTCCGCCATACATCCGGTTACCACCAGTGCCTGACATTTGGCGTCCTCTTTCAGGCGTGCCATGTCCAGTATCGTATTTATACTTTCCTCTTTGGCCGCATCGATGAAGGCACAGGTATTGACAATGACAACATCTGCCTCCTGGTCGTCATCGGTAAGCTGATATCCGTCTTTGGTCAAAAGACCGAGCATCATCTCCGAATCCACCAGATTTTTGTCACAGCCAAGCGAAACGCATAAAATTTTCATGTAAACAGAACCTTTCAGTCAAATAAAACACCACCACCGTCCAGATGAGCAGTGGTGGCATAGTCAGAATTGAGTGTCCGGAGAATATCAGTCGATATCCGCAGTATCATCCTCAGAAAGAATCTGAACCTTTCCCTGATAGATCTCATCAATGGCGATGGAAAGCGGCTTTCTGCCCTTCGGGTCAACCAGCGGCTCGTCGCCGTCGATCAGCTGTCTTGCTCTCTTCGCAGCAGCGATAACGATGGAATAGCGGCTCTCAACAACCGGTTCCTCCTGACCGGAATACTTGTTTGCTGCATCTACCAGTTCATTGAAAGACGGACGTAACATCATAATATCATATTCTCCCTTCAGAATTGTTTCATCTGTTCCTTAATATTGTTTACCAGCTCCAGATGGTTTCCCATCCTTGCATGCGCTGCCATAATCACTCCGTGAAGTTCCTCGGCACAGCGCTCAATGGAGTCATTGACCAGAAGATAGTCATACTGTTCCATCCCCTTGGATTCCTCATCCGCGCGGGCAAGACGCTTTTTTATTGTCTCCATATCTTCCGTTCCGCGGCCGACCAGACGCCGTTTTAATTCCTCGGCGTTGGGCGGTGTGACAAAGATCAGGACAGTATCCGGATACTTCTCCTTCACCTGAAGCGCTCCCTGCATCTCGATTTCAAGAAGCACATCCTTTCCCTGATCCAGCTGATCGAAAACATACTGTTTCGGAGTTCCGTAGGAATGATCCACATACCGCGCATATTCCAGAAAACCGTCTTCCTCGATATGACGGTCAAACTCTTCCTGGGTGCGGAAGAAATAGGACACTCCGTCTTCTTCGCCTTCGCGCGGTTTTCTGGTTGTCCAGGACACGGAAAGTGCATAATTGTCATATTTTTCAAGGAGCGCTTTCATCAGCGTTCCCTTTCCCGAACCGGAAAACCCCGAAATCACCGCTAAAACACCGCGATTATCCATTGTAACTCTTCTTTCTGTGATATATTTGCGAAAAATGTCCGGCGTCAGATCCGGTCAGACGCACAGCCTTCCTTTTTACTCAAGATTCTGAATCTGTTCGCGGACTTTTTCAATTCCTGTCTTCAGCAGGATTGCCCGGTCGCTGACCGAAATGTCGTTTGCCTTTGAGAGAATCGTGTTCGCTTCACGGTTCATCTCCTGTGCAATAAAATCAAGTTTTCTGCCGACACTGCCGCCCTTTTCGAGTTCATTTCTCGTCGAACCGATATGACTCTTTAAGCGGACGGTCTCCTCGTCGGTGCAGATCTTATCGGCATATGCCGTCACTTCCGTCGCAATCAGACTCTCATCCACCTGCGTTCCGCCGATGAGTTCTCTCACTTTATCGAGAAGCTTCGCCCGGTACTCTTCGACGATTGCCGGAGATCTCTCGATAATCTCATCTACAAGAACCGTCATCTCGTCCAGCTTCGCCAGCATATCCGCGCGAAGGTTTTCGCCCTCACGGACTCTTGCTTCCACGAATTTCTCCGCTGCGCTTCGGACAACCGGTTCCAGGATCTTCCAGAGATGCTCTTCATCGTCGTCCTCTTCTTCCATCAGAAATACTTCCGGGAGAGAGGCCATCCGGCTTGTCGTAATATCGTTGGCAATTCCGAATTCCTCCGTCATCTGACCGAAATATTTCACATACTCCGCCGCCATACTGCGGTTGTATTTCAGAGAAACGCGATTTTCCGCATAATCCTCATAGTTGATGTAGACATCGACTTTTCCGCGTTCCATATACTCTTTGAGTACGGCACGGATCTGCGCTTCCAGAGAATTGAACCGTCTCGGCATCTTGATGGAAAGGTCGAGGTATCTGTGATTGACTGCCTTCATCTCAACAGCCATACGGTATTCCGGAGTGATCACTTCACTTCTTCCAAAACCCGTCATACTTTTTACCATAATGAATCACCTCTGACTTTCATCCATAGTTCTAAATATTATACTTCGAATCAAAGTTCACGTCAACCATCTCTGTGCCGTCCCTTGCCGCCTCTTTTCGATTATGATAAAATGTTTATCATATAATTTATCGAATTTCAAAGAAAGTTGTGAATCAATATGGCATTTGACGGCATTACCGTAGCCGCTCTGGTACGGGAATTCAACGATCGCCTGACCGGCGGTCATATCTCAAAAATCGCGCAGACCGAAAAGGATGAGCTGCAGCTCACCGTCAAGACGCCGGACCGGAAGAATCTCCGTCTGACGCTCTCGGCCAATGCATCGCTTCCGCTGGCGGCCATCACGGAGGACGGAAAACCTTCTCCGCTGACCGCACCGAATTTCTGTATGCTTCTGCGGAAGCACCTCGGCGGCGGACTGATCAAAAGCATCACCCAGCCGGGTCTGGAGCGATGCATCCGCTTTGACGTGGAACACCGGGACGAAATGGGCGATCTCGGAACCAAAACCCTTGTCATTGAACTGATGGGCAAATACAGCAATATCATTTTCCTGTCGGATGACAATGTCATCATCGACTCCATCAAACACGTTCCGGTTTCGCTGTCATCAGTCCGGGAAGTATTGCCGGGAAGACCGTATTTTCTTCCGAATACCGTCGGGAAAACCGATCCGCTGAAGGAAGCGGAGGAGAACATTTTCCATGTCCTGTCGGCCTCAAACGTGCCGGCAGCCAAAACGCTCAGCAGCACCTACACCGGCATCAGTCAGTCCATCGCCTCGGAAATCGTTCATCTCTCCGGCGTGGATGCGGATCTGCCGGCGTCCGGACTTTCCGAGGCTGCCCGCGTCCATCTCGCCCACAGCTTCCGCCGTGTGATGGAGGATGTGGCTGCGGGGGCATTTGCGCCCTGCGTGCTCTATCAGGGCGAGGAACCGGTGGAATATTCCGCTTTTCCGATCACCCGCTTTCCGGAAGATTCCCGCATGGTCTCCATGGCTTCCATGAGCAGTGTCATCGTGACCTACTATCGTGACCGTGATGTGACCAGCCGGATCCGCCAGAAATCCGCGGATCTCCGGAAGATTGTCACCAATCTTCTGGAAAAGGACTACAAAAAGCTTGATCTGCAGGAAAAGCAGCTTGCGGACACAGACAAGAAAGATAAATACCGCGTCTACGGCGAACTCCTGAATACATACGGCTACGAACTGCAGGGCGGTGAAAAGTCTCTCACCTGTACGAATTACTATACCGGGGAAGAAATCACCATCCCCCTCGATTCCCAGAAAACCGCACAGGAAAACGCCCGGAAATTCTTTGACCGCTACGGGAAACTCAAGCGCACACAGGAAGCGCTCTCTGTCCAGACCGCGGAGACCAGACAGGAAATCGAGCATCTGGAGTCCATCTCCACCTCTCTGGAGATTGCGCTGAAGGAAGAAGATCTGACGCAGATCCGACAGGAACTGACGGAATACGGCTTCATCCGACACCACGGGCCCCGCGGAAGAAAAGAGAAAGTGACCAGCCGCCCCTTCCATTACATTTCCAGTGACGGCTTTGATATGTATGTCGGAAAGAACAATTATCAGAACGAGGAACTCACCTTTAAGACCGCATCCGGCAATGACTGGTGGTTTCACAGCAAAAAGGTTCCGGGGTCTCATGTCATCGTGAAGACCGGAGGCCGCGAGATGACTGACCGTGCCTTTGAGGAAGCCGGTGCCCTGGCCGCCTATTACAGCAAGGGGAGAAATGCGGACAAAGTCGAGATTGACTACGTTCAGCGCAGAGAACTCCGCAAAGTGGCCGGTGCCGCTCCGGGTTTTGTCATTTACCACACCAACTATTCTCTCATGGCCGTGCCGAAGCTTCTGCTGCGGGAGGCCGAAGAAAAATAATTCTTTACAGTATAATACCGACTCAAATATTAAGACGGTTGTTTCGGTTCACAGGGAGGATGCGCACGCCGCTGTAAGAAAGCTGTCACCTAACGGTGACCAGCGGCGGACTTTGTTCTCATCACTGATCACGGTGCAGAACAGTCCCGTACTTCTGCATATAAAACAGCCCATACCGGTGGTCCGGAGCCTGAGGGCTCCGGTCGGTATGGGCCGTTTCGCATATGAGAATCTCCCGTGGGGATTCATTACGGATTCAATTACTGTTTGTTCTGGGCAGCCTTCTCGATGCTGTTGTAGTTCGGAACAAGAACTTCTTTGCCGCCCATGTACGGTCTGAGCACTTCCGGAATCCGGATGGAACCGTCTGCCTGAAGGTTGTTCTCCAGGAACGCGATGAGCATTCTCGGCGGAGCGACAACAGTGTTGTTCAGGGTATGAGGAAGATACTTTTTGCCGTCCTCGCCGTTGATACGGATCTGAAGTCTTCTCGCCTGAGCGTCGCCCAGATTCGAGCAGCTTCCTACCTCGAAGTACTTCTTCTGGCGCGGAGACCATGCCTCCACATCAAGGGATTTCACCTTGAGGTCCGCAAGGTCACCCGAGCAGCAGCAGAGGGTTCTGACCGGAACGTCCATGGAACGGAACAGATCAACGGTATTCTGCCAGAGTTTGTCGTACCACATATTGGATTCTTCCGGCTTGCAGACGACGATCATCTCCTGCTTTTCAAACTGGTGAATGCGGTATACGCCTCTCTCCTCGATGCCGTGTGCACCCTTCTCTTTGCGGAAGCACGGAGAATAAGATGTCAGAGTGATCGGAAGCTGCTGCTCCGGTACGATCTGATCGATGAAACGGCCGATCATGGAGTGCTCGGAAGTACCGATCAGATAGAGATCCTCACCCTCGATCTTGTACATCATCGCATCCATCTCGTCAAAGCTCATTACGCCATTGACAACATTGCCGTGGATCATGAACGGCGGAATGACATAGGTGAATCCGCGATTGATCATGAAATCACGGGCGTAAGCCAGAACGGCGGAATGAAGTCTCGCGATGTCGCCGATCAGGTAGTAGAAGCCGTTACCGGCAACTCTTCTTGCCGCATCCAGATCGATTCCGGCAAAACTCTCCATGATATCGGTGTGATACGGGATGTCAAAATCCGGAACAACCGGCTCTCCGAACTTCTCCACCTCCACGTTCTCGGAATCGTCTTTTCCGATCGGAACGCTAGGATCGATGATGTTCGGGATTACCATCATGATCTTTTTGATTTTTTCCGCATACTCTTTTTCAAGTCCGGAAAGTTCCTCAAGGCGTGCCGCATTGGCCGCTACCTGCTTCTTAACTTCCTCCGCTTCTTCCTTCTTGCCCTGAGCCATCAGCGCGCCGATCTGCTTTGAGATCTTGTTCTTCTGCGCTCTCAGCTCCTCCGCCTCGGCAATCGCCTCGCGGTTCTTCTTGTCAAGCTCGATGACTTCATCAACCATCGGAAGCTTTCTGTCCTGGAATTTGTTGCGGATGTTCTGTTTAACAGCCTCAGGATTCTCTCTGAGGAACTTTAAATCTAACATAATGACCTCCCACCATGTCCTTAATATAATAACTTTTTCGATTATACACCATCTGCCGGAATCATGAAAGCAAAAATTACCGGCGGATGAACGATTTGTCGCACGATTCGATGACGATCATTTCCCCGCCGTCATAGGTGATTTCCGCCGTGTCGTCCGCAATCTCATTGCTGATCAGAAGGGACCGGCCCATCTCCACATCCCTTTTTTTCAGCGGATATTTGAACCCCCGCAGCGTAATCCCGGAGACCTTTGTTGTCAGCGGAAGAAACGAGATGTACTTTCCGAATTGATCGTCTTTCCGGAACAAACGGCCGCTCCACGCCATGCTGATGCGGTTCTGGGGATCGATCAGAGAAATGAAGGCCCCCTTTTTCCGGTATTCGTAAAGAAGCTGGATATTGGCCATTTCATGGTCAATGCGGCCCCCCAGCGCGCCGAGAACATCCATGCGGTAAAAGCCTGCGTTCAATGCGTCCATCAGGGCAAGCTCCGTGTCCGTCTCATCCTTTTCGGGTTTGTGAATATCCCGCTGAATGCGGTCATCTCTCCCGAACCGTTCAAAAATCTCCGGCTCCAGCGTATCGAAGTCCCCGACGATCTGATCGGGAAGAATCCGGGCCTGTGCGAGAAAACGCAGGCCGGCATCCGCAGCGATGATTCTGCCGTAGCTTCTGCTGCGAATGAAGTCTGCGGCAAAAGCCGGGGCGAGATCTCCGCCGGTCACGATCAGACAGCAATCACTGTCCGGTTTCGTGATCCGGGAAAGACCGCCTTCCGGCTTCTGTTCAAAGTCATATCTGCTCATGCGTTATATTTGCGGAAAATTTCCATAAAATCGGCCGCATTCTTCTCGGCATCGCCGCTGAAGACACCGGAACCGACGACAATGGTATCTGCACCGGCCTGAAGAATCTCCTCGACATTGGAAAGCTTTACGCCGCCGTCGATTTCGATGCGGCATTTCAGACCCTGCTCATCGATCATCCGGCGAAGGGCGCGGATTTTCTCCAGCGTGTACGGGATAAACTTCTGTCCGCCGAATCCCGGGTTGACGCTCATCACCAGTACCATGTCCACATACGGAAGAATGCAGGAAAGTGTTTCCACCGGTGTTGCCGGATTCAGCGCAACCGCCGGACTCATTCCGGCCTCACGGATCTGATTGACCGTTCTGTCCAGATGTCTGCAGGCTTCCTGATGAACACAGACAATGTCTGCTCCTGCCTTTTTCAGGTCATCGACAAATCTTCCCGGCTCTTCCACCATCATGTGAACGTCGAAGATTCGCCCGGTGCATCCCCGGATCGAAGCGATCACCGGCATTCCGAAGGAAATGCTCGGCACAAAGCTTCCGTCCATCACATCCAGATGAATGTACTCAGCTCCTGCTCTGTCAACAGCGGCAATCTGCTCTCCGAGTTTTGTGAAATCTGCTCCGAGAACAGACGGTGATAAGATGATCATGATACTCTCCTTTGCATGTTTCGTAATAAATATTGAGACCCGGGCATACTGCTGTCTTACGCCGGCGGACCTTCCTTTCTCAGTATCTTCTCTTATTCTTGAGTTCCTCGTAGATGAGAAGATAATTCTCATAGCGGGACGCCGCGATGGTTCCCGCGGCAACCGCATCCTTTACGCCGCACTCCCGCTCACCGACATGAACACAGCCGAGAAAGCGGCAGCCGTCCTCATGCTCCGCAAATTCCGGATAATAGGCCTGAAGATCCCTCGCCTCGATTCCGTCGACATAGATCGAACTGAATCCCGGGGTATCGCAGACAAAGGTTCCGTCTTTCACGAAGAAGAGTTCCGAATGTCGGGTCGTATTCTTGCCGCGGCTGATTTTCCGGCTGAGCTCTCCGATCTCCATCGCCGCTTCCGGCTGAAGATGGTTTGTGAGAGACGATTTTCCGACGCCGGAAGGGCCGGCGAGCACCGTCGTCTTTCCGGCCAGAAGCCCGTCCAGCCGGTCAAGTCCCTGCTGTTTGCGGGTGCTGAAAAAGCATACGGTGCAGCCGGCATGTTCATAGATTCTGCGGAGTCTTTCCTCACCCTCCGGATCGGTGAGATCCGCCTTGCTGAAGGCAATGATCACCGGCACCTTCTGCATCCGCATCATGATCAGAAAGCGGTCCAGAAGGTTCAGATTCGGCTCCGGATCGGTCACGGCGAAAACCACCAGCGCCTGATCCACATTGGCAACAGCGGGCCGGATCAGGCTGTTCTTCCGTGGAAGGATCCGGTCCACGCTGCCGATCTTGTTCTCCCCGTCCAGAACCGTGATCTCCACGTCATCTCCGACCAGAGGTTTTTCTTTCCGGTTGCGGAACACGCCCTTCGCACGGCACTCATAAACCGAACCGATTCCGTCGTGGACATAATAGAAGCCCGCGATGCCTTTCACGATCTTTCCCTGCATTATTTGGCCACCTCGACAAACGTGAGATTATAGGTCTTCAGCACACGGTCATTCGTCAGATCCAGAACCTGAAGGGTTCCTCTCCGGACGCCCTCAGCCCCCTCGATGCTGTACTGCACCGGAAGCGCGGTATTCGCCATAATGGTCGTCGGGTCCATCACGACTTTGGTGTGATTTTCTCCATCCACCACCTGTTTCATGACAATGGAGATCTTCAGTTCCGTGTTGCCGGAACTGGGTCCGAAATAATCCTGCAGCGAAAGCGTATCGTTCACTGCCGCCACAAAATGCGTGTCTCTTCCCTCACTGACCACATAGTCGATGGATGAACCCTTTGCGATCTCAGACTGCGGCTCCGCCGACTGGGAAAGGATCGTTCCGGCCGCAGCATCGTCTTTGGTCCGGGTTTCCATGCCGAGAGAAAGACCGATGGTCTCCAGTACCACCTTTGCGTTTTCCACGGACATTCCGGTGATATTCGGAACCGGGACCATGATTTTTTCCGGCCCCAGACTGCTGGTCAGCGTCACCGTGTCCCCCGCCTCGGCTTCCGCCGGGGAGTAACGGATGATTTTTCCCTTCTCAACATCCGTGTTGTTCTCTTCCTCGATTTTGACTTCCAGTTTTTTGTCCGACAGCACCTGCTTCGCATTTTCCAGAGTCATGCCGACCAGATTCAGGGAGTCCAGACGGATGATTTCGCCCGAGCTGCTCTCCTCCGCTACGCTCTCGGCTTCGGAGCCGCTCTCCGATTCACTCTCGGAAGCAGCTTCTTCCGTTCCGCTCCCGGCACTGATTTCCGTGCTCTTGCCGGAATCGGAAAAACTGTCATTGAACAGGCCGGAAAGCTTTACACCGATCACAATAATGATGATGACAATAATCATCGCGGCGGCAATACCGATGGCATTCAGCATCTTGTCCAGCGATGCGGTTTCCTTGTGTTTATGGCGGTTTGCCTCATGGCTGATTCCACGGGATGCGCCGTTCTTCGGCTTTCCGTTGGCCGCGGCCGGTTTTCCGGTCTTTTCCGGCGTTCCGGCGTTTTCTTTTTCCGCTGCGGGCTTCGCATTTTTTCTCTTGACAGATTCCGCGCTGTCCGCAATCCGGTCCAGAATGATCGTCGGGCCGTCATTATCCGCTCCGCGGACCTGTGTCGGCGCGTCGTCGCTCTCCGCCTGACGGTTCAGCTGTTCGTCCTCCGGATCCACCAGAGCTCTCCTGAGTTCGCTGATCAGGTCATAGCAGTCCTGATAGCGGTTTTCCGGCATCTTCTGGGTACACCGGGAAATGATACGGCTGAGGGCCGCGCTCACCTCCGGGTTCAGGCTCTCCGCGTGGGGCATCGGCTGCTGCAGATGCGCAAGCGCGATTTGAACCGGGGTATCTCCCTCAAAAGGAGTCTTTCCGGTTACCATCTCAAACATCGTGATTCCCAGCGAATAAATGTCGCTGCGCGCATCGCTGTACTCGCCCTTTGCCTGTTCCGGCGAGATATAGTGCACCGACCCCACGGCATTGCCGTTGACCGTCTGACAGGAAACGGCTCTTGCAATGCCGAAATCGGCCACCTTCACCTTTCCGTCCTTGTTGATGATCATATTCTGCGGTTTGATGTCGCGATGAACAATGTGCTGATCGTGCGCGGCCGCAATACCCTGGGCCACCTGAATGGCAATCCCGATGGCTTCCCGATTCTCCAGACGCCCCTTGTTGCGGATATAGTTTTTCAGGGTGACGCCCTCGATCAGCTCCATGACGATGTAGTGCAGACTGTCTTCATCGACGACATCGTAAATGCTGACGATGTTGGGATGGGAAAGACCGGCTGCAGACTGCGCTTCCATCTTGAAGCGGCTGACAAAATTCGCGTCGGTGCTGTATTCTTCTTTCAAAAGTTTGATCGCCACCAGCCGGTTGAGCACGTGGCATTTTGCCTGATAGACTTCCGACATGCCGCCGGTGCCGATCAGCGACAGAATCTCATATCGATTCTGCAGATACTGTCCTACCTTAAGCATCATGTCGGTTCACCTCTTTCGTTTCCGGCTCCGCCAGGATGACAGAGATATTATCTCTACCGCCATGTTCATTGGCCAGATGAATCATTTTTTCCACTCTCTGTTTCAGACCGGTGTTCTCTTCGGCAATGGCGAGGATTTCCGCATCACTCAGCATATTGGTGAGACCGTCCGAGCAAAGAAGAATCTTATCCCCCTTCTGAAGTTCCTCCTCAAAAAAGTCGCATTCCACCGTCCGGTCAATGCCCACCGCCCGCGTAATAATGTTCTTGCTGCGCCGGTAGGAGTCACTTCCGCGGGACATCTGCCCCTTCTCGACCATCTCCTCCACATAAGAGTGGTCACGGGTGATCTGACGGATTCTTCCGCCGCGGATCAGGTAAAGTCTGCTGTCACCGACATTGGCGGCATAGAGAATCCCCTCCGACGTGGTTCCGGCAACGACAGTCGTTCCCATCCCCTTGCACTCGTCCCGCTCAAGGGATATGCGGAAGAGCTGAAGGTTTGCCTTTTCCAGCGCTTCACGCATCACGCGGATCGGCGAAGCATCTGCGGACGCGGAAACCGCTTCCGTGAAATGATCCACCAGATACCGGGATGCAAAGTCCCCGGCTTTATGTCCGCCCATGCCGTCGGCGATGATCATCAGATTGTCCAGCGGACCCACCGGCGTTTCGACGGCAGCCAGGCAGTCCTCATTTACCGGTCTTTTCCTGCCGATATCCGTTGCTGCATAAATCCTCATTCGGAAGAATCTCCTTTTCGTTTACTCAGTCACATTCTTATCCATATAACTCTTGCGGAGCTGGCCGCAGGCGCCATTGATATCTCTTCCCATTTCCCGGCGGATGGTCACCGGAATGCCCTTCTGCTCCAGGTAATCCCGAAATGCCTCGATCGCACGGCGGTCCGACTGTCGATAATCTCTCTCCTTAATCGGATTGACCGGAATCAGATTGACATGGCCGTGCTGACCGCGGATCAGCTCGGCGAGCTGCCGTGCCTCCTCAAGATTGTCATTGACACCGGCCACAAGGCTGTACTCAAAGGTCAGCCTCCGCCCGGTCTTCTCAAAATATTCATGGCAGGCGGCCAGGATATCTTTCAGCTGATAGGAATTCGCCACCGGCATCAGAGTCTTCCGCACCGCATCATTCGGCGCGTGAAGGGACAGTGCCAGCGTCACCGGCAGATCCTCTTCGGCAAGTTTCCGGATGCCCGGAACGATGCCGCAGGTGGAAACGGTCACATTGCGCTGACTGATGTTCAGTCCGGCCGGTGATGTGAGAAGCCGGATAAAACGGATTACATTGTCGTAGTTGTCCATCGGTTCGCCCGATCCCATAATGACAACATTGGAAACCCGCTCGCCGGAATCCTTCTGGATCTCATACACCTGATCAAGAATCTCGGAAGCTCTCAGATTCCGCTCCAGTCCGTCCAGGGTGGATGCACAGAAACGGCAGCCCATGCGGCAGCCCACCTGGCTGGACACGCAGACGGAATTGCCGTGATGATAGCGCATGAGAACGCTCTCGATCACATTGCCGTCCGCAAGGCGGAAAAGATATTTTCTCGTCCCGTCGATCTGGGAAATGCGGACGTCCGCGATCTCCAGATGAACGTATTCGGAGTTCTCCGCCAGTTTTGCCCGGAGATCTTTGGACAGATTCGTCATCTCCTCAAAGGAGGAAGCCAGTTTGACGTGCATCCACTGGTAGAGCTGGGCCGCACGGAAAGGCTTCTCCCCGATTCGGGTCATATATTCTTTCAGTTCCTCAAGGGTGAGGGACCGGATGTCTGTTTTTTCACTCATTGTTTATCCTGTTATATCATGCAGGCAGTCGATGGAACACTTCTCTTTGCCGCCCGCTTTCCCAAACAGAGAAAACGGGCGTTCCGTCATGCCCGCCGATTTCGCGCTGCGTATGTTAAATTCTGCGGAAGACCGCGATAAAGAAGCCGTCGCAGGGGTGCGCTCCCGGAAGAAGCTGAACGTATCCTTCTTTCAGCGTCGCATCCTTCAGGCCGTCTCCGAAACGGCCGGTGATATCCACCGCCTCAAAGGGGAAATGTTCCAGAAACCATCTCCTGTTATCTTCGTTTTCTTCTCTTGTCACGGTGCAGGTGCTGTAGACCAGCGTTCCGCCGTGTTTTACGTATTTCCATACTGTTTCAAGAATTGTCCGCTGAAGCTTTGCCAGATCCCGGATCGCCTCCTCGGAAGCGTGATACCGGATGTCCGGTTTTCTGCCGATGACGCCCAGACCGGAACACGGAAGGTCGCAGATCAGGACATCGCAGGCTTCCTCATCTTCCGCCGCAAACCGGGATGCATCCCGAACCTCGGCGGTCAGATTGGAGAGCCCCGTCTGGGCAATATTTGCCTCCGTCAGAAGAATCTTATTCTCCGACAGATCCCGGACCGTGACATGGCCTTCCGGCCCCACAAGCTCCGCGGCGTGAATCGCTTTTCCGCCCGGCGCGCCGCACACATCTATGACGGTATCACCGGCCTTGAAGCCGGCGGCATATCCCTGCAGAGCGGAGCTCAGATCCTGAATCCGGATCTTTCCTTCCTGAAATGCGCGGAGCATATCCGGCTGATCTACTCCGTCAAGGCGGAGGATTCTTCTGTCCGGCCAGAGTTCCGTGACGGCGGCACCGTCCTCCTTCAGCGACCGGATCACCTGCTCCGGTTCCAGTCCTTCCACGACGCGAACCGTCATTCCGGAGGGCTCGGAAAAAGCTTTCAGCATGGCAGCGCATGCTTCCTTTCCGCAGTCTCTGTCCCAACGGTCAAGGATCCACTGCGGCATGGAGTACTGCACCGAACGGTCCGGCCATGTGACGGTTTCTTTTTTCCGGGCAATATTGCGCAGAACGCCGTTGACAAAGCCGCGAAGCCCCGAAAAGCCTCTGGACATCGCCAGTTTTACGGCTTCATTGCAGACGGCCGAATCCGGCACACTGTCCATATGGAACAGCTGATAGACGGACATCCGCAGAATCGTGCGGATCACCGGCTTCATTTTTTTAATCTTCACGGTGGAGAACTGACCGATGACATAATCCTCCTGAATCCGGCACTCCACCGTGCCTTCGATCAGGCGCTTCAAAAACGCGCGCTCCTGACGGCTGAGATAGCGGAACTTGTCCAGCGTCCGTCCGACGACGATGTGGCTGTAGCGGTCATGCTCCAGAATTTCCAGCAGAGCGTCCAGCGCGATGTCTCTCACGGTATTCTTAGTCGTCACGTCGTCTTCCTCCGAACAGGATCAGCAGACGAAGCAGCTGAAGGAGTGATCCGATGGTGGCGGCAACATAGGTGAGCGCCGCAGCCGTGAGCACTTTTCTTGTGTCGTTCACTTCGTCACGGATCAGAATTCCGGTGGACTCCAGAAGCCGGAGCGCACGGTGGGAGGCATTAAACTCCACCGGGAGCGTGACAAGCTGGAAGATCACCGAAAACGAAAACAGCACGATTCCAAGGCTGATCAGACGCCCCTGACTGAGAAATACGCCGATCAGAATCATCGGCCAGGACAGGGAGGAACCGATGTTGACCACCGGGACCATGGCGCCGCGCACCTGCAGCGGAACATACCCAACCGCATCCTGAACCGCGTGGCCGCACTCGTGCGCGGCAACACCGACCGCCGCGATGCTGGTCGATGCATAGACCGGATCGCTGAGATTCACGGTGCGTGTTCTCGGATCATAGTGGTCTGTCAGCTCGCCGGCCACATGAACCACCTGAACGTCATAGATTCCCTGGCTCTCGAGAATGCGCTTTGCCGTCTCCGCCCCGGTCAGACCGAGACGGGAGGAAACGCGGGTGTATTTGAGAAAGGTCGACTTCATCTTCATCGATGCGATGCCGGAGATAGCAATCGCGATCAGAATCAGAAAATACGTCGGATCAAAATAGTAACCATAATATCCGTAATACAAAACAAAACCACCCTTTCATGTTGCGGACCGCGGATCGGCCCGTGCAGAGAACAGAAGGTTACGGGAAATTTATGCTTTTACGAAGCGGTCGCCTTCCTTTACCGGATATCCCCGGAGAAACGCGTCCGCAGCCATGCGTTTTTTTCCGGAAGGCTGGAGTTCCAGAATCCGGAGGAGTCCCTTTCCGGTTTTGACATCAAAGGCAGTCTTGGAAACCGAGACCACTTCTCCCACTTCTTTCTTCTCGGAGGAAGCACTCTCCGGAAGAACCTGAGCCTTCCAGATCTTGATCACCTTTCCGTCCAGAGCGGAAAATGCGCTGGGCCACGGGTTCAGTCCCCGGATCAGCCGTTCGATGGATTCGGCGTCTTTCGACCAGTCAATGTCTCCCATCTCTTTGGTGAGCATGGCGGCATGGGTCGCCTCCTCTTCGTTCTGTTTTTCCGGATGGAGTTCTCCGGCCTCCGCCTTTCGCAGCGTTGACTGGATCAGTTCCGCTCCGAGAACGGCAAGACGGTCAAAAAGGCTTCCGCCGGTCTCATCCGGTGCAAGCTCAATCTCGGCTTTTTCGAGCATATCGCCCGTATCCATGCCGATATCCATCTGCATCGTCGTGACACCCGCCGTGCGGTCTCCGTTGATGACGGACCACTGAATCGGCGCACTTCCACGGTATTTCGGCAGAAGCGACGCGTGAACATTGATGCAGCCGAGTCTCGGAATCTCCAGCACTTCTTTCGGAAGAATTTGTCCGAAAGCGGCAACCACCATGACATCCGGAGCCATATTCCGGAGCAGCTCCACAAATTCCGGATCCTTTTTGATGCGGACCGGCTGATAGACCGGAAGCCCGAGTTCCATTGCTCTCGCCTTGACATCGGAGATCTGAACCGCTTTTCCTCTCCCCTTCGGGCGATCCGGCTGTGTCACAACCGCCGTCACTTCCACGCCCATCTCAATCACCGCGTCGAGAATGGAGACCGCAAAGTCCGGCGTTCCCATGAAAACTGCTCTCATGCTTCTTCCTCGTCTTCCCCGGCCTCCACGTCACGGAGTCCGCCTTCCACTTTATCGACATACAGGACACCGTCCAGATGATCGCACTCATGGCAGATGCATCTTGCCAGAAGGTCTGTGCCTTCGAGGCGGAATTCCTCCATGTTTTCATCGAGCGCGCGGACAATGACGTGCTCTGGTCTGGTCACCGTACCGGTCTTCCCCGGAACGCTAAGACACCCTTCATCGCCGACCTGTTCGCCGTCTGTCTCCTCGATCACCGGATTGATGAGGACATACTGGTTTCCGTCCTCGACATCCATCACGACAATGCGCTTGAGCACACCGACCTGCGGAGCCGCAAGACCGACACCGTTTGTCGCGTACATGGTCTCAAACATATCTTCAATCAGCTGACGGAGTGTCGGAGTCATCTCCTTCACTTCCTTGCATTTTTTTCTCAGCACTTCATCGCCTTCGGTTCTGACTTCTAAAACTGCCATATCTATAATCCTTTCTTATACATCGGTATCGCATGAGACGGCAACTTTTCCCGCATCCGGGAGTTTTTGTGCCATCTTAAGGGCATAGTTCCTGATTTTTAAAAGTATATCATATTTCATGCCCTTTATATATAACATTTTTCGGTAGACATCCTTTACACGGTAGACCGGAGCATCCGCCGGACCGATGATTTCAATGCCGTATTCCGCCGGATCTTCACCGCGTTTTGCCACGCTCTCAAGCGATTTCTCCACCCCGCGCCGGAGAAGTTCCGCGGTTCCCTCCGCCATGCGGATCACCGCGACCTCGTCCGGAGACTGGAACCGGATCTCCATCATGGCGCACACCGGCGGATAACCGGAGATCCTGCGGTAGGCGATCTCCGCCCGGTAAAATGCGTCATAATCCTGTGCCGCCGCAGTCTGCACCGCATAGTGGTCCGGCATGTAGGTCTGAATCACGACGTGCCCCGGCTTCTCTCCTCTGCCCGCCCGGCCCGCAGCCTGCGTGATCAGGGAAAATGTCCGCTCACTGCTCCGGTAATCGGGCGTGTTCAGCGACATATCCGCCGCCATGATTCCCATCACCGTGACGGCCGGAAAATCGTGTCCCTTGACAATCATCTGCGTTCCGATCAGAATGTCGGCCTCATGTTCCGAGAATTGTTCGAGAATCTCTTCTAGGCTTCCCTTTTTCCGGGTCGTGTCTGCATCCATCCGCAGTATCCTCGCGCCCGGGAACTCCTTTTCGGTCATCCATGCAAGTTTCTGCGTTCCGGTTCCGAAACCGGCAAGATACCGGGAACCACAGGCCGGACAGGTCTGCGGAAGCTCCGTCTCATATCCGCAGTAGTGGCAGACCAGCCGTTTTTTTCCGTGGAGCGTCAGCGACACATCGCAGTGCGGACAGTGAAGCGGTTTTCCGCAGGATCGGCAGGATATAAATCCGGCGTATCCCCTACGGTTGATAAAGAGCATCACCTGTTCGCCGCTCTTCAGTGCTGTCTCGATATGACGGTGAAGAGTGCGGCTGAATATGGACCGGTTTCCCCCGGCCAGTTCCTCTCTCATATCCACGATCTCCGTCTGCGGAAGCACGCTTCCCGGAACCGCCCGTCCTGTCAGCCTGGACAGAGAGTATTTTCCCGACTCGGCCCGGAAGAAGGATTCCATGCTGGGCGTTGCGCTCCCCAGTACCACGCAGGCACCGGAAAGCCGGGCTCTCGCCTCCGCTGTTTCCCTTGCGTGATAGCGGGGGACATTCTCACTCTTATAGGCATTTTCATGCTCCTCATCAATGATGATGAGGCCAAGACGGTCAAAGGGCGCAAACAGGGCACTCCGGGGGCCAATCATGATGGACACCTCCCCTTTCTGCGCCCGCATCCACTGATCATACCGCTCTCCGGCGGAAAGCCGTGAGTTCAGAATCGCAATCCGGTCGCCGAACCGGCGGTAAAAGCGCATCACCGTCTGATAGGTCAGCGAGATCTCCGGAATCAGCAGGATTACCTGTTTTCCCTGGGAGAGAACGTGGTCCATCAGTTCCATATAAACTTCGGTTTTACCGCTTCCGGTCACGCCGCAGATCAGCCTTGTTCCCCGGATTCCGGCATCGTATTCGGCCCTGAAATCCGAGACGGCAAGCGCCTGCTCTTCATTCAGCACCGGTTTTTTCCCGGTGTCCTGCCCGGCTCCGCAGCTGCCCCGGATCACCGTCTCTTTCTCCATCCGTATGGTTCCGTCCTCCAGAAGCGGCTCCAGCGACGAGTCCGAGATGTGAAGCTGGGTCCGGGCAATCTCCAGCGGTATGGCCCGCGCCAGGCGGAACTCGGTGAGAAGCCGAAGACGGGCACGGTATTTTTTCCGTTCCGCCTCACGGATCGCCGCCTCCAGTGCATCCTGATCCAGAAGGCAGAGAATGGTCTTCTTTTCCTGAGGACGAATCTTCTGTTTGACCGGAAGAACGGTCTTCAGGGCCTGATTCATGGTTCCGCCGTAGTTTTCCCGGATCCATTTTGCCAGAACAATCAGCTGGGACTGTACGCCAAGGGATCCGTCATCACAGGATAAAATATCTTTTATTTTTTCGGGATCAAATTCCGGCTCCTCACAGATCTCCACAACATAGGCACTCCTCTGCCGGTTGCCCTGGCCGAACGGAACGTGCACACAGGAACCGATGCGGACGTCCGCCTCCAGGCGCGCCGGAATCCGATATTCAAATATCCGGTCGACACTCGATGCCGAGATGTCGACGATAACCTTTGCGTACATCGTTTTCGCTATCCCTCCTGACAGATAAGGGCCTTTACCCCGTGGTTATGGTTTAAAATGAGGCGGACCGTTCGTGATCCGCCTCCTGTGATGGAACAAAGTCCGCAAGCGGACCTCGGCTCCCCTGTTCATTTATGCCTCATCCGTGAACTCGGCCGCTATGGTGCCAAGCTTCATGCTGTTGGAGCCCTTGAACAGAACCGCATCGCCCTCAGTGAGTTCATTCTTCAGAAATTCCGTCATTTCATCCCGGTCTTCCTCCAGAAAGCTTTCAATCCGGAGATTTTCCCGCATGCCGCCGGCCGCAAACGCCCCCTTTGCAATCTCCTTTGCAAGACTTCCGTATACCACCAGAAGATCCAGATGCATGGCGGAAACCGTTGCACCGATGTCCCGGTGGAACCGGATTTCCTCTTCGCCCAGTTCTTTCATATCCGCCAGAACCGCGATGCGGCGTTTGGAGTCACGCATCCCGTTCAGAACGGAAAGTGCGGCGCGCATGGAATCCGGACTTGCATTGTAGGTATCGTCGATCACAAGAATCCCGTTCTTCTCGGAAATCTGGAGACGTCCCTTGAAGCCGCGGAATTCCTTCAGCTTTGCCGCAGCCGCATGAAGATCGACGCCGAAATGCTCCGCCACCGCCATGGCGGCGAGGGCATTGGAGACATTGTGCACACCCGGAACAGAGAGTTCGACGGGAACGCGGACATCACCGTGAACATAGGTAAATGTGCCGCATCCGTGTTTCGGCATGAGATCCTCCGCGTGACATTCGTTCTTCTCCTCACGGCCGAAGTGCAGAATGGAAATGCCGTCTTTCGGGGTTACATCCGCCAGAAGATCGTTATCCCCGTTCACCAGAAGAAGACCTCCCTCCTTCATTCCGTCCTGAATGTGAAGCTTTTCTTCCAGAATGTTCTCGCGGGAACCGAGATTCTCAATGTGAGCCACGCCGATGTTGGTCATCACGGCGCAATCCACTTTCGCGATTTCGGAAATCTTATGCATTTCTCCGGGATTGCTCATTCCGAGTTCCAGAACCGCGATCTCATCCTCTCCGGAGATCTCGGAAACGGTCATCGGAACGCCGACCTGACTATTGTGGTTGGCCGGAGTCTTAAAGGTGCGGTATTTGGCGGAGAGAGCCGCCGCGACCATCTCCCTCGTGGTGGTTTTTCCGACACTGCCGGTGATGCCCACCAGCGGAATGGTAAGACGGTTCCGGAGCCATGCACCGATGTCCTGAAGCGCCTTTACGGTATCCTCCACGCGGATCAGCGCACCGCTCATCTCCTCCGGTGCCTCGTCGTGTTCCGAGGTGAGTGATGCCGCCGCGCCGTTCTGCATTGCCTTGGCAATGAACGCGTGGGCATCGTTTTTTTCGCCGATGATCGGGACAAAGAGATCATTACCGCGCATCACGCGGGAATCAATCGCGATGTTTTCAAGCTTCTGATCCGGGTCTCCGCAGAGAATACGGCCGCCGACTGCCTCCGCAATATCCTTTACTGTAACATTTTCCATAACGTGATCTCCTTTATCTCAGGCTAAGCCGAGCTCGGCAGCGGCCTTTCTTACTTCTTCCTGATCGGAGAAATGATGCTTCACTCCCTCGATTTCCTGGTAGTCTTCGTGTCCTTTTCCGATCACCGCGATGATGTCGCCGTCCTCCGCGTGTTCGAGACTGTAGCGGATTGCATCGCGGCGGTCCGGGATCTCGACATATTTTCCGTCGGACCGCGCGAGACCGGTCTTGATATCGTTCAGAATATCCGTCACGTTCTCAAAGCGGGAATTATCCGCCGTGATAATGTTCAGGTCCGCGTAGCGCCCGCCGATCTCGCCCATGTCGTAGCGGCGGTCTCTTGCCCGGTTGCCGCCGCAACCGAAGACAACCACGAGACGCTTCGGATGATAGCTCCGGAGTGTTTTCAGCAGCGTCTCCATGGAAACGCCGTTGTGGGCATAATCGACAATAACCGAACATTTTGCCGATTTATAGACAATCTCCATTCTTCCGTTGATGTGAAGGTTTTCGAGACTGTGTTCAAACCGGTCTTCCGGAAGATCGAAATGCGAGCATACTCCGGCTGCCGCCAGCGCGTTGCAGGCATTAAAGATGCCCGGAACCGAGACGCGGAAGCGGTGATGTCTCTTCTCTCCGTCTTTTTCGTAATTCATGGTGAATCCGATTCCCACAAAATCATGTTCACGGATATAGTCGATCGCCTCCGCTGTGAAATCCGCGGACTGTTCCAGTGAAAAGGTTTTGATCTCCGCCTTCGCTCCGTCGGTGATCTCGTCAAAATGAGGATCATCCCGGTTTACCAGGCAGACATCGCTGTTCGCCAGAAGCATTTTCTTAAAGCCGATGTACTCCGCGAAATCCGCATGCTCGTTCGGGCCGATATGGTCGTTGGAAATGTTCATAAATATCGCGTAGTTATAGTGAATTCCGTTCACACGCCGCATCTTGTAGCTCTGGGAGGACACCTCCATCACCATGTATTCACAGCCCTCCTCGACCATTCTTGCAAAGCTCTGCTGCAGAATATAGGATTCCGGCGTGGTGTTTGCCGTCGGTGTATGGGTATCGCCGATGACAATGCCGTTGGTGCCGATCAGCCCGGTTTTCTTTCCGCAGGCCTCCAGCATCGCCTTGATCATATAGGTCGTGGTGGTCTTTCCCTTTGTTCCGGTGACGCCGATGGTCGTCATCTTGCGGGCCGGATAGCCAAAACGCGCGGCAGAAAGAAGCGCAAGTGCATCTCTTCCGTCCGAAACACGGAGAACAGTCACATCTGCCGGCACCTCCACCTCATGCTCGGCGACGATGACTTTCGTCCCCTTCGCCACCACATCCGGAACAAACCGGTGCGCATCCACATTTGCTCCCCGCATGCATACAAACACGGTTTGCGGCGCGGCCTTTCTGGAGTCATAGACGACTTCCGTCACTTCCTCATCCAGATTTCCCTGGAGAAGCGTATAGTTCAGTTCTCCCAACCATTCCCGTAATTTCACGGTTTTATCCCCCTGATTCTTTTACATCATACTGTTTTCAAACTGCTCCATGCTCATCAGGATCTCGCGGGGCTTCGTTCCCTGCTCCCCGGCGACAACGCCGGCTTCTTCGAGCTGATCCATGATTCTTGCCGCACGGTTAAATCCGATCTTAAACATTCGCTGCAGCATGCCGATGCTCGCCTTGTCCTTTTCAATGATAAAGCGGGCGGCCTGCTCAAAGTACGCATCGCGCTCACCGCCGCCTCCGCCGAAGCTTCCGACGCTGCTTGCGCTGATCTTGGACTCGATGTCGTCCGCATACTCGGCTTCATATCCCTCATCGGTCAGATAGCGGACCACCTCTCCGACTTCCTCATCCGAGACAAATGCGCCCTGCACGCGTTTCGGCTTCGGATAACCGGACGGATAAAAGAGCATATCGCCCTTTCCGAGAAGTTTCTCGGCTCCGTTCATATCGATAATCGTTCGCGAATCGACGCCGGAGGAAACCGAGAAGGCGATTCGGGACGGAATATTTGCCTTGATAACGCCGGTAATGACATTGACCGACGGTCTCTGGGTCGCGATGACCAGATGAATGCCGGCCGCACGGGCAAGCTGTGCCAGACGGCAGATCGCCTCTTCCACATCGCCCGGTGCCACCATCATGAGATCGGCAAGCTCGTCGACAATGATGATGATCTGCGGCATTTTCTTCGGCTTTTCCTCTCCTTCCAGATCGGAAATGCCGTCGACACGGGCATTGTATCCCTTGATGTCACGAACGTTGTACTTGGCAAATGTGTTATACCGCTCAGTCATCTCCTGTACCGCCCAGTTCAGCGCGCCGGCCGCCTTCTTCGGGTCGGTTACAACCGGAATGAGGAGGTGCGGTATGCCGTTGTAGACGCTGAGTTCGACGACCTTCGGGTCGATCATGATCATCTTGACTTCTTCCGGCTTTGCCTTGTAGATGATGCTCATGATCAGCGTATTGATGCAGACGGATTTACCGGAACCGGTGGCACCGGCAATCAGAAGATGCGGCATCTTTGCCACGTCTGTGACCACCGTCTGTCCGCCGATGTCTTTGCCCACGGCAAAGGCAACCCTGGACTTGTGCTTGGAAAATTCCTGAGATTCTAGCAGCTCACGCAGATAAACCGTCTTCTGTTCTTTGTTCGGAACCTCGATGCCGATGGCCGCTTTTCCCGGAATCGGCGCCTCAATTCGGATATCCGCGGCGGCCAGGTTCAGTTTGATGTCATCCTGCAGGGCGAGAATCCGGCTGACTTTGACGCCCATATCCGGCTGGAGTTCATACCGCGTAACGGTCGGACCGCAGCTGATATTGGTCACGGTGACGCCGACGCCGAAATTCTTCAGTGTCTGCTGAAGCTTCACGGCAGTGTCCTCGTAATAGGATGCGTCAAACTCGCCGCCCGGGCGCATGTCTTTCCGTAGAAGGCTCAGCGGTGGGAAGACATATTCTTTCTTGGGCTGCATTTCCTTCTGTGCGGTGAGCTGGGCCTGAACATCCGCCGCTTTCCGCAGAGCGTCCTGCTGTTCCCGGATCTTGTCCGCCTTTGCCTCAAGCGCCGCCTTCTTCACCAGAATTGCATCCGCATTCGGATCCCGGGGCGGAAGAACCGCGCCGGTGGCTGTGATCACCGGCTGATCCCTGCGATCATATGACGAAGATGCCGGAATCGCAGAGGATGCCGACTGTGAAAACGGACGTGCTTCAGGAGCCGGTGATCCGTTAGGCCGCGCCGTGGAATTTACGGCAAGCGCCGCGGCGGAAAAACCGTCGTCTTCTTCCGTATCATATCCGTTTTCATCGGATTCACCGTTCAGCTCATCGTTTTCATTCTCCTCTTCCGCTTCCTCGTCATCCCCGTCATCCGGCTCCGAATCATGGGCGGAGGATCCGTTTTCGAAAGTATATTCTCCGGACGTTTCATCCGCTCTGTCGAGTGTCTCAGACGATCCGGCTGCTCCGTCGGATGTTTCAGACGATCCGGCCGTTCTGTCGAATATCTCCGAAGAAACGGCTTCTCTGCCGAATGACTCCGGTTCTCCGGCAGTACTGTCAAACGTCTCCGGCTCCCCGTTCTGCCAGTCATGATTGCGAGCAGCCTCCTCGGGAAGCGGATTTCCGCTGTACATTTCTTCAAACGTCCGGGTATCTCTGCGGATATAGACCGCCTTCAGAATATTGTCATCGCTTCGGTTCTCATCCTGATAACGCACCGCGGCCCGGATTCCCTCATCCGGATCCTCTTCTTCCTCAAAGGAACCATCATCACCGTCCCAAGATTCCGACCCGGCGTATTCCTTTTCGTTTTTCGATGAGAACTCCGCAGAAAACGCGCTGTCATCCCCTGACGCATTGTCCCATTCCTCATCCGTCTGTTTTTCCGGTTCCGTCTCCCATTCCGAATCAACATCGTCATCCGGAGTATCTCTCCGGATATCTTTGGTCATCTCATTTGCTCTGTCCGGATATCTCGGAGACGGACCGGTTTTCCCGGTTCCGGCGTCCGGCCCGTCAGATTCCGTCATGTCTCCGGATGCCGAAGCCGAATCCTCATCCGTCTCATTCATGCCGGAGTAACGGATCTTTCCGCGGAATACCGAAGCAGGATCTGTTTCATCCGCCGCCCTGGACGCCGCGGCCAGAACTTCTCCCGCCTTGCGGAGACGCGAATCCATCTCCTCCGACTGTGCGGTAAGGTGTTCGGAGACTTCCGGTACCATCTCCGGAGAAGGTGCACTTTCCCCGGCGGGCGACGGGAAGTCAACCACCCGGTCGCCGCGGGAAGTGACGGAAAAGATCGGTTCCGGTCCGTTTTCCTCTTTTCTTCCGAGAATCCGCTCTTCATCAAACTCCGCATCTTCCGGACGGCGTCTGCGCGCCGGAAGCTCCTTTGCGGCATTCTTAAAGGACTGGCTGAGTGTCGCACCGCGAAGTTCGGCCGCCTCAAGATTTACCCCGCGGACATTCTGGTCCTCCAGCCGTTTCGCCTCCCGGATTTCCCTCTCGGCCGCTCTCATCTCTCTTCTCCGGGAGATGTCCTCTCGCGCATACTCATAGGTTGACTCGCTCTTTTCCCGTACCACTTTGACCAGAGATTTTCCGGTAACCAGCACACAGCCGATGGCCATGAGCGCGGTCAGAATCAAAAAGGTTCCGACACCGCCGACCACCGCATGGAGTGCCATGTAGAGAAGGCCGCCGAAAAAGCCGCCGGCGCCGCCCTGCAGGTAATAATCCGCCGGAGATCCGGTTCCCGCTTCACCGATAAACAGCTGAATCATCGAGCCGAGAGCCCAGAGGAACAGCACGCTCCCGCCAAGACGCACGCAGGCACGCATGCTTCCGTTATTGGACAGATAAAAGCACACGCCGATAAAAATGGCGATGGGCGCAAGATAGCCGAGCACGCCGAAAAGTCCCAGAGTAAACGCGCTGAGATAACTGCCGAATGTTCCGATCACTCCGAAATTGCTCAGGAAAAAGAGCGCACAGAGGGCAAAGGACAGGATGATGCCCAGCTCAGTGCTGAGTTTTCCGTCCTCATAATAAATCTCCTCCTGCTCTTCCTCCGCTGTATTCCGCGCAGTTCTGGTTTCTCTCTGCGCAGCAGTATTTTTCTTCTTATTTCCGTTTTTCGAAGATCCTCGTTTTGTCTTCTTTTCCGATGCCTCCGCCGGTGCAGAGGTTTTCTTTCTTGATGCCATTCAGAACCTCCATGTCATCATTTGCCTAACTTCATAAGTATACAAAAAGTCACGGAAAATTGCAAGATTTAAGAGAACGCATGTGCGATAATGTGCGATAAACCGGCGACAGAGTATCTCACTCCGCCGCCGGTTTATCCGCTGTCAATATCCCATTACAAAGCCATCGGCCCGCGGATCGGAAGCTCCAACCAGCGTTCCCTCATCATTTCTCAGAATGATCTGACCTCTTCCGTAGGAGATCCGGTTCTCCGCGATCTGAACATCATGTCCTCTTCGGATCAGATCTTCCCGGATTCTCTCCGGCATTTCTTTTTCTAGTCCAATCTCCAGTCCCTTCATCCACTGCCAGCGGGGACGATCCAGCGCTTCCTGCGGATTCATGCGGTAATCAATCATGTTAGTCAGCGCCTGCAGCTGTCCCTGCGGCTGCATGAACGCACCCATTACGCCGAAAGGGCCCACCGCTTTCCCGTTTTTTGTGATGAAGCCCGGGATGATCGTGTGAAATGCCCGCTTCCCCGGCGCAAGTACATTCGGAGAGTCCTCATCGAGAGAGAAACCGAAGCCCCGGTTCTGAAGGGAAATGCCGGTTTCCGGAATCACGATGCCGCTGCCGAATCCCTTGAAGTTGCTCTGAATGTAGGAAACCATGTTTCCCTCGCTGTCCGCAGTACACAGATAGATCGTTCCGCCGGACATGGGGTCTCCCGCCGACGGAACCGCGGCGTGTTCACCGATCCCGCGTCTGCGCTGCTCCGTATACTCCTCCGAGAGAAGTCTCTCCACCGGCACCCTCATCGTGTCCGGATCAGAAATATACCGGAGGCCGTCCGCATATCCAAGTTTCAGCGCTTCAATCATCCGGTGCACATTTTCCGGGTCATCCGGGTCCTCGTGATTTATGTTCATTCCGTTCAGAATCGCCAGCGCCATCAGAACGACGATGCCGTCTCCGTTCGGCGGAATTTCCCATATATCGTATCCCCGGTAATTGACGCTCACCGGCTTTACCCAGGACGGATGGTATGCCGCCAGATCTTCTTTTCGCAGAAACCCTCCGGTTTCCCGGGCAAAAGCATCCATTCTGTCTGCCAGATCTCCGCGGTAGAATGCCTCAGCCCCGGTGTCCGCGATCCGTCGAAGCGACCGGGCCATATCCTCCGATTTCCACACCTCTCCTGCTGCCGGCGCGTGTCCTCCCGGCGCGAAATGCTCCATCCAGGGGCGAAACTCCGGCTCGGTTCTCTGCGAAAACTCCTCGAAGGCGGCGTTCCAGAGATGGGCGATCACTGGTGTGACCGCATATCCATCTTCGGCGTACCGGATGGCCGGCGCCAGAACCTGACGGAGCGGAAGTTTTCCGAAACGCTCGGAAAGCGCAGCCCACCCGGCGGGAGCCCCCGGCACCATAATCGGCAGCCAGCCACGGACCGGCATCTGTGAAAATCCCATTTTCCGGACCATTCCTGCCGAGAGATTCATCGGCGCCCTTCCGCTGGCATTGAGGCCGAACATTTCGTCCTTCACCCATACGATGGCAAAGGCATCACTTCCGAGTCCGTTGCTGGTGGGTTCCAGAACGGTCATACAGGAAGCGGCCGCAATCGCCGCATCGACGGCGTTGCCTCCGGCTTTCAGGATGTCCAGGCCTGCCCCTGCGGCCAGCGGCTGTGTTGTGGATACCATACCGTTCCTCGCATAGACAAGGCTTCTTCTGGAAGAATAACGGTAGGAAGAAGGGGAAAATTCAATCGGAAACGGCATGGTGCATATCCTCCTGTTTCAAGTCTGCTGTTCAGTAATCCACATTCATCATGCAGAGACCCTGAGGCGGCGCGGTGGGGCCGGCAAATTTTCTCTGCTGCTTTTCCAGAATGGCATCGATCTCTTCCGGCTCCATATGGCCGAGACCGATCTCCAGAAGCGTTCCGGACATAATCCGCACCATATTCTGAAGGAATCCGCTGCCGTGGAAATAAATCCGGATATAGGGCCCCTGTTCTTTGATCTCCGCGTCGAAAATGGCACGGACCGTCGATTTCTTCATCTTATTGTTGCCGCAGAAACTTTTGAAATCGTGGGTTCCGACCAGCCGTTCCAGTCCCCGTCTCATCCGGTCCACATCCGGCCGTTCTTCGATGACGGTTACATATTTGCGGTCAAATACCGGCTTCCGGTCCGCACACCAGAATGTGTAACAGTAGGTCTTACCCTTCGCCTTAAACCGGCTGTGAAAACGGTCGGCGCAGACCTTTAGTTCATTCACACTGATGTCCTCCGGAAGATACTGATTCATATATGCGCGGATCTCATCCTCGGTTTTGCCGGTGTCTAGAAGAACATTTGCCGTCATCGCTCTGGCGTGAACGCCCGCGTCCGTTCTTCCCGCTCCGATCACCGTGACCGTCTCTCCTTCCGGAAGCTCCAGCATACGGTTCAGAACGTTCTCCAGTTTTCCCTGAATTGTCATATCGGTGGTCAGCTGACGCTCCCATCCGTAAAAGCGGGTTCCGTCATAGCTGATGGTCATTTTGTAATTCCGTTTCATGTACTGCATTCGTCCGATTGCGCCGCGGCAGTCGGACGATTCCTTTCCCTTTCTCTTATCGTTTCACTTCGTCTCAGTCTTCCATCCTGCCGCTATCGGTTCAGAACCTTATCGCGGCATTGAAGGAGTCGCTCAAGAAGCCCCTCATAATCGGCATCTGCCCCGGTGCGAAGAAGTTCCGTCATCTCGGACGCCGTCTCGTAAAGCGGCGTGAGCGACAGATTCGCCGTCACTCCCTTGATGGCGTGAACAGCCTCAAAGGCGGTCTTTTTGTCTTCCGCTTTCAGGGCGGAAACCAGCCTGTCAAAATTCGCGTCGTGCAGCGCCATATCCACAAGGCGAAGATACATCGACTCATTGTTCATACAGCGCATCAGCCCGTCTTCGATGTCTGCGCCAAAGGCGCGAAGTGCCTCGACTGTCAGCATTTCACATCACTCCATTCTTTCACAGATCCGTCCCCGGGTCAATCCCGGATCAGTCTTTCCAGTGTTTCAAACAGCATTTCCGGCTGAATGGGCTTGGTCAGATGCGCATTCAGTCCCGCCTGCATGCTGCGCTGCACGTCCTCGTCAAATGCGTTCGCCGTCAGGGCGATGATCGGAATGGTCTTTGCGTCCGTCCGGTCCATGGCACGAATCGCCCGGCTCGCCTCCAGACCGTCCATCTCGGGCATTCTCATATCCATCAGAATGGCATCGTAGTATCCCAGTTCATGGGACGCAAACATCTCCACCGCAATCCGTCCGTTCTCGGCATGCTCGACTTCCATCTGACGCATCTGCAGAACCATCAGCATAATCTCCGTATTGACCTGCACGTCTTCCGCAAGCAATACTCTCCGTCCGGTCAGATCTGCCCTGCCCGCCTCCTGACTTGCCTTGATGCCCTTTCGTATCATAGCGGACCGGAACTCTTCCAGAACCGTCGCCGCAAAGAGAGGTTTGGCAAGAAAACTGTCCACACCTGCCTGCACCGCCGTTTCCAGAATGTCGTCCCACCGATAGGCCGTCAGGATAATGATGGCGGAATCATCCCGCACAATCCGGCGGATTCTTCGGGTGGTCTCCACGCCGTCCATCTCCGGCATCTTCCAGTCAACCAGAATCAGGTTGTAGGGTTCCATTCTCGCGCTGCGAACCGTAATCATTTCCAGGGCTTTCGCTCCGGAGTCGGCGGTCTCGGATGAAATCCCTGCTTTTTCCAGAACCAGTTTTGCATGTTCACAGGCAATCGGATCGTCGTCCACGATCAGGACGCTCATCTCGCGGGGATGAATGACCGCCGCCTCTGCTTCGGAGTGATCGTTCTCACAGTCCATCAGGGTAACCGTTACCGTAAAGACAGAACCGCGGCCCTTTTCGCTCTCAGCCTCAATTCCGCCGTTCATCATTTCCACAATGTTTTTGGCGATTGCCATGCCCAGCCCGGATGACCCGTACTTACTGGTGGAAGACGAATTTTCCTGACTGAATGCGTCGAAGATGTGAGGCAGAAATTCCTTGCTCATGCCGATGCCGGTGTCCGCGACCCGAAACTGAAGTGTTGATCTGCGGTCATAGTGTGCCGTGCGGCTTACGGTCAGCGACACCTTTCCGCCTTCCGGCGTAAACTTCACCGCATTTCCCAGAATGTTGATCAGCACCTGGCGCAGTTTCATGTCATCCCCGATGTAATAATCGTCCACTTCACCCTGAATGTGACACTGATAGTCTAGCCCTTTATCACTGCACTGCCCGCTGATCATGGTATTGATCGCTTTCAGAAACTCGCAGAAGGAGAATTCCTCATTCTTCAGGGATAATTTTCCGGATTCGATGCGGCTCATATCCAGAATGTCATTGATCAGATACAGAAGATGCTCTGCGGACGCCTCGATCTTTTCCAGATATTCACGGGTCCGGTCGGAAATATCCGGATCATTCAGTGCAATATTGTCCAGTCCGATGATGGCGTTCATCGGCGTTCGTATCTCATGGCTCATATTGGAGAGAAATGCCGTCTTTGCCTTGCTGGCTTCCTCCGCCAGCGCCAGGGCATCGCTGAGCGCCTGGCTTTGCTGCTCCAGCTTCTCCTGCAGCGCAATGCGCCGCTCCAGTTCTTTCTGCTTTCCGCGGATTTCCGCCTGTGCGGTCTCGGATTCCAGCGTAAGGCGTGCGTTCTTCCGGATCTGCATATACCCGAAGCCGGACAGAGCCAGAAGTATGGCCGCCGTCAGCGCCGATTGGAAAAAGCTCTGCCGAACAATGTTTTCGGATACCGCGTTCATTTTTTCGCTGATCAGACTTTCCCGAATCAGATACGTCAGCATCCAGTCTGTCCCGGCCACGGGACGGTAGCTTAAGGTTTCCCGGATTCCGTCATAGGTAAAAGATACTTCGCCGTCTTTTCCCTCCGCGAAATCGGCTGCCGCCTGCTCATAGGAATAACCCTCGTCGTATTTTGCGTTTTTCAGGGCCTCCAGAAGATTATCTTCCACCGCAAGGCCGCCCAGAACCGTGTTGCTGAGGGCATTTCCTTCACGGGTGTAAATATTGCAGAACGTGGTGTCCGAACTCTGAAAATCCATGGAGACCCCGGCCAGAAGTTCAGCCATACCGATTTCCATAAAGCAGACGGACAAATCTTCTCCGCAAAACGAAAGCCGTTCAATCGGCACGGCAATCACCGCTTTCTTATTCATGGCCCCGGGATTCAGCACAAAGATGTCGGGCTCAGAGAGCGTTTTGTAATCAAAACCGTAGTCCGCGATATTGGTCTGCGTGCCCGTGGAGGTGTAAATCAGGCCGTTTCGGTCCACAAAAGCAAACTTGTCCAGCCGGAACAGCTTCTTCATTCTGGACTGATACGCCTGCAGATGTTCCGCATCCTTCAGGTCATCCTCTGTCATTAAGGAAACTGCGACCCGGATCACTTCGATTTTATCCTTAAGATTATTTGCCACCACCTGTTCCCGCCGTCCGGTGAGCTCATCCAGATAGAGAAGGCTGACGGAATGAACGGCGGATTTGGTCCCGTTTTTCGCATTTTGTCCCATCCAGATTGTGCTGAGAATCAGAATCAGGGCAACCACTGTGATGCCTGCGCTGGCAATCGCGGTCAGACTGTTCTGCTTGTGCTTGTGCTTGTGCATGTTCATCGTTCCATCCCCCATCCTCTCATTCCTGAAGAAAACGGTTCAAAACTTTGGTTCGGATTTCTTTTCTGCGTTCCAGCGCGACATCCGCATCCCGGAAAACCGCGCCTCCCGTCTTGTCGGTATCGGAAAATGCCACGCCCACGCTCAGTGCAACCGGTATAAGTTCTCCCGGCATTTCCCGCAGCTCCTCGTTGATGCGGTCAATCTTTGACGAAATCCGGTTCCGGTCGGTACTTCCGGAATGGATCATGAGAATGACAAATTTATCCTCGCGAAGGCGGACAATGCAATCCATGCGCCGGAAATTCTTCCGGAGCACCCCTGCAACATGTCTGATGACGCGGTCTGCGTACTCTCTGCCGTGTTCATGCCGTATTTCAGCATAATGATCCACCTCGGCGGAAAGCACGGTAACCTGCTTATGTGCTACCCCCTGCAGCAGAATTTCAAACGCATTTTTGTTGTAGAGTCCTGTCAGCGGATCGTGCAGGGAGTCCGGCTCATCCCGGTCCGTGCCGGACTCTTCCGGGCCGGAAGGACGGAAGACGTTCCGCTTTTCTTTGAGAAAAACTTCAAATTCTTCTGACGGCAGGGGTCTGGAAAAATAATATCCCTGAATGACGTCACAGCCCATGATTTTGAGTGTGATCATCTGTTCCTCCGTTTCCACGCCCTCCGCAATGGTGGGAACGTCAAAGCGGTCCGCCAACTGAATCATCGCCTCCAAAAGCCGGGTATCCTTCTGCTCCCGGAAAGCGCTGCGGATAAACTGCATATCCAGCTTCAGCGCATCAATGGGCAGAGAGGAAAGCATACTCAGCGAGGAATAGCCGGATCCAAAATCATCCATCTCAATGCGGAAACCGGTTTTCCGAAGCTCGCAAACCGTTTCTATCATCTGATTCGAGTCTTCGGTATAAGCGGATTCGGTAATCTCCAGAAGGAGTTCTCTGCTGCTCAGACCATTTGCCGCCAGAATGCTCTTCAGATTCTCCACAAGAGACGGATCCAGCAGATCGACCCGGGACACATTGACCGACACGGGAAGTGCGATGTCGAGCTGTTCCTTCCATCGCCGTACCTGTGCGGCTGCCTCGGCCCATACATACTGATCCAATGCCCGGATCAGGCCGTTGTGCTCGAACAGCGGCACAAATACGCAGGGGCTGATCATGCCCAACGCCGGATGATTCCAGCGCACCAGCGCCTCGGCGCTGACCAGAACCGGTTTGTTCGGGCGCACATCAAATTTAGGCTGGTAATAGACCCGAAACTGTTTTTCCGCAATCGCGGCGGGAAAATCTTCCATCAGCTGGTCTGACAGAAGCTCCGCATCGCGCATCTCATTGCTGTACATTCCGATTGCGCTGGCAAATTGTCCCCTTACCGTTTCCGCCGCCATCTTCGCACGGTCAAACCGCCGCTCCAGATCCAGTGTCTTGTCCACATCGGCATATACTCCCATCCGGATCCGGATCCGGCTTTCTCCTTTCCCGTCTCCCGGTATGGAAATGCCGGCGCGGTTCAGAATCTCTCCGTAATCACTGCGGTGCGGACAGTAGATCAGAAAGGAATCCGCTTCGCTCCGGCATACGATTCCGCCGTTTTCTCTGACCGCCTCCCGGACGCTGCCGGCAAGACGGCGAAGAATCTCATCACCAACGCTTTTTCCATATCGGTCATTGATGGTGTGAAAACGGTTGATATTCAGGAAAATAGCGTCAGCGGAGGCGTTTTTGTGATAGAGGTCCAGCTGTGCGGCGTGATGATAGAAGAATTCTTTATTGTACAATCCCGTCAGATGATCCCGTTCCGTCCACCGGAGTATATCTCTGTTCTCGGACAGTTCGATGGTGCGCAGGATTCGGGCAAGGATGACTTTTTGCTGCGGATATGGTTTCGGAATAAAGTCAATGGCTCCAAGAGTAAGACTTTCCACCTCGGCTTCACTGTCCGCGGTCATGACAATGACGGGAAGACCGGCCAGCACCGGATCGCCTTTCATCCTTCGCAGCACTTCCAGACCATGAAGATCCGGGAGATTCAGATCCAGAAGCACCAGACTCAGTGTCTTGTGCCGGGCGCGGATGAGTTCCATCGCTTCCTGTCCGTTATACGCGGAAAGAACTTCATAGGTGTCGCCGATCAGCATCTTCAGAATTTCCTGATTGACCGGCTCATCCTCCACAACGAGGATACGTCTTTTCTCTTCCGAAAGATCAAAGGAATAATGTATTCCTGACTTCATGCGACACCCCCTAATGCACTCTTTTTTATACATTTTATGGTAACGCAAGAGGAGGCCAATTTCAATCTCAGAGAAGTTTCCTGTCACGCGGAACGAAATTCGCAAGCGGCCTTTGGTTCTCCCATCCCCGGGGTACTGAGGAAAGCCCCGGGGACTTTGCGCGCCCGCCGCGCGGAGCTTTTTCATAGGGATTTTCGAAGAAAATCCATGAAATAAAAAAATCCCCGGAACCATCGTTCCGAGGATTACTCTCTCCGAAGCTACTGACCGGACTTGAACCGGTGACCTGCTGATTACGAATCAGCTGCTCTACCAACTGAGCCACAGTAGCATAACCATGACCTCGCCGGGAATCGAACCCGGGATTACGCCGTGAGAGGGCGTCGTCTTAACCGCTTGACCACGAGGCCTTATTCAATCTATATGAGCCGAACCGCGTTTCACAGTTTTGCTCAATATAATCGAGGCGACAAGATTCGAACTTGCGGCCTCTGCGTCCCGAACGCAGCGCTCTACCAAACTGAGCCACGCCTCGATTCCGGATGTTTCCATCCCATCGCACCGCTCTCGCCGCGCGACTTGTATAATATATCATATCATTTTATGGATTGCAAGTATAAATTTTAAAACAAATCAGAATATTTTTCATGCAAAAAAAGGCACAAAAAAATCCGGAGAAAAATCTCCGGAGTTTCTGGAATGACCTCGCCGGGAATCGAACCCGGGATTACGCCGTGAGAGGGCGTCGTCTTAACCGCTTGACCACGAGGCCTTATTGAATTTATATGAGTC
>NZ_FOIL01000057.1 GCF_900101295.1 [Clostridium] aminophilum | reverse complement strand
AATGAAATCTATCCATCAATAATCCGATTTCATTATAAAAAGTTCTAAATCCCTCTATTGAATTTCCAAAGCAAAAAGGTTTTTTTGTAAGCTCAATCCCCCTCCAATCAAAAGCTCTAAAATAATGCTTTTCACTACCAACATCAATACCAACTACCATTGTCTTTTCTGTTACTTGCCTGATTTTCTTGTTTTGTGTAAAATTCATCTGTAGATACCTCTTTTGTTCTGTTTATTGCCAACTATGCAGGGTCAGCAATTACAGTTTAACTGAGGTATCTTTCTGTTTCTACAAATTCACACTTTAAATGTTACAGGAAGCTATGAAATGAAAAAGGATCAAGGGCCTGATCCATCCCTTGATCCTTCTTTGACAGCAGAGTTCGTTTACGTTTACTTTTTGTCCGGTTCAAGAAGCCGGCATTCCCCGGAAATCACCGGAAGATACGGTGCAATATAGGAGATCACTTCATCGGTGTCCAGCTGCTCCGGATAAAGGATTCCCTCATTCGGATGTTTGAAGATGTACTTCAGCGCGGCAAAGATGGAAACCGCCACAAGGTATGCGACCGGGGTTCCGATACATCCATCCTCAAGATTTGCTTCGGTTCCAACATATCTGCTTTTGAAGTTTTTCCCCTCAACCAGCATTCCAATAGCCTCACCGCCGGAAACGATCTCATCCAGAGCGATCACATGGTAGTGATCGACGTTCTCTGTCCGAACGGTTTTAACCGCAGTTTCGCAGGGAAGATAGACAAACATTGCAGACGGGGCATACTCCAGTTCTCCATCTTCATCCCATACAGAGAAGTATTCACGCATGGAGTGGAGTTCTTCGTGATCATCGGCGCATCCCTCAATAATCTGATCATTGATGACCGCTTTTACTTTGGAAAACTTGCCCGAAAAATTGAGCTGCAGCAATCTGCTGTCCGGATCAAAACCGTAAATCTGATCCACATCCGCCCCCATTCTTCTCAGCGCCTCGGATAATTTCACTTCCGTTCCCACGATCATGGATGCCCTGTCATCCATTTCATTATAGAAATCCACTGCATTCCAGGTGGAATAAACCGTATTTGGCGCGGGCTCGGTAATATTGGTCTCTGTTGTGTCATAATCGGACTCAATCAAATACGTCACCCGAAGTTCCCGGGCCAGCTGGGCAAATTGGTCTTCTTTGATCAGTTTTTTCAAATGTTCACGGTTTTCCGCGACAAAAGGAGTATCATCCTCCTCCACGATATCGCAAAGGGCTTTTTTGGTCAAAACGTTGATCACACCGGAGTTTACTCCGAAATTCAGCACGGTTGTAGGGGTCTTCGGATTCTTACGGGCCAGTTTCAGTGTCTCCTGAAGATGTTCTTCATAGTCCAGATTCGCCTGATTATTGACCGGAAACCAGCCGTCCGAAGTGGTAATGAAATGAATACCCCGTTTGGTACATTCCTCGGTCAGAACGAAATCATCCAGTTCATTCGCGAGATCCAATAAAAAGTCCCCGCGATTTAAGTGATGAAAGATTTCCTGATAATTATCGTGGTTGATGATCATTCGGTGAATGTTCTCTTCCTTTCCACCCCGGGATCTGAAAAAATCAAGCATTTTCTCGTTTTTATCGATCACGATCATATCATCCGGATCAAACACTTTTTCCTTCAGGAGTATGTCGATCAACGACTGCGGCACTACTCCCAAACCAAGGAACATAATTTTTGACGTCATATTAGTTGTCCTCCTCATTTAAGTTATTTGTTTTCATTTTTTCAGCAATCATTCCGTACACTCTTGGTGATACCAGACACAGGAGCCCGAGGAAACCGGCTGCGACAGATGACGAGACGGTGAACAGCGGTCCTAAGACCGGTCCGTGAAGAACCTTAAACCCGTCTTCCAGAGCAAAATAATTCTCCAGAACATCTTTTCCTTCCACGCCGTCGTTGGCTGTCAGGCCAATCAGCCAGCTGATCCGGTGCACTTCAACGACACGGATCATGACGCAGACGATAAAGAGAACGATCGTGGCAAACACAATATTCGTGTTCAGAATCAGAAGCATGATTGCAATGCCGCAGACCGACAGCGCGGTGATCATGGCTTTCAGCGGATGCCATTTGTTAAATATCTCCACGATGCTCTCGGCGAAATAAGTGATCGTAACAGAGAATACACCGATGCTGGTCATTTCGATCTCGGTAAGTCCTGCATTTTCCGAGATCAGCGGGAACAGATACTCATCATAGCTGGTGGCAAATGAAATAGTGAGTACCATCAGAATGATATAGATCAAAGCATGCGGCCGGGCAAAAGCCTTCCAGACCTGCAGCGTTTTGACCTCTTCATCCTCCTCCTCGTCTTCGAAGATGACAAAGCTGAAGGGAATCAGCAATACGCAGACAACCACCCCGATACCGTACATCCAGGAAAAACCGAGGGAAGATGCAACAAGACCCGCGATCATCGTGAAGATCAGGGTCGCAGCCTCTGTGGCGCTCTGACTCTCCGCAATCTTTTTATTTCTGCGATCCATGTCCTCGATCTCATAGGGGATTCCTTCTGCCAGCGCATACAGAACACTTTCAAGGAAAATGCCTTCCAGGAACTTACATGCCGCAAAGAGATAAATATTTCCCCGGCCGATAGAAAAAACCATGCCGGCAAAAGAAGCGGCGCTGATGATCGCTGAGGCGACTCCCATCCGTCTCTCTCCAAAACGGCCGAGAAGCATTGATGTGATGACGGACCCCAGCCATGAACCGATGCGGTATGCAGTAAAGGGAATCGCGAACAGGAGAGCCATGTCGATATCCGAATTCGCGCTTATACTGGAAACCGCCATGACCATCATCATACCGTCCATGTATACCAGCCCGGTCACCAGAAAATCATAGGTATTGCTCAGGCAGTATTTTGCCTCTCTGGGCTGACTTTTCCGGATGGCCGCATACTCCATCAGTTCCCTGGAGTACTTTCGGATCACATCGAGAAGCATGACAGCAAATACAACGAAAGAAACCAGCTGCATTGCCGCTCCGATGACGCTGCGGATTCTGTCATATCGGAGCTTGCCGTATTCGCTTCCCATTTCCAGAAATCCGATGATGTTATCATCCTTATCATAAATCGGGGCATGGAAAAAAACATAGACTCCGTCCACTTCTTTCTCGATCGTATATCCCATCCTGTGCGATGAACCGGGGCTGTCCTCAGCTGAAATCGACAGATCGGTGTACCGCGTCCCGAGAATATTCTCATTATAGGAATCTGCAATAAGATAGGCTTCTCCGTCCTTATCAAATGCATAGATCTGGGCATACATTCCCATCTCTTTTCCGTTTGCCCTGCAGACTTCCTGAAGGTAAGGGCCAATCCACTCCGTCCTGTCTCTCAGCTCCTTTGTCTTGAAATCTTCCGGCTCTTTGCCGCCAAGAACGCCGAGCTCATCCATGGCAAAATACCGGAACCCCGCCGTGACGGATTCAGCAGCAGATATGGTTCTCAGCCGGTGCTCTTCATCAAAGTCTTTCAGCGTCATGCCGGTATAATAAGCCACGACAGATAAAAAGAGCACAATAAACGCGATCACGGTCCTATAGCGGATCAGATAACCGGCGGAAACAATCCGGAAAACAGCATACAGAACGGTAATCACAAGAATGACAGCGCCCAGATAATACAGGATATCCATAATTCTGGTAAACGCGGAAAATGTGATCGACGCACTCCAGCTTTGATTGTGAAATTGGGTGTGAATTATGTCAGGATGAAAGCTGAGCTCATGCTCAGACATATCATAATAATAGACTTCGCCAAAGCGATTGTAGATTTCAATCCGGTTCTCATCGATACGATACTCCCCTGCCTGAATTGTCTCAGGAGCCGTAAACGATGCCATCACCGTGTTTTCTGTTTCGGAATCTTCATTGACCGGATCCGCGCTGACCCGGATCAGCCGGACATCCCGATCCTGGATCTGTGTGATATATGCGTATCCGTCACGAACCACAACATCCTTGAGCTGATTGGAATTAATACACTGATTCTCATCATAATTCTGTATATACAGTTCACCGAGATATCTGCCCGAGGAAGAGTATTTCAGAAGCTTTTCGTTGATATAAAAATTGTAATCGTTGTAAATCTCTCCAACAATTGCATAGACATTTTCCCCGTCGGAAGCAACCGCGCGGGGCTCGCTCTGCACACCGTTGATATCCGTAGAAAAAACATTGATCAGTTCCCGATCATGCGTTGCAAAAAGAAGCTGTTTGTCCCAGATTGCGGTCATCCCGTTCTCATACTCCGCCACGTCCAGCACATTGCTCTGGTCAAGTTCGATCGAGCGCGCAAACGGAAAGTAATGGGGCCTCTGGGCACCGATAAACACAAATATAGCCGCTAATATTGATATGATCAAACAAAGTTTTTTTCTCAAATGCAACCCCTCTTTAATGCTACCGGTACGTTTTTGACTACACACATGAAAATCAATCGAATCGTTGTAACTTCCTGTTGGAGCTGAATAATATATCAATATCTTGTTGTCATTTCTTTAATTTTAACTCTAAAAAAAAACCGGGTCAATGACGCCGGCGGCCATTCTTTTGAGTTCCTTTGAGATAAATCCTGCCTTCTTCTCAAAATCTTCTCAAAGTCTTCTCAACACAGCGGTGAGAGAATCCGGTTCCACGTGGCATTTGAAAAACCAGATCTCTACGCCTGCATTTTTTGCTTCTTCCAGTGCCTCTCCAAACTCCGGATGGGTATTGACATTTGCTCTCACCTCGGAAACCCCATCCATCTGGATTACGAACGCAAGGATCGAATGATATCCGTCTTCCCGGGCCTTTATCAGTTCACGGATATGTTTTACCCCGCGCTCTGTCGGCGCATCCGGAAAGAAGCCGATGCCGTCTCTTTCCAGCGTGCATCCTTTTACTTCCATCAGATACTTTTCAGCCCTTCGCTCCATGTAAAAGTCGATGCGGGAATCCCCATAAGTATACTCCGGCACAACCATATCATAATCCTGCGATAGCAGCCACTCTTTCACTACCTTGTTCGGAGCCTGACTGTCTATGTTGAACAGCATCCCGGTGTCTTTTCGAACCGCTATCAGGTCATATTTTGTTTTTCGCCCCGGCGTTCCGGGGGCCGTCAGCCATACCTCACATCCGGGAATCAGAAGTTCCTTGCAGCGCCCCGTGTTCTTAACGTGCACCGTTTCCCTATGCCCGTTTATATCCACCTCTGCAATGAAGCGGTTGGGACGCTTTACAAATACTGCCTTCGTGACATTGTCGTAAATCAATACCGTCTCCTGTGGTGATCATTTTTTTCTCAAGACATCTCATTTTATGTTTCGCTTATCCATCGCCCAAATCACAATATTGCAGATGGTCGTACCTCTCCATTATACCCCCTCTTTTCCTTCACCGCGATGCCTGCGCCGCAATTTCCATACTATATACTATCCTCTTTCGCATTCTTTCCATAGTGATGGACGTGATGTATGCTCACTCCCAAACGAGAATGCTCACACGAAAGTCAACGGGGACGAGATCATCAGACCCCGTCCCCGTTTTCCGTGGAGTTTTGCTGCCTATCCCAAACTCTATTACGTACAGACTCGCATTCATCCTTCTCTTATTCATTTGTCCTATTCATTTGTTGTATTCTTTTCCGCTGACTCTTTCTGAATTCTCTTCTTGTTTCCGGAAAGATCCATCACCGCGAAAATGGCATTGATCAGGCACCATCCGGACCAGATTGCAAGGTCCGAAAACTTTCCATGACACAGGAATCCCATCAGAGCTGCAACCCCAAAAATCACAATCAGCGAGATTGCTGCGCCTTTCCCTTTGGAATTTCTGGTTGCAATCGATACGATACCTCCGGACAGCATCAGAAATGCCACAACAAACCCGGCGGCACCGGACACACCGCCTTCCTCATCCATTTGATCGGCAATACTTGCGGCGCAGGACTGAAACGTCACCAGGGAAAAAAATACGCAGCTCAATATTCCGGACACTAACTTCCATATCTTCATAATTTTGTCCTCCAGGCTCAAACAGACAAGCCTGTTTATCTGTTTGAGCCGTCAGTCAAAGTTTAAAAGTTTACTTTCAAACTTTTTGTCTCTCATCTTACAGATCTGTTTTTATACAAATCACTGTGCCTGAAACGTAATTGGTTTTGACTCGGCAATGGTCTTGTAAGAATCCGCGTCGGTAATGCGGAACTTCAGCTCAACATCCTGAATCTCCGTGATATTGTTCTTTTCCAGATCGGACTTCATGAGTGTGATGTCATCGAGCGATTTTTTTCCGTTATATACCGTAGTCGAAAAATACGGTTTCATCATAAAGCCGTTGATGGAGAGATCATCTACATGAATGGTCACATTCTTGCCGGATGTGTTCTCACAGTATACCAGAATGGATTTCCCCCAGAAGCTGTTCTCATCCACGGTCTTACCGACGATCCGGATGCCATTTTCATTGTAGAGTTCTGTGCCCGCCGCATCGATCGTGGTATCCATCTGATCATATGCCGACGTTTTGATCGTCACACAATCCGGATTATATCGGTTGGAAATGTTATCCGACTCATAGATATGGAAATAGATTTCGATCTGCCCGACGGTATCGATTCCTGCAGCCTTCAGTTCCTTGCTGGAAAGATGCATGGTTTCATTCGCCTTCTTTCCCGGCGCGACTTCGCATGCAAACAGGTCCGAGATCATGCAGTCATTCACGATCAGTGCTGAGCACCCCACCATGATCTTTTTATCCGAATGATTCTCAATCAGAAGTTTTACACCATCACCCCAGATCTCGTCTGTTTCATATCCCAGGGCAGTGATTTTGACGCCTTCGTGATCCACCAGAACCTGTTCTTCAATCGTAACCTTCTCCGGCGTTTTTGTATTCTCGCCGGAATCCGAACCCTCCTCCGGGTTTGCAGCCGTACTGTCTACGGTTTCCGTTTTGCCGTCTGACGACACGACGGATTTCTTTTTCGACGATCCGCCGTTTGCCAGAATCACCCCCGCCAAAACCAGACCTAATACCGGGACCAGCCACTTCTTACGCTTTTTCATTTACCATTTCCTCCTCTTTGACATCTTACATCCATGGGGCAGCTGTATTATTCCGCGACCTCTGCATGTCTTCTCCAAAAACGTTGGCCATTCCGTCTTTTTCTGTATTATAGTCTGTCTTCCGTTTCTCTGTTGCCCCCGCCGCGGTGGGAAACTAATGTTCAGTTTTGGGCTCCGCTGTTCCGAAGAGGCTCGAATCCGTTCTCTTTGAGCATAGTGTTGACATCAATGATGCTTCCAGGGCGTTCGTTAAACGCGATCATGAGAAGCGCGTCCCTCGGATCCTTGGCGTATAATTCCGGCATTTCATATTTTTTCAATGCTCGCTGTGTTTCGGTCAGTGACAGTTCCGCCGCATAGCAGATCCTCAAAATGACATCCCTTTGCTGGGTGTGCTTCTGCCCGGAGAGCAGCTTATATCCATAACGCTCCGAAATATCCGCATTGAGAAAAACACGCTGGAGCGTCATTTTTTTAGCTGCAATCCTGTCCTTGATCATCACATAAAAGGAATTTGCATCCGACAGCATACTGTCGCTGTTATCCCTCACATAGGCCTGGTAATCGGAAAGATGCGTGTTCTTCAGAACCTTTTCCAGTTCACCGGTATCTTTTTCCTGCATATATGCCTCCTTGCGTGTTAAAATAGCGTTATGAATCAACGAATGAAAGGATGGGTAAAGCCGTGGATCTGAACCAGCGTCTGTCCGTGTCCTACTACAAAACCATCGCCGCAATCAATGAATCTCACAAGATCGATCTGGTCCGGCATCAGGAAACCGGAAAGATCTATGTAAAGAAAACTCTGGACGTCTATTCCATTGATGTATACAAATATTTAAAGGAACACCATATTACCGGCATTCCGGAGATCATCGAGTATTTTGAGGACGACGGCACCCTTATTCTCATTGAAGAGTATGTTTCCGGCACAACACTTCGCGAAATGATCGAGTCTCGCCGTCTTTCCCCTCATAGCATCGTCCGCTATCTCACCGATCTCTGCGGAATTCTGGAGAAGCTCCATTCCCATAAGCCGCCCATGGTCCATCGCGATATCAAACCGTCAAATATTATCATAACGAGTTATGACAATGTGTTCCTTTTGGACTTTAACGCCGCGAAATACCGCTCGGTGGAGCAAAACCGTTCTTCCGATACCGTTCTTTTGGGGACACAGGGGTATGCCGCTCCGGAACAGTACGGTTTTGGAGAATCCTCTCCGCAAACCGACATTTATTCCATCGGTATCGTTCTCCGTGAGATGGTAAATTCCCTTTCAGACCGTGATTCTTCTTTTGATGCGGTCATCTCCAAATGCACCCAAATGGATCCGAAAAAACGCTATCGTTCCGTCCGGGACCTCCAAAACGCACTCCGGAAGCTGATGGACAAGGAAGCAGACCTCCGTCCGGAATCCGCCTCGGTAACGGCCTTTCTCCCGCCCGGTTTCCGAACCATGACTCCGGGAAAAATGGCCATTGCGATCCCGACATATGCGGTCGTCTTCGCGCTTTGTCTCTCATTTGATGTGAGGAATACGTTCGGTGCCGCGCTGTGGCTCGTACGGATCGGATTTCTTCTGATTGCACTCGGCGACATTTTTATTGGTTACAATTATCTCGGTGTTCAAAAGTTCTTTCCGCCATGCCGAAGCCGAAATCCGTATCTTCGGATTTTTGGAATTCTTCTCTTCTGCGGAATCTACTCTGTCCTTTCGTTCGTTCTGCTGATATTTATGAGAATGATACTCTTTCCATCTTGAAATATAGCATGAATCGCCGCTCTTCGCTGCCACCGCGGAGGTGGCATTTTTTTCGGCTCAATCACAAATTTTATGTGATGGCTGATTCCTGACATACTCCTTCCGGCTCATATCCATGATCTTCAAGAGTAAGATATGATGGCAAAACTCAATAAAAAAGACTCCTAAACTTTTTAAAGTATATTGCAAAATTCAATACTTCTTTTCCCATCATCCTATGCGAAGCCAGCGAGGTCTCACTTACCTGCTGGCTTTTGTATAACACAAATCCCTGATATATGGTAAAATTAAAATATACATAAATGAACCTCAAAAAGGAGCAGCTATTAATATCGTGTTGTGAATAAACTTTTAAAGAACGAGAAATTCAGTATCAGCAAAGAGTTCTATTTATAGGCGAACCGATAGAGCCTCAGATAACGGATATCGAGACCGATGCACCGGAAGGAAGCTATGAGATCATCGGTATGAAAAAAAATACAAAGCCCGGAAAGGGAATGGTGATACTGCATGGTACCGGTTCTTACGGGGGAGCAAAAAGGTTGAATTTAAGATACTCAGGAGAAGTATTAAGAATTCCAACAGGATCTATTAGCAACGATCAAATTTATGCATAGAGAGGATTCACATTTGAAAACCAAATCATCAAAACTTGAAAACATACTATTGCGTATTGAGAAATTCTGTGACAAGCTGCCGCAGCCGGCGATCCTGTTCATGTGGTTATTCATAATAACTGCTGTGTTGTCGCTGATTTTCAACGTTTTTAATGTGACGGTCATCAATCCGGCCAACATGGCGGAGGTCCATGTGAAAAATTTCTTTTCAAGAGAAGGCCTGTACTGGTTTCTTGCAAATATGATCACCAATTTTACGTCCTTCCCGCCTCTGGGCCTTGTACTTGTGATGACCGTAGCCGTAGGTTTCTGTGAGGAGTCAGGACTCATCAAGGTTTTCCTGAATGCCAAAATGAAGCATACCTCTCAACGGTTTCTTCCCTATCTTGTGGCTTTCATAGGTATCCTCGGCAATATTGCTTCCGATACTTCAGCCATAGTGCTTCCGCCATTGGCGGGGCTTCTCTTCTTATCTGCGGGACTTCATCCGGTTGCAGGAGTTTTATGCGCTTATGTCGCCACTCAGTCGGGTTTTTCCGCCAACATTATGATTTCCGGTACAGATGCGCTTTTACAGGGGATTTCTCAAAATGTTGTTGATGATTTTTTCGGAGAGGGAGTTCTTAATGTGGATGTCACATGTAATTGGTATTTCATGGCTGCATCCACCATCTTCTGTACTTTTTTGATAGGCTTTATGTGCAATCACTTCATCAATAAAAGATTAGGTGAATATGTTCCTGCACAGGGGCTTTTGCTCAACACGGAAGATGAGGTTACACCGCAGGAAAGAAAAGCCCTTTCCCGGGCCGGTATTTCCATTCTGCTATTTCTTATAATAGTAGTCTGCGCAACAGTATGGGGTCCTCTCGGAATTGTAGTCGGAAAGGAAAATGTCGATACAAGAGCCTTTATAGGTTCCTATCTTCTGAAGAATCTGATCACTATCCTTGTTTTCTTTTTCAGCGTCCCGGGTATTGTTTACGGACTTTCGGCCGGTACATTTAAAGGGCTTGATGACATATACAGGGCTATGGTCAAGGTCATGGGCAGGATGAGCGGATATTTGGTCTTTTGCTTTTTTACCGCTCAGTTCCAGAAGCTGTTTTCATGGACCAACATAGATCAACTTCTTGCCATCAATGGAGCAAATGCTCTTAAAGCCAGTGGATTTACCGGCTTCGGAATGATCGTCAGTTTCATTCTGTTCAGTGCCTTAATAAATATATTTATTACTTCGTCTTCTGCAAAATGGTCGATCTTTGCGCCGGTCTTCATTCCCATGATGCTGCTGGCCGGCAGGTATCACCCTGCCATGACACAGCTCTTTTACAGGATCGGAGATTCAACCACCAACTGCTTCACCCCGGTTATGCCATACCTGTGGGTAACGCTGAAGGCATCACAGGATATGTTTGATCCCAAGCTGAAGATAGGAACGTTTGTCTCAAATCTCTTCCCGATCGGAATGATCCTTCTGGTAATGTGGGTCATTTTCCTGGTGGTATGGATGTCCTTGGGTCTTCCCATCGGGCCGGGGGTAACGACCTTGGTGAACACATGAGGATTCGGATGGAGCCTATAAATATCAGGATGTGAGTTTATGTGCATCCTCTATCCACAGGTACAAACTCGCTCTTCCTCAGGAAGATCCTTTTTTATGCAACTGTCGATATACTACGCCGCAGGGTCAACGGCCGAGCTATCACATAGAAAAAATGATTGACCCAAAAAAAACCAAGGGCCGCCGCAGCAAAACGGCAGGCCCCTGTGTCACAGAAGCTTTGTGTCAAAGTGCTTTCGCGAACTCTCGGATTTCTTTCAGCTTTGCTTCGGACTGGTTCTCGTCCCCATTCGCAGTGATGACTCCGGCAGCTTCGATTCCCGCATATCCCATGTAAGCCTTAAACTGAGCGATCGCTGCATCATACACTCCTTCCGATCCCGATGAAAGAAGAAGTGCTGCCTTCTTCGCCTTTAAAGGCTTTCCAATACAGTAAACTCTCTGAATCGCAGCTTCCATCTGCGCCGTCATCGTGAAATAGTAAATCGGAGAAGCAAATACGATCATATCGGCTTCTTTGTATGCCGGAAGGATCTTCTCGAGATCATCCTTCTGAATACAGACGCCGTTCCCCTTTGTATGACAGTACTCACAGCCAAGGCAGCCTGCAATTTTCATCTGTCCGACATGATACACATCCACTTCATGACCGGCTTCTTTCGCTCCCTCACAAAAGGCCTCAACCAGTGCAAAGGTATTGACTTTCCTCGGGCTTCCGTTAAAAACCGCAATTTTCATAGTGTGCCTCCTTCTCTCTAAACAGGTATTGACGCTCCTGAACATTTTTGTCAGAGCAATATAATGAAACTCATCTTTACAGACTCTCTCTGAGAATCTTTACCACTTCATCTCTGGTTAAAACCTTATATCCGCCTTCAAGGATAAAGGTTCCGTCTGCAATCCCTTCAATCATGTCCTCTGTGGCGCCAAGTTCCGAAAGGCTCATGGCAACCCCGATCTTTTTCATCCAGTCTTCCATTGCCGAAAGTCCCGCCATGGCAACTTCTTCATCCGACTTTCCGTCTGCCTGAATGCCCCAAACCTCTGTTGCAAATCTCTTAAATTTCGGAAGTCCGTATGGCATAATGAACCGGTAATACGGTAAAGATACCGCAGCGAGCGTCATGCCATGGGTAGCATCCGTGAATCCACCCGCAGACTGTCCCAGCATATGCACCATCCAGTCGGTTCTCTTTCCTCTGGAAATAAGCGTGTTCAGCGCCCATGTCGCCGTCCACATGATATTGGATCTCGCCTCATAATCTTCCGGGTTTTCGATGGCAATCAGAGAGGAATGAATAACCGACTTCATCAGCGCCTCTGCGATATAATCACTGGTGTTGTCATCTTCTCCCGAGAAATACTGCTCGCAGATATGATTGAAAATGTCATAGATGCCCGCTACCATCTGTCTCTTTGGAAGACTCATGGTAAACTTCGGATTCAGGATGGAAAACTTCGGCATGACCGCTTCCCCAAAGACATGTCCGATTTTCTGATGCGTCTCATGGTTGGTAATAACCGATCCGGCATTCATTTCAGAACCGGTGCCCGCCATCGTAAGGATGCATCCAACCGGAACGATTTCACAGGTCGGCTCCTCAAAACGAATGAAATACTTCTCCCATGGATCTTCGTCGCAGCAGACCGATACCGACACTGCTTTCGCGTAATCGCAGCATGAACCGCCGCCAAGCGCCAGGAGAAGATCGACCTGATTCTCCTTCGCAAGCTTCACTCCTTCACGAAGCTTTTCTACCGTCGGATTCGGCATTACACCGGCATCTTCAATAATGTTTTTGCCATTTGATTTTAGGATCTCAATGACGGCGTCATAGATACCGTTCTTCTTGACAGAACCGCCTCCGTAAATCAGCAGAACATTCTTTCCATATTTCGGAAGTTCCTCATTGAGATATTTTAAGGAATCATCTCCAAAATATAATGTTGTTGCGTTGCGATAGCTGAAATTACCTAACATATTGAATTCCTCCTTATTCCCAGGTCAGCTTACCTGTTTTCTGTGCAATTTCATAACGGCCGATCTTATAATTGAGTTTTTCCAGAGCAGTGTCATATTTCTTCTTTGCATCCAGAATCCTTTCTCTGGCCTCTTTTAAAAGATTCGCTCTTGCCTCAATGGTTCCGTCGCCAAGCTGAAACAGTCTTACATACTCGATCAGCATTTCCACCGGAACGCCCGCATCGCGCATACAGACCGCATTTTCAACCCATCCGATATCCTCTTCCTGATAATTCCGGATACCCGCCGCAGTACGATGTACCTCCGGGATAACCCCTACGCGTTCATAATATCTGAGCGTATCCGGGGAAAGATGATATTTCTCGCATACTTCTTTAATTGTCATGACTTCAGGCCCTCTATCCTGTATTTTCGCTGTTTTTATTTCTGTTTTTCACTGCGTTTTTACTGCATCTCTCACGATCATTGACGCCTCTGATATTTGCACTATACACCTTGGAGTCAGCTCTAAGTCAATACCTTTTTTTATGCCGCCCTACCGTCCTACATCGTTTTCGTAATAACCGCAATGGCACAGGGCATTCGCCCCTCCACCACATAATACTCTGCTCCGGTGTATCCCATTTCTTCAAAGAAGCATTTGTAGGAATTCAAGTCAAACTGCCTCCTGAAATCCGCACCGAGCAGGGCAATGAACTTTACCGCAGCGCTTGCGGAACCTTTCGTCAAATTGATATACGTCGGGATAATGATCTTTCCTCCCGGTTTCACCACACGCACCAGTTCCTGTAAGGCCTTCTCCGGTTCCGGGAGCAGATGAATCACATTGCCTGCAACCGCCTTGTCAAACCGGCCATCCCGACACCTGATATGGGTAATATCTGCTTTCCGGAAGGTGACATTGGGGTATTTTCGGCATTTCTTTGCGGCCTGTCGAAGCATCCCTGGGGCAAAGTCTGTCGCAATGAGTTTTCTGCACTTCTGCGCAGCATAAATGCTGATCGCGCCGGTTCCGCAGGCGCATTCGAGAACTTCGTCTGACGGTTCGATCAGTTCCGCGACCTTCTTTCCGGTTCCGGTATAAACTTTACGGTTATACAGATTTTCAAACAGATCATATATTGGTGAAATCCTGTCCCAAAACATCAAATCAAACCTCTATTCCTTCGTATAAGCTTCCGCATATTTTTCAGTGATTGCCGTCGGAAGCTCAAAATGCTGGTAGTCCTTCCGGTCCGACCAGTTTCCGCCCCACTCAAACCCTTTTTCGATAAAGAGCTTACAGCACAGATCATTTTTGTTTATCTTGTAATCAAAATCCCTTGTTCGGTCCAGATAATCCATTCCGGTTGCCGGCTCTGTCACCTCTTCTGTCGTACCATCCGCATTCTTCACGGTTTTGTGGTAGGGATTATATAACGGGTTGATATCGACAGCCATTCCCAGTCCATGTTTCGAGATTTTTTTCGTATGTGAGATAAACCGAAAGTTAAAACAGGACGAATTGTTATCGCGCATCATCGTCTCATCGTCAGCCATGTAGTTATCCGGAAGCGTCATGCGTTCGATGGGATAATCTGCGTCATAAAGCTTCTTGAAAATCTCCAGAATATCTTCCGCGATCCGTTTATGCACCACCATTTCTCCCCGATGAGTATTTCCCTCCTTATCTTTGTGCAGGACCACAAGATATCGAAGATCCTCCCGCGGAACAATACATTCTTTTTTATATGTATTCCCGGCTCTCATCCTGTCAAACAAGTCGTCTGAGATCTCCCGGATGGAAAATCCCTCCGTCTCATCGATTTTTTCAGCCGAGTTGACTCTGCTGTCCGCCAAGACAGCACTGACGTCCGATGCGGCACTGCTTTCTGCCACTGCAGCTCTGCTGTCCGCAGCGGCACTGCTTTCTGCCTCTGCAGCTCTGCTGTCCGCTGCAGCACTTCTTTCTGCCGAGACAGCACTGATATCCGAAACGCTGTTCTCTGAATGTTTCAGAACTTCAAAAGCCAAAAAGGCAAATATCATTATACCGACAATCCCTATTCCGAAATATGAGCTCATTTCGATTCCTCTTTTTTCTTCCGCAGCATAGCACGGTTTTTTCTTCCATCAGGTATTCATTTGACTTCTGGTTCTATTATACGCCGCTTTCTCATCACTTTGATAACCTTTTGTTGGACCTTTTTCCCGCCGATCCGACCGACGATGCCGCTATGCGGCGAGGAGACCTTGAACCTGGGTTCAACAATTCTTCCCCGCAGAAGATGGGGTGAGGCGGATTCAGAAAAAGGTCCGGTGGACCTTTTTCCCGTCGAACCGACCGACGATGCCGCCATGCGTCGAGGAGACCTTGAACCTGGGTTCAAGGATCTCCTCTGCCGCATAAAAAGGGGCTGGCGCACTAACTCAAGTTAGTGCGTCGGCCCTTTTCCTGTAAAAAGAATTCAGCCGGGCTCCAAAGAGCCCGGCTGATGGTGTA
>NZ_FOIL01000003.1 GCF_900101295.1 [Clostridium] aminophilum | reverse complement strand
AAAAGAATGATTTCTTTATAATCGGGAGCAACTTGAATTTCACCAAAAACACGGTCTTCTGTTCCAATCGTGGGTTCCATTGCACATAAAGTATAGTTTGTACTATGGACATCCATGCCGATTTTGATTATTCTATTCATTGGTGACCTCCTTTTGTATGCGGTAATCCCTGTTACCATTGATCTTTTCAATCATCAGTATACAGGTAAATCCACGGTGCTACAAATGTGGGGTCACTTCATATTATCTAAGCTCGAAAAGACCTCGCTAAGTGCTTCGCCAAGGAAGCTGTCACCTAATGGTGACCAGCGGCGGCGCGCAAAGTCCGCGGGGCTCCCCTCAGGACTGAGGGGATGGGGGAGCCGAAGTCCGCTTGCGGACTTTGTTCTCATGATGTCGAAGCAGAGGACGACTCTGCCCCGGTTTCGGCCTGCGCCCGGTCACCGGATTCACCCTCGGCAGCCGGACCCGTGGCCTTCGAGTCAACGCGTTCCGATGCGGGGCCGAAACCGCCGAATCCCATTCCGCCGTTTTCCGAAAGCTCATACTCTTCCGGCTTCCGGTCCGGCGTCACACGGAGAAGTTCCTCGATCGTTTCCGCGAGTTCCGGGGAATTCTCCCGCATTTCCTCACGGACCGCCGGATCAAAATATCCACAGAACATAACGGCAGCCATGGCGTTCTCATCGTCCGCAAAATATGACGGAAGCGAGGGGGCAATGGAAGAACCGGAGGCAAACTCATCGTATCCGACGACAGCCTCTTCCATCTTGTCCCGCTCTTTCACCGTCCGTCTGAGAACAGATGCAATGTATTCGCCGAACCCCATCCGGACAGCTTCCGGATCGGTAAACTTGATCTTTTTGTAATCGGTATCGGTCGTGTATTTCACATACCAGATCCCCCGGTCTGTCAGCGGAGCGGACAGGTAGATCTTATCGGTGTACCACATAAACTGCCATCCGTCCTCGCGGAAGCGGTTCACCCAATACGGCGGAATCTCGGAAAACTGCTCCGTCAGCTTGTCTTCCTCGGTCTTCGGCGGTTTCCGCTTTCCGTAGAGGATCATATCTCCCTCCGGATCGTGGATCCCGTCCAGATTATAGAACCTGGTACGGATAAAACTTCCCGCCGCCAGCCTTCCGTTTTCATGAAAGGTGTAGAGATGTCCGTCCGCCATATGACGGCCTCCCATATAGAGACGGCCCTTCGGGTCAAAGAGATACCAGTATCCGCCGGCATTGATCCAGCCGGTCGTCATACTCCCGTCCTCCCGGATCCGGTACCATCGGCCGTCCTCGCTGTCCAGAAGCCAACCGGTAATCATCGCTCCGTCCTCATCGAAATAATAGGGATGTCCGGCAAGTTTTACCCTGCCGTCGGTTTTAAGATAGCCGTCTGCATCCGCATAATACCATTTATCCTGATAATACAGCCACTGAGACGAGACATAGGTACCGTCCTTTTTGCGGTAACGCCATTCTTTTCCGACATATTCCCAGTTACCCGGTACCTCCCGGTTCTTTCCGTCCAGGCACACGACATCCGGTCCGGTAAAATCTCTTGACGCCGCGTAGGCCGGAGCGGTAAACAGAGAAATGTTTCCGGGGAAGATACCGGAAAAGGTCATTCCGAACGCCAGCATCGCCGCCGCGATCCGGCGAAATCTCCCGCCGGATGTGTGCGTTTTTTTCTGAGTCCGCGCTTCCGCAGGACTGTTCCGCCGCTGTTTCATCTCCGCCTCCGCCTCCTTTCTCGGGATTTTATGGAAAAATGGTTAAGAATCATATATAATATCGTCTGACAAACCTGTAAGGAAAGGAATCCCCATGAAGCTGAAAAGAATCCTGGCTGTTTCAGCCGTTATCCTCATTTTGGCACTCTATGCCGGCTCGGTGGTCTGCGCGCTTATCGGCAGTCCCCTCGCCCAGAGTCTTCTGATGACAAGTCTGTTTCTGACGGTCGTTGTGCCGGCGCTGCTCTACCTCTATACCATGTTTCTCCGCCTTTCCATAAAGAACAAACGGGAAGCAAACCGGGACGTCTTCGAAACGGCATCCGGAGCACCGGAAGGCGATGACAGTACTTTTTCCGCAAACGCAGCTTCCCCGGATTCAACACCGGAATCACATAACTGTCTTTGATTATAGCACAGATTCCCATGAAACTTTATTAACGTTTCTTTACTCCGGATCCGGGTTCTCCGTCTTCGGAATGGAGAGAAAAGGAACCGAAAAAAGAAACGAAGAAAAAATGCGCAGAGAAAAGACGCGCAGAGAAAAGACGCGCAGAGAAAACGCCGGCAGAACAGTCTGCCGGCGTTTTCTCTGCGTGATGGACATATTATCAGGTCCCGGCGGCACAAAAACCACGCCGCCGGTCTGCGTTCGATATTACTTGCGGAAAATAATCTCGTTTCTGCCCGGTCCGTTGGAAACCATCTTAATCGGGCACTCGATCTGACGCTCGATCTCCTCGATGTAATCACGGCACTCCTTCGGAAGCTTGTCGTACTCCTTGATTCCGCGAATGTCGCACTTCCAGCCCGGCATGGTCTTGTAAACCGGCTTTGCCTTTTCCAGTTTCCAGGTAACCGGGAAATCTTTGACGATCTCTCCGTCAATCTCGTATCCGACACAGAGATGAAGCTCATCCAGATATCCGAGAACATCCAGAACGGTCAGCGCAACCTGTGTTGCACCCTGTCTCTGGACACCGTAACGGGTTGCAACCGCATCGAACCAGCCGACTCTTCTCGGTCTTCCGGTGGTTGCGCCGTACTCGCCCTTATCACCGCCGCGCTTTCTCAGTTCCTCAGCCTCGTCGCCGAAGATCTCACTGACAAACGCACCGGCACCGACCGCGCTGGAATATGCCTTTACAACGGTGATGATGTCCTTGATCTCATACGGCGGGATGCCAGCACCGACCGCACCGTATGCTGCCAGGGTCGAGGAAGAGGTAACCATCGGATATATGCCGTGATCCGGATCCTTCAGTGTTCCGAGCTGGCCCTCAAGAAGGATGGTCTTGCCTGCCTTGATGGCGTCGTTCAGGAACTTGGCGGTATCCGCTACATACGGAGCAATCATCTCCTTGTACTTCATGAGCTGGCCGAAAACCTCGTCCACGCTGAGTTCCGGCTTGTTGTAGAGATACTTCAGTTCAATGTTCTTTTTCTCGACAACATTTGCCACGCGCGCGCGAAGTTCCTCTTCCGGCATGAACAGCTCATTGACCTGGAAGCCGACCTTTGCAAACTTGTCGGAGAAGAACGGAGCGATTCCGCTCTTAGTGGAACCGAAGGATCTGCCGGCCAGTCTCTCTTCCTCATAGGTATCAAAGAGAACATGGTACGGCATCAGAATCTGTGCCCGGTCGGAAACCAGGATCTTCGGTGTCGGAATGCCCTGTGCGAGAACGGACTCCAGCTCCTCGATGAATTTACCGATATCGAGGGCCACACCATTGCCCAGAATACAGGTGGTATTGTCGTTAAAAATACCCGACGGAAGAAGGTGCAGTGAAAAACGTCCGTAATCATTGATGATTGTGTGTCCGGCGTTATGCCCACCCTGGAAACGTACAACTACATCGGAGGTCTGAGCAAGCATATCTGTGATCTTGCCCTTACCTTCATCGCCCCAGTTAGCGCCTACAATTGCTCTTACCATTTTGTGTCCTCCTGAATTTTCTCAGCTGCTCAAATTTATTATCGCCCTGTCCGTACTGCCGTCTGACGGTCACGGCAGGGCACGCATCGGAATGTTTCCTTAAACGTTAATCTCTGCCTTGACGCCGAGATCCTCTTTATTCTCGTCCAGAATCGGGCGGATGACTTCCTCAAGGAACTCCTCCACCTGCTTCGGGGCACGGCCCACATACTTCTTCGGGTCCATGTTGCTCTTCAGCTGATCCAGCGTGACATGGAATGCCGGATCGGCGGCAATCAGTTCCAGAAGGTTGTTGTCGAGACCCTTCTCCTTGACATTTTTGCCGGCTTCCATGGAAAGCTCACGGATTCTCTCGTGAAGTTCCTGACGGTCTCCTCCGAGTTTCACACAGTCCATCATGATATTCTCGGTCGCCATAAACGGAAGCTCCGCCATCATGTGTTTTTCGATGACCTTCGGATATACCACCAGTCCGTCCACGACATTGAGATAGAGATCGAGGATGCCGTCGATTGCGAGAAAACCTTCCGGTACGGAGAGACGCTTGTTGGCAGAGTCGTCCAGTGTTCTCTCAAACCACTGTGTGGAGGCAACCAGCATCGGATTCATGAGATCCGACATCACATAATTCGCCAGAGAGGCCATTCTCTCGCTGCGCATCGGATTTCTCTTATACGCCATGGCGGAAGATCCGATCTGATTCTTCTCGAATGGCTCCTCCACTTCCTTCAGATGCTGCAGCAGGCGGATATCATTGGAGAATTTATGGGCACTCTGGGCAATGCCGGCCAGCACGGAAAGAACACGGCTGTCGTTCTTTCTGGAGTAAGTCTGTCCGGATACCGGATAACACCCCGGGAATCCCATCTTTTCCGCGATCATCTGATCAATCTTTCTGCACTTCTCGTGATCTCCGTTAAAGAGCTCCAGAAAACTTGCCTGTGTACCGGTAGTTCCCTTGGAGCCGAGAAGACGAAGGCTGCCGAGCACGTAATCCAGATCGTCGAGGTCCAGTTTCAGTTCCATCATCCAGAGCGTTGCCCTCTTTCCGACAGTGGTCGGCTGAGCCGGCTGGAAGTGGGTAAATGCAAGCGTCGGCTGATCTTTGTATCGGTCGGCAAATTTTGCAAGTTCATCGAGAACGCAGATCAGTTTTTTCCGGACAAGCTGAAGCGCTTCCGTCATAATGATGATGTCGGTGTTGTCTCCGACGTAGCAGCTGGTCGCGCCCAGATGAATGATTCCCTTCGCCTTCGGGCACTGAAGACCGTAGGCATATACATGGGACATGACATCATGTCTTACCACTTTTTCCCGCGCCCTGGCTTCCTCAAAATTGATGTCGTCTTTGTGCTCTTTCAGCTCATCGATCTGTTCCTGCGTGATCCCGAGTCCCAGTTCATGCTCTGCCTCCGCCAGCGCGATCCAGAGTCTTCTCCAGGTCCGGAATTTCTTCTCCGGAGAAAAAATGTACTGCATCTCTTTGCTTGCGTACCGCTCTGAAAGCGGGCTAACATATCTGTCGTAACTTGCCACTGTCTGTTCCCTCCATGCGGATGGCCTCCGCCCGTCTGCCGGGCAGCGGTCTCTTCGTGTTTCGCAAGCGGCAGTCCGAAATGCATACCGGATGATTCCCTGAACTGCCGCGGATAACGGTATTCCCGTTTCCATCAGTTTCTGCGGTGCCGTCAGCCGATGACATCCTCCATCGAGTACATGCCCGGCTTGCGGCCGGCCAGGAACTTCGCTGCCGCGATCGCCCCTTTGCCGAAAATTGCCCTGGAATAGGCGGTATGCTGAAGTGTGATGACCTCATCCTCACCGCAGAAAAGAACGTCATGCTCTCCGACGATGGTGCCGCCGCGGATCGCCTGAAGTCCGATCTCCTTCGGATCTCTCTTTTCCCGGAAGGAATGACGGTCATATTTGTAATGATATTCGCCGTTCATCTCATCGTTGATGGAATCCGCAATCGCAAGAGCCGTGCCGCTGGGCGCGTCCAGCTTGCGGTTGTGGTGCTTCTCAAGAATTTCAATGTCAAAGCCGTTGGGCGCAAGGCTTCTGGCTGCGTCCTTCACCAGCTTTAAGAGGAGATTGATTCCGAGAGACATGTTGGCGGAACGAAGTACCGCAGCGCTCTCCGACACCTTTTTCGTCTTCTGAAGCTGCTCCTCGCTCAGACCGGTTGTGCAGAAAACCACCGGCATATGATGCGCTTCGCACCAGTCCAGAAGTTCATCCGCGGCAGCCGCAACGGAAAAGTCAATCACAACATCCGCATCGACATTGCAGTCCGAACATCTGGTAAATACCGGATATCCCAGAGAATCGTCCGCATGAATGTCCATGCCGGCAACAATCTCGATCTCCGGATCATTTTTGCAGAGTTCCGAAACCACCCTGCCCATATGTCCGCCGCATCCGTGCATAATCGCTCGAATCATAGTTCCTCCTTCATAAAAACATTGAACCGTGTTCGTGTATTGCGTTTTTTACGCGCTTAGGATGCAGATCCGCCGGCGGCAAAGAAAAGCCGTCCGAATCTGCATCCCGCAAGTAACAATATCAGAGAAGTCCTGCGCCCTGCATTGCCTTCTTCAGCCGCTCAAGATTCTCCGGCTCCATATCCACAAGCGGTCTGCGGAACGGACCCACGTTTTTACCCATCAGGTTCATGGCCGTCTTGACCGGAATCGGATTGGTTTCACAGAAGAGCGCGTTCAAAAGCGGAATCGCCTCGATCTGTGTCTTCATTGCCCTGGCTGTATCTCCGTCAAAGAACGCACGGCACATATCGTGCACCGCAGTCGGAGCGACATTCGACCAGACGGAGATAACGCCCTTTGCGCCCAGCGCCATCATCGGAACTGTCTGGTCATCATTTCCGGACCAGATGTCAACGGTTCCGTCCGAAAGGTTGGCGATCTGTGCGATGGCGGAAAAATCACCGCTGGCTTCTTTTACGCCGACGATGTTCTCGACATTTCCGCAGAGCCAGGCGATGGTCTCCGGCTTGATGTTGACGCCGGTACGGCTCGGAACATTGTAAAGAATCGCCGGAATATGGATCTCGTCGGCAATGGCCTGATAGTGCTCCTTCAGACCCTTCTGGGTGGTCTTGTTGTAATACGGTGAAACAAGAAGAACGGCATCCGCGCCGTCTGCCTCGGCCTCTCTGGAAAGCTGGATCGCGGTTTCCGTACAGTTGGATCCGGTACCGGCTACCACCGGAATGCGCCCCTTGATGCGCTCACACGCAAAACGGATCACTTCGCTGTGTTCCTCTTCGGTGAGGGTGGCGGACTCGCCTGTGGTGCCGCAGATGACGATGGCATCCGTACCGCCCTTTACCTGCTCTTCCAGCAGCTCATCAAGCTTATCATAGTTGACGGTGCCATCGGCATGAAACGGGGTGACGAGTGCAACTCCGGCTCCGGTAAAAACTGACATGTCAAAACTCCTTTCCTGTCCCAACGGGCAGAAGACGCTGTTGTTCGTGTATTCGATGGATTAACGGTTGAGATCCATTTTTTCAATATCAATGATGCTGTCCGCATATTTTCTGAGTTTCTCCGAACAGTTCCGTCCGGTCAGAATCAGTGTGGCCGACGGATCCCTCGCTTCGATCAGAGACCTGAGCATTTCATCGCTCACGATCTTCTGATCAACCAGACCGAGGAACTCATCGAGGATCAGCATATCACACTCTCCGGTTGTGAGAACCTTTTTGGCAAAATGCAGTCCGTTCTGGATGTTCTGCACCTCTTCCGCTTTTTTCTGCTCATCCAGATCTTCAAAATATTCCCCGTTCTTCTCAAAGCGGAACAGGCGAAGACCCGGCTCCAGTTTCTTGTACCACTGTTCCGCCTCTCGGGGCATGGAACCCTTCAAATACTGAATCACGATAACCCTGCGGCCCCGGCTCACCTCGCGGATCGCCCGTCCCAGCGCGAGTTCGGATTTGCCGGTCCCATTGCCGCAGATGATCTGTATCGTACCTGCTTCCATAACGCACCTCCGATGCCGGTCAAATGCTCCTTACTCCTGAGCCGCTTTTTCCTTATCCTTTCGGCTGATTGCAGCTCTCTTTCTCAGAAGTGGATCCAGAATCTTTTTGCGGATACGAAGGCTGTTCGGAGTAACCTCCAGAAGTTCATCCGTATCGATAAAGTCAAGGCACTGCTCCAGACTCATGATCTTCGGCGGAACAAGACGAAGTGCCTCATCCGCGCTGGAAGAACGGGTGTTGGTAAGTTTCTTTGTCTTGCAGACATTGATCTCGATATCTTCGCTCTTTCCACTCTGTCCGACGATCATACCGGAATATACGTCCACACCGGCACCGATGAACAGAGTACCGCGGCTCTGTGCGTTGAACAGGCCGTAGGTGATGGAAGTTCCCTGCTCGAAAGCGATCAGCGATCCCTGCTTGCGGTAAGCAAGATCGCCCTTGTACGGAGCGTATCCGTCAAATGCGGTGTTCAGAATTCCGTTGCCCTTGGTGTCGGTCATGAACTCACCGCGGTATCCGATCAGTCCTCTGGACGGAATGGAGAACTGAAGTCTTGTGAAGTTTCCGCCGATCGGGCTCATACCCTGAAGTTCGCCCTTGCGTGCGGTCAGTTTCTGAATAACCGCTCCCGTAAACTCATCCGGAACATCGACGTACGCGATCTCCATCGGCTCGGTTCTCTTTCCGTTCTCATCCTTCTTATAGAGAACTTCTGCCTTGGAAACAGCAAACTCAAATCCCTCGCGGCGCATCTGCTCAATCAGAACCGACAGGTGAAGCTCGCCTCGGCCGGATACCTTGAAGTTATCCGGGGTGATCTCCTCCACGCGAAGGGAAACATCGGTGTTCAGCTCGCGGAACAGTCTGTCTCTCAGATGACGGGAAGTGACGAATTTACCTTCTTTTCCGGCAAACGGTGAATCATTTACCAGGAAGTTCATAGCGATGGTCGGCTCGGAAATCTTCTGGAACGGAATTGCCTCCGGTGCCTCCGGCGCACAGACAGTATCACCGATGTGAAGATCCTCGATACCGGACAGCGCAACGATGTCACCGACGGTTGCGGACTCCACTTCCACTCTTGACAGACCGTTATAAGTGTAGAGCTTACCGATCTTCACCTTCTTCTGCTTGTCCGGCTCGTGATGGTTTACGATCACGCACTCCTGGTTGACGCGGATGGTTCCGTTGCTGATCTTGCCGACACCGATACGTCCTACATACTCGTTGTAGTCAATGGTGGAGATCAGCATCTGGGCATTCGCCTCCTGATCGCCTTCCGGAGCCGGAATGTGCTCGATGATTGCGTCAAAGAGCGGCTTCATATCCTCGGAGTCGTCGTCCAGATCCTTCTTTGCAAATCCGGCCTTGGCGGACGCGAAGATGAACGGAGCATCCAGCTGCTCGTCGGATGCGTCCAGATCCATAAAAAGTTCCAGAACTTCATCCACAACTTCCTGCGGTCTTCCGTCCGGACGGTCAACCTTGTTGATGCAGACAACTGCCGGCAGATCCAGATCCAGCGCACGGCGCAAAACGAACTTGGTCTGCGGCATCGGTCCCTCGTAGGCGTCAACGACGAGAACAACACCGTCAACCATCTTCAGAACTCGCTCTACTTCGCCGCCGAAATCCGCATGTCCCGGGGTATCGACGATATTGATCTTGACGCCGTTGTACATAACTGCGGTATTCTTGGACAGAATCGTGATTCCTCTCTCTCGCTCGATATCACCGGAGTCCATGACACGATCCTCAACTTCCTGATTCTGACGGAATACACCGCTCTGCTTCAGGAGCTGATCGACAAGACTCGTCTTGCCGTGATCGACATGGGCGATAATGGCAACGTTTCTTACATCTTCACGTTTCGTCTTCATAAATTATCAATCTCTCTTTCCATGATGCGACTGGGCATCGACCAATAAAATATTTATCTATGTCATGTGCAGCTTATGGGCACACACAATCAGCGACTATATATTCTAACATCAAAGGCCGCAATGTTCAACAAAATTTAAGATTTGCTCCGGGATCGGTCAGCACAGGCCTCCTTCAAAGATGACCGGCTGTCCGCCGTCCATGCCGAAGCGGACCTCTCCACCGTCGGTCACGGAGATTCTGGCACTGGTGGCATTGACCAGCTTTTTGATCTCCCGCTCTGCCGTATCCGTCGGAAGAAGCACCGTGAGATCCACGCCCTCGGCATATTCGGTCTGTTCCGTGACAATACCGTCCTCCGAGAGAATATACTGAACTTTTCCGAGATCCGTGTAATCCATGTGAAGCCGAGTACGGGATGCCGGAATCACTTCCATCACCGTGCTGTTGGCGATTCCCTCTTTCGCCGCGGCGGTGTAAGCCCGGACAAGACCGCCGGTTCCCAGAAGCGTTCCGCCGAAATACCGGGTCACGATGATCAGGCAGTTGTGAAGACCGGAACCCGTCAGCACATCCAGAATCGGTCTTCCGGCCGTCCCGGACGGCTCCCCGTCATCGGAAAACCGCATCAGTTCATCCTTCGGTCCCGCGACATACGCAAAGCAATGATGGCGGGCATCCCAGTATTTCTTCCGCACTCCCTCGATAAATGCCAGTGCCTCTTCCTCCGAGGCAATCGGCGTTACATCCGCAATAAACCGCGATTTTTTCTCGACGATCTCTCCGGTCCCCCCGCGGTACAGAAGTCTGTAATCTCCCATGCTGTTTCTCCTTCACTGCTTTCTAACACATTTCTCTTATTGTATCCCATCCCTCTGCTGAATGGCAAACGGTTTGTGAATGTGATCGCGGATCGCCGGCAGCTTATCATAAAGCGGCGGTGAGGCTCCGCAGGATACGCACAAGTGCTCGCCCGGCCTGTGCTTTTCGTGGTATAATACGTTAGATTGAAAGGAGTCACTCCATGAATTTCAGCAAAAATTCCATCAACCGACGGATTTCCGAACTGAAATCCCCGAAGAAACGTCTCGGTCACCGGGCCGGCAGCATCACCCTCGGGACCATCGCCGGCATCACGGTATTCATTGCCGTCACCGGACTTTCCTTCGGTTACGGCGCCATCCGCGGCATCCTTGCGGAATCTCCCGTATACGATCCGTCGATGATGAAACCGACAGAATATTTTTCTTCTATATATAACAGTCACGGTGAGGTTGTCCAGCAGCTGATCGGGCCCGAGTCAAACCGGATCCGTGTCACATACGATGAACTCCCCGCCGATCTGGTCAACGCCTTCGTCGCCATCGAGGATTCCCGGTTCTGGCAGCACCGCGGCATCGACATCCGCTCGATTCTCCGTGCCGTCACCGGTGTTCTCAGCGACAACTACTCCGGCGGCGGCTCCACGATCACGCAGCAGCTGATCAAAAACACCGTTTTTAACGGTGGTGCGGAGAAAAATGCCGGCTCCCGCTTTGAGCGGAAAGTGCAGGAACAATACCTCGCGCTGAAACTGACCCATGACGTGGATCGAAAAACCATCCTCACCAACTATCTGAACACGATCAATCTCGGAAACGACACCCTTGGAGTTGAGGCGGCCTCCAGACGGTATTTCGGAAAAGACGTTTCCCAGCTCAACCTCTCCGAATGTGCGGTCATCGCCGGCATCACACAGAATCCTGCCAGGTACAATCCGATCACACATCCGCAGGATAACGCTTCCCGCCGCGAGATTGTCCTCTCGGAAATGTACCGTCAGGGTTACATCACGGCGCAGCAGCGCGACGAAGCGCTGGAGGATGATGTCTATGTCCGGATTCAGACCAATGACATCGCCTCCCGCTCGGAATCCCATCCCTATTCCTGGTACACCGACGAGCTGATTGAGCAGGTTACCGGCGACCTGAAGAAAAACTACGGATATACCGACACCCAGGCGTGGAATCTTCTCTACACCGGCGGTCTTCAGATTTATACGCCGCAGGATCCCGACATTCAGAAGATTGTCGACGAAGAGGTCAACGATCCGTCCAACTACAGCGCAGCCAAAATCTCGCTGGACTACCGGCTCTCTGTGTCGGAAACCGACGGCACCATAAAAAACTATACCCAGGATGATATCCGCACCTACATCCGGACCCAGAAGGAAAAGCCGGATTTTGACGGGCTGTTTGCCACGGAAGCGGAGGCCAATACCGCCCGGGACGAATTCCGCGCCCGGGCTCTGAGCGACGGCGGCACGATCCTGTCCGAGACCAGCGACACCGTCATCCAGCCCCAGGTATCCTTTGTCCTGATGGATCAGAATACCGGCGAGGTCAAAGCGCTTTCCGGCGGCCGCGGCGAAAAAAAAGCCAGCCGTATCCTGAACCGGGCGGCAGATTCCCTCCGTCAGCCCGGTTCGACCTTCAAAGTGCTCTCCGTATTCGCCCCGGCTCTGGATTCCGGTCAGGCGACACTGGCGACTACCTATTACGACGCGCCGCTTTCCAGTGACGGAAAGATTTTCCACAACTGGTGGGGAGACGACTACAAAGGCTATCACACCATCCGGGAAGCGATCACCTACTCCATGAACATCCCGGCGGTCCTTTGTCTGCGGGATACGGTAAAACCGCAGAACGGCGTGGAATTTGCACGAAACCTCGGCATCAGCACCCTGACGGCCACGGATAACAATCTCGCCACCGCGCTGGGAGGCATCACCAACGGCGTCTCCAACCTCGAGCTGACCAATGCGTTCGCATCCATCGCCGACGGCGGTGTCTACCGGAAACCGGTATTCTACACGAAGGTGACGGACCAGAACGGAAAAATTCTTCTGGACGGAACCCCGGAAGCCACCCGGGTCATGAAGGATTCCACCGCCTTCCTTCTCACGAATGCGATGACGGATGTCATGAAATCCAACACCCTTTATGACGGCGGAGGTTATCCGGTTCACTCTACCGGCACCACCGCAGCCTTCGACGGAATGACCATCGCAGGAAAGAGCGGAACCACCACCCGGAACAATGATGTCTGGTTTGTCGGATACACTCCGTATTACACCGCCGGCATCTGGGGCGGCTGTGACGGAAACCAGTCCCTCAGCAATTCAGAAACCGGGGTCAACAACGGCGGAACCTCCTTCCACAAGATCATCTGGCGCAAAATTATGCAGCGCGTTCATCAGGGAATGACGGATCCGGGGTTTGCGGTCCCCTCCGATATCGAGACGGCGGATGTATGCCGGAAATCCGGAAAACTGCCGATTACCGGCGTCTGTGAGAATGATCCCCGCGGCTCCTCGGTGTACACCGAATACTTTGCCGCCGGCACCGTTCCCACCGAGGTCTGCGATCATCATGTACGCATCACGGTCTGCGGCGCATCCGGCATGCGGCCCACATCGAGGTGCCCGGAATCCGGTCTGACGCAGAAAGTCATCATGACGGTTCCGGACGGCGGCGATGTCACCGACGATTCCGCCTTCGCCATGCCGGATTACTGCAGTATTCACAGTCCCGACTGAGCGAATGCACTCTCATTTATTACATCGCGGCGAAACAGACTTTGAGGGTATCCATCGTTCTCTCATAAGTCTCCAAAGTCATGGACAGGCACGGGCTTTGGAGATTTCACCGCACAAAACCAAAAGAAGGATCCCGGGATCTCAAAATCCCGGAATCCTTCTTTTTTATACTTATCTCCTGGTTTTTCCGTCGTCTTATTCATTGCCTTCCGCCGGCTGCGCTGCGGATTCAGAAGCCGCCTGTGCCTCTGCCGCTGCGGCCTTGCGGTTGGCATCCGCCTGGTTCGCCGCTGCCTGCGCCGCCTCCGGAGAGAGTTCCGCAAGCTGAGTTCTGGCGGTGGAGGCCTGCTCGGAATCCGTGAAGTTCGCAATGATCTGCGAATAATACTTGATGGCGTCCTCCTTGTTGTTCATCGCCTTGCTGATCGATGCCATGTAAAGGATTACCTTCGGGTTCGCCGGACGGATCTGAAGACAGGTGTTATAAAGATCCAGCGCGCTTGCAAAACGTCCCGCCGCCCACTCGGAATACGCGGTATCTTCCAGCGTCTGATAGCCGTTTGTCTCGATCTCATTTTTCAGTGCCGTGCCGATGCCCTTCACCGTCTCATCGGTAAAAGCGTCCGGCCGGAATTTCGGATAGAGGGCCGCCGCCGCGGACATATTGCCCTGACGGAGAAAATTCTCAATCTGAATCATGGTCGAATACTGCGCCAGTACGCTGTCGCTGTTGTTCATCAGATCATTGAGCTGATCGTCGCTGCTTTTTTTCGCGGTCTCCGCCTCAGAGAGACTGGTCTTCAGGCTCGCAATCTCCTCATTTTTCTGATTCAGCTGCTCGTTGAAACCGAAAATCTCCTGGGCGTGGTGGTTGTTCAGATACCGGGTTCTCGCCGGCATAATCAGGAAAAACACGGCCGCCGCTCCGAGAAGAAGTCCGGCACCGATGTTCAGAATCGACTGCCAGCCCGTATTTTCCTTGTAGCTGGTCGGGATAATGACGTCGTCGTCCGTCATTCTCCGGTGGGAAAGCGTGCTGCGGAACCGCTTGTGCTCCAGCTCCGCCTTTCCCGTCCTGGATTTTACGATCGCCATGTAGCGGTTGGCTTTCGGGTTCTCCCGATCGATTTTCAGAACCTTCAGCAGCGGTCTTCCCGCTTTCACGTAACTGCCCGTCTCAATACAGAGAAGGGCCAGGAGAAGCTGTGCCTTCACGAATCGGGGATAGTTCTCCACAACGCCGGAAAGCTGAAGAATCGCCAGGTCGGCGTTGCCGGACTGGGCCTGCATGAGTGCGGAATTGTATGCCCGAATCTGTTCTCCCGCCTCTTCCAGTTCTCTCTGATGCTCCTGAATCGTCTCAATATACGACGCCGCGCGGGTGTCCTTCGCATCCAGATTCGCTGCGATGACCCACTGGACCAGAGCCTCCGAAATCTCCCCCATCTCATAATAGATCAGCCCCAGAAGATCCCGGGCGTCGGAGTGGTTTTTGCAGATATTAAGACAATGCTTCAGGCAGTATGCCGCTCCCGTCAGATCGCGGCGTTTGGCACGGCGAAGTCCCTCATTGTACAGGCTGTTTGCCGCAGCCCGGATTTGTTTTGAATGGATCATGCTGCCCTCTCAATCCTTCGCCTGTTTCATCAGTTCCATCAGAATATCCGTCATGTCGGTCAGATCCTGCTTTACGATGGCGTCACCGACACCGCTGACATCCAGACTTGGCTGAAAGCTGCTCAGCTCCTCTTCAAAATCGATGAGTTTTTCGTCTCTGTTTCCTGCCATAGATTTACCTCTTATTTCAAAATTCCTTTAATTTCTCCCGCCAGATACAGGGATCCGCAGATGAAGAGCAGATCTCCCGGTTTCTTCTCACCGGCTGCGTGCCGGAGCGCCTCCGGAACCGACGGAAAGACTTCGTACGAAGAGAGCGTGTCCTCCGCAGCCTTTCGCAGCTCCTCTTCCGAGAGTGTGCGCATCGACTGCATCACGGTCAGATAAACCTTGTCCGGATGAAGCCGGTCACGGATGATTCCGAGCATCTTCCCGTATTCCTTGTCGGATGCAACCGCAAAGAGAACCCGAACCGCTCCGTTCCCGTTCTCCGTACCGTCCGGTCTGGACCGGGCAATCTCTTTTGCCGCACCGGCAAATGCGCGGATTCCGCCTTCATTGTGACCGCCGTCCAGATAAATCTCCGGGGCAATGCGCTCCATTCTGGCCGGCCACTTCATTCCGGCGATTCCCGCCGCAGCCGTCTCCGGACGGATTCCGTCCAGCTCCGCAATTCTCATCGCGATCATGGCATTCACTGCCTGATAGGGCGCCGCAAACGGCACCTTCAGATTCTGCCCGCCGCCGTCGATGAGTTTTGCCGTAATCCGGAGCATTCCCTCTTCGAAGTGTAGATCCCGGAAGGATCCGGTTCCCACCGGATATGCATCTGCATGACGCTCTCTGGCTGTCTTCGCCATCACCGCGGACGCTTCCGGATCCGTGTCGTCATAGACCACCGGAACTCCGTCGCAGATAATGCCGGCTTTCTCTCCCGCAATTTTTGCCACCGTATCACCGAGAAACTGCATGTGATCCAGACTGATGGACGTGATGGCGGTCAAATGCGGCTTTTCGAGACAGTTCGTCGCGTCCAGTCTTCCGCCGAGACCTGTCTCCAGAATGATGCGGTCGGTCGGGATCTCCCGGCACATCACACAAAACATCAAAAACAGATATTCAAAATAACTCGGAATCGTGCGGTATCTCTGACGGATCGGCTCCTCCGCCGCAAACACCTCCGCATAAGCGCGGAGAAACACGTCATCCGAGACCATTTTTCCGTTAAAGGAAAAGCGCTCGTTGATCTTTACCAGATGCGGTGATGTAAACACCGCTGTGCCAAGGCCCGCTTCCCGATAGATCGAGCCCAAAAACGCGCAGACCGATCCCTTTCCGTTGGTTCCGGCCACATGGATGACTTTTTCACCCTCCGGCTCTGCGTGGAGCATCAAAAGCATGCCCCGCAGTTCTTCCATGCTGTGTTTTTCTTTTGTAAAACGCGGAATGGAATTGATATGTTCCTCTGCTTCTGCCATAGTTACCTGATGATAATCGAACATAATCTGCCTCCCCGAACAAAGTCCGCAAGCGGACTTCGGCTCCCCATCCCCTCGGTCCTGAGGGGAGCCCTGCGTCTGCCGTTAAACGCCCGATACCCGCGGAGCGTGTTTCACATCATTGGTGGAGCACTCAGCGACACATATTTCACTTAGCGGCTTTGCCACTTAGTGAAATAGCGTGCTGCGGCTGGTCTTTTCGGGCCCGGTGCAGACCATGGAAATCCATCTGACAGCGCATATTTTCCCGGCGGCTGTGCCTTCTCGGGGAAATGCAGGCTGAGTCCGTTGCGATCGGACCAGGTGGATTTGTCCGCACACAGAGCCTATTATATATGATTTGCGCAAAGATGGGTACCGGTATTTTTACAGGCGCAGAATCGGCAGACCCCGGATTGCCTCCGAAATCTGCCGATTCTGATATATTTTCATTTTATCCGGATTCCTTTTCTCTTACCCCTGTTTTTTTCCACGGAACCGCTCGCCGAAACGCACCACCTTTTCTTTCAGAATCCGGTGCCTTGTCACCGCGTCCGTGGTGAGGAACATATCAAAGAGTTTCAGAAGAACCGGCATCGCACAGGTAACCGCAATCACCGCAAAAAACGCCCCTCTTCCGACCAGATGGCCTACTTCGCTGATGACCGGGATGGAGGACAGCTGATTGATGGAGTAACCGCATAGGGAAAGAATCATGCCCGACGTCAGAATGGACGGGAAACTCATCTGCGTCATTTTCTGCGCCGCTATCTTCTTGTCCGGCTCCGTCTTACGGATCAGCTCATAGTTTTCCATGGACGAGATCGCATAGTCAATACAGGATCCGAGCTGAATACAACTGACGACGGCGTATGCGATATAGATCATTTCCTCCCCCGCAATATACGGGAAGGACATATTCATATAGATTGCGATCATGATCGGAATCATCGTCACAATCGGGATCACCAGCGACTTATAGGTAATGGCCACAACCATGAAAATGCAGAAGATCGCCAGATTGTTTGCATTGGTATAATCCTCCGACAGAATCTGCTTCAGGTCAATGTTGGTCGGCGTCATGCCGGCGACAAAGCCCTCCTCCGGATAATATTTCCGTATGACCGCCTGCACCTCACTGCTGTCCTTAAACGCCAGCTCGCTCTCTTCCTTCGTCTTCAGATAGACCAGAATTCTCGTCCATCCGTCCTTGTGGAACAGCTCCGTGATTCTGACCGGCAGAATCTGCTCCGGCACACCGTCCGGAAGATAGGACGCCATGCCCATGACCTTTTTGCAGTCCGGCATCGCCTCAATCTCATCGATGATGGCCTTCTCCGCGGCGGGTGAATCGTTCGGAAAAATGCAGACGAACAGGTTCGATTTTCCGAACTTCTCCTCAATCTCCCTGGTTTCCTGATAGATCGCCGTCCGTTTTCCGGAGGCCAGCGCAGATACGCCGAACCGGAAGTCGTTCATGCTCTGGGCAAAATACGCCGGAAGCGCGAAGATCAGGAGCGCCGCAAGAATATACGGGCTAAACCGGTTCACGCGGATCGAAAACTTATGGAAATCCGGCAGAAACGGCCTGTGCTCCGTCCGGTCCAGACGGTCATTCCACTTCAGAAGAAGGGCAGGCATCAGGAAGATGACCATCAGCAGCGAACAGATGATACTCTTCGCGAGGACGATACCGAGATCGAATCCCATGTGGAACTTCATGGTAACCAGCGCGAGAAAGCCAAAAAAGGTGGTCATCGAGCTGGCGAGAACCGTGTTGATCGTGTTGCCGAGACCGATCTTGAGGGCAGTCTCATTGTCCAGGCCTTTTGCGCGCTCCCGCTCGTAGGCATTCAGCAGAAATACCGAATAGTCCATGGAGGTCGCCAGCTGCATGACATCCTGGATGTTGTTGGTGACAAAGGAGATCTCTCCCAGAATAATGTTGCTTCCCTTGTTCAGGATGATCGCACACAGCATGACCGTGAGAAACAGGAACGGCTGAAACCAGGAAGTGGTGGTGAACAGAAGAATCAGGAAAATGACGGCTCCCGCAAACAGAAGAATGAATTTCATCTGCTGCTGGACATTTTCCGATATCAGTTTCTGTGTGGGTGACGGACCGGTCACATAACCGCGGTCTCCCAGAATCTCCGTCAGACGGTTGATCGCCTGCTTGGTGGATTCGTCATTGTCACCCTTTTTAAAGGTGAGATCCATCACCGCGTTTCCGTCCTTATAGTATTCATCGATCTTGGTGTAGTCGATGAAGTCCGGTGATGAGTAGACCGGTGTGGTTATGTCGCACCACACGATCTGATCGACACCATCCACCTTCTCCATGAGGCTCTTGTACTGTTTTGCCTCATACAGAGTGACATCTTTAATCATGATGCGCGCGGTGCCGGGATATCCAAACGTTGCCTCCATCTTGTCGATCGCCTGCTTGGACTCGCTGGATTCCGGAAGGTACGACGTCAGATCATAGTTGATGCCGACAAACGGAATGCAGATCAGAAAGAAGATCACAAAGACGGCCACAATTCTGGAGATGACGTGGTTGTGGTCGACGATGAAATACGCCAGTGCGTTTTTCTTCGGCGCCTCCCCGCCGTCTGTTCCTTCCCCCGCCGCATCATGCTTTTTCAGATGCAGTTTTTCTAAAATACTCATGAAGCACTCTCTTCCGCAAAATACTGTAATGATCCGGGGCTTTTTCCGTTACTTTGAAAAGAAATCGCGGATCGCCTCAAAGATCTTTATGAAAATGTTGACGATACGGGTCCAGGCATTGCCCTTGTCCACGTCCGCATCGTTGTCGGTGATATCGGTCGGGACCGTTGTGTCATCAATCTCGTCCGTTCTCAGGATGATCTGCAGACTGTGAGGCGCCGGATTCTGCTCGGAGGTGAAGGATACCTTCTCCGCATCCGGATCGATGTTCAGGAAATTATTCTCATCTTCCAGCTTGTCCAGCTCCTGGTCCACCGTCTGCTTCATGAGGTCGGCCGCCTCCCGCACACCTTTCAGGTGATCGATGACATTCAGCGTCTGCGTGAGGGTGCCGCGAAGCGCCTTCAGTTCCTTCTGTGCTCCTGCATCCAGATTCGGTCCGGCGGATTTTGCCGTCTCATTGACCAGATTCAGGAGATTGTAAGATGCGCTCATCTCATCTGTCAGATCGTTCATGAGAGTCTCAGAATCCGAAAGTCCGTTCTGAAGTGACGGAACATAGGAATCCATGGTGTCAATCAGCGTCTCCACATTGCCGCAGAGATCGTTCAGCTCATCCATCACCCCTCGGAGATCCGTCACGCTGTCCGCGCTCTTATCCGCAATGCTGTCCATATCCGACAGCAGCTTATCCATGTTATTCAGAAGCTGGATGACAGAATCGTCCACACCGTCGGCCACGTCCAGCACATCCTCGGCATCCTGGAAGATCCTGCTGGCGGTGTTCGAGTAACCGTTCTTTGCGGTGCTGTCCGACGTTCTCCTGAGAATCTTCTCATACTCCTCCAGCTGTTTTCCGAGAACTTCGGCCTGATGCTCCGCCTCGGATTTCACCGCGGCATTCAGTGCCGGCGGGAGCTGGCCCGGGGAAGCCTCCGTGATCTGGTCTGCCGCATCACCGATCCGTGTCAGAGCTTCTCCCGCATATTTATTCTTCGCGGCGAGGTTCACGCTGTCCTCCAGCGACTTTTTGACTGCCGCCGCCAGATTCGGATTCTGCGCTGCGATCTGCGCCTGACGTTTTGCCTCGGCGTCGTTGATCTTGTCAATGTTGGTCAGACTGTCACCGATATTCGCCCTTGCCTGATCCAGATTCTGACGCTGTCTCGCATGAAGCTCAGAGAGTTTTTTCTTGATCTCCAGCGCTTTTTCCTTCGCTTTATCGCGCTCCGACGCGCTGCCGGAACCGGAGGCCGTGCGGAGTGCGCTTCTCAGAGACCGGAGAGAACCGTCCAGATCGTCAAGTTCTCCCTGCATTCCCTTGAGTGTCACATACATGGTGTCCACATCCTGATTGATGTCCGTGACTGCCTGCTGGGTGATTTGAATATAGGGGATCATCGCTGCAGTCTGATCGGTCAGCGTGCGAAGGCCGTTCACCGCCTCCGTGCTGAGATTTTCAATCTGCACGCGGTTCCCGCTGAAGCTGTTCTGCGCAGCCTGAAGATTGCCGATGCCGTCCCGGGAAAGCGCCACATCGCCTTTCATCGCCTCCATGGACTGAATCAGCTTTGTCATGCTGTCGTACATACGGTTACCGTTTTCCCGCCACGTGTTCTTCGCCTCATTCAGATCCTTGATTTTTCCGAGGTCGGACAGAGTTCCGGGAACCATGGCCATAATAATGCCGGTGTTGGTAAAGTTATCCGTTCCGAGACGGACGGTGAAATCACCTTCTTCGCCGGGGAGCGCCATAAACATGATGCCGGTGTAACTGCCGACGCTCTGGTTCTGGGAACCCGGTGCATCGACGCTGTAGCATTTATCCATATCCACCGGAACCGCAACGGTCAGAAGCATATTGTTCCGGTAATAGACATTTGCCCGGTCGTTCGGCGTCGCCTTGATGTGGATCTCGACGAGGCCCGATGCACCGTTCAGCTTCTCCGCCGCGGTGTCCACACCGTTCAGCTTGTAACTGATATCAAAATTCCAGGGAAGTTCCACCGTATTGGTGTCCATTTTCCCCTCATAGTAGAAACGGCTCGTGCCCTCCGGAACGGTCCAGCTGAGTTTTCCGTCCTCCTTCTCCGGCTCCGCCGTGTTGGTCATATTGATGACATCCGTATAATTTCCGTAATCGGTAAAGGTCGTCAGACCGTTCATTCCAACGCTTTTAACCACATTGGTCGACGTCGCTCTTCCGTAAAAGTCCGCATTGACATAGAGCGTCTCATCGACCTGGACCTGCGGTTCTGCGGCAAACGTCGGAAGAACCGTATTCCCGGCGATCATCAGCGCAGCGATCCCTGCGGCCAGCGTTCTTGTCACGATAGTCCGATTCCTGTTCATAGTTTTTGTCCTCCAGGCTCAGACAGACAAGCTTGCTTGTCTATTTGAGCCGTCAATCAAAGTTTGAAAGTTTACTTTCAAACTTGTCCTCCAGACCCAGACACTTCTTTCTCCGTCTGTCTGAGCCGCCAATCCATGTCTGAACACGGCCCTTCAGCGCAGCATTCAAACCTTGCTTTCTCCCCCGCATTCTTACCGGGACAGTTCAATCATAAAGTAGAGTCTGCCTTTTTTCTCGGCCACAGCGATGCCCGCTCTGGAATAATAGACAGCCCGGTCGACCCGTTTTTTCTTCGTCTCGCTGTGACGCGCCATCAGGCGGTCAAATGCCGTCGAGGCGTCATAGGTATTGCTGATGTATATTTCCATATGACGTTTGCTCTTCCATTTCGGAAGGTTCGCCGCATAATAGTCGTCAATGGTTCCCTCCCCGGTGACCGCACTGTTGAGATAACCGTTCGCAAGAGCCGCCTCCAGACGGTGCTCTGCCGTTCTCTGCAGAACCGCGTCGATCACAAAAGCCTTATCCTTATCATAGTCAAAAGGGGAATCATCGTCCCGGTCCGACGTCTTGTCCCGGTCTTCCCCGTCATCCTGTTTGGATTCATTTAAACTGTCGGCAAATTCCTGCTGTATCTCTGTGTAAAAGCCGATGGGAAAGCTCCCGCCGCCTTCATTTTTCTTCTTTGCAGCGCTGGTCAGGTCTCCGGCGTCGGAAAACTGATATTCTGTTTCCTCATCTTCCACGGTTCCGGTCATCATCGCGCCGGAACTGTCTAACAGATACCATTTGCCGTCATCCCGGATCCATCCGGTCTTCATCAGGCCGTTTTCATCCAGGTAATACCACTGACCGCCGTCCTGCTGCCAGCCGGTCAGGCGCTCTCCCGCCTCATTGACATACACCCAGCCGTTTCCGGTGTCTTCCCAAGCCGCCGCATAAGCGGAGGCAAACGGGAATGCCATACTGATCATCGATGCCATCAGCACCGTTCGAACCATGTTTTCAAGACCTGTTTTCATAATCTCCCCTCCGTTTCTCAGACTTCCATTTCATATTGTATCGGCACTGCGTCACAAAACATGCACAAAAATCCGTTCTATTTAACAATCGTACCATACCGGCCGGATCATAAAATCTCAACACGATTATTTTTTACCATCATTCAGCACGTTAATTGACATCTGTCAATTTATGAACTATAATGCATTATACAGATGATACCAGAGAATTGCAATAGACACTATCCATCATTAGTACGTTTACTCAACACATTGTTATTTATATGTCTATTGTTTATAAATTGTTTCGAAAGAGGACCAATATGGACGACAAAAATTTAGACCGAAGAATCCGCAAAACACGAAAGGCACTGCGGGAATGTCTCATTCAGCTGATGCGCACCAAAAGACTGCAGGACATCACCGTCCGCGAGATCTCCGAGATGGCGGATATCAACCGGGGCACCTTCTATCTTCATTATAAGGATGTCTACGATCTGGCAGAAAAAATCGAGGATGATTTTGCCGAAGAATTCGACCGAATTCTGGAACAGCACAGTGCACTGGAGCTGTCGGAAAAACCGTCCCTTCTCTTCAATGAGCTGTACCCGTTTATCAAACGCAACAGCGATCTCATCTCCGTCATGATCGGAAATAACGGCAACATCAATTTCGAGAACCGCATGAAGGACATCATCCGGGACCGGGCGCTCCGAAAATGGCTTTCCGACCGTTATTCCGCGGATTACACGGCAAACGGCATTCTGAAAGCATTTTCCTCCTACATTGTATCCGGCTGCATCGGTCTCGTCGAATACTGGATCAAGAACGGAATGCAGGAGACCCCGTCCGAGATGAGCAGTCTCACAGAGGAATTCATCACCAAGGGAATCCGGGTGCTTCAGAACCCCGGTGATCGCTGAATCCGGAGGAACAAAGAAACAGGCAGAACGGATTGTCCGTCTGCCTGTTTTTTTATGCCCCGGAAACGCAGCCGCGTTTTCGGGGACGGTGTTATTTCTTCAGCGATGCAAGACGCTCTTCTACCTGCGCCATCATCTGCTCATAGTTCGCAAGTTTTGCCCTTTCTTCGGCAACCTTCTCTTCCGGCGCCTTCGCCAGGAACTTCTCGTTGGAAAGCATCTTGGTCGAACGTGTCAGCTCTCCCTGAAGCTTCTTCTTTTCCGTCTCCAGACGCTCAATCTCTTTCTCGATATCCACCAGTTCCGCAAACGGAATGTACATCGTCGCCTGCGGTGTAACAGCGGACACGGCATCACTCTCGATTCCGTTCTTGTCCTTCTGGGTCACAACCTCCGATGCATATCCCAGAGAAGCGAAGAACGCACGGCTCCGGTCGAACACCTCCAGAACCTTCTCATCCTGCGACACAACGTAAACCTTTGCCTTGCGGCTCGGCGCTACATTCATGGATGTGCGGACGTTGCGGATGCTGCGGACCGCTTCCTTGATCATCTCGGTCGCATTTTCCTCTTCCTCGAAATGCCACTCCTCCTGATAAACCGGCCAGCTGGAAACCATGATGGTCTCCTCTTCTTCCTGAAGATTGTCGAAGATCTCCTCGGTGATGAACGGCATAAACGGATGAAGAAGTTTTAAGCCGTTGATCAGGACCGTCTTCAGCGTCCAGATTGCCGCCGCTTTGGTCTCGTCGCTGTCATCATAGAGACGCGGCTTCACCATCTCGATATACCAGTCGCAGAACTCTTCCCAGATGAAATCCTGAACCTTCTGCAGCGCGATGCCAAGCTCATACTTGTCCAGATTCTCGGTAACGTCCTTTGTCAGCGTGTTCATCTTGGAGAGGATCCAGCGGTCTGCCATTGTCAGGTCCGCCAGCGAAACTTCCTTCTCGCCGGCCTTCTCGATGTTCATCATGATGAAGCGGGACGCATTCCATACCTTGTTGGCAAAGTTGCGGCTCGCCTCCACTCTCTCCCAGTAGAAACGCATATCGTTGCCCGGCGCATTTCCGGTCATCAGCGTCATACGAAGCGCATCCGCGCCGTATTTCTCGATGACATCCAGCGGATCAATACCGTTGCCAAGAGATTTACTCATCTTCCGACCCTGACTGTCGCGGACGAGGCCGTGGATCAGAACGGTGTGGAACGGAACCTTTCCGGTCTGCTCGATGCCGGAGAATACCATTCGGATAACCCAGAAGAAAATAATATCGTAACCGGTTACCAGAACATCCGTCGGATAGAAGTATTCCAGTTCCTCGGTCTTCTGCGGCCAGCCCAGTGTGGAGAACGGCCAGAGCGCGGAGGAGAACCAGGTGTCCAGCGTATCCTCGTCCTGACGGAAATGGTTCTTTCCGCACTTCGGGCATACGGCCGGCATCTCTCTCGCCACAACCATCTCACCGCAGTCCTCGCAGTAATAAGCCGGAATCCGGTGTCCCCACCAGAGCTGACGGGAAATGCACCAGTCCTTGATGTTCTCCAGCCAATGGAGATAGGTCTTTCCATAACTCTCCGGAACAAAACGGAGCTTTCCGGTCTTGATCGCCTCGATCGCCGGCTTTGCCATCTCGTCCATCTTGACGAACCACTGCGGCTTTACCATCGGCTCTACGGTCGTATGGCAGCGGTCATGGGTTCCGACGTTGTGTGCGTGCGGAACAACCTTCACCAGAAGACCCATTTCCTTCAGGTCCTCGACCATGGCCTTTCTCGCCTCATAGCGGTCCATGCCGAAATATTTGCCCGGAACAGAGATCTTCGCGTCATCGGTCAGGATGCAGATCTCTGCGAGATTGTGGCGCTTTCCGACTTCGAAGTCGTTCGGATCGTGTGCCGGTGTGATCTTTACGCAGCCGGTACCGAATTCTTTGTCTACATAGCTGTCCGCAATCACCGGAATCTCACGGTCGGTCAGCGGAAGCTTCAGCATTTTGCCGATGATATCCTGATATCTCTCGTCCTCCGGGTTTACGGCAACCGCGGTATCGCCGAGAAGCGTCTCCGGACGGGTTGTCGCGATCTCAACGAATCTGCCTTCCTCGCCCACGATCGGATAATTGATGTGCCAGAAGAAGCCGTCCTGATCCTCGTGCTCTACCTCGGCATCGGAGATGGATGTCTGGCACACCGGGCACCAGTTGATGATGCGGGAGCCCTTGTAAATATATCCCTTCTCATAGAGGCGCAGGAATACTTCCTTTACCGCCTCGCTACAGCCCTCATCCATGGTGAAGCGCTCTCTGTCCCAGTCAGCGGAAGATCCGAGCTTGTGAAGCTGGGAAATGATGGTGGTACCGTACTCTTTTCTCCAGTCCCAGCATTTCTCCAGAAAGCCCTCGCGGCCCAGCGCCTGCTTGTCGATTCCCTCATCCTTAAGCTTGTTGGTAACCTTAACCTCGGTCGCGATGGCCGCGTGATCGGTTCCCGGCTGCCAGAGTGCGGAGTAACCCTGCATTCTCTTGTAACGGATCAGGATGTCCTGCATGGTGTTGTCCAGCGCATGGCCCATGTGAAGCTTGCCGGTGATGTTCGGCGGCGGCATCACGATGGAAAACGGTTTCTTTCTCTTGTCCACTTCCGCGTGGAAATATTTTCCTCTGAGCCATTTCTCGTAAAGGCGTTCCTCAATGTCCGCCGGATTATAGGTCTTCTCAAGCTCTTTCATTGCTTACTTTCTCCTTATGTTTGGTTCATCGGTCCGTACGCCCTCACCTAAGGGTTCCGGACCGGATTTTCTTACTATCTCGCGTTTGTTGTTTCACCGGGGCCGCTTCGGGCCATGCCGACAGACGGTCACGGCGCAGACCGATGCAAATCCCTGTAGGATACTTTGTCGGCTCCCATGATCATTTCCCGGTTACGGGACCCAGACGCCCTCCTCGTTCACAGTGTAGCCGTCCGGTGTCACAGTATTCGTCAGCATCACGCCGGTCTCCCCGACATAATACCATAAACCGCCCGACTGAATCCACACATTTGTGCGCATGGAGCCTTCCGACCGGTAATATCTCCAATATCCGTCCCCGTTCTGCCATCCGGTCACCATCCGGCCGTCAGCGGAGAAAGTGTAATAGTGATCTTTGATCCGAAGGGTCTCTGACGCGGCATAGGTTCCGTCCTTTTTCAGGAACTTCCATACCCCTGCCGTCTCCTCAACCCAGCGGCTTCCGATCACACTTCCGGCATTCGCGTCGGAGGATCCGCTTGCCCCCGGACCGGAGACCTGACCCGCGCCCGGCCCCTGTGAACCGCTCTCTCCCGACTGTGACGAATTCGCAGCGTTCTGTGCAGAACTCTGAACCGCCGCAAAGCCGTAGTCAAAGAGCTTTCTCGTGTCCGGGTAATGGGTACCGCTGCTCTTCAGAACGACGGCAACCAGACGGACTCCGTTCTGTTCTGCAACGGAAGTCAGCGTGTTGCCGGCTTTCGATGTATAGCCGGTCTTTCCGCCGATAAAGTTCTCATAGTAATACGCGCTGGCCGGATTCAGCATCTTGTGTCCCATGGTCAGATACTGGGATCCCTGAGTTCCCGTCGCCGGGAAGGTGTAATGCAGGGACGACGCCACCTTCTGAACCGTGGAATTCCGAAAGGCCTCGGCGGTGATCAGCGCATAGTCATGCGCCGTGGTGTAATGGTTTGAATCATTTAATCCGTTCGTGTTGGCAAAATGGGTTCCCGTGGCACCGATCTGCGCCGCCCTCGCGTTCATCTTCCCGACAAAGGAAGAGACGCTGCCGGAAACCGCCTCCGCCAGCACATTGGCCAGTTCATTCGCGCTCTTCAGCCACATGCCGTAGAGCACATCCCCCGCCCTGAAGGTGTCTCCCGCCTTGACATCCAGCGTCACCGCACCGGATTCGAGGTTGGAAACCGCAGCCTCGGAAACCGTGACGGTCTGATCGGGATTCAGGTTCTCCGCCGCCAACAGCGCGGTCATCACCTTGGTGATGGATGCCGGATAAAACCGTGTCCCGGAATTCTTTTCAAAGAGAAACTGCCCGTGGGTCACGTCATAGAGCGCAGCCGCCTCGGACGAGATCTCGGGCTTTGCGATCTCCGACGATACTGCTGCCGACGAAGCAGCCGTTCCTGTTCCGGTTCCTCCGCCCACGGTCGGTACCGCCTCTCCCGCATGAACGGTGCTCTCGATGGTCGGATAATCCTCCGTGACCGTCGGAAGCGGACCCTGACCGCTCTCCGCTCCCGGTCCGGCGATCCCCACCGAAACGGCAGACGCGGAGGACGAACTTCCTCCCGGACCGTCTGCAAGAGCGGAGAGCGGCGTGACGGCAGACATGGTCAAAACCGTCCACACCGCGGCAATACGCCAAAACGCCCGGGATCGATATTCCTTTTTTACCAATTTCTTTTCCTCGCAGTTCGTTCATTCTTTACTCTGCAAATTCTATTTCAGAATATTTGCATATACAAGGAAAAATTATATCACTCAAACCATTATTCGGTCAAAGGATTTACAATCATATCGTCCTCATATCGTCCTCTTTTATCGTGCTCTTATTTTTGCCAAATCTAAACCGACGAAAACTCCTCGCCAGCCCATATCCGATCACCGCGCCGATGCTGTTGCTCAGAATATCGTCGAACTCAAACAGGCCGATCCCGATTCCCAGCTGCACCAGCTCGATGGCCACGCTCAGCGCCACAGCCCAGATCCATAACCCCTTCCGTTCGAATCTGCCCAGTATCGCCCCGAACGGCACGAACAGCCATATATTGTTTAATATGTTCTGACGGGTCATGGCGGATGAGAAGAATGCTTTATATGACCGGAACAGTTCAAATTCCCCATGACTATCACCGGTTTCACGATATGCCATCGTCATGTAGAGGATGAAAAAAATGTAGATGATCAGAAAGACCGCTCTTCCCTTCCCCTTAACCGCCAAAGTCACAAACGTCAGCAGAATGCCAAAGATCAGAACCAGGTAGGGTTTTGTGTTCAGCACATTATCAAGACGCATCATCTGTTCCCCGTCTTCATTCAGGTAAACACTCTGACCATTCACCTGTTCGACCCCGAATTGATTCCGGCCAATGGTGACCGGTTTTTCATCGGCATCGTAATACTGTGTCTTCGCACCTTCCTTTTTCACAATCGCGTATCCGCGGTTCGTGTTATGAGTCTCCCCCTTCTCATCCAGGTACGTCGTAATCTGGACATTGTCCAAGGTTTCCGTCCGTTTTCCGTACTGGCCGAGATCCGAAGCAACCGGGTTAAGATTCTCGTCAAAATACATGTCGATGGTTGCCTCTCCGTCATAAGAACGATGTACGACGGCATAACCGGATGTGTTCCGGATCAAATTGCCAGCCTGGTCCAGATATCGAAGCTCACAGATATGATTGGATTCGTCATAGACACGCTGATACTGCCAGTATCCCTGCGTTCTTTTTGTCTGGGCGTTATCCGCCCAATAGGTATCTGTATCGGCTCTTCCTTTTTTATCATAGGTTCTTCGAATCGTATCATACCCGTTATTCATCACAACCGGCCGGTCGTTTTCGTCCAGATAAAAAATTTCCGTATTCTTCCCTCGATCGTCATATACTCTTTTTATCTGTGCGTATCCGGCAGGGAGAATGACAGGTTCTCCCTTCTCGTCCAAATATTGTTCCAGAACTAACTTCCCATCCTCATATTTCTTAACGACCGACGCATATCCCTTATCTGCCGCCAATCTGATTTTTCCGTTATCATCCACAAAGGAAGTGACATCACCCTCCGTTACCTGTTTCAGTTCTGAAGAGGAAACGGAGGGCGCGGAAGAATAGAGGGAAAGAAAAACAAGGATAAATAGTATCGGAATACAGAGGTATTTCTTCACTTTTGTTGTCTCCGGAATAGAAAATATAAAGTGAACGGGATCCTATCATTCATAGCTGTAGTATAGCAGATTTATCATCATATATTCGAAAATGCTTCTTTAATCGCGGAATCATTATAATCAAAAACCAATATGATGAATCAACTTTCTCCCTTCATCTCGCTAAACTACTTTTGTAGTTGCATGATTTATGGGGGAATAACTGTGTTGCAGCTGCCATCATTTAAAAGACGATTACCTGCAAAATAAATACGGAGGAATGTTTTTACATGAAGAAAGCATTGATTACCGGCGTCACCGGACAGGACGGTTCTTACTTATCTGAGTTTCTGTTAGAAAAAGGCTATGATGTGCATGGCATCATCCGCCGATCTTCTGTCGATTATCGTGAGCGTATCGCTCATTTGGAAGGAAACCCGAATTTCCATCTCCATTATGGGGATCTTTCAGATACCAGTTCTCTTGTGAAGGCCATTGCTACCGTTCGGCCAGATGAGATTTATAATCTCGCAGCGCAGAGCCATGTGCAGGTAAGTTTTGACTCGCCGGAGTTCACGGCTGATATTGATGCGACTGGTGTGTTGAGAGTATTAGAAGCGGTAAGAATCACTGGCTTAGCCAATCATACTCGCATCTATCAGGCATCAACCTCTGAACTATATGGCAAAGTTGAGGAAGTTCCGCAATCTGAAACTACCCCTTTTCACCCTTACTCCCCCTATGCAGTAGCCAAACTGTATGGTTTTTGGATCACAAAAGAGTATCGCGAAGCCTACAAGATGTTCTGCTGTTCCGGTATCCTGTTTAACCATGAATCCGAGCGACGTGGAGAGACCTTCGTTACCAGAAAAATCACTCTGGCGGCAGCCCGTATTTCCCAGGGCAAACAGGATAAGCTGCTCCTCGGCAACCTTGACTCGCTTCGTGACTGGGGATATGCCAAAGATTACGTTGAATGCATGTGGCTGATCCTACAACACAATACACCCGAAGACTTTGTGATTGCAACAGGCACGCAGCATTCTGTCCGTGATTTTGCGACACTCGCGTTCCACCACGCCGGAATCGAACTGGAGTGGAAAGGCACTGGCCTTGATGAAGTCGGCATCGACAAAGCAACCGGGAAAGAAGTTGTCGCCGTATCACCGGACTTTTACCGTCCTACTGATGTGATCAATCTATGTGGCGATCCGAGCAAGGCGAAACGTGAACTTGGCTGGAACCCGACAAAAACATCTTTTGAAGAGCTTGTGGCTCTCATGACAAAGCATGATATGGAAAAAGTCGCCGTCGAATGTGCCGAAGAACATGTAAAGATTAATCTCGCTGAATATCTTGAGAAAGGTGTCGTGAAATAAAATGATGGAAAAAAGCGCAAAAATATATGTGGCAGGCCATCGCGGAATGGTTGGTTCTGCTATCTGCCGTGAACTTGAGCGGCAAGGCTATTACAATATCATCACCCGAACACACAAAGAGTTGGATCTGAAGCGGCAGGACGCCGTAGAAGAATTTTTCAATACCGAAAAACCGGAATATGTCTTTCTGGCAGCAGCAAAGGTCGGCGGGATCGTAGCCAACGAGTCCGCCCTCGCCGATTTCATGTTTGACAACATGATGCTTGAGATGAACGTAATTCATTCTGCTTGGAAGAACGGCTGTAAGAAGCTGGAATTCCTTGGTTCTTCCTGTATCTATCCCCGCATGGCTCCTCAGCCGATGACGGAGAGTTGCCTGCTGACCGGCGAACTGGAGAAAACAAACGAAGCCTATGCTTTGGCGAAAATCAGCGGTCTAAAATACTGCGAATTCCTGAACCGGCAGTATGGTACGGACTATATCTCCGTGATGCCGACAAATCTGTACGGTCCAAATGATAACTATCATCCTACCCACAGCCACGTTCTCCCCGCTCTGATCCGGCGCTTTCATGAGGCGAAAATCGAAGAAAAGGCAAGCGTCACCTGCTGGGGCGATGGTTCTCCACTCCGCGAGTTTCTGTACGTGGACGATCTCGCCAATCTCTGCGTGTTCCTAATGAACAACTACAGCGGCAACGAGACCGTGAACGCGGGAACAGGAAAAGAACTGACAATCAAAGATCTGACGAAGCTCGTGGCAAAGGTTATCGGATATAACGGAAAAATCGAGTGGGATACCTCCAAGCCGAACGGAACTCCGAGAAAGCTTCTAGATGTATCGAAAGCCACTGCTCTCGGTTGGACTTTTAAAACCGAACTGGAAGACGGTATTCGCCTGTCCTACCAGGACTTCCTGAACAACCCGATGCGGGCCGAACGATAAAATAATCTGCATCTGTCACAAACTCCACGCTCTCCCAAAAAATCAATAGGTTGGCAAAACGAAAGGCAGATGCATATTTTAAGGAGATTCCCCAATGAACATAATCCTATTATCCGGCGGATCCGGCAAGCGTCTCTGGCCGCTGAGTAACGATATACGCTCCAAGCAGTTTATTGATATCTTCAAGAAACCCGGTCACACCGTCCCTATGGGAACCAAGTACACCGGCGAGTATGAATCTATGGTGCAGCGAATTTATCGCCAGATCAAGACTGTGGATCCGGATGCGACTGTAACAATTGCCACGAGCAAATCTCAAGTCTCCGCAATTCATAACAGACTTGGTACTGACGTCGGCATTTCCGTTGAGCCGTGCCGTCGCGACACCTTCGCCGCGATTGCTCTTGCAACCGCTTACCTCCACGATGTCAAAGGCGTTCCCAAAAACGAAGCTGTAGTAGTCTGCCCTGTTGATCCTTATGTGGAAGAATCCTATTTCAAGACGATCCAAGATATGTGCGCGGCTGCGCAGAATGTGAATAAGAATCTTGTGCTTATGGGCATCCAACCAACTTATCCGAGTGAGAAATATGGGTATATCAAGCCTGAACAGAATGCCGACGGTTCTTTTGGATTCTCTTTTACCGAGAAACCGACTGCCAAAAAAGCTCAGGAATACATAGACGCCGGAGCCCTTTGGAATGGCGGCGTGTTCGCCTACAAGCTTTCCTATGTCCTTGATAAAGCTAAGGAACTGCTCGGAACCTCCGACTATAACACAATTTACTCAAACTATAGTTCTTTAAAGAAAATCAGCTTTGACTATGCTGTAGTAGAAACCGAACCGAGTATCGAAGTCCTCCGCTACTCCGGAACCTGGAAGGATCTGGGCACCTGGAATACACTCACCGAAGCCATGGAAGAAACAGCTGTTGGTAACGTAATGATGAACGAGACATGTTCCAATGTCCACGCCATCAACGAGATGGGCGTTCCTATTCTGATTATGGGCGGTCACGATCTTGTTGTTGCCGCAAGCCCCGAAGGAATCCTGGTTTCTGATAAAGAGCAGAGTTCCTATATCAAACCGTTTGTGGACGCTATTGATCAACAGATCATGTTCGCCGAAAAGTCTTGGGGCAGTTACAGAGTGTTGGACGTAGAGAAGGAATCCCTGACCGTAAAAGTCACTCTGAATCCTACCCATCACATGAACTACCACAGCCATGCGAAACGTGATGAAATCTGGACCGTCCTGCGCGGATCGGGAAAAGCCATTATCGATGGCGTGGAACGACCTGTGAAGTCCGGCGATGTGATCACCATGGCTGCAGGATGCAAACACACGGTTATTGCGGGAGATAACGGTCTGCAGCTCATGGAGGTTCAGCTTGGTTCCGAGATCAGTGTATCGGACAAGAAGAAATATGAGATGCCGTTTTAAGGGCTTACACAGGATCTTCCAAAGCTTTCATGTAGAGAGTTTACCACTGCTCTCTATAAGTTTTTGGACTGACCCCTTCGACTTTTTTGAACACACGGCTAAAATACGCCGGATTGTCCAATCCAACTTCATATCCTATTTCTTCCACGGTTTTCTCTGAAAATCTGAGAAGTTGTTTGCTTTTGTTATCCTTCTACTCTGGATATAAGTTGATATTGAAAGGCCGAATTGGCTTTTAAAGGTCTTCGCCAGATAATATTTATCAATGAAAAACCTGCTGCTCAACTCATCAAGAACTATTTTCTCAGCATAATGCTGATCCAGATATTCTTTTACCTCGAACACACTTGTTCTCTTCGGCGCCGCTTTCTTATCTTCCGGATGCCAACTGTAGGTCATAATATGACGGATTAAAGACGAAAGTTGCTCGTTGATCAGCATATCTCGCATATAGTCGGAAGAGCGGGCTGTTGATAATAAGTCTGCGAGTGTAGAAATGAATGGATCTGTAGAATCAGGAATAAACGTGGGCCGTCCCCCTCGCTCGACATACTTGTCGTATACTCTCCCCATCGCCGGTCCATTGAAATGGCACCAGGAAATTGTCCATAAGTGTTTTTCTGTGCTATGAGAATAAGGATTTCTACAGTCGATGAATACACAGAATCCAGGCTTCAACTTATATTCCCTCCCACCGTAAGCCAGACTTCCTTCCCCGGAAACAACCGTAAAAAAGAGGTATGACGAAAGTTTTTCACGCGAACTTGTATGTGGTTTCAGGGCGGTCAGGGAACCACATTCCTGCAGATGAAGGAGACTGGATCGGGCGAAGGATGATGGTGTGTATAGAACTCGGTTGGAAGAAACTATGGAAGTTTTGCTGGTTAAGTAGTTATCATATTCTTTCATGCCCTGCTTTCACCTACCTTTTGCTATAAAGAGAACTGCGCAAAACGGATTCTATCGCAATAATCCCAAAGAGACTACGTCATTTTAAGACTTTCTTCATGTGGAAAATCGATATTCCTACATAAAAAACAACTCCAGTAATTATCTGAACTATCATTGTTAGGATGCCTGTAGAAAAGACTAATTCAACAAGTTTGCACATTGTACACATTATTATTCCAATTACAAAGAACAATACTATATTGGAGAGATATCTTCTATAGGGCAAATCGTTACAAAGCTTAATAAATTGATAAATTGGAACCAGTAGTTCAGCAACAATAGTTCCAATACATGCACCAACTGCTCCTAATTTGGGGATCAGCATCGCATTAATTAGTAAATTGCAAATAGCACCTATTGTAATCGATCCTATATAAATATTGTCCTTCTTATTTGGAATAACGTATTGAGTTCGAATTACATTCCCCCAAGCGATAAAGATAAGAGTTACAGAAAGTAAATTTAACAACGGAATGCTGCCAAGGAAACTATCTCCATATAGAATGGGTATTAAGCTATTTGAAACAGACAACAAACCAAAACACATTCCTGCTGAAAGAAACATTATGAATTCGATTGAACGTTCCATATACTTTTCGCTGGTATATTTATCTTTTTTTGCTGCCAGATTTGACATTCTTGGCATCATTACAGTCCCAAAAGACGAAATAAACGAGCACAAAGCATAAATCAATTTTTCAGCATATTCATATAAACCAGTTTCACTCATCGTACTCATGGACCCAAGCATAACTTTATCCATGGTTCTATATATGCTTAAAGCAATTACCGGAATCATCAGCAAAAGACACGGTTTAATATGTTTGATTACGTTTTCCCACTGGATTTCTTTCAAAGACAAATATCTACGGCATTTTAACCATAGATACAAATATCCTCCGGCATAACTAAACGCTGAAATCAAAGTATATTTCCAGATATCTCCCTTTGATTGGACAATCAAGAAAACAGAAACCGTTGAAATCAACTTTACAATACAACTTCTTACCGCTGCGGACCTGAAATCCTCTAATCCAAATAACAGCCAGTCAACATCAAAAGAAACACTAATTACCCAAATTCCGAACAACGCAGCAAGAAGCTTGTCTTTCGCAAAATTGCAGACAAAAACTAAATAGAAAATTGTTACAAAGATCGTCATGCAGATCTGCAAAACATATATCTCTGAAAAATCTTTCATCAGCTTCCTGCTATCATCACGAACACTCGCCAAATGTCTTGTTCCATAGTTTGTTAACCCCAATTTGGCAAAAAGAGCAAACCATTGCGCAATTGCAAAATAAAATGCATATGTCCCTACACCATCGGTACCGAGTATTCTGGCAAGGTATGGAGCAGTAATCAATGGCAGAATTACATTTAAAACGTTATATGCAGTATTGTATATATAATTCTTTGATACGCTCTTCATACCTTTCTTCACTCCACAATTTTATATACTTCCTTAATATCACGCCTGTCTGAGCACGGAATGAATGATTTTTCTTTATAGTAACCTGCGCCAAGCACTATGGCGATTCTTTCGCTTTTTCCCAGTTTCATCGCATTTCTTACAATTTCATCTTCGGAACGTTTATTCGCCCATTGCAAAAAACACGACCCGATCCCTCTCGAATGCAGACCATTCGCGAAGTTCATCGCAGCAAGTCCTGCATTGAGATATCCCTGATTCCTTTCTCCGAAAAAATCAAAAGCGGCAATATCGTACGTTATAATAAAGTAATGCATGGTACTCTTGTTAAACCCGGCCACACCAAGAACCGTATTATTCAAAAGATTAATGACAGATTGATTTTTAACCAAATAGACTTTGCACATCTGCCTATTACATGCTGTTGGTGCTTCTACAAACAGCTTAAGTGCATATTCAATGTCTTCTTCTGCAAGTTCACTATCTTCAAAATCCCTTACGGAATGCCTTGAAAGCATGATATCAGTAAAACTTCCATGTTCAAGTTCAGTGCGTGGGAATACATATTCTTTTCTTCCTGCTTTATAGACTATCGGTTTATCAGAAAGAAATTTTTCTACCACGGAAACACTATTATCTTTATCCCAGTTGTTGCTATCAAAAAAAACAACCCAGGCCGAAAGAGCAGATATGCCTAAATCGTATTCAAATTCCATCCCATTTTTTCGTCCATACTTTTCAAGGATATTTTTTAGTTGAAATGCTTTCTGCTGCCCATATGGTCTCAAACAAGGCATACACATTCCTTTTTCAAGACTGTGAACGAGCAGCATGATTCTATACTGAGGATTTCCTTCGTTTTCAGCCATTTCCAGATAATACTTGGAGTAGTCTTTTGCATCATGAAAGAACTCCTTGTATATCTTCAAACGTTTTACAAAGCGACGAAAAACATCATTAGCCTTAAAAAACTCCTTAATACTATTCATTAGCAAGCCCCTTATTAATATTAAGTAGCAAGTATTTTTTTGATCGCTGCCTTATCTCTGAGATTTTGCGATTTACATTAGTATAATCGATACGATCATTCATAATAGAAGTAATATCTTCCGCTTTTGTTGGCACTCTATGATCAAGATCCAGCTCTCCAAGCAATTCAGTGACTTTTTTCTTGTTATATCCGAGGAAAAGAAAGCTTTTTTCATAAAGGATAGAGAAAATTATTCCATGGAAGGTATTAGTTATAACATATTTCGAATTAGCTATATACGAAATAAAATTCTCGATAGATGGATCAACTGAAATATCACACCATGGTAGTACTTTTCCTATCGATATCAGTATTAGATCGTTCCTCTTTGCAAAGTCCTGTATTTTGAGCTTCTCTTCCTCTCCAATTTTCTCAAAAAGATAAACAGCGACATATTTCTCGTAATCAATACTTTTCATAAAGCATTGAAAACCATTTGAGCCCAATAAAATCGTCGGGTCGCAGACAAATTCTATAGGCTTATTCGTCATGTGGCGCATCACTGAAAATGTATAAGAATCTCGAGCACTTAATGCAAATATCTTATCCAAAGTCTGTCGGGGAAATGAAAGAGAGTTCATCTTTTGGACCGTCGAGTTGGCTACAGAAGGAGCGTAGGCTATTATTTTATCTCCTGGCAAATCTGTGGCCCAAAAAATATTGCTTGATTTCCGAAAATACTTCGAGTCAACATCCCATACAGTATCTGAACCAACGATAAACAGATCTATATTATTTAATACCTCTGGATTGAGTTGAACATGAGGAAAACACTTTAAAACTTTATCAAAGTATCTATACCTTTGTATGGCATATAGTGCATTTTTACACTGGCCGTGGAGTATTTGATTTCCAAAGCTGAATATCATCTTTTTAAATGAATGTGACGAATACTTATTACGCGTAGAAATGAAAACATTATCATACCCATTTTCATTCAAAAAGTGATGGAGAGCATAAGCCTGCAACACGCTACCAAAATTTTCACTGTAAAAAACTGTTATAATACCGATCATTTCAACCACCTTTTCTTCCGGGGCTGCTTATCTGACTAAAGTGTGTTTTATCTTGCATTGCACAAAACATATATAGAATCATCCATGCCGCCAAAACATCCACAAAGTGTGAGAATACCATTTCAATTGCAAAATAAAGCACAATAATATATCGTGTATAATCAATTCTGGAAATTCTAAACAGATTATAGAAATATATGGCAACTCCGAGTATTGTAGTCTCGAGAAAAATTTGAAGAACATCACAATGCATTTGCGTAATTCTAATAAAAAATCCATATGGATACTGATCTAAGTAGGCAGAAATTGACCCATAGCCATTATATTGGTCAATGTTGTTCATAACATAATTTATGATTGAAAATCTTCCAGACGAAAAAAGGTCCAAATCTATACCTAATGCGCTCGAAATTGAAATTAAATTTTGTGTAAGATAGTATACAACTAAAGGCGATATGATAAAAACAACGGTACTTACATCAATCAGAGTTTTATTTACTTCTTTTCTGGGGATCCATTTATAACATATTAAAATTATTGGAGTAAGGATAAAACACAATCTCTTAAAACAAAGCATACATAAAAGGCCGCAAATTATTGATAGTGTTTTTCTCTCATAATACAGAAAAATGATCATCAAAATGAAGAAACAGTGCGCATCAGAAGATTCAAAAGCAGATGATAACGAATCCCGGATCGTAATGGCACTAATTGCATTAATAGAAATATTCCCCGCATTATTAAGCAGAAAGTTCAAAATAAATCTGGCAAGAAAAACGTAAAAATATAAAAAGAGTTTTTCCTTTTTTACATTATTAACCCATACAAATGCAGCAATTAATGGTGTAACCAAATATAAGTAATATGTTATTAGAGATAATTCAATGCGAAAATGAATTATTTGAATGATAAAACTTATTATCGCAAAAGCCAGGAAACTGGTCATCATCAGTTTGGTTTCTTTCCAGAAACACATCTTTTTGCCGATTTTTCCTTTACTTTTTTTCAGAACCTCTCCACCATTAACGATGATAAAAATAGCAAGCAGCATCAGATTAACATATCTTGGAATATATCCTGCCATGTATAAAACAAATGCGAGGTTGTACAAAAAAAACAATATAAGTTTACTATCTATTACGTTTCTATGTAATCCTCGTTTTATCGCCATCGTTATCTACTTCCTGTCTAAAATGCTGTAATTATAAATTCTTGTAGTTTTTCTTTTTCAATTTCTATCAATCTTGACGCCTCTGAAAACTCAATCTTCTTTGAAGAGATATTTACAGCCTCTTCAACAGACCCAACACTTCGATCTGATAATTTTGTTTTTCTCAGAATTGTTTGGATCCTGTCATTAAACATTTTCCATTCTATTGATACAAATTGTTTTTTTAAGATAATAGAGAATGCTGTAGCATGAAATGAATCTGTAACGATAAGATCCGCATTAAATATATACGAAACAAATTCTTCCACTTTAGGGAAGAACACTGTCTTTCCGCCTCTAATTCTTTTTAATCTATCAGTACTGATTCGGATCACCTGCTTATTTAATCTTTTCCCAATTGCAATAGCAGCTTCTGATGCAATACTATCTTCATGAAGCTGGTAAACAAGTATATAACCTGTTTCAGGGATAGGTACGGCAAATTTGGTCCAGTCATCAAAAGATAGAAGAAATGTCGGATCTAACACACATTCTTTTATTGGGATTTGTACATCCTTTAGTATCTCCACCCCAGACTCCTCGCGAACTGATATGGCAGAATATCTATTCAATAATTTTTTTACAGGGAGCAGTTCATCTTGTGAAATATCATCCCTCCCAAAACTGGCAGCCAACGCAACTCTTTTACTTCCCTCAGGAGCAAAATTTAAAAAAAATGCCAAATCAAACTCCCCTTCTAAATAATCATTCCACACCTGATCACTACCTGTACAGTAGCAATCTGCGATTGGAACATTTGTTGTGAGTTCAGTATTTGTCTCATATTTCCTTGTCATATTAAAATGTGTAGAAGAAAAAGGAACGAACACTTTTTTTAGTTCTCTCATTGAAGGATATTTTGCAAAAGCAATTACCAAACATTTCCACTTTGAATGGAAGGGCAAGGCATCTCTGTATATTTGTTTAATAGTTCCATATTGACGCATTCTTTTGGGAAAATAGTTTATAACTTCAACTTCATGGCCCATCCTTTGTAAAGCTGTAATAGTAGCGTAAGTCTGTAAAGCGGAGCCATAGTTATATACTGCATGCATTGTAATCAACGATATTTTCATTATTACGAATCTCCACACAATAGTTGATACATCTTTTCCAGAGCAATAACATTAGCTCTCAAGTCAAACTTCACTCTTATTCTCTCTCTCCCGGCTTTTCCCAGAGCCATCCGCTTATCTTTATCCTTCAACACATCGATCAGCGCAGAACTAATCGCATCAATATCTCCAGCTTCAACCCTGATGCCGCTAACCCCCTGCTCGATAATCTGCGGAATGCCTCCAGCGTTTGTGCTGATCGTGGTGAGACCGTAGCTCATAGCTTCCAATACAGCCATCGGCATACCTTCGTGATATGAGGGAAGGATAAAGGTGTTGCAAGTTTTGAGGTATTTCTCTTTCACCTCATCTCGTACCCAGCCGAGGAACTTTACATGATCCGCCAACCCATTCTCTGCCACGATCTTCTTGCACTGCTCTACATCACCGTCCCCGCCAAAATAGAAGGTTGCATCTCCTATCTGTTCCAGTACCTTCGGTATAGCTTTCAGCAGATCATATGTGCCCTTCCGCTCGCCGAGCCTTCCCAGCATCAAAACATTATGGTCGCTATAGTCTTTCTTCTCATACTCCGGCATAACAACACCGTTGTAGAGAACCTCTATCTTTCCCTGGTCACACACATTCTTTCCGAAAAACTCAGCCCATTCCTCCGAAAGGACGATGACCTTATCTGCTAATCCGAATATTTCCTTAATCCTCGTGCGCTTCTTATCATCCACCTGTTCAAAGAAATATTTATCAAAATCTGCAGCGTGCTGGTGAATGATGATCTTCTTTCCAATCTTTTTCGCTCTTTTCACGAAAAGAGACTTTCGGTCAAAACTCGCCTGCGCCGCCATGTGGATATGAACAATGTCGTATTTTTTTACCAACCTCCCAAAGGCCATATACGCCTTCGCAGCAACTACCAATTTTTTAACCTTGCTGCCGTCCTCCATCGTGGGAAGGTAGTATAAGTCCACATCATTATCCAGACCGATAGCATAATAGTTATTGATCACAGTGGATACCCCCCCCATAACATCCCGTCCAGGGCCGATCATTATCACTTTAGGTTTGATCATCACTTATCCGTACCTTTTACCTTCGCTTCTGCTCTATAGTAAAGCCACTTAAATCCGCCCAGCACATACCGCTTCCAGAGGCGTTTCGGTTCTTTCGTCAATCTGTATAACCATTCCAACCCGGCTTCCTCCATCCACTCAGGCGACTTGTCCAGCGTCCCTGCGAAGAAGTTAAAAGCTGCCCCAACACCGAGCATAACCGTGCCATGAATCTTCTCTCTGTGGTTCCACATCCACATCTCCTGCTTGGGAGCGCCAATGCCGACCCAGAGGAAATCGGGGTGGAGAAAGTTAATCTCGGAGCATATCTTCTCATCTTCTTCATCTGTCAAAGGACGGAAGGGTGGTGAATACATCCCAACTATCTGAATCCCAGGGTAATCCCTTTCCAGATTAGTCCGGAGGCGGATTAGCACCTCATCGTCTTTTCCACCGTATAAATAATGCGTTTTCCCTTGCCTCACGCTCTCCTCAAACATCATGCCCATAATGTCAGGTCCCGAGCATCTCTCACAATTGAATCCCTTTTTTCTGGCAATCTTGACGATAGGCATACCGTCAATAGCCGCAAAAGAACTGGAGGCGTACATCTCCGCCACCTTTGGATCTGCCTTGGCACTGTTCACCCCTGGTACACCTATCAAATCTATCGTCCCACTCACAGGAGAAGTAGGCATGGAAAAAGCCTCCCTGACAAATTCAACTCTCGTTGTCGGGCAGAACCCCACACCACATATAGTAATATCACGTTTTCTCTGGTAGATGTTCTCCATGTCCGTCTCTCCATTTCTGTTTCGACTTCTCCACTTTTTCCTACGTGGCATTACTCACACCGTTGCTTTTCTTTTTGAGTTGAGCGGCGTGCGCATCCTCTCGGAGCGTTAGGGTGGAACATAGGAAAAATCGGATATCTATCCCATGAAATAAAAACACACTATCCCACTTTCAGGACAGTGTGTTTCAGATACGATTTTCAAGATGTTTGACGTCTTAGCTCCACGGAGCAAACAACGATGTCATATCCCCCAAAAACCAAGCGCCCCCTGCTTCAAGGCTTCTACCGGAATAATTCTGTCCCAAAAGTTATGCCTTCGGCTTGCTGTACTCCCCATAACCATATCCGTACTTTGAGTATTTCTTTCCGTACTTATGATAGCTGTAGTAACTGTTGTAATAACCGCTCTTTGTCATATTGACCTTGTTAAGAATAACTCCCAGAAATCGGACGCCCGTACGGTCAAGCTGTTCCTTCGATTTCCGGAAAAGACGTCTTGTGGTTACATCCGCTTCTACCACAAGCGCCGCTCCGTCCGCATAACGTGTAAGGATCGCTGCATCGATAACGGTTCCGATGGGGGCGGTATCCATGATCACAATGTCGTAGTTCAGTTCTTTAATGAACCGGAACAGTTTTTCGCACATCTCATCTTCAAAAAGCTCTGTGGGATTCGGTGAATAGGGGCCTGCAAAGATCATATCAAGATTCGGCATCTTGGGATCGTTATAAAACCCGTCTTCCAGCGCCACCTGTCCCGTAAGCATCTGGGATAGTCCCACAATCTCTCCCCTGACCCGGTGCACAGCAGCAAACTCTGATTTTCTGATATCGCAGTCAAGATACAGCGTATGTTTTCCCGACTCTGCGAAAACTCTGGCAAGCTCAAAGGATGTTGTGGATTTTCCTTCGTTTGGTGAAGTGGATGTAATAAGAATATTCTTAACCTTCGATCCGGAGAACAACAGGTTGGTTCTTAAAGTTCTCATGGCTTCACTGAATCGGAAATCGTCATCCGGAGCCAGTTTCAAATTTACCGTTTTTTTATTGATGGTCATTAACGAAAGATCCTTACTTTTGTTTTTTTCTGTAAGCATAATTATATTGTTCCGCCTTCCTGGCCGCCTCCGGGTCCCTTTCCGGGATTGCCGCAAGAACCGGAAGCTTGAAGTAATTCTCGATATCATCCTCCGTTCTTATGGTGTCATTTGTCATGGTTGAAATGACGATGAATCCGGCCGTGATCATGAAGAATACCGCCGCCATGATCACGGCATTTCTCCCATTCTGAGGGCCTGTCTTCTGGTGCGGAATCTCACCATATTCGATAATCTTCGGCGGATCCTGTTCCATGATGTCCGCGATATAGTCGGAAGCACATTCCGAAACCGCATCCGTAAGCTGCTTCGCTCTGGTTGGATCCGTATCCAGCACCGAGATATTTAAAACACGGGTATTCTGTGGATTTTCAAGAGTGATCTTACGCCTCAGATCAAGATAATCCATGTCCTCGATATTTAATTTCTTAATGGCATTTTCCATGACGGTTCTGGAGGTGACCAGAACCTTATAATCAGCGGTAAGCTGGGAACCGATCTGAAGGTCCGTCAGGGACGTAATGGTGGTTTCCTTGCTCATAACGTAGATAATGGAAGTGCTGGTATAAGTGGGCGTCAGCACGAACCTGGAAATCGAATATCCGATTCCGCCTCCCAGCGCCAGCGCCAGGATAAGAATCAGAACCCTTTTCTTCAGTTCAAAAAATATCTGACCGAAATCAATCTCATCATCTTGATCGTCGTCCAGAGTATTGATGGTAAATAAGTTGTCTGGTGGAAATAAATTGTTATTGTTATTAGTATCTGGCATAGGTTCCTCACAATTGTCAGGGTGTAAGGGGCATGAAAGATTGTCTATCGATCGATCTCGTTATCTTCCGTCATCTTCATGGCATTCCCGAAAAGGATCGCATTCGCATAATCCCTGTCAAGGTTATCGGAAATCCATTTCAGAGCATCCGTTATCACCGGAGGTCTCGTGTCCGCACGGTGCATATCCGTACCCAAAAAATGAACTTCTTTTCGTTTCAGGGCCTTCCGCACAAACCTGGTTTCTCCGTCAAAGACTGCGGAAAGTCCTTTTCTGCCGATGGGTTCGGTGGAAAGCTGTATGTATGCCCCGAGACCGATGATCTCGTCAAGACCGTTTTCTCTCAGCCCCCTGAATCTTTCTGCATGCGCTATGACGGGAAGGTATCCTGCGTTTCTTATGTTGCGAACACATTTCAGAATGGTTTTATAGCTTTCCATGGGATAAAACTCGATAAGGGTATATCTGCTGCCCGCAAGAGTAAGTATCTCCCCGTTTTTCAGGCGTTCCGCCATACTGTCAAAATACAGGACTTCATTACCGGCATATAATCTGACTGAAATCCCGGCCTTCTTTACTGCTTTCTCAATACTGGAAAGCTTTTCCTTTATTCGAACAGGATCGCCTGGACATTCAGGATAATAGTGGGGTGTCGCTATGATATCGGTCGCCCCCTGCCGGACGTCAGAACGGATAAGTTCTACCGATTCCTCCATATCCCGGGAGCCGTCATCGATATGGTAGATGATGTGGGAGTGTATGTCGAACATCTCGATTCTCCTTTTCTGTGATCCCGGCCCTGTATCTGACCAAAAGCAAAGATGCAGGTGTCTTCCGGATTATGTTTGGATACAGGTCTGCAGGCTCCGAAAACTGCATCAAAACATAATTTTGCAAGGGTTCCACCGGCGGCGGCGTTTCCTGATGCCTTACGCCGGAAAATCCCTTGCGCACATTATACTATTATGAAAGTACGAAAGGCAGTAGACCCGGTCTGCTGCCTTTCCGATCCATGATCTTGATAAAATTTGCGCGGTTATATGTAACCTCTTGAGCAGACGGTATTATGGAATTCTCAACCTACAATCACACCCTCGCTGTTGAATGTGACTGTCTTTCCGTCGATGACATGAGTTCCTGTGTAGAAGTAACCCTGTGCATTTACGTAGTGAAGAACAAGATTACCGTTTGCGTCGAAAGCCCAATAGGTTGCATCTGCACCTGTCGCTAACGGACCCTCTGTTTCCGGATTGACGAAGAATCCCTGAGAAACACCGTTCTCCGTGATAACGCAGATCGAATTCTTGCAGATAACTTCTCCGTTCGGTCCAACATTGGCTCCGCCCGTTGTGGTTCGAAGCATAACATGCTGTGTGCCGTTGCGGATGGACTCCGACTGATTAAGGGTTGTCCCGTCATTACCAATGACAGTTACTGTCACCTCTACGCCATTCTCTATGTACTTATTCTGTGTGACATTCTCCGAAAGTTTAAATGGTGTAGCTGTAATTACTTCTGTGTTTGTGGCGCTGGCAGGTGGATTGCCGGCGTCGTCGTCCGACGAGTTGTCCTCATAACCTCTGTTGTTTGTGCTAGATCCCGCAGCAAATGCAGCTGTGGAACTGCAGAGTGCGAGTCCTGCGATAAGTGCCATTACCATAAGTTTTTTTCTCATAGGTATATGCCTCCTTAAAATCATGCACCAAGGTACTTCCGCAGTACATATCCCTACTCACAGTACCCTTTATATTTAGTAATTTTACATCTTATCGCGTATTTTTACAATAATTATTGTGAAAATAACATTCTACTACACTATTTTTATATATTCGATGCCAAAAAATTGTCTTTCATGTCACATTTGTCTGAAGAAAGTATCCAATACCAGCTGATCCACCTGCTCATAATCCGGCCAGAATTCATCTTTTTCTTCTTCATGATTTACCAGATTCTCACCTTCCAAGGTGGAAAAATCCTTATCGCTTAAAGGTTCTCCGCTCAGCACGGCATCCATGGCGATCTTAAGATAGGTGCCTTTTTTCATGTTTGTCACGATATTGTCTTCTATGAGCGAAAACATTCCCGGGATTACATCGGAGTCTCTTTTCGCAAGCTTCGTAATCTTGTGATCAAAGGCCATGACATACTGACGATGTCTTGACATACGGGTCATGGCCGTAAAATCCACCGTGATATCTCTTCTTCTCACAAACTTTTCCGCCTGATCGCCCTTCAGAAGCACAGTGGCTCCCTTTACAAACGCGGGATCCGCAGCCTCCAGATCATCATCCTCGATGGTAACTTCCACGCCGCCCACGTAATTGTTAAGCTTATTGATGATATCAATGGACCCTGCCATGTAGCCATCGATCTTTAAGCCGCCCAGAACTCCGGAAACCGCATCCATAGCGTATTTTCCTGATTTTTCGTGGTTGTCCCCATACATCCATGCCCTGGTCAGATGGTCAACCGCCGTGCCAACGGGATCTGAATTTTTATCCGTCACGGTAATGGCGGTCATGGTATCACGGGGAATCTGGATGATATGTACCCGATTCTTCGCCGTATTCTCTGCCACCAGGAAGATTCCGTCAGAGAGACCGATTTCACTGATGTCTCTGTCGATCTGTAAGGAGCCCTTGTTATCTACGCCGAGGAACAGCCAGGCTTTCACCGCTGTATTTCTCTTGTAGTGCACTCCGTTATAAAAGAGTTCCTTCTCCCCGAAAAGCTTCGGTCTTTCCGAGGTCTCCTGTCCGTTCACCGTATAGATGAGGGCTCCATCCTCTGCCTTTTTACACTTTATATCCGGGACTCCTCCCCCGGTCAGCACTCCATCGGATCGCACCGTATTGATCAAGCGATCCATGTCAACGCCTTCAAGGCCTACATTTCCGTTTTCATCCACGGTCATCCCTGCCGCCTTCAGCCGATCGTTCATTTCCTCTGCCGGGATGTTCTCCGGGGTCCCGGCTGTGTACGCCGCATTCTTTTCATTCGCCGCTTCCACTGCTTTTCTCAGCTTGTATTCGTTATAAAACCATACGGAAGAAACCACCGCCGCAAGCACTATGATTCCCGCAAATATGGTTACGGGCTTACCGGGCCTGTGTTTTTTTCTGCCTTTACCGTGATCGTACTCCATTTCCTTACCTTTCCTTATCCTTTATTTGCCTATAACGCAAAAAAGCAGACACCCTGAACTCATTCCGGCGACGGAATGAAAAATCACAGGTGCCTGCTTTCACGGCGAGTCAGGAACTTACATTGCTCCCTTTCGTTCGATCACCACCCATATCGTCTTAAACAGTATTTTTATATCCAATCCCTGGCGCCAGTTCTCGATATACTGTTTGTCGAGAGCCACCACCTGATCAAAATCGGTTATCTTGGATCTGCCGCTTACCTGCCACAAGCCGGTTATGCCCGGTTTCGTAGACATTCTGGCGCGATGTTCGGGTTTATAACGTTTCCACTCATCAAGAGTCGGCGGTCTGGTTCCCACCAGTGACATTTCACCCTTTAATACATTGAAGAACTGAGGAAATTCATCGATCGACATGTCACGGATGAAATTCCCGATCCCCTTATGGATCCTGCCGTTTTCGTCCTTATAGCACCCTATGATTCGCGGGTCGTAATCAAGTTTGAACATATAACCATCCTTGATACGGTTCTGTGCCATAAGTTCCTTTTTCCGTTCCTCCGCATCCGGGTACATGGACCTGAATTTATACATATAGAACATTCGGCCATTCTTTCCTACGCGTTTTTGCTTGAAAAATATCGGACCGGGAGAATGGATGTATATGATGGGACCAACAATGACCGCAAGAAAAACGGTTATAACCGAACCCACAATTCCTCCGAAGATATCCATCACCCTTTTAAACATCAGTGCATACGCGGACGCGTCACCGATGCTGTTGGTGATAACATTATACTCTCCGATCCTCTCGATGGTCTGATGACGCCCTTTGATTTTAGTCATCTCGGGAACGCACACATGAACGGTGATGCCCATATCAATGATGGCATCCACGATATCCTCCTGCCTTTCAAGGGATTCCGGAATGTCCAGCAATATCTCATCCACCCAGTTTGTAAGCAGATATTCAATGAGCGAATCCTTATCTGCCACAACCTGAAGTCCTATTGCAAAACTTTTGCTCTCCGGCAGTACACTGCCGCCATTTTCTGTTATGGCATCGTAGACAGACTGTGTTTTGCCGGTTCCGTCAAATACCACAACGGCTGAAACAAAGCGGTTTCCATATTCGTTTCTGGCAACACGGTTAATGATCTCACTTACATTTTCAAGACCCGTAAGGATGACAAGGGAGCTGCTTCTTTGGGAAACCGGTTTATTTTTCAGTTTTTCTTTCCACAATAAGCGCACGCTGTATGCCAAAACAATATCGATCAGAATCATATAGAGAATGTTCAATCGGGAAATGATCGCTGCATGGTGTACCGCAAAAAGGTAAAATACCGTAACACCAAGAACAATACTGAGATGCTGCAGCATCTTGACAAATTCAGCATAGATACCTCTCTTTAACACATGATGAAATGAATTGAAAGAGGATGCTACGACAAGGTCTACCAATACCAGCACCAAACACATATTAATGTAGACTCTGTCCGATATTGTAAAGAATCTGCCGTGTCGGATGTAGTATCCCAATATAAAGGATAGATCCAGACATAGGATGTCAAGCACGATAAAATCCAGATGCTTAAGCCAGCCATTTACTTTTCGTCTATACATTATTTCCCACCCCCTTATATGGTCAGGTCTTAAAACTCCCCACACCGAAAAAGACGTGCAGAGTGTAAAAACCCAACCACCAAATGTTCTTTCCCATGATCATTCTATGCGTTTATTTTTCAAATAGCAACAGAAATAAATCATATCTTTGTTTTCTTCTGATAATTTTCGATCATTTTGAGAAAGAATACTGGCTATTTAGGGGGGGGGCAATGAATAATTCCGTCTCAATAACAGAGGCGATTACTATTCCAGAATATTTTGCATATACATAAAAAAGAATTATCGATCAAAGGCTTTACAAGCACATCATTTATGTGAATTCCTTACCGCTAAACATTCCCGAATATGCAGTTCTTTTATGTCATGCATTTTTTCTTTAAATTTTACTAATAATAAAATCATTCATATCATCATATGCATCCCAATATTCGGAACGAATATTCAAATTTGTATACTTGAACACTTCTTTCACAAGATTCATAACCTGTTGCGAGGAATATCCAGTCGTATCTTTAATCATTTTCTCTGTAACAGATACAACCTCATGTGCCGCTATATTTCTTACTTCCTGCTCAACTTGTCGAAGCGATTCTACAATATTTATTACTTTTTCATTATGACATTTGTTTTCAATAATCTTAAGAATATGAATGGATGACACTGCCTTATAATCAAAACTGCTAAACGAGCTGATCAGAATGCTTTCAACCTCCGTCCCACACAGCAGACTGGGGCTCCATCTTGGAACTCTGTTCTTTACTTCAACATATTTTCGGATATTTATCCCACATTCCTTATACAAAACCATTTCAAATAGATCTGCTAAAATAGGCGAAAGTGCTCGAACAAAATCCCCATATTCACCACGACGCCGCTTAATATCCAAAGCCAGTGCATATTCAAAATATTTTCTTGCATCATCGCCCTTAACAGGGAATCCACTCATTTGGTATTGATTTACCTGCGCATTCAAATCTCGATTATCCAATTGCAGTCTTGCACAAGCAATCTTTAACAATGCTAAGTAAGACTTTGTAGCTTCTTCCGGCAAAAGTTCCGCTGCGGACAAAGCAGCTTTATAATCATATTCACGGACTAATTGTTTAATTATTTCTGTTTGCTTTATATTTGAAAGGCTTGGGCAATAGACAATCTTACATCGATTCTCTGAATCGGGAAGATTATCCTCGTTCAATTCCCATAACATTTCTACATCATATTCTTTATGACTATGTTCGTTTAGACTCTTGGTCGGAGTTATAACCTGAACTGTCTTACAGTATAATTCTCCAAGTGTAATTAGAACCAAAAGTCCGCTCTTTATCGCAGGAGTCCCGGATGAAATATTTACCAATATCTCAGCATCCCCTGCATTTCTAATTATTTCTGACAAACACCCTTTAAAATCATCATAGAAATAATTAAAATCCTGGACATTAACCAATTCAGGGCGTTCGATTTCATGAATTATTATTTCTCTGTTTTGACTCTCTGCCAATTTATTAATACAATATCGATATCGATCATCCTGGTTTTGGAATTCCAGCATCTCCTTTGACATATAAAGATACACTTCATCCGGCTTATACCATCTGCAAATATGTAAAAGCGATCCATCATGCAAATTATTCAATGAAATCGGATCTGTACCGCCTACCGCCGAAAACAAGATTGTCTTTCCCATTCTCATTCTCCTATAATATGATTAAATCATCTTGGGTCTTGTTATCATCTTTTCCCCACTTATAAACGAGGTTCTGCCCTGAAATTCTATATACTCTTATTGTGTCCATTGAACCACAAAATTTTGGAATTTCATTCAAAAGATTTTCAAATTTTCGAGTCGATATTTTTACTTCAAATCCAGATTTTTGGATTCTGTTTCCATACCCCTCCAAAATTTTTGCAAACTTTGTTCTCTTTCGATTGTCTACAATATCGTAAATCACCAAAGCATAAATTTTTTTGGAATCTGATGTTTGTCCCTCTCCAAAGAAATAATCTTCTCGTTCCATTATTTCACCTGATTTGAATTGGATTATACAAGGAAGCGTCCACGCATTCGATTGAGCGAACAAGCGAAGAAATCTGATATGCGATTGCATTCCTAAAATTTACGGGGAAATCAACCTGATTAAGATATCTCGTTTTCGTTTTCATCTTTTCATCCAGTTTTCTAATATATTTTATCAAGCATTGTTTTGTCAAAAAACATCCCGCATTATCGTCCTCAAATATGAAATCGTCTTTGTGCAGTTCATGTCCGTTAATCAGACTCATCGCAAGAGAGTCAATCAAAACCGCCCGCCATTCTTCCATTAAATCACTCGCCAATGTTGGGTGATGCTCTGCATCACGATGTAAAAATCCAAAAAATGGGTTCAATCCATGGTTTTCAATCTCCGCATATAAATCATTCATCAAAATAGAATATCCTAAACTGATTAGAGAATTAAATTCATCCCTTGGCGGTCGCTTTGAACGTCCTTTAAATCTGAATTCTGATTCAATACAATAACTTAACCTCTCAAAATAGGATCTTGCCGCACTTCCTTCATATCCCATCATTTCAGATATTGTACTTACCTGCAAAACTTTTTTTCTACTATTTTGCATATTAAAGATTTCTTCGTCCACACAAATTGACCTACTCTTTGCATATCTTCTCAAAACAGTAATCTGATTTGCTATTTTTACATTAATAATTTTTCGACTCAAGTCTATGGCAAATTGTGATTCATATAATGCTGCCTGCTTCCGTTGCAATTCAGCTTTTACATGACCCGTAGACATTAGTCTTCCAAAATATCGTCCTCCCTTAGAGAAAAAGGATACATGTATTCCCTTTGTCATGCATGTTTCCATACACTGTGTAGATAGTTGCCCCTTTCCCAACAAGATAATGCACTCTACAGTTTCTACGGGCAACGATTCCAGCAAACCATTCTTATATTTTATATTGATACGATTATTCTCAGCAGTTAACATTGCACCATTTTCTGTAATATATACCTCACTCATATTATAACCTCAAATTATATGGGTCTACCATGATTTGCAATTTAAACAACGTCCATCTCCTCTCGGAGAATCTATTCCTAAATGAAGAACGGGCAGAGGTTGAGTTCTACTGCAAACACGTTTCCATCTCCTTTCGGAGAATCTATTCCTAAATTGGTGGGATGTCTACATGTATCTGAACGGAGCATTGTTTCCATCTCCTTTCGGAGAATCTATTCCTAAATTGTAACTACAGTAGCAACCGTGCTTTGCATGAATCTCGTTTCCATCTCCCTTCGGAGAATCTATTCCTAAATGCGCAGACAGCTTGCGGAGTGGCTGAAAGAATTAAAGTTTCCATCTCCTTTCGGAGAATCTATTCCTAAATCTGATGTGAAATCTGCAAAAGATAATAAGATCACAGCTGTTTCCATCTCCTTTCGGAGAATCTATTCCTAAATAGGAAATGAAAGAGTTCATGAGCACAAGCATCCCGCAGTTTCCATCTCCTTTCGGAGAATCTATTCCTAAATTGTGTTCGACTAAAAACGACTATAAACCGTGATGAAGTTTCCATCTCCTTTCGGAGAATCTATTCCTAAATAAATACTCGTAATGCTCATTAAGTTTTACAATATGCAGTTTCCATCTCCTTTCGGAGAATCTATTCCTAAATTCAGATAGAGAAAAGGGCAACAATGACAGTTAAAGTTTCCATCTCCTTTCGGAGAATCTATTCCTAAATCATTTTGGTTGTTGTGTTTATTTTTTATGCACTGGTTTCCATCTCCTTTCGGAGAATCTATTCCTAAATTAAAAAAAGTTGTTTCAATGGGTTGACAATATAGCGTTTCCATCTCCTTTCGGAGAATCTATTCCTAAATTCAGCACTTGAGTATGACTGTTTGGGCGAAAGTGTTTCCATCTCCTTTCGGAGAATCTATTCCTAAATCCCATCCTCTGATCCCCTGATAAAATCGTGGTTCAGATATCGATTTGCGTGGCAAAACTGCAAACAGCCTATAGAGATAAACGCCGGATGCCCAAAAATCGTTGTAAAGCCCGTATTTTTAGGCATCGCGGCAAAATCCATCAACAAAACCGCCATCTGCATTCGCCCATATGAAACATTTTTCCATAATAATATGTCATTTTAAGTATATGTGGTGAAACCCCGATCTGCCTATCCAAATTATGCTTATGGTTTCTTGGCACTTTTGTCGCACCGAAAACATTCACTGTCACATCAATCCCATTTTGCTTCCCAAACAACGGATATATCACTGTTTTTGATACAAAACCTGTTCCGCCTCCCAAATAAACAGAATCCGGTTTTCCTGGCGTGAACTTCGGAAAGACATTGCGAAACATCTCATTATAATTCTTGTTAAAAAACCTTATTGCGTTGATAATATCTTCTTTACCATACGGGCAAAGCAAAGAATCAATGGTCATTTTGAAATGAATTTTCGTGCCCGGTTTGATGCATTCTCTTAAAAGATTCAAATGTTTCTCTTCTCCATCCACATGATACTCCACCCGCTGACAAAGAACCAGGTCGTCAAGATTAAGCGGCTGCGAATCACTTATAACTAATCCAGACAGCACATCGTTGACAGAATCGTCTTTTTTTTCCTTATTTCTTCCTAGCTTATGAAACGCTGTCGCTTCAATATCTTTTGCTTCTTTCCTCAATAATGTGTTCCGATTGCCTCCTCGATAAAGAGAATCTCGAATTTTCTCTTTGTTGGTCACATATTGATTGTCATGTAAGGCAATCTCTGATGCCAAGAGAATCGTTCTGAGCATACCCTTTATGGAACTTCCGGGGATATAAGGAAGTCCATATGGATCCTTTACAAATTCCATTACTGCTGCCGGTTTTCCACGCTCCAGCGAAGTATCTGACTGCCTTATCCTATATTTTATACAATCAGACACATCATCTATACGAATGCTGTTTTCTCTTAAAAATCGAAAAAGATCTTTCCTAACATCATCCAAAAAGAACGATTCAAACCGGTTCCGAAGACCTTTTTTTTCAAAAAAAGAAAAAAGACGCGGGATGTCCATTATCTTAATTTCATCATTTCCAAACAAGTATTCTTTTTTATTCAGTTCGTATCCTGAGCCGATGAACAATGGTCCGATCGTTTCCAATTCTACATCATATTCTCTCAAGTACTCTTTCATGAACTATACTCCTATAAAGACCGGTTTCCCGTATTTATATACCGGATGCTTTCCTCCTGATGATACATCGAATACATCACCACAGAATTTTTTTAAAAAACCGACCCCGCAGCAAACATATACAAATCTCTTTTCCTCATATATTGATCGGAATAATCTGCAGAATCTACAAATCCGCTTCTCTTTTCCAATATATACGATGCATTCTCAATGCAGGAGTCCAATTCTGCATCCTTCGGCAAACCTATAGATAATGATACATATCTATCCGTTTTTCTTTCAAGTAACGTTCTTATGTCCTCAGGTATTTTGCCAAAAAAAATCTCAAATCTTCCCAAACCGGCCGACCGCTTTCCGCCCAACCCCGAGAATGATAATCGATCAAGTAATTTATAGAATAAATCTCTAATCTCTTTTTTTTCATAGCCAAAAAGAATATATAATCCTGCTTTATCCGAAAACCGGTAGGATCCTACTCTATAAGGCATTGCTTCTTCCAATCCCCGAATAGCCACGTGAGTATTCGACTCGTGATGCCCGATTTTCTTTTCAAGATTTAGTTCTTTTTCCGGATCGAGGTTTCCCCGAATAAAATCATCCCACATAGACATAGCTACATATTGTATTCTTTTGAACTGTTTCTTTTTCACCGAAGAACCGTCGTCATCCACGCGAAATTGAAGCATAGGTTTCGGAAGAAAAAACTCATTACTCACAAACGGAAACCCATCCGACATAAGAAGCTGACCATTTTTTACATACTCAAAAAATTCATCAAACAAATGGGCCGATTTCAGGGCCTCAATACACAGTGCTGAAAAAAGAGTGTCGGCGGAAAATGTCACATTTGACTTTTCCAATGACTTATCTCCAAAATGCACTCCATACGGAAACCTCAATTTAAAAATCTCATATTCCATATCGTCATCCTATCCTTAGGTAAGATTCTGAGTGAGAATCTCATTACATTTGGACATCAATGAATCTTCGACATTACCTACCACCACTTCAGCCGCAATGTCTGTAAATTTCACTTTTCCATATCCTCTGGATCCATTTCCGCCCAGATAATCATATTGAAGAAGTTTAAATCCTTCTGCAAGAGTCTCCATGTCTTCGATAAAATCATCTTCCTTTTCGTATTCGTACATAATATCCAATTCAAACTCAGAACCTCGTACAGCCCTTTCAATCTGCCGTGGATTAGCAACTGCAGTGGCACGATTGATTGTATTCTCAAATTTTACTTCGGTCATGCTCTGTAGTCCAAGCTTACGAAGTTCGGATTCATTCGCTAAAACCATATCAGAAAACAAAAGCCTGCTCTTTCTAACGTCACCTTTTTTTGCAGATCCAAAAAGCCTGGTGATTCTTTCATGATCGTCATCCGGTCTCACTGCAAACATTTCATTATATTCCTTGGCAAGAAGCGTCCTCATTTTTCCTTTAAGTGACGATCCCGGAATCATTGGCAATTTGGTCTGAACGTCCCTAAAAATAGGAGAATCTACCGCGCCGATAGCAGCAAAGGCAGAAGAACCGCCAATATGCATACCTGTCTCAACTCGCAAGCAACCTGTGATTTGAATTTTACTGTACATCTACTCGCCTCCTAATCGTTTCCGCCATAAAACTTATGAAATGCAACCAACGCTTCCATATAGTGATTAAACAAAATGTAATTCGACTTATTCCCGTCGATTTCCTTTAATACATCAAGTATTTTCGCTTCTAAAACAAAATTTTTAACGGTAGGCTCTCTGCCACATTCATATACAAATCTCATTCGTAGATATTCAATTCTTCCAGCCAGCTCTGAATTCAGCTTTTCGCTGTTAAGAATTAAAACATTATTATAAATATCAGCAGACATGGATAACAGATTTCGTATCTTCGATGTCTTCACCATAGGATCAGGACGTCCTGTTTTTGGATTGATCTTGTTTTTTAGTCTCTTTATCGCATTTTCCGCTTCATCGACATAATTTGTATCATTGATGATCTTCAATTTTCTTCCTCCCCTCTGTGCAGATAAACATATAACTCAATAGCTGTTTTTAACTCCCTTCGATCCATCTCATTGTTGATCCACTGCAACATATTCTTTGAAAACCGCGTGAACATTTCTTTCTGTTCATCATCAGTTTTGTCTCCATTTTTCTCCGGTTCAAGTCTGGTCAGCGTATAAACAAAACGGGCGAAATTAATCGGCTCGTCCTGTTTTCTCACAAGCTCAAGTATTCTGTAAAGCAGCGCATTTCCATGCTGGTTTTCTACAGAAGCAAGATACGTCGTTATCTCAGTCAGTTTTTCACCAATTACTTTTTCCTTGAACTCATTCCATTTATACGTTCCGTCACTGATCTTGTCGTGGAAACAGCCATCTTCTAAAAGAGTTACCGCATTCTTATTTGGAAGTTCTTTCGAATGATCAACCATATCTTCTACTTCAATCGCACTGACGCTGATCGGATACGTATCGTCATACAAACCGATGCCGGCAGAAAGACTTAACGTTCCTTCTGAGAACTTTTCAAATCCATCTCGCAAATCAATCGCAAACTCAATGATTTCATTCCACGCACCCACCACAAAAACGTCATCGCCACCTGAATAAACAATCGTGATATTTCGGTGATCTTTTTGGTTTCCTTCAAAAGAAAAGGAAGGATTTTGCAAAATTTTATTGATATGCAGTTTAAAAAACAATGATAGTTGCCTTGACAGTGTCGCCGTCCTTGAAATGGTCATATACTTATCATTATTTTCCGTATTTTTAAATCCCGAGACAAATGCATGACCAAGATTATCGACATCCGCTCTGAGAATTCCTACTCTCTTAATCCCCTTCGATGACTCCGCAAACTCTTCAAAAGTAGCTTTGGCCGTATAATTCCCAATCCATAGTTTTGTTGCCACGTGCTTACCGGTAAACGATTTATTTTTACTGTAAGTTCTGACATAATTGGGATCGTTCTGCATTCTTTTTTTCAAAGAATCCTCTGTATCGACTATCAAAGAATATCCCCCCGGCAAAGGAAGGCCACTCTCCATTTCACCGTATTCAACTGTATAGAAATCAGAATACAGAACTTTTGCTGAGAACTTTTGAAGAGCATTGCAAGTCGAACAGAGACCATCTTGATCAGTATGTGCTACCTTTTTGCATACTGAACATTCTCTTGTGTAATCATCATGTATCTGAGAATTAAGCATCCGGATTGTCTTAGCATCATATCGGTTCATTTTTCGATTTGAAATACTCTTCGACACATTACGAAATATCTGCTCATAGCTTCCGTGCGGATGATTCTTCAAATTGAAGGCAGAACATGCGCTAAACCCTCCCGCCATATATAAATCGGTCTGAAAGTTCTCAAGGAACCATTTATTTGTTTCCTCTAAATATTTTTCAAAAATATTTTTGCACTCATCTGTATTTGGAAGAATGAGATAACAATGACCGCCTCCAGCATAGAGCAAATTACATCTGGAAAGCCCCAATTCGATTAAAAGCTCATCGATAATATGTTCCATCGTAATTTCCAAATAGAACGATCTTGCACGAAGAGTTCTCAATGCATTTTTACTCTGTATAGTATAAATAAATTTCTGAATCCCTGAAATATCCAGACTTGCAATCAGAAAAGCATTTTTCTCCATAAATGCCTTCTCATTTTTTAAACAGGCTTCTTTAAATGAACTATTCTCTTCCAAATCCAGATATTTTACAATTGCATTCGCAATCGCCGCCGTTAGCTTTAAATGGTCAAAAAGAGAGATATCCGGCACTTCAGCAGCGGAGGTAGAAGAAGGCACGAACGATAGGTTGGCCTCCATAACCTCCAAAAGCGAATTCACATATTCAACTGATAACTCAATGCCCTTTAGGTTATCGGACAAATTATAAACAATATTCCGATACTGCTCTTTTGTGAAGCACTTCTTTTCATCAGTAGGATAGTTAATGTCTTTTTCTACATTGATGTGTGATGGGGAATAATACGCCTTACCATTGTTTTTGTTTAACAGATTAAAAACAGGCTGTAGCGGCGTGTGTAACTCAAATCCTTTCCCCTCCTCCATCTTTTCCCTTCGATCAACGGAAGAAGCAATGTTATCGGCAATATAAACCACATATGCCAAGGAGTTATCGTCAATTCTTGCTCCACTGAGTGCTCTGCCATGATGAAAGCGAACACAATTCAAGATTTCCATATCTTTAATCTTGATTTCATTTTTCAAAAAATCATATCCACTTTCGCTGTGAGTTCGTCCATCTGTCCCGTCTCGATAGATGACCTTTCCGATATCATGAAGAAGAGCACCGATTACCACTTGTAAATCCCTGTCTGTCACCTTAATCCTCCCCAATTATCTTTATTGCACCCATTCCAATCGCTGTTTTAATGCCAATTCCAGAATATTCGCCAAATTGAAGCAGCAAACGAACATAACGCATCATTGTATCAGAACCAAAAACTTTAATTCCCATCGTCCCCATGAATCCGGGAATTGTCCTTCCCTCGACTGGAAAAACTCCTGTTTTTAATCGATATCGGGAAATCACTGAATCCAATGTCAACTGCTCTAATGTTTCCTCGTCAGCCATTATTTCATTTCCTGAGACTGCACTATACTTCATCATTAAACTTTGAAAGAAAAGTCTTAAATCCGGTGTGATATTGTACCGTCCCCTTTGTTTAAATGAAGTATATGTTCTTACTTCCACTTCATAATCCCGATTAACCGGCTTATCGTAGAACTCCTCCATGAGATTCGAATACTTTTTCACAGTAAGGGTCTTATCTGTAACCGAAACACCAATGTTCCCATTGTGGATCTGAAACTGATTAAACTCATCCTTTAGCAATGGTTCTATTATATGAATGTATGCCTCCGAATTTAAAGCATGAATATACCAATAGCATCCTCCATTTTTAAAATATATATACTGACTATATGGATGAAGCTGTTGCCTATGAAGAAATTCTGCATACTCGTGATCAATCAGTGAAAACAATACCCCGTGAAAGTCTGATGCTTTTTTGTAATTAAGCCCCTCTGCATCTAATTTGAGTATTAATCTTGACAAAGTATTTTCGTTCATATCGGTAATTTGATTCTCTTATTATATGAATGTTTCAGTGCGCAATACAAATTATATCATATTTACCATAAAATACTTTCCTTTTTTATATTTTTTAGTATTTCTGACGTTTTTAGGAAATGGTGCACATAATAAACATCTCCAAATCAACCTTTAACTCAAAAAAACTGATGGTATATAGAGATATATCACCCAACCATTGTTTCTCAATTTGAAAGCGAAATCTCATAACCATCAGTTATTTTACAGTATTTATAGTTTTTCCAAAATCGTGAGAAGTGCCGGATCTGCCGGCATTTTGTCGGCCCGCTCCTCGCCGGGCGCGATATTTTTGTTCGTTCCGTGGCAATCACTTCCGCCGCTGACATAAAGTCCCCGCTCCTGTGCATTTTCAAGAAGGAAACGCTCCTCCGCCTCGGTATAACGGGAATAGAAACACTCCAGGCCTTTCAGCCCGAAGCGGCAAAGGGTTTCCAGCTGCTCATGGAACTCATCCTCCGCAAGGTGCCTTTCCCCTTCTCCTCCTAAGGGATGCGCCCACACAGGGATACCTCCGGCGGCAATAATTGCGGAAATCGCTGTTTCTGCCGATATTCTGGCATCTCCGCTGTCTTTGCCGCCATGATCGTCGATGAATTGTTCTATTGCCTCTTTGACCGAACCGGCAAGTCCTCTTTCCATCAGGATTCGAGCCAGATGGGGCTTCCCGACGGTGGTCAGTTCCGACAGTTTCCGCAGTTCTTCCTCGCTCAGCTCAATGTCATGCCACTCTTTCAGATGATTCAGCCGCTTTCGGAATTTTTCTTCGCGGAGATGTCTCCCCTCCTCGATAGCCGCAAGAAATTCCGGCGAGAAAGGATCATATCCATATCCTAAAATATGACATTTCCCTGCCGGTGAAACCGCGGAAAACTCGATTCCACGGATAAACCGCATGTCCTGCGGCACGATTTCTTCCATTCTGGCAATTCCGGCAATCGTGTCGTGGTCCGTCAGCGAGAACACGGTAATCCCGCGCTTTCGAAGTTCGGCCAGTAACTCCTCCTCTGTCCAGCTTCCGTCGGACCGGATGCTGTGCAGATGAAGATCCGCAATCCTTTTCTTCATATCTCTTCTCCAGCCCCGGATGTAAAACGGATTTTCCGTTTTGTATATCCGGGGTGCCAATACCATTTGAACGTATCCCGGTCAAACGTTTCCTTTATGTGCTGCCCTCGTCTGCCCGTTCCCCGTTTGCTTTCCAGTGTTTACTCGAGTTCCGTCGCACCGGTGTAGAGTTCATAGTAGCGTCCCTTCGCCGCCAGAAGATCCTCGTGGTCGCCGCGCTCGATAATTCTGCCGTGTTCCAGAACCATGATGGCGTTGGCGTTGCGGACCGTCGAGAGCCGGTGGGCAATCACAAGCGTTGTGCGGTCCGCCATCAGGCGGTCCATGCCCTCCTCGATATGGCGCTCCGTCATGGTATCCACCGAACTCGTCGCCTCATCGAGAATCAGGATCGGCGCCTTGGAGATCGCCGCGCGGGCAATGTTCAGAAGCTGCCGCTGACCCTGGGAGAGATTCGAGCCGTCCCCCTCAAGAAGAGTATCGTAACCGTTCGGGAGATGCCTAATAAAGGAGTGGGCGCTGGCCGTCTTTGCCGCCTCTTCCACTTCCTCATCCGTCGCGTCCGGACGGCCGTACCGAATGTTCTCACGCACCGTTCCGGTGAAGAGATGCGTGTCCTGAAGAACCATGGCAATATTTTTCCGAAGAACCGCTCGCGGAATCTTCCGGATGTCCACCCCGTCGATGGAAATGGTTCCGGACTGGATGTCATAAAACCGGTTGATCAGATTCGTGATCGTCGTTTTTCCCGCACCGGTGGAACCGACAAAAGCAATTTTCTGCCCCGGCTTCGCGTAAAGACTGATGTCATGAAGCACCGGCTTCTCCGGGTTATACCCGAATACCACATGATCTACCACCACATCGCCGCGGATCGGCTCCGGAATAAACGCATCCTCCGCATCCGGCTCCTCGGCCAGCTCATCCATCAGCTGGAACACGCGCTCCGCGCCGGCAAGCGCCGAGAATACATTGCTGATCTGCATGGAGAGCTCGTTGATCGGACGGGCAAACTGTCTGGAAAAATTCAGAAACACCGTCAGTCCGCCCACATCGAATCCCCGCAGAAGGCATAACAGACCGCCCACACAGGCGGTGAGTCCGTAGTTCATCTGGCTAAGATTTCCCATGACCGGTCCCATGATACCGCCGAAGAACTGGGCATAGATCTGCTTGTCCTTCAGGTCATCGTTCAGATATCCGAACTCCTCTTTGGCGATTTCTTCGTGCACAAACACTTTTACGACCTTCTGACCGTGAACCGTCTCCTCGATATAACCGTTCAGCGCGCCGAGGGCTGACTGCTGGGCCGAGAAATATTTCCGGCTCCTTGACGCAACCATCGCTCCGGCCTTCATCATGACCGGGATCATGACCAGTGTCACAACGCTGAGGGTAATGCTGGTGTACAGCATCAGGGCCAGTGTTCCCACAAGGCTCAGTACACCCGAAAACAGCTGCACCAGCGTGCTGGAAAGCATCATTCCGATTGTGTCCACGTCATTGGTAAACCGGCTCATCAGATCGCCCTTCGTGTGGGTGTCATGAAAGCGGAGCGGAAGCTCCAGCGTCTTTCCGAACAGGTCGTTGCGGATATTCCGCAGCGCCTTCTGCGCGATGTTCAGCATGATTTTGGCCTGCGCAAAATTCGCCAGAACACTGACAAGATAAACCGCTCCCATGAGGCACAGTGCCCGGGCAAGCCCCGCCGGGTCACCCTTGCCGCCGGCGATGGGGACAATATAGGTGTTGATGATGGGCCGGAGCATATAGGCGCCGCCGAGGTTCGTCACCGTACCGACAATGACGCACAAAAACGCGATGAGCATACCGGCCCGGTCGGCCTCAAGATATCCGAAGAGACGGCGGATTACTTCCCGCGTATCGCCGGGCCTTTTTGTTTTTTCCCGCACGGCTCCCGGCCCGTGCCGCCGGAATCCGGACGGGGCGGCCGCCTTCCTCTTTCCGTATCGGCGGCGCAGACTTTCCACTCTCTTTTCACTGATCATGCCTGCACCTCCTTTGCCTGTTTTCCGCTCTGTGTCTGCCAGATCTCCCGGTATTTTTCACAGCCGCGGATCAGCTCGTCATGGGTTCCCTCACCGATGATTTTTCCCTCATCCAGTACAAGAATCCGGTCTGCGTCCTCGATGGAGGACAGTCTCTGGGAGATGATGATCTTCGTGGTATCTTTCAGGGATGTATAGAAAGCCGCCCGGATCTTCTGCTCCGTCGCGGTATCCACCGCGCTTGTGGAATCGTCGAGAATCAGGATCTTGGGTTTGACCAGAAGAGCTCTGGCGATGCAGAGACGCTGCTTCTGTCCGCCGGAGACATTGACGCCGCCCTGGCCCATATCCGTGTCATATCCGTCCTCAAAACCGCGGACAAAGCCATCCGCCTGAGCCTGATCGGCCGCACGGACGATCTCCTCCTCCGTCGCCTCATCATCCCCCCACCGGAGATTTTCCGCGATGGTTCCCGAAAAGAGTTCATTTTTCTGAAGCACCATGCTGACACTTTTCCGGAGGTGATCCAGCGAATAATCGCGGACATCGATCCCGTCAATGCGGATCTCGCCGGCGGTCACGTCATAGAGCCGCGGAATCAGCTGGACAAGACTTGTCTTTCCGCTTCCCGTTGCTCCGGTAATCCCGATGGTCTCACCGGGACGGGCCGTAAAACTAATATCCGAAAGAACCGGCTCCGTGTCCATGGAGTAGGCGAAGGAGACATTCCGGAATTCAATTTCACCGCGGGTCACTTCCGCATCTTTTCTTGCCGCCGCATTGTCCGTCAGATCCACCTCCGTGTTCATGATCTCATTGATTCTCCGGAGGGAGGCCAGAGCCCTCGCCATCTGAATCAGAATCATGGACATGAACATAAGGGACATCAGAATCTGAACGATGTAAGTGGTAAATGCCGTCAGATCGCCCACCGGCATTTCACCGCCGATGATCATGTTGCCTCCGTACCAGACCACGGCGATGGTCGTCGCGTTCATCATAAACATCATCATCGGCATCATGGCAATGACAAGTTTCATGGCGTTCAGCGAACACTTCATCAGATCGGTACTGGCCTCAGAAAACCGCTCCGTCTCATGTTCTTCCCTCACAAACGACTTGATCACGCGGATGTTGGTCAGATTTTCCTGAACCAGATTGTTCAGTCCGTCCATCTTCTTCTGCATCAGCGTAAACCGCGGAAAAGACAGCCGGATGATCACAAAGATCAGCCCCCCAAGAACCGGGATGACGGACAGAACTACCAGCGCAAGGCGCGCATTCATCATAAATGCCATGATGAGGGCGCCGATCAGCATTCCCGGAGCCCGCAGAAGCATGCGCAGGCTCATCATCAGAACCTGCTGAAGCTGCTGTACGTCATTGGTCAGTCTGGTAACCAGAGATCCGGTGCTGAACTCGTCAATGTTGTGAAACGAGAACTGCTGAATCTTCGCAAAAAGATCGCGCCTGAGATCCGCGGTGAATCCGATGGATGCTTTCGCCGCAAACCAGGCGGCGAAAACACCGCTGGCTGCCATGACCACCGCAGTCAGAAACATCACGGCGCCCATCTTCAGGATGTAACCCGTATCATGGTCAGCCACGCCGACATTGATGATCATCGACATAAATTTCGGCATAAGGACGTCGCCGAGGACCTCAACGATCATCATCAGCGGGGCGAGTATAAATGCCCCGAGATACGGGGAAATGTATTTCCAGTATTTTTTCATCAGTTTCTCCGTAATAATGCGTAAAGGGCAGGAGTCTGCATTTTCTGCTTTCCCCTGCCAAAATTACTGCTTTATAAATTTCCGGTTACATGTGATCCGGCGCCTTCACTCCGATCAGATCCATACAGGTTTCCAGAACGCGGCTGGTCAGACGGATCAGCGCGATAAAGCCCTTCTGGCGGTTCTCATCGGTCTCGCCAAGAATATTGTTGTCCAGATAGAATGCGCTGAATGCATCGGACACTTCCGACATATACGCGCAGATTTTGTGCGGCGCAATCTCATTCCATGCGCTCTCCACAGCCTCGCCGAACTTCGCGAGAACCATCTGGAGCTTCTTTTCGGAATCGCTCTCCGCCGGGCGGATCACTGCGGCCTGTGCGGCAGCTGCACCCTTTTCTTCCGCATACCGGGTGAGAATGGACTTGATGCGTACATCCATATACTGAATGTGCGGGCCGGTATTTCCTTCAAAGGAAGTGAAGCGGTCCACGTCAAAGATGTAATCCTTTGTCGCCTGATTGCTCAGATCGCCGTACTTCAGCGCCGCAAGGCCGACTCTGCGGACGGTCTCCGCGATCTCATCCTCCGGAACTCTTCCCTTCTCACGGATCTTCTTCTCCACTTCCTCATTGATGTCATGGATCAGATACTCTAGCCGCATGACGCCGCCGTCTCTGGTCTTAAACGGACCGCCGTCCTTTCCGTTCATCGTGCCGAAGCCGAGAAAAGTGAGTTCCGTTTCCGGCTTGACATATCCCGCCTTCCGGGATACACGGAAAACCTGCGTGAAATGCAGTTCCTGACGCTTATCCACCACATAGATGTAACGGTCCGGATGGAAATCCTGCTCTCGCTGAATGATGGTGGCGAGATCACTGGTGGCGTAAAGCGCGGCACCGTCGGATTTACGGACAATGCACGGCGGATATTCCCGGGTGTCGCTCTCCTCGGCAATGTCCACCACCAGAGCCCCCTGGCTCTCCACCGCAAGTCCCTTCTTCACGAGATCATCGATCAGGCCCGGGATATACGGCTCCGCATCGCTCTCACCCTTCCAGAGATCAAAATGAACGTCCAGATTGTCATAATTTCTCTTCAGATCCTTTTTGGACACGTTCATGATGTGATTCCAGATCGCGGTGTACGGCGCAAATCCTTCCTGCAGGCGAAGGGTCGCCTGATGTGCTTTCTCGGCAAAGACCTCATCCACTTTGGATTTTTTGCTGGCTGCCGGATAGATTTCTTCCAATTCCGCGATGGTAAACGGCGCCTCAGCCGGGTATTCCCCCTTGAAATCCGGATCAAAATACGGAAGCTCCGGCTTTCTCTCCTGAAGTTCGGTGATAATCAGTCCCATCTGGAGGCCCCAGTCGCCCAGATGCACATCACTGATGACATGATTGCCCATGTACCGCGCCATTCTCTGAATGCTCTCGCCGATGACAGCCGAGCGGAGATGTCCGACATGAAGCGGTTTTGCGGCATTGGCTCCGCCGAAGTCAATGACAACGGTCTTCGGCTCGCTCTCCTCGTTGAGTCCGAGTTTTTCCTGCTGCGCCATCTTCTCCATGTGATCGGCAAGCCACTCATTGGAAATGCGAAGGTTGATAAATCCCGGCATCACCGCGTTTACTTCCGAAAACATACTGCAGTCCCTTGCCGCTTCCGCCACTTCCGTCGCAATATCGATGGGCTTTTTCTTATACTGTTTTGCTGCAGCCATGGCCCCGTTGCACTGATATTCGCAGAGGTCCGGACGGTTGCTGACCTTTACCATGGCAAATTTCTCGTCATATCCCCGCGCGGAAAAGAGCGGGCGAAGTTCATCCGCCATTATCTCTAAAATCGATTTCATTTTTTTCTCTCCTCGTATAATACTTCTCGTATCATATCCATGATGTGTTTAAAATCTCAAAGCCCGGATCGCTGAATATGTAACACGTCTGCTTCTCAGCCGTTTACATATTTATGGTTCCTCTTTTATCTTGCCTTCCGGACATCCTGAAGGAAACCGGTCCACGCGTCCTCGTGCTCGACATAATATTTCGGACAGAGTTTCCCGTTGACATCATAATGCCGGATGACATCGTTCTCCGTCAGATCCAGTTCGCCGCAAAGCCATGCGGTGAGTCTGATCAGACTCTGATAGGTCGCCTCACTGAACTTTCCGTCCTTATCCGGATGACAGCACTCGATGGCAATGGTGTCGGAGTTTCGGTTGTTGGAAGCGTACGCCTTCTCATCGATCGGAATGATCTGAATAATTTCCCCGTCCAGTCCGATGATGAAATGACAGCTTGCGGAAACGGTTCCGCTCCCCTTCTGATCCTTGAGTCCCTGGAAATAACTGCGGTTCTGTTCCGCGTCCGTTCCGGGGTTTGCGACATAGTGAACGACAATATCATTGATCCGGTTCAGTTTTGTTCCCGGTCTGGAATACCGGTTGACCGTGATAAAGTCCTGCCGGATCCAGTCCGGTGCCTTGATCGCGCTGAGATCCACATATCGTCTCATAAAGGGAAGTTCGTCGGTGTCCAGTTTTCCGGACCATCTTCCGGCTCCGAACCCTGCAAAAAATACCGCCGCCAGAAGCAGAATCAAAAAAAGTCTTCTGCCGGGCTGGGTGCGTTTTCTGGATGTCCTCTGGTTACGCGGCGCCTGCGTGCGCCGTTCACGACCGTCCCTGGAAGCACTGTTTCTGCTTCTCCTGCGGTCTGTTGAATTCTCGTGTTCCATTTGACCTCACGTAAAACAATACGGGGAACACCGGAACAATCTACCGGCATCCCCCGTAATCACAGCGGTTTCTTAAAACCGATTATGCTCTGGAAAGATATTCACCTGTACGTGTATCGATCTTCAGCTTGTCGCCGATGTTAACGAAAATCGGAACCATGATGGTTGCACCGGTCTCAAGAGTAGCCGGCTTGTTGGCTCCGGTCTGAGTGTTGCCCTTTACGCCCGGCTCAGTCTCGGTAACAACGAGCTCAACGAACAGCGGCGGCTCGATGGAGAATACCTTGCCCTTGTAGGAAAGGACCTTGCACATCTCCTCTTCCTTGACGAACTTCATAGCATCTGCGCACAGATCCTCGGAAAGAGCGACGTCCTCGTATGTCTCGGTATCCATGAAGTGATACATATCGCCGTCATTGTAGGTGTACTGCATCTCCTTGCGGTCAATGATCGCTGCCGGGAACTTCTCGGTCGGACGGAATGTCTTCTCGACTACACCGCCGTTGATAACGTCTCTGATCTTTGTTCTAACGAATGCAGCACCCTTTCCCGGCTTTACATGCTGGAACTCCATGATCTGATAGACAACGCCATCAATCTCCAATGTAATACCGTTTCTGAAATCGCCTGCTGATACCATAAGTGAAAATCCTCCTTGAAATGGTGCTGCAGCTTTGCACTGCATAACACATAGATTATCTGTTTTAGACTTATAACCTGTAATATTTTAAACGCAATTGATGCGTTTTTCAACTGTTTTTTTGTTTTTCCGTCGTTTCCTTCTCTTTTCGGAGCCGTTTCAGAATCCATTTTTCGGGAATCCGTTTCAAAACAATCTGTATCTCTTCCTTCGGATCGATCGGTGAGACCAGAATCGACCGGATTCCCGAAAACCGGGCGCAGAGAATATCCGTAAACAGCTGATCCCCGATCAGAACCGTACTGCGGGGTGCGGTTCCCATGGCGGTCATGGCCTCCCGGCAGGCTTTCGGCATCGGCTTGTGCGCAAGAAACCGGAAATCGGATCCGATTCGCTCGGCAAACGGCTCGACCCGGTGCCGTTTATTGTTTGACAGAAGGCAGGTGTGAAATCCCATCCGGTGCAAACGCTCGAAAAGCAGGACGGTCCGTTCCTCTGCCGGCGCACCGTGGGGGACCAGCGTGTTGTCCACATCATAGATCAGACCGCGGATTCCCTGCCGGTAAAGCGCCTCGTAGTCAATCGAATAGCTCGATACCGCATAGTCTGACGGGCGGAACAGTTCCAGAATTTTTCCCATATATCAATCCCCGGTTCCGCGTCAGCCTTTTTTCGCTTCGCTGCTCTCCAGAATCTTGCCGAGTTCCTCCATAAACGTGTGTACATCTTTGAACTGTCGGTAGACGGAGGCAAAACGGACGTATGCGACCTCATCCACTTCCTTCAGTCTGCTCATGACCAGTTCTCCGATCACCGGGCTTGGGATCTCTCTCTCCTCGCGGTTGAAGATATCGCTCTCGATCGCGTCCACCATCTGATCGATCTGCTTCGGAGACACCGGACGTTTGTGGCAGGAACGCACGATGCCGGCCTCAATCTTGGAGCGGTCATAGAGTTCCCTCGTGTTGTCCTTCTTGATCACCATCAGAGGGATTGTCTCGAGTTTCTCGTAGGTCGTGAAGCGTCTTCCGCATTTTTCACAGCTTCTTCTGCGCCGGATGCTGTTATCCTCCGCCGGTCTGGAATCGATTACTTTCGTGTCGTCTGCACCGCAAAACGGACATTTCATAACAATACTCTCCTCGTCTTATGCCATTACATTTCCATTCATTTGTTCTGCGCGTTCCCGCCTATGCCTTCCGGCTTACTCCTCGTCCTCTTCGGACAGGTCTGTTCCGCACCGGCGGCAGAATTTCGCCTCCATCGCGATGGTTTCTCCGCACTCCGGACAGCGCCTTTTGTTCACCCTGCCGATACCGGTCATGCGCTCATATTCTCTGCGGAGCCGTTCGCTCCGGTCATTATCCGCCGAACCGGAGATCAGATAGACAAACTTGATCAGCGCGTGTACCAGCCAGACGGGAACCAGAACCATTCCGATAAAGGTGGTCATCATCCCGAACAGGCTCTCCGCGAGTTTGGCGCCGCCAAAGAGGTTCGACGAAGCATACCGCAGAACGAACATGCAGATCAGCAGCACCGGCTCCAGGCCGAACACAAAGTTAAAACACGGAAGTGCCATAACAGCCATCAGAAGCGGAAGGATCAGAAACATCAGCAAAAGAATCTTGACCTCATCGCTGATCAGCGACAGAGCGGAAAAACAGGACACCGTTCCCCCGAACATGTCTCCCGCATTGCCGTTCAGTGCCGCAAAAGCGGACTTATCCGCAAGCGGAACAAAAAACAAAAGGGCCTGCGCAAGACAGAGAAACAGAAACAGCAGTTTAAAAAATGTCAGAGCTCTTTTCATGAATCCTTTTCCTCCCGGTCTCCGCCATGGCGGAACCTGAACTATCTATTATTTTAACATAGGTCAAACGGATTTCAATGCTCAGGCTCCGCAGATCTTTGCAATGGCAACCGCATAAATCTTCGCCGCGGCGATGAGTTCCTCGATGACAGCAAATTCATCCGCGCCGTGCATATGGTTGTCCGTGCCCGGCATCGTCGCGCCGAAGGCAACACCGTTTTTCAGATCGTGCACATATGTACCGCCGCCGATGGCGATGGGCTCTCCTTTCTTGCCGGTGATTTCCTCATAGGAGGCAAGAAGCGTCTTCACGAAATCCGAATCCGCATCGACCACATGAGCCGGAAGAAGTTCCGCTTTTTCCAGCGCAAAACCCTTCGCCTCCAGTTCCTTCCGGATCGGTTCGACCACATTGTCCACTGTTCCGCTGACCGGAACACGGGCATCAAACACGGCGTGAAGATCCTCTTTCGTCAGGGTGAGCATGGAAAATGCCAGCGTCAGTTTTCCGGATTCGTCACTCTGGGCAGCTCCGACGGATGCGCCCTCGGTATCCTCAAACGGGAAGAGCTGATGAAGCGCACGGACGGATTCGGTAACCGGATCCTGCTCAAAGGGCAGGCAGGAAAGAAGAGCGAGTAGCGCCGTCAGCGCATTCTTTCCCTCTTCCGGCGTGGAAGCATGGGCTGTCTCGCCGAAAGCGCAGACCCGCAGCCCTTCCGGTGCGCCGGCAATCTCAAAGCGGACACCGGTCTCTTTGGTAATGCGCTCCCCCGTCTCCCGGACCAGATCGTCATCCAGACCGCAGACGGATGCCTTCGCTGTGGACGGCACCACATTCGGACGGATCCCGCACTCGATGGAGAGAATCCGTGCCACGGTGTTTTCACGCTCCCCGAAATGCCGGACAATATGGCCCTGAAGCTGTCCTTTTTCGATGTTGATCACCGGAAAATCCGCGTCCGGTGAAAACGTCATCGGCGCTTCCTTCTCAATGCTGTAATAGTGGTCAATATCGCTGCCGCCCAGTTCCTCGTCGGTGCCGAGCAGAAGGCGGACGCTGCCCTTCAGCGGAATCCCCAGATCTTTTACGGCGCGCATCGCGTAGAGGGCGGCAACCGCCGGTCCCTTGTCATCCGCCGTGCCGCGGCCGTAGAGTCTTCCGTCCCGGATCACCGGATCAAACGGTTTGGTCACCGTCCATCCGTCGCCGGCGGGAACCACGTCCAGATGTGCCAGAATATCGAGGAGACGCGGGCCGCTTTCCAGATCCACCGCAGCGACATAGTTGTCGTAGTTCCGGATTGCGAAACCGTAGGACTCCGCCATGCTCATCGCCTGCTGAAGTGCTCTTGCGGCTCCGGCACCGAAGGGTTTTCCCTGCTCATAGGAAGCTTTCTCACTGTTGATCCGGCACAGGTCCATGATGTCATGAAGCATCTCATCCCTGTGAAGCTCAATATACGATTCGATCTCTTTTTTGTAGTCTGCAGCCATATTACTCCTTCCTGCTCCCGCTTCCCATCTCTTTTGCCTGCGCTCTCCGGGAACGGCTGACGGTTTCATCGGGTCATCCCTGCAGCGGCCTTCGCATCCTCGCGGATCGCTTTTGTTATGGAAAAACCGGAGAACCTTTCGTTTGATGCATCAAAGGCAGGTTCTGCCAAAGCAGAGCCTGCCTGTTTATCCGGATCAGGTATTGCGTCCGAACTCGGACAGTTTCAGGCCCTTGTTGCGGTCAAGAACCATGCCGACACTCCACTCGTGTGCAAACAGGAGAAGCGGACGGTCTTTCATATCGTGAATGGTCTTCATATCTGAAGTTCCTTCGATATTCTCCACATCGATCTCTTCCGGATTCTCGATCCAGCGGATATACTCGTACGGAAGCTGGTCCAGACCGACTTCAACATTGTATTCGCTCTTCAGGCGGAAGATCAGAACGTCAAACTGAAGGGTTCCGACCGCGCCGACGATGATCTCCTCCATGCCGGCATTCACCTCGCGGAAGATCTGAATTGCGCCTTCCTGAGCGATCTGGGTGATACCCTTGACAAACTGCTTGCGCTTCATGGTATCGATCTGACGCACTCTTGCAAAATGCTCCGGTGCGAAGGTCGGAATGCCTTCGAACTGCAGCGATGCGTCCTTTTCGCTGAGCGTGTCTCCGATGGAAAATACGCCCGGATCAAAGATACCGATGATATCGCCGGCATATGCCTCCTCGACGTTCTTTCTCTCATCCGCCATCATCTGCTGCGGCTGGGTCAGGCGCATCTTTCGTCCGCCCTGCACATGATTGACTTCCATTCCGGCGGTGAACTTTCCGGAGACAATGCGCATAAATGCAACACGGTCACGGTGCGCCGGATTCATGTTTGCCTGAATCTTAAAGACAAACGCGGAGAAGTTGTCTTCGAAGGGATCCACCATCTTCTCTCCCGCTTTTCTCGGCAGCGGGGAGGTTGTCATCTGAAGGAAATGCTCCAGGAATGTCTGAACACCGAAGTTCGTCAGCGCGGATCCGAAGAATACCGGTGTCAGCTCACCGGCACTGACCTTCGCCTGGTCGAACTCGGCACCCGCACCGTCGAGAAGTTCCAGATCGTCGTGAAGATGACTGAAGTTCGTGATTCCGATGGTCTCCTCAAGTTCCGGATCATCCAGTGAATAATCCTTCTCTTCTACGGCCTTCTGTCCTGCCATATTTGCCTTAAATGTCTCAATCTTCTGAGTCTGGCGGTTATATACGCCCTTGAAGTTCTTTCCGCTTCCGATGGGCCAGTTGATCGGGCAGGTGGAGATGCCGAGGATATCCTCGATCTCATCCATCAGCTCAAACGGATCTCTTGCCTCCCGGTCAAACTTATTGATAAAGGTGAAGATCGGAATATGTCTCATGACACAGACCTTAAAGAGCTTAATGGTCTGCGCCTCGACACCCTTCGAGCCGTCGATGACCATGACGGCGGAGTCAGCCGCCATCAGCGTGCGGTATGTATCCTCCGAGAAATCCTGATGTCCCGGCGTGTCGAGGATGTTAATGCAGAATCCGTCATAATTGAACTGGAGAACGGAGCTGGTTACCGAGATTCCTCTCTTCTTCTCGATCTCCATCCAGTCGGATACCGCATGCTTGGTCGCTTTTCTTCCTTTGACCGTTCCGGCCAGGTTGATCGCGCCTCCGTACAGAAGAAACTTCTCGGTCAACGTCGTCTTACCGGCATCCGGATGCGAGATGATCGCAAACGTGCGTCTTTTCTTGATTTCGTCGTTCATATTTCCCACGGGATAAACCTCCGATATATGGTATTGCTGTTATCTTCTCATAAACTTCTATATTGTATCTTGTGTATACCCGCAAGTCAACTGCTTTGCTTGTCTTCCGGCGGAAATCAGATTATACTGTAAACCAGAAAAAACACAAACGGATAAGGAGGGATTTCATTTGATCCTCGCTGTCGATATTGCGAACACAACGATCTCCATCGGATGCATTGACCACAAAAAAACCTATTTTTGGGAACGTCTCACAACCGTCATCGGCAAACCGAATCTGGAATACGCCATCGCGCTGAAGTCCATCCTGGAAATCTATCACATCAATCCGTCCGACATTCAGGGAGCGATGATCTGTTCCGTCGTGCCGCCGCTGAACCGAACCATCGCGGAGGCAATCCGGAAAATCACCGGCGTCCGTTCCCATTTTGTCGGAGCAGGAATCAAGACCGGGCTCAATATCCGGATGGACAATCCGAGAGCCGTCGGAAGCGATATGATCGTGAACACCGTGGGTTCGCTGGAGGAACATAAACCGCCCATCGTCATCGTCGACATGGGTACCGCCACCACCATCTCGGTGGTCGATAAAAACAGCAACTTTATCGGCGGCTGCATTCTGCCGGGTCTGCGGCTCTCACTCGACGCCCTGACCAACGGGACGGCACAGCTTCCGAAAATCAGTCTGGAGACGCCGCGCCGCGCCATCGGCCGCAATACTGTCGAGAGTATGCAGAGCGGCATCATTTACGGGCACGCATCCATGATCGACGGAATGCTGAGCCGCGTCATGGCGGAACTGGATTTCTCCGACGAAGCCAGCATCGTCGCGACCGGAGGCCTCGTAAAACTCCTTCTGCCGCACATGAAGCACCGCATCATCTATGATCCGACGCTGATGCTGAAGGGGCTTCTGGCGCTCTACGAAAAAAACGCACAATGAGCATGCAGTCGCAAGCCGGCCTTTTGCTACAAAAAGCTGTGGAACCTCAAAAAAGGTTTCACAGCTTTTTTCGGGTTTTGTTTCGTAAAAACCCGTTGCATTATTCCATTAATCCAAGAACACACGTTAAACAACGTATTCTTTATTACTTGATCACCTTCAGACCGGAACCGAAATTCACGATTCTGCCGATCTTCTCATTGTCGCAGATCAGCTCCACGCCAACCGGGTTAATCACGATGCCGTCATATGCCTTCGCGAGATCACGAAGTTCACGCATGGTTGCCGGCTTCACCTGGAACTTATGCTTGTTGTCAAAGCGGATCATCTCCATCGGGTCGGTGAAGACAACGAGATACTTCTCACCCTTGTCATTGGAGATCAGCGGGTGATTCTTCTCATCGTTCTCCGCGCACGGAAGGATCAGCTTTGCGGTGGACAGAAGATCTACCGCAATATTCTGCATATCCTCGCTTGCAGTGTGCTCGGAAATAGCCTGCTCAAACTGGTTCAGGCTTCTCACCAGATGCGGATTCATGATGACGCCCTCTACCTCTTCCGGTTTCTTTACAACAGCAAACAGCGGAATGGTCAGCGCCTCGTGGCCGCTGTTGATGGTAACGGCCGTGAATCCGGAGCGTGCCAGATCACCGAAGAATCCGAGTCTCTCCGCCGGAGTAATCTCACGGATGCGGAAATTTCTTCCCGGTGCAATCGCGGCTACCTCCTTCGCCATCTCTACCGCCCAGTCACGGTCGGTAAAAATGTATGCGCTCGGATGACCGGCCTCAGCGCCGAGATAATAGTTTCTCGTCTCGCTGATCAGGAAGGAAAACATCCCCTCTTCCGTCTTGAGAAGCTCGATGATGTGATCCATATCCGGTCTCTTTCTGCCGTTGGAGTTAACCACTTCGGTGATGATATTCTGAAGTTCTTTCATGTTTCAATCGATTCCTTTCAGGATTTTTATCCCATTAATTCTTCTTTCTGTTCAGGAAATCCGGGATATTCAGCGTCTGCTCTCTGCGCTGCGGACGAACCGGCGCGCTCAGATCGCTCTGTACCGGGGTAACCGGCTGAATCGGAACAGACGGAGCGGTATACACCGGCGTGCTGTCGTAATTCGGATTAGACGGAGCAACACGTACCGGCTGCGGAGCCGGAGCGGCCTCCTCACGCGGGGCAGTCTCCTTCGGGCGGAAGGAAGCAACATCCTCCATGTGCTTTACAGCTCCTGCGGACTGCTGCTCGTCCAGACCGGTTGCAATAACCGTAATCGTGCAGTCATCCTGCGCATTCTCATCATACATTGCACCGAAGATGATGTTCGCATCCTCGCCGGCAAGTTCCTGAACATAGGTGGCTGCCTCATTCGCCTCGATGAGGGAAATGTCGCCGGTGATATTGATGATGACATCGGTTGCGCCGTCGATGGAGGTCTCCAGCAGCGGGCTGGATACTGCCTGCTTCACTGCCTCGGTTGCCTTATCATCGCCCTTTGCGTGACCGATACCGATGTGGGCAACACCCTTATCCTTCATAACCGTCTGAACATCCGCAAAGTCGAGGTTGATCAGACCTGCGCTGCTGATCAGATCGGTGATTCCCTGAACGGCCTGCTGGAGAACCGCATCCGCCTTCTTCAGTGCCTCCGGAATGGAGGTATGACGGTCCACGATCTCCAGAAGCTTGTCATTCGGGATCACAATCAGAGTATCTACATTGCTCTTCAGCTTTTCGATGCCGCCGAGCGCATTGTTCATTCTCTTCTTACCCTCAAAGCGGAACGGCTTTGTCACAACGCCGACCGTAAGGATGCCCATATCCTTTGCAATCTTCGCGATAACCGGAGCCGCACCGGTACCGGTACCGCCGCCCATACCGCAGGTGACAAAGACCATGTCCGCCCCCTTAAGGCTGGACTGAATCTCGTCCTGACTCTCTTCCGCAGCCTTCTCGCCGATCTCCGGTTTTGCGCCTGCGCCGAGACCCTTGGTCAGTTTTTCACCGATCTGCATCGGTGTGGAAGCCTTACAGCCCTGAAGTGCCTGTTTATCTGTGTTTACTCCGATAAACTCCACTCCTGCCGTGTTCTCGTCGATCATACGGTTGACCGCATTGTTGCCGGCACCGCCGACACCCACTACAATAATTCTGGCGGAGTTCTCTGACTCACTCATCTTAACCTCTAACAAGATGCTTCCTCCTCTTCGCTTTTCCGTTTTTTATCCATGATTAACTGAAATTTCTCCCAGTTTCGTTCATATGCATAGACATTAACTAATATATTTTATTTCCGGTCAAAAATCAACAAAATTTTCATTTCTTCTCAAACCGGTACATCGGATTCGAATTCGAGCTGTCAAAGCTGTCAAGATACAGCGTTCCGGACAGATCCGGATAATCCGAAACGATATCCGCGAGCTCTGTCAGCTTCCCGTCCATCGACTCACTTCCTCCGAGTTTCACCACCAGATCTCGGATAAAGAGCGTTGCATTCATCTTGTCGTCATAGCTGATCTTGTCCGGAACAATATTGCTGGTGGCCAGTTCCTGCGTCAGATTCAGAATCTGGCGGAAAATCTCCGGATTGTCCACCGGAAGTGCCTTTCCCAAAACGATATGTCCGAAGTGCAGACCCGTCACCTGCGGCGCTCCCTCATAGATATCCGATGTGCTCTCCACCACCACCCCGTCTTTGTCGAAATAGAGGTTGCTGGACATATAGGATACATAACCGACGATGCTCTTTTCGTAGACGATGATCTCACAGGAAACCGGTGACCGAAAAGCAATCCGGTAGTCTTCGATAAACGGGATCTTCTCGTGCGGTCGGAACCGGTTGCGTAAAAAGGTCAGCAGACTGCTCCTCGCAAAGGGCTCCCGAAAAACTTTTTCCTCAATCTCTTCCTGAGAATAATGCCGGTTGCCGCTCACCTTTACCTCACGGATCTGAACGCAGAGCAGAAGAACAACCAGGACCAGCCCACCGACTGCCGCAGCAATCCAAACCGTATATTTCTTTTTCCGTTTCAGCGCCTGCTGAAATCTGATGATCTTCGGTTCTTCCGTGCGGAAAGCCTGAAAGCGTTTCTTCTCATCCATTGTTCTCATCCTGTCTGATCCGGTTGGACACGCTGAGTGCCAGCCCCATCTCAACCATCAAAAGCATGACGGAGGTTCCTCCGTAACTGATGAACGGCAGCGTAACACCGGTATTCGGTATGACATTCGTGACAACCGCAATATTCAGAATAACCTGAATTGCGATGTGAGCCATAATCCCGACAACCAGCATGGATCCGAGAAGATCCGGTGCATTCTCGGCGATCACGGCGAAACGGTAGATCATGAACACAAACATGGCGATGAGACAGATCGCGCCGAAGAGACCCAGTTCCTCGCAGATGATGGTGAAAATCATATCATTCTGCGCCTCCGGCACAAAGCCGAGTTTCTGAAGGCTCTGCCCCAGCCCCTTTCCCAGGATTCCGCCGGAGCCGATCGCATAGAGGCCCTGAAGCACCTGATATCCGCCGGATTGGGAATATTTCACCGGATTCTTCCAGACATGAATTCGCGAAAGCTGATAGTCCTGCAATACATGAATCGACTCCAAGAAATCGCCGATGTAGGGTGAAACGAAAAGAATCGCCACAAGACCGCCCAGCAGGACGATAAACCCCCATTTCTTCTTCATCGCCACAAAGAGCATCACATAGACGATCCCGGCAATGATGATACCGGAACTCAGATTGTTTTTTGTGACCAGAAGAGTCAGCGGAGCGCTCAGAAGCACCAGCTTCCACCATTTGCTCTCCCAGGTCCAGAATCGCCATCCGTTTCGCACGCGCAGCTCTTCGTTAATCCTCAGACCGTAATAAGTGATCAGTGAGGCCAGCAGCATGATCAGCGCAATCTTGACAAACTCCGTCGGCTGGAACTGGATCGGCCCCAGCTTCAGCCACCGCTTTTTTCCGTGCGATGCGACACCGAAAGGAGTGAACATCGTCAGAATCAGCATCACATAGGATGCGATATAGGACGGCCAGGCAAAGATCATCAGCTTGTGATAGTCCATCTTCGAGACGGCGATCATAATTACAAATCCGACGGCCTCAAACATGGCCTGTTTCCATACATAACTGTAGGATTTTCCCGACTCCAGCTGTGCCTTGTACGAGCTTGCGCTGAAGATCATCACAAGCCCGAACACACACAGGAAAATAATGGAGATCAGCAATTCATAGTCGTAAAACCGTTTTACTCGTCGTTTTCCCGGCTTTCCTGCAGCGGCCATTTTTCACTCTCCCCTGTATTACAATTTTATGTCCGGTCAAAGACTGCGAACGTACTCTTTAAACTTTTCTCCGCGCTCTTCGAAGCTCTTGAACTGACCCCAGCTTGCACAGGCAGGAGAAAGAAGGACATAATCGCCCGGATTCGCATAACTTGCGCAGACCTGAACCGCTTCCTGAAGATCCTCGGCATACATAATGTCGTTGAAGCCGTGTGCCTTCGCGCACTCCGCAATCTTGTCACGGGTCTGTCCGATCAGAACAAGATAACGGACCTTTCCGTCAAAACTCTCAATCCACTCGTCAAACTCGCTGTGTTTGTCGTAACCTCCGCCGATCAGAAGTGTCGGTCCCGGCATCGCCTTGATGGCCTGAATCGCCGCATCCGGATTGGTGCCCTTGGAATCATTGTAGTACTTCACGCCAAACCGCTCGGTGACAAACTCGATGCGGTGTTCCACAGCCTTGAATACCTTGACTGCACCAAGAATCTTCTCCATCGGAACGCCCAGCGCGCGGGTGATGGCAATGGCAGCCATCACATTCTCGTGGTTGTGGCGGCCCAGAAGCGTCATCTCATGCACATTCATCAGAGTCTCGACCTTCTCGCCATCGTTATATACGATATTCTCACCGTCGAGGTAATAGCCCTTTTCAAGGGTATGACGGCTGGAGAACCATACTACCTGCGGCTTGATATTCTGACCGAATGCGCGCAGAACCTCGTCGTCGTAATTCAGAACACAGGTATCCTCTTCCGTCTGGTTGGCGGTAATGGACTCTTTCACCTCCGCATAGCGCTCCATGGTGTGATGGCGGTCCAGATGATCCGGCGTGATGTTCAGGATCGCGCTGACCACCGGATGGAAATCGGTTGTTGTCTCAAGCATAAAGGAAGATACTTCACATGCCGTCACCGTCTCCGGCGTCATCTCCAGCGCATGATCCGCATACGGCTCGCCGATGTTTCCGACCACATAGACTCTGTCAAAATTCGTCTTCAGGATTTCCCCCACCAGTGATGTGGTGGTTGTCTTTCCATTGGTGCCGGTGATGGCCGCAACTCTGCCCGCACCGCAGTGATAAGCCAGCTGCAGTTCTCCCCAGATCGGAATGCCGACCTCATCGATCAGCTGAACGAAGGGTACTTCCAGGGAAATGCCCGGGCTGATCACCGCAAGTTCTACGCCGAGAAGATCGGTTCTGGTCAGTTCCCCGAGAACAACCGTCACCTTGTCCTCCTCTGAAAACTGTTTCCGAAGCGCCTCCGCATCCAGCTTTGTGTTGCCGTCATAGAGAACAACCTCTCCTCCCTTCGCAAGAAGAAGACGTGCTGCTGCGATTCCGCTCTTTCCGGTTCCGCAGACAATTACTTTCTGACCCATTGTTATATCCTCCTAAATGTTTATATCAATACCATATTACATACCGGCTAAGGCCGCAAGACAAAGCAGAAATGTCACAATCGAAAAGGCGTTGACAATCTGTGTCTCGGAGGCACCACCGAGTTCGAAATGATGATGGATCGGCGCCATGCGGAAAAAACGCTTTCCGTGCGTCTTTTTGAAATACCCGACCTGAATGATAACCGAAATCACTTCCATCATGTAAATGAATCCGAAAATCGCAATAAAAATCGGAATTCTCATCATGAAGGCGCTGCCGGCCACAAAACCGCCGATGGCGAGAGATCCGGTATCCCCCATGAAGACCTTTGCAGGATGGGCGTTAAAGAGAAGGAATCCCATCAGTGCGCCCATCATCGCGCCGGCTGCGGGACCGATTCCCCAGTTTCCTGCGGCAGAGATCAGCGCCAGAAGTCCGGCGATGGGAAGCGTCACGGACGAGAGAAGTCCGTCCAGACCGTCGGTAAAATTGGTCCCGTTATCGGTTCCGAGAACAATGAAGAAGAGAGCCGGAACAAAGACTGCCGTCGGCAGAACCAGCTTTTCCCTCCAGAACGGGATCAGCATCGCGCAGCCTGCCTCGGATTTTGCGACGATGTACCATGCAAAAACAGCGGTCACCGCAAACTGCATGGCCAGCTTCTGCTTCGGGTTCAGTCCCTCGGACTGATGCCTGCGGATTTTCAGGAAATCATCCGCGAATCCGATGAGACCGAATCCGATGGTGAGAAAGGCCACCGGGATCATTTCCGGATAAGACGGAGAAAAGATGAGAACCGGCACAAGAAAACCGGCCAGAATCATCACGCCGCCCATGGTCGGCGTTCCCTGCTTTTTCAGATGTGACTGCGGGCCGTCATCGCGAACCTCCTGTCCGAACTTGAACCGGTGAAGAATCGGAATAATATACGGACACAGCGCCGCGGTAACCGCAAACGCAGCCAACAGTGCAATGATTGTATCTCTTACTGCCATAACAGGCTTACCTCTTATTTTTATTATTTATCGTTTTCCCGTTTTTTCAGGAAGACCTCTCCGCTCAGCGCGTCAGAATGCTGATCATCGTTCCGGTCTCCGCCACCGTGTAGGACTCATCATCCTCCTGATAGACGAACCAGGACTGGGGAAGATACTGGAGCGACTGACGCAGACGGTCGCGGACGCCGAGCATGATTGTGGTGATCTGCTCCCGGTGAATCCCGTATCCCAGGCCGTCGATATAGATGCGCGTGATATGTCTGCCCGCATCCCTGCTTCTTCTCACAGCGTGAACGATCCGGTCTCGGACCTCTGTCATCCTTGTGGATCCGTCCGGCGCAAGCTTGATGACCAGAGGATCCGGAGTCGCCTCGGTTTTGCCGCTCTGCAGATAATACTGCACGGTCATGGGCCCGTATGCCTCTCCGTCCGCTGACGGAACTGCCGGCGTTCCGGTGTCTTCCCGGTCCCAGTGATGATAACCGGTGGACTCAATCTCGTCGTCGCTCAGATTGATATATCGGTTGACAAGATCTCCGGTACTGTCGTCATCTTCCCACGTGGCATCGACATGATACCAGTGACGTCCTAAACGGATCAGATTCCATGCATGAAGATCGCTGTGTATATAGCGGACTTCCGTATCCGGCATGACGGCGCGCACAATCTGCAGAAATGCATCCGAATATCCGGCACACTGGGCCCGGTGTCCCACGAGACAGCTGTACGCGGTATAGTTTTCAAGACTTCCTTGTTTCACCTCATAGGTGCACTCTTTCACCAGTCCCCGGATGATGGCGATTTCTTTTTCAAAATCCGTGGATTTCCGGTTGACATCGTACTTTTCCACAAACTCGGCAATGGCATTCTGAAGCACATCCCAATCGGTTTTTTCCGAATCCGGCCCCGCGCTCTTTGTCATGCGCATGCAGCCCTCATTGCCGTGCACGGGATCATTGATGATCTGAAAGGTCTCCCCGTTCACGGTAATGGTGCCGTCATTGCGCTCTTCGTATGAATTCCGGTCTTCCGGGACGCTGTCCCGGACAATCTCCTCCGCCGACGGATTCTGCGCCGTCTCCTCGGGATCGGCGTATGCCGGCGTCGCAAGGAGAAATGCGGCTAACAGCGAGATCAGCAGCGTCCGCCCGCATTTCCTCCCGGATTGTTTTCTACATCGTATGGTCACTCTTTCTCACATTCTTTCATCAGCCGTGGAACAGCTTCTTGGTCTGGTACTTCGGCTCGCAGGTCAGATTGACGCCGAGCTTCTGGAAGGTGTGCTCGTCCACTGCCGCAAGCATAACAGAGGAATGTGCCTCGCAGTTCTTGAGGTTTCCGAGCTGTTCCATGCACTTCTCCGCCGCCGGATTCGTCGACGCGCAGATGGTCAGCGCGATCAGGATCTCATTGATATGCAGTCTCGGATTGTGGTTTCCGAGATGGGATACCTTCAGATGCTGAATCGGCTCGATGACATCCGGAGCGATAACCTTCACGGAATCGTCGATTCCCGCCAGAACCTTCAGCGCATTTAAGAGCATTGCACTGGACGCGCCCAGAAGCGTCGTTGTCTTGCCGGTGATTACCTGGCCGTCCGGAAGCTCGATGGCCGCCGCCGGCTCGCCGGTCACCTCTGCCTTGAGATTTGCCGCCGCGACAACCGGGCGGTCTCCGATACCGGTCTCCGCCTTGTCCATCAGCAGTTCCAGCTTTGCGGACGCGGACGCGGAGCCGCCGCCCTTTCTCTGCTCACACATTTCCTTGTAATACCGGCGCACAATCTCCTGACGGGATGCCTCGCGGCATGCCTCATCGTCGATGATGCATTTTCCGGCCATGTTGACACCCATATCCGTCGGAGACTTATATGGGGACTCGCCGTAGATTTTCTTGAAGATGGCGTTCAGTACCGGGAACACCTCCACGTCACGGTTGTAGTTGACGGTGGAAACGCCGTAGGCCTCCAGATGATACGGGTCAATCATGTTCACATCGTTCAGATCCGCCGTCGCCGCCTCATACGCGAGGTTCACCGGGTGAGAAAGCGGAAGGTTCCAGATCGGGAAGGTCTCGAACTTTGCGTATCCTGCCTTCACGCCGCGCTTGTTCTCATGGTAGAGCTGGGAAAGCGCCACAGCCATCTTGCCGCTTCCTGGTCCCGGAGCCGTGACAACCACCAGCGGGCGCTTTGTCTCAATATAGTCGTTCTTTCCGAAGCCTTCCTCGCTGATGATCAGCGGAATGTTGCCCGGATAACCGGCAATGGTGTAATGTCGGTAAACCCTGACGCCGAGGGCTTTCAGCTTTTTCTCATAAGCGATGGCACTCTCCTGACCCTCATACCGGGTCATGACCACGCTGCCGACATAGAGACCGTAGCCGCGGAATGCGTCGATCAGGCGGAGAACATCCATATCATAGGTGATTCCCAGATCGCCGCGCACTTTATTCTTCTCGATGTCATTGGCATTGATGACAAGAACGACTTCCACGTCATCCCGAAGCTCCGCCAGCATTTTGATCTTACTGTCCGGCATGAATCCCGGAAGAACACGGGACGCATGGTAATCGTCGAAAAGCTTGCCGCCGAATTCCAGATAGAGTTTGCCGCCGAATTTGGAGATTCGCTCGCGAATGTGCTCCGACTGCATTTTCAGATACTGTTCGTTGTCAAAACCAATCTTAAACATCTTCTTTTTCCTTTCGTGTTTCCCCGCATTTGGAGGCTTTTATCTTTTCCAGTTCTTTTTTGTAGTATTCTTTCTGCTCTTCCGGAGAAAGTTTCTTGGAAGGACAGTCGGCAGTACATGTCCTGCACGGACTGCTCTGCATCGGCTTATCCTTATACAGGAAAGCCAGAGAGGCAGCAAGTCCCGCGATGAACAGAGAACCGATAACGATTGCAATAATCTGTTCCATATATTCACACCTTTCCTGCCGCAGCGCGGCCAGACGCTCCGCACCGGGAGCGTTCCGTCTCCGCCGGGAACCGGTCCCGGCAGAGGTATAACATCTTACAGATACCGGCGGATGGTTGTCGGGGTTCTGTAATTCCAGGTTGAAATCTTGATTCCGCTCTTTTTGTTGGACGCGTGAACCACCTTACCGTTTCCGATGTAGAGAGCCACGTGATTGATGCCGCCTCCGTTGGAGTAGAATACCAGATCTCCGGCGCGAAGATCGCCGCTGGAAACTTTGGTTCCCATCTGCGCCTGCGAAGCCGCATGATGAGGCAGGCTGACGCCGTAATGCGCCATAACCGACATGGTGAAACCGGAGCAGTCGGTTCCGTGTGTCAGGCTGGATCCGCCCCATACATACGGATTGCCCAGGAACTGGGTCGCATAGGACGCGATGGAACTTCCGGTGCTGCTCTTGGAAGAAGAAGAACTCTTCTTGGACGAATCCTTCTTTTTCTCCTCCTTCGGCGGTTCCGGTGCCGGCGGCGTGTAGGCAACCGCCTCGTTGAGACCGTAGATTACATCCACGTAATCATTGGCCACGTAAGCGGTATCATCATCCAGCTGAATGTGAATCCAGCCGTCGGTGTCCTGATCCACAACATCATATTTCTCCGAATTCGCGATCTGAGTCCAGATCTTGGAATTCGTGTTCGGCTCCGTTCTCGCGTTGGCCACGTCTGTGTTGACGACAGCCATAAGCTTTGCATTATCCAGAGCGGACGCCTTTGCGGCATCTCCGGTCATGATAAACTCCGCCTTGACATAACCGGTCACCGGTCCGGACTGAATCCGGTACCATTGTCCGTCCTCACTGGTCTCCAGAATGTTGCCGGCGGCTTTTCCCGGCATCTTTCCGATGATATTGCCGTCCTCGCCAGCCTTGTCGCGGATGTTCAGATATGTGTCGACATTGGAGATACCCATATTGTCATACATATTCAGCACCGCCGTGTGCAGATCCAGCTGTCTTGCCTCATTCAGCGCATACTCAATCTTGACATAGTCGGCCGAAATATAGCCGTTCTCAATGCCGATCCAGCCGTTCTCATTGCTGAGAATGTCATATCGCTCATTTCTCAGTGCGCTTCCCATAATCTGGCTTGTTCCGTCTGCTGCTTCCCGGATGTTGAGTTTGTCCGTCGCGACAACCGCTCTCTCCTTGACGAGGGCCTGTGCCTTCTGCTTTGCCTCTTCGCCGGTGAGGATGAACTGGGTAGCGACATATCCCTCGATTCCGCCGGATTTGATTCGGTACCATCCCTCCGTGGATGTATCCTCGATCTCGCAGGCCGCTCCGCCGTTTAATTTTCCGAGAATCTTTGCGTTCGCGCCGGCCGACTCACGGATGTTGACAAAACCTTCCACATTGGCAATGCCGAGATTCTGATAAGAATCCACCACCGCCTTTTTCAGCTGTTCCGGAGAAAGCGTCTCCGCAACCGTCTGCTCTTCCGCAAGAAGCGCGTCCGCAGAAGTTTCCTGCGCGGTGCTTTCCGCCGCAGTCTCTGCTTCCTTCGCCGGAAATCCGATCGACAGTTTTCCGCCCTGGGCGATTCTTGCAACCAGGACAACCGCCAAAACGATGATCACGCCGGTGGCAAGATTCATGAACCGATGCATCGGATCACGGCCTTCACGCTTCCTCTTCGCCTTCTTCAGGCGCTCCAGATAATTATTCTCATCCATATGTTGTGTGACTCCTCTGTTTCCAAAACTCGTCCGCATATCCTGAACACCGGATTCGTGCCTGAGCATCGTCCCCAATCCGTATGCATCCCTGCGGAGTGTTTTTCCTCAGCCCGGGATTTTTCCGGCTGAGCCGGGAGGCCCCTCTGCCCCGCACCCGGATTCCCCGAAAATGCGCAGACTGACCCCTCCGTTGTAAAATCAAACCTTACTATAGCACAAGTCTCATAAAAAATCGAGTAGGAAGCATATCCGCTTCCTACCCGATTCGCTCTGTATCCTGTGTCTGTTTTGGATCAGTCGCCCAACATATTGGAAAAACTGGAGGGCGTCATATAAGGATAACTGGAAATGATAATGCCCCTGCGCCGGTTTGCCGCGTGAACGATCTGACCGTTTCCGATATACATGGAAACATGCCCGACCACGCCGTTCCGGTGTTTGTAGAAGATCAAATCACCCGGTTTGAGCTGGGATTCCGAAATCTTCTTTCCCTGTGTCGCCTGAACGCGGGACGTTCTCTCCAGCGTGATTCCGGCCACATGCTGATAGACGTATTTGACAAAGCCGGAGCAGTCCGCGCCGGTGTGCGGATCATTTCCGCCCCAGACATACTTGTTTCCGACGAACTGCAGGGCATAATTGACCAGTTTTGCGCGGAGTTCATCCTCCACGGAAACCGGCGAGAACTCAATGGCCTCCGGGATCGCATACCGGACATCCACATAGTCATTCTTGACATAGGCGGTCTCATCGTCGCCGATCTCGATCGCAACCCAGCCGTCCTCCTGCTTCAAAACATCGTAGCGCTCGGAATTGGTCAGCTGCGTCCAGATGGTGGCGTCGGTGTTGGGTTCTGTCCGCGCGTTTACCACATCATCGGAGATGATCGCCATCAGTTTTGCATTGTCCATGGCAAGCTGCTTCGCCTCATCGCCGGTGGCAATGTAGTCTTTCTTGACATAGCCGGTCACCGGGCCGGACTGAATCCGGTACCAGTCGCCTTCCTCCCCGAGAATCTCCGCACCGCACTTGCTGGTCATCTTTCCGATGATCTTTCCGTCCGGACTCGCCGAATCACGGATGTTCAGATAGTTGTCCACCTTGGACACGCCGGGATTGGTATAGAAATTCAGCACCATGGATTTCAGATCCAGTTTCCGCGCCTCGTTGAGGGCCAGCTTCCGCTCGGCAAAATCGGCAGAAATGAATCCCGCAGTCACCGGAATCCAGCCGTCCTGCATCTCTCCCCTGACCTCATACCGCTCGTTGCGAAGTGCCTGTGCGACAACCTCCGACTCGGTGTTCGGTTCTTTTCGGATGTTGACGGAGTCCGCGGTGATGACCGCTCTCTCGCACACATTGGCAAGCGCTTCCTTTTTGGCCTCATCCCCGGTCAGAATAAACTCCGTGGTGACAAAGCCCTCGATTCCGCCGGAAGAAATCTGATACCATCCCTCCGTCGGGTTTCCGGTGATCTCACACACGGCGCCGCCCTGAAGCTTTCCGATGATCTCTGCTGAGGTGGACGGCTCTTTTCGGATATTCAGATAACCTTCCACTTTGGTATACCCGAGATTCGTGTATGAATCGACCACTGCCTGTTTCGCCGCCTCACCAAACTGCACAGCCGGCGCCGAAGTGCCGGTCTCCGCGGCAGCCGGCATACTGCCGGAACTGCCCTCTACGCCGCCCGTTCTTGCGCAGCTTCGAAGGGCAAAGGAAAGCAGGACCAGAAGCAGAATCAGAATCACCACCGTGAGACACGCATTCAGGATGCGTATTCCACGGGATGGACTTTTTCCGCCGGCCCCGCTGAAAAATCCCTTTCCGGAGATGTGCTCTCCGGAAAGGATCTTATTGGTTTTTTTGTGTCTTTTCTTGTCCTGCATCAGGCAAACCTCGTTAGTCTGTGAGCATCATGCGGTCGTTTGCGAACTCTTCTCCGCTTACTGTCTCAAACTTCTTCAGAAGGTCTTCCACCGTAAGGTGTTTTTTCTCTTCGCCGGCCACATCATAGATGATCCTTCCGTCATGCATCATGATCAGTCGGTTGCCGATATTGATTGCGTCGCGCATATTGTGCGTGACCATCAGAGTGGTGAGCTGCTGCTCTGCCACTATCTTCTGCGTCAGATCAAGAACTTTCTTTGCCGTTTTCGGATCCAGGGCTGCCGTGTGTTCATCCAGAAGCAGGAGTTTCGGTTTCTGCAGTGTTGCCATCAGAAGCGTCAGCGCCTGTCTCTGTCCGCCGGACAGCAGACCGACTTTGCTGGTCATTCTCGTCTGAAGACCGAGATCCAGCTGCGCAAGCTGATCGCGGTAGAAATCTTTCTCTCTCTTACGGATGCCCCAACCGAGTCCGCGGCTCTTCCCTCTCCTAAGAGCCAGAGCGAGGTTCTCCTCGATCTCCATATTCGCGCAGGTGCCCTTCATCGGATCCTGAAACACACGCCCGATGCAGCGCGCTCTGCGATGCTCTTTCTCCCGGGAAACATTATCCCCGTCAATGATGATCCGTCCCGAATCGATCGGATATACGCCGGCAATCATGTTCAGCATGGTCGATTTGCCGGCTCCGTTTCCGCCGATCACGGTCACAAAATCACCCGGATTCAGGTGAAGATTGATGCCGTTCAGTGCTTTCTTCTCGTTTACGGTTCCTTTATTGAACGTCTTTCGAACATTTTCCAATACAAGCACTATTCCTCACCTCCCTCACGATAGCTGTGACTGATCCGGTATTTTGCCATGGCAACCGGGATACTGAGAGCCAGTGCAACGATGACGGCACTCAGAAGTTTCATGTCATTCGCGTTTAATCCGAGGCGAAGAACGATTGCTCGTATCATAAAATATACCACAGATCCCACAACTGTCGCAATGAGTTTCCAATAGAACGGGATGAGGCGCCCCATCAGCACTTCTCCGATGACAATAGCGGCAAGGCCAATGACGATCGCACCGGTTCCGCTGCCGATATCGGCGTACTTCTGGCTCTGGCAGACCAGCGCCCCCGACAGGGCCACAAGGCCGTTGGAGACCATCAGCGCAACCAGCTTGGTGAAGCGTGTGTCCACACCCTGCGCCCGGATCATATCTTCATTGTTTCCGGTTGCGCGGAGTGCGCTTCCGAGTTCGGTCCCGAAAAACCAGTAGGTAATCACAATCACCGCTGTCACCACGACAAAACCGACAATCAGCGATGCCGCCGACTGTGTCATGCCCGAGGAATCCGCCAGGGAACTGATGACGGTCGGTGTCTTCAGAAGCGGAATGTTGGATTTGCCGCCCATGATCCGGAGATTGATCGACCAAAGAGAGATCTGTGTGAGGATTCCGGCAAGGATCGCCGGAATCTCAAACATCGTATGCAAAATACCGGTCACCGCACCTGCTGCCACGCCGGCCAGCATCGCCAGCGCAATCGCGAGTACCGGATCAACGCCCATTGACACCACGAGAACCGCACAGATGCATCCGCCGAGAGCAAAACTGCCGTCGCAGGTCATATCCGCAATGTTCATCAGCCGGAATGTAATATACACTCCGATCACCATTACTCCCCAGAGCACACCCTGTGCGGCCGCGCCCTGAAGCGATACCAAAAGTCCGTCCATGCTTACCTCTGTTTCATATATAACCGATATCGTCTGATTATTTGACAGCTGCCGGATCAAGGCCGAGAGACTTCGCGGTCTCTTCATTGACCTTCAGCGCACATTTCTCCTGATCCAGATATCCGATCGGCATCTCGGAAACGTTCTTTCCGTCCCTGAGAATCTCGACCGCCTGTTTTCCGGTCATGTAACCGAGCTGATAGTAATCGATTCCGTATGTCGCAAGACCGCCGGCATCCACCATGCCCTCTTCTCCGCAGATCACCGGAATCCTGTTCTCATTGGCAACCATGCTGACCGTCGCCATACCTGCCGCAATCATGTTGTCAGTCGGACAATAGATGGCATCCACTTTTCCGACCAGCGAGTTGACCACATCAGAGATTTCATTGGAGTTTGATACGGTCACATCCAGATAGGTGAGTCCGTTCGCCTCACAGGCCTCCTTGGCAAGCGCCGCCTGAAGCACGGAGTTGGACTCGGCACTGGAGTACATGACGCCGACGGTCTTCGCCTCCGGCAGAACTCTCCGGAGAAGATCGATCTGCTCCTTTACCGGTGTCAGGTCGGAGGTTCCGGACACATTGGTTCCCGGCTTTTTGTTGTCTTCCACAAGACCTGCATCCTCCGGATCGGTCACCGCCGTCACAAGAATCGGAATATCGGAGGTCTGACCGGCAACGGCCTGTGCCGCCGGGGTCGCAATTGCCAGAATCAGATCATTCTGATTTGCAACCAGACCGGAAGCGATGGTCTGGCATGCAGACTGATCGCCGGAGGCATTCTGCTGATCGATCTCATAGGAAAGACCTGCATCATCCAGCGCTTTCACAAATCCCTCGTTTGCCTTATCCAGAGCCGGATGCTGAACGAGCTGGAGAACGCCGATCTTAAACTTCGCGCCGTCTTCCTTCTTTGCCTCGGTTGCCTCAGCCTTCCCGGTCTCTGCCGCGGAAGAAGCCGCTGCTTCCGTCGTCTGTGCCGTCTCTGCCGGTTTGGAAGAGGAACCGCAGGCCGCCATGGAGAGTACCATTGCACCTGCTGTCATCAGTGCCGCCGCTGTCTTAAATCTCTTCATCATTTGTGCCTCCCTTTTCTCTGCATACCAGATATGACTTATTCTGATACATGGATACTACTACCATTTCCTTAATGTGTCAACACTTTTAAGTATAACATCTTTAAATCATTAAAGTGTTTCATAAATCCATTCGTTTCCTTCAACAGAAGTATCCAGCGGATGGGCCTGGTTTTCCCCACGGACAAAGTCCGCGAGCGGACTTCGGCTCCGCCTCCCTTTCTCCGGATTCGGAAACGCGCCGGAAATACCGTTTACATCAGCGGTGCAAAGAGGCGCAGGGCACTTCCGGCAACCCTCTTCCAGAGCGGAAAGTTTTCACAGTCATCCAACGTGATCGGAATGCATTTTTCCAGGGTCTCGGAGAAATCCCGCTCCACATCCCGCACCGCCGGGCACCGGCTGAGATAAACCGCGTCTTCAAAATGAAGATACAGACTCCGGAAATCCAGATTGATCGTCCCAACCACCGCTTTCTCATCGTCGGCGACAAAGGTCTTCGAGTGAATAAATCCCGGTTCGTATTCGTAGATCCGCACGCCGGCGGAAATCAGCTCCCGGTAAAAGCTTCTCGCCAGAAGATAGGCATATATTTTGTCAGGGATATGCGGCATCATGATCACGGTGCTGACACCCCTGCGCGCAGCATACTTGAGCGCCACCAGAACCGGATCGTCGAGGATCAGATACGGTGTCATGATGTGAACATAATTTTTTGCCCCGTTGATGATGTCGAGATAGACCTGCTCGCCGACTTGCACATTGTCCAGCGGACTGTCGGCATAAGGCATGACAAATCCCGGAAATTCCGGATCGTCTGCCGTGCCGGGGCTTTTTTCTTCGGGCGGCTCCGGAGCGCATTCCCCGCCGGCGCCGTCATCCCCGGTATGGTCTTTTCCCGCTTGGAAATCCACGCCGCTGATTTCCCCGGCGAGGACATTTTCCGTCCGGATAAACCGCCGGTAGTCATCCTCTTCGGTCTCCGTGATATTCCACATCTGCAGAAACATCATGGTAAAACTCTGGGCCGCCTTTCCCCGCACCCGGACGGCGCTGTCCTTCCAGTGTCCGAATCGTTTCTTCCGGTTGATATATTCGTCGGCCAGATTGACACCGCCCGTGAATGCCGTCTCCCCGTCAATGACGCAGATTTTCCGGTGGTCCCGGTTGTTCTGCATACTGGACAGCACCGGACGGATCGGCGCAAACATCTTGCAGCGGATTCCCTCCCTGCGCAGTTTTTTCGGAAAATGATACGGCAGATGGGTGAGCCAATTCATGCCGTCATACATGAACCGCACTTCCACGCCTGCTTTTGCCTTCCGGCGCAGAATCTCCAGCACGGAATCCAGCATTTCGCCCTGATCCACGATGAAATATTCCATGAAAATGAATTTTTCGGCCCGCTCCAGTTCAGACAGCAGCGCCGGGAAGAAATCGTCGCCGAGGGGATAATACGTCACCTCGGTTTCGTCATAGATCGGAAACCGGCCAAACCGGTTCATATAGACGGCAATGTTTCCGCCGGTCCCCTCGGATCTGCCGTAGGCATACAGCACGTCCCGGTCCTGCCGGAGAAATCTGTCGGTTTTCCGGGTAAGCTCCTGAAGCCGCCGGTTGACTTTGTGGGTCCCCGGCTGCAGTTTAAAGAACAGGTAGAGAAGTGTTCCGAAGATCGGGAGAAGCAGAATCGGCACGACCCAGGCCGTCTTCATGCTCATACTGCCCTCTTTGGAGAGAATGCGGATCAGGGTGACGGCCCCCACAAAAACAGAAAAACCGTACAGATATGCGGAATACTGGGTCAGCCTCATCAGGATGATCCCCAGCAATGCAACCTGCAGAAATAAGGACGTGATCACAAACGTGGTACGTCCGAAGATAATTCTCAGGAGTTTTTTTGCTCTCCGCATTTGATACGCCTTCCTTGCCATCGCTTCCCAAAGGGAAATTTGTCTCTGTAATCACATCTATTTTAACACAGCGTATATACAACACAACAGAGGAGTTTCCGGTTTTCCGAAAACTCCTCTGTTTTAACATCTTTTCCGATATATTTACACCGGCAGCGAGCCAAATCCGCTGAATGTGCCGAACTGCATTCCCGGCAGCAGATCCGGTTCAGACTCATGAGAAATCACAGCATATCAAAGAGCGACAGCTGGTTGCTCTCCGGAAGTCCCTCAAGAAGGCCGAGATTCTGCATCTTATCGGCAACCGTCTTGGAGACTTTTGTCCGGCGGATGAAGTCCTCTTTTGAGAGGAACGGTCCCTCTTCCGCGGCAAACATGATGGCATCGGCCGCTTTTTCTCCGAGACCCTCGATACTGCCGAGGGACGGCATCAGCTTTCCGTCAATGATCTGGAAATGCCGGGAATCCGCCCGGTAGATGTCGATTGGCATAAATTCAAAGCCCCTGGCGTACATTTCCTCCACCAGACGCATATCATGAAGCTCGCCTTCCTCCTTGTTAGAGAGGGAATCCGCTCTCTTGCGGTAATCGTCCAGATGATATTTCAGCTTATCCGGTCCCATGCACATCAGCTCGTAGGAAAATGCCTGCGCACGGATCGAGAACCATGCCGCATAGAACGCCAGCGGGTAGTAGACTTTGCAGTATGCGATGCGCCAGGCCATCATAACGTAGGCCGCCGCATGGGCTTTCGGGAACATGTACTTGATCTTCTTACAGGACCAGATGTACCAGTCCGGAACACCGTGCTCCTTCATCTCGTCGACCCAGCCCTGCCATTCCTTGACTTTTCCGGCCGCCACTTTTCCTTTGCGGACATTTTCCATAATCTTGAAGGCGTGGGCCGGCTCAACGCCCTGCTGCATCAGATAGACCATGATATCGTCTCGGCAACAGATGGCGGTACCGATGGTGCAGGTGCCCTGCTTGATCAGTGTCTCCGCATTGCCGAGCCATACATCCGTTCCGTGCGCAAGGCCGGCGATCCGGACAAGATCGGAAAAATACTGCGGTTTCGTATCGATCAGCATCTGCATCGCAAAGTCCGTACCGAACTCCGGAAGTCCCAGACAGCCAAGCTGCGTTCCCCCGATGTCGTCCGGCGTGATGCCGAGAGCCGACGTGTCCTGGAACAGGGACATGACCTTGCGGGAATCCAGCGGAAATGTCGTCGGATCCTCCCCGGTCAGATCCTGCAGGAACCGGATCATTGTCGGGTCATCGTGTCCGAGAATGTCGAGTTTCAGCAGGTTATGATCGATCGAGTGATAATCGAAATGTGTGGTGATCGTGCGCGATGTCATATCCTCGGCCGGATGCTGTACCGGCGTGAAGGAATAGATCTGCTCTCCCACCGGGAGAACGATGATTCCGCCCGGATGCTGTCCGGTGGTCCGGCGGACGCCGACCATGCCGGAGGCAATCCGCTCTTCCTCGCAGCGGCGGTGATGAATCCCCTTCTCCTCGCAGTAGTGAAGGACCATTCCGAACGCCGTCTTATCCGCCAGCGTACCGATGGTTCCCGCCCGGAAGGTCTGACCCTTTCCGAAGATAACCTCCGTGTAGGCGTGGGCTCTGGACTGATACTCTCCGGAGAAGTTCAGATCGATATCCGGCTCCTTGTCTCCGGAGAAACCGAGGAAGGTCTCAAAGGGGATGTCATATCCGTCCTTGATGAGATTCTCCCCGCAGTTCGGGCAGGCCTTATCCGGCATATCGCACCCCGCCATGCCGGCGAATTTCTTTACCTCTTCCGAGTCGAAATCCACATAGTGACATTTCGGACAGCGGTAATGCGGCGACAGGGGGTTTACCTCCGTGATACCGGACATGGTGGCGACAAAGGATGAGCCGACGGATCCACGGGAACCGACGAGGTATCCATCCTCATTGGCCTTCCACACCAGCTTCTGCGCGATAATGTACATAACCGCGTATCCGTTGGAAATGATGGAGTTCAGCTCGGTCTCCAGACGCTTTACCACGATCTCCGGAAGCGGATCGCCGTACCACTCGTGGGCCTTGTTGTAGCAGATGGTGCGGAGGGTCTGATCCGAATCCTCGATGATCGGCGGACGCTTGTCCGGCCGCACCGGCTCGATCCGCTCGCACATCGCGGCAATCTTCCGGGTGTTGGTGATCACCACCTCCTGCGCCTTGTCGCTTCCGAGGTACTCGAACTCTTCGAGCATCTCCTCGGTCGTCCGCAGATACAGCGGTGCCTGCATGTCCGCATCCTTAAACCCCTTACTGTACTGAATGATGCGCCGGTAAACCTCGTCCTCCGGGTTCAGGAAATGAACATCACAGGTGGCGCAGACCGGTTTATTGAACTGCTCGCCCAGCGAGACAATCTTCCGGTTCAGATTCTGCAGATCCTCCACCGTCTTATAGGAGCTTGACTCATCCCGGAGCATGAACTCATTGTTCCCGATGGGCTGGATTTCCAGATAATCGTAGAATGAGACGATCTTTCCGAGTTCTGAATCCGGAACACCGCGAACCACCGCCTGAAAGAGTTCCCCCGCCTCACAGGCGGAGCCGATGATAATGCCCTCCCGGTATTTCGCAAGCAAACTCTTCGGAATACGCGGCTGGCGGTGATAATACGTCAGATACGATTCCGAAATCAGCCGGTACAGGTTAATCCGTCCGAGATCATTTTTCGCCAGCAGAATGATATGGTAGGTCGGCATCTTCTGGATCATCTCCGCCGACATTTCCGACAGGGCATTCAGCTCCGTCAGATCATGGACGCCGCGGTCCTTCAGCATTGCGATGAACTTCACAAAGATCTCCGCCGTACAGCCTGCGTCGTCGACGGCGCGGTGATGATTTTCCAGAGATATCTTCAGTTCTCTCGCCACCGTATCCAGTTTGAAACGGTTCAGGTTCGGGAGGAGAAGTCTGGCAAGGGTCACCGTGTCGAGGATCGTCGGATCATACGGCAGTCCCATCCGCTGGCAGTTTGTCCGGATAAAATTGGTGTCGAAGGACGCATTGTGTGCCACAATCACGCTGTCGCCGCAGAACTCCAGAAATTTCGGAAGTACCTCCTCAATGGCTGGCGCATCCATAACCATGCCGTCATTGATGCTGGTCAGCTGCTCGATATGATACGGGATCGGAACCTGCGGATTGACAAAGGTCGAAAACCGGTCCGTAATCCGCCCGTTCTCCACTTTGACCGCACCGATCTCGATAATCCGGTTGTAAATCGGCGAGAAACCGGTGGTCTCGATATCAAAGACCACGCAGGACGCATCTAGGGACTGACCGTGGCCGTTGTGCACCAGATCCTGAATATCATTGACCAGATATCCCTCTACACCGTACAGAATCTTGAAATTCTCTCCGCGGTCCACCGAGTGATTGGCATCCGGGAAAGACTGGACACAGCCGTGGTCCGTGACCGCAAGGGCATCCCACCCCCAGGATTTTGCCTGTTTGATGATGTCTTTGATGTCGCTGACGCCGTCCATATCGCTCATCTTGGTATGGAGATGGAGTTCAACGCGCTTGATGGGACTGTTGTCCACGCGGGGCACGCGGAAATCGGCACCTTTTTTGATTCCGCTGACATTGCCGATGGCCAGCTCACCGTCAAATTTATCGATGTTGGCCACACCCCGGATGATGACAAACTGTCCCGGTTTGGTCGCCGCCTTGACATCGTCCAGACTGTCCTCATGGGCAAAGATCTTGACCTGGATCGAGTCGTTGAAATCCGTGATCTTAAAGATAAAGAGCGTCGTTCCCTCGCGGATCTCCCGGCTTTCGGTGCCGAGGATCTGACCGTGAAGAATGATATCGCCCACGCGGCCTTCCAGATCATGAATCGGAACCGTCTCGCCGTCAAAGTCCCGTCCGTAAAGAACATCCGGGTTCTCCGACCTGAAGTATCCCCGTCTTCCGCCCCGGTATCCGTCCTTGGACCAGCTTCCTTTCTGTCTGCGGTTTGAACCGGAAAAATTCTCCCCCTTTCCGGAAGCAGAACCTCCGGTGGATGCAGTCATCGCAGAAGAAGATGCCGCAGCAGCGGCTGCGGCGGTTTTCTTTTCCGCGTTTTTCGGCGATTTCTTTTTTTCCGCCGAAGAATCAAAGCCGACCTTTTTGAGTCCGCCCCGTCCGGCAAAAGCTCCGCCCTCTGCCGCAGAACCGGCGGCCCCGCCTGCAGCGGCGGCCGCCGCGACTTCCGCCGGATTCGGAAGGACTGCGCCGACAGCATTGTCCTCTGCCGTATTCTCCCGTTTTCCGGAAATCGGGAGGACATAGGCCTTCCGCTCCTGCTCCTGGCGGGTCTCCGGTTCTCTCCAGGAGACGTCAATCGCAATCGGCACACCGCACCGCTCGTTGAAGGTCTTTTCGAGAATGCGGACCAGTTCCGTCACCTTATCTCTCGCGATGGATCCGTCCTCCAGATTCAGATCCAGCATTTTTCCCTCACGGAAGGTGAGATTGGCCCTCCGGAACATGGTATAGAGAAGAATACTGTAATTCTTCAGCTCGTACAGGATACTGTCCCGGTACACCTCCATCAGGTGCTCTGCGGTATACTGCCCGGAGAGACGGTATTTTTCAATAATATGAATCTCGATTTCCTTGTTGGGAAAACACTGCTCACGGATGCTTTTCTCAATCTTAACGATATTCTGATGCCGGATCAGACGTGTCGATTCAATATATATACGGAGAACCGAGTGATCCCTGCTTGCGGAAATGCGGTCCACCTCCACCATCGCCAGAAGACCGCGAAGAGAATCGCTGATCTTCAGCATCGGAAAAACGTCAAGAAACGGTTTCATGTATTAAGACTCCTTCTCGGCGGCAATCCGGTCCAGCTCTTCCTTCAGAACAGCCAGCAGCTGATCTTCCGGAACCTTTCGAATGATTTCACCCTTTCGGATGAGCAGACCTTCACCGATACCGCCCGCAATGCCGAGGTCGGCTTCTCTCGCCTCGCCCGGGCCGTTAACCACACAGCCCATCACGGCAACCTTCAGTTCCATCGGGTATTCCTGTACCATCGCCTCCACGCGGTTCGCAAGTCCGATCAGATCAATGCTTGTCCGCCCGCAGGTCGGACAGGATACCACTTCAATTCCGCCTTTCCGAAGCCCCAGCGTTCGAAGAATCATCTTCGCTGATCGGACCTCCTCCAGGGGATCCCCGGTCAGAGAGACACGGATTGTATCGCCGATTCCCTGATGCAGGATAAGGCCGAGGCCGATGGAAGACTTGATGTTGCCCTCAATCAGGGTTCCCGCCTCGGTGATCCCCACGTGAAGCGGATGGTCGGTTTTTCCGGCGATCAATTCGTGGGCACGGACACACATCAGAACATCCGAGGATTTGATGCTGATAACCAGATTGTCATATCCCATGTCCTCGATCAGCTTCACCTTGTTCAGGGCGCTCTCGACAATGCCTTCCGCCGTCACACCGCCGTGTTTTTCCAGAAGATCCTTCTCAAGGGAACCGGAGTTTACACCCACGCGAATCGGAACCCCGTGCTCTCTTGCACAGTCCACCACCGCGCGTACCCGATCCTCTGATCCGATATTCCCCGGGTTGATGCGGATTTTATCCGCTCCGTTCTCGATGGCTGCGATTGCCAGACGGTAGTCAAAATGGATATCCGCAATCAGCGGAATATGAATTCTCTTTTTGATCTCTCCCAGCGCCTTGGCCGCTTCCGGAGTCGGCACCGCAACCCGGATCAGGTCGCAGCCCAGTTTTTCCAGGGCAAGAATCTGCGCCGCAGTCTCTTCCACATTTTCCGTCTTTGTATTGCACATGGACTGGATCAGGATCGGATGTCCTCCTCCGATCACACGATCCCCGATGTGCACCTCTCTGGTTTTCTCTCTGTAATTCATCTCTATCCCAACCTTTACCATTCCGTCCGCGGGCGGACTTTTCCGGTTTCCCTTCTTCCGAAAGGAGGCAGCCGGACTCTGTACGCCCGTGTATCTTCTTTATGACCGGAAGAACATCCGGAAATCATTGAATACCGCAAACATCATCAGTGCCATCAAAAGGGCAAAGCCGAAGAGGTTGATCCGGTATTCCGTCTGTTTGCTGAGGCGCTTGCCCCGGATCAGTTCAAGGAGAATCAGAATCAGCTTTCCGCCGTCCAGTGCGGGGACGGGAAGAAGATTCATGATTCCAAGGTTCACACTCAGCAGAACGGTCATGGCCGCAAGATTGACCGCGATGGTCAGCACCCCGTAGGGTTTGCTCTTCTCCACCGTATCGCCGATCATGCCGACAATGCGCACCGGGCCTCCGATATTATCCGCCGATACCTTCCGCGTGATCAGCTTTTCGATACTCTTGACGGTCACATAAGCCCAGTATCTCGACTCGGCATAGGCATAACGAATCACAGCGCCCGGATTCTCCGCCCGCTCATATCCTCCGCCGATGATTCCGATCTGAAATGCGTTCTTTTCTTCGGAATATTCCGGTGTAATCTCGCAGTTTTCCCGTTTTCCGTCCCGTTCATAGACAACCCGGAGAGGTTCTCCCTCATGAAAAGTCCCGTAGATCATCAGATCACGGAAAATATACGTCCGGTAGCCGTTGAGTGAAATAATCTCGTCCCCTTCCTGAAGTCCCGCCGCCATGGCCGGACTTTCCGGAGCGATCTTTCCAACCCGGGCCGGATCGGATCCCGCCACGCAGACCAGAAAACAGGATCCGGCAAATGCCAGCAGAAAATTAAATGCCGGACCGGCAAAGATGGTGAGAAACCGCTGTAAAATCCCCGCCTTTTCGTAGGACATTCCCACGAGAGCCTTCGGCGCCCGGAGATATTTCAGGTCATCCTCTGTCAGACTCTCTCCGAGCATGGCACACGAGCCTCCCAGAGGAAGAAGTTTCAGGGAATACCGGGTTCCGCCGTGCACAAAAGTGATCAGCCTCGGCCCCATTCCGATGGAAAACTCTATCACGGCGATTCCGGCTTTTCTGGCCAGCAGAAAATGTCCAAACTCATGAAACGTGATAATGCAGTCAAATATCAGAAGCGCCGCAATCAGACTTGTCATGATCCTTTACTCCCATTTTCCGGAAGCCAGGAATTCTCCCGCTTCCTTCTCCGCTTCGAGGATCTCCTCCACCGTCGGATCATCCTTCACCGTATGATGTTCCATCGCCTCCCGGATCATCTCCGGAATCGTGAGATACGAAATCTTCCGGTCGAGGAACTGCGCAACCGCATATTCATTTGCCGAATTGAACACCGTCGGCAGCGAACCGCCGCGCTTTCCGGCTGAAACAGCAAGACGAAGCGCCGGAAAATTCTCCGTGTCCGGATCCTCGAATGTGATTTTTGCAAGTTTTGCGAAATCCAGCCGGTCTCCCGGCAGGAACCGGCGCTCCGGATAATAGAGCGCATACTGGATCGGCAGCTTCATGTCCGGTGTTCCGAGCTGGGCGATGACCGCGCCGTCCTCATACTCCACCATGGAATGAATGACACTCTGCGGCTGCACGACTACCTGAATATCGTCAATTTCCACGCCAAAGAGCCATTTTGCCTCCATCACCTCCAGCCCCTTGTTGGCCAGAGTGGAGCTGTCAATGGTAATCTTTCTGCCCATCGCCCAGTTCGGATGCTTCAGCGCATCCTCCACGCGGATATTTTTCAGTTCATCCCTGGTCTTTCCGCGGAACGGACCGCCGCTGCAGGTCAGCAGAATCTTGTGGACCGGGTTCATCGACTCCCCCTGAAGGCTCTGGAAAATGGCGGAGTGTTCGCTGTCGACCGGCAGAATCTTAACGCCTTTTTCTGCGGCAAGTTTTGTGATGATATGGCCGGCACAGACCAGCGTCTCCTTGTTGGCCAGGGCAATATCCTTGCCCGCCTCGATCGCCGCGATGGTCGGCCGGATGCCGATCATGCCGACAACGGCAGTCAGGATGATATCCGCAGACGGCTCTCTGGCCGCCTCGATCAGTCCCTCCATCCCGCTCAGCACTTTTGTGTCGGTATCGGCGATGCGGGTTTTCAGTTCCTCTGCTGCCTTTTCATCGAAAAGCACAGCAAGCAGCGGGTGAAATTCTCTCACCTGCTGCTCCATCAGCGTTACATTTTTTCCGGCCGCAAGGCAGACAACCCGGAGATCGCCGTTATTGCGGACAACCTCCAGAGTCTGGGTGCCGATGGATCCCGTTGAACCCAGAATCCCGATATTTTTGATAAAAGACATGTTACTTATCCTCCCGTACTCACCAGAAACAGCAGCGCAAAATAGATCGCCGGCGCGGTGAATACCATACTGTCAAACCGGTCCAGAACACCGCCGTGCCCCGGGATCAGTGTGCCGTAATCTTTGATCTCATAATTCCGCTTGATACCCGATGCGGTCAGATCTCCGATCTGGGAAATCAGCGCACCGATTCCGCAGGCGCAGGTGCATGCGAACACCGCGCCCTCACTCTCCCGGATGAACTGCCCCATCGCAAGCGCAAAGATCAGCCCCAGCAGAGCGGCGCCGACGGTTCCGCCGACGGCTCCCTCAATGGTCTTTTTCGGACTGAGAACCGGCGCAAGCTTGTGTTTTCCGAAGAGAAGTCCGGAACAGTACGCCAGCGTGTCGCAGCCCCAGCTTGAGAGGAAGATAAGCCATACCAGAACGACGCCGTCCGGCATGGTGCGCGTCATCCAGAGATACGAAAGCATGATTCCCGGGTAAATGATGCCGACGGATGCCTCCGCGATCTTCGTGATATGATATCGCGGAAAGGTCAGCACATATACCGCCATCATCGCCATGAGCGCGGAGATCACCAGAAACATGGTCAGATCCTGACGTCCCATGAAAAGGATCGCATAATAGCATGCGCAGCTAAGATATCCGATGACGGCCGGCCCCGTCTTTTCAATTCCGATCGCCCGGTAATACTCATAGAGACCGATTATGGAAATCGCGAATGTCACAGCGAACACCGGAAGACTCCCCGCCAGAATGACAGCGACAGCCCCGGCAACGAGCACAATTCCGCTCAAAAGCCTTGTTATGAACATATGCGGTTCCTCCGTTTGTTATCCGTTTGTTATCCGTTTGTCTTGATCCCGCCGAATCTTCGGTCACGCCGGTTGAAGGCGCGGATGGCATTTTCCAGTTCTTCCCGGTCGAAATCCGGCCACAGACAATCTGTCACATAGAATTCCGCATAGGCAAGCTGCCAGAGAAGATAGTTTGAGAGGCGAAGTTCTCCGCTGGTGCGGATCATCAGATCCGGATCCGGCATGCCGGCGGTATCCAGATAAGACGCCACCGTCTCCTCGGTGATATCCGACGGTTCGATGATTCCGTTCTTCGCGTCCTGTGTCATCCGGCGGACCGCTCTCGTGATCTCGTCTCTTCCGCCGTAATTGACCGCGATGACAAAGGTGAGACCGGTGTTGTCCTTCGTCGATGTCTCCAGACCTTCGATGGCTTTCTGCAGATCCGGCGCAAACCGGGATCGTTCGCCGATCATGCGGACACGAACATTGTTCGCCATCGCAATCTTCTGAAGCCGCTTCGCGTAAAAACGGAACAGCTGCATCAGGGTGGAAACCTCTTCTTCCGGCCGTTTCCAGTTCTCGGTGGAGAATCCGTATACCGTCAGATACCGGATTCCCATGCGGGCGGCAACCTCCACGATGTTCTCCACCGCCTCACAGCCCTTTTTGTGACCCGCCGTTCTCGGAAGTCCTCTCTTCTTTGCCCACCGTCCGTTTCCGTCCAGAATCAGTGCCACGTGCTGCGGAATTACCAGTCCGTTCAGCTCTTCTGCCATATATCCTCCTCATGAACGGCCGACTGACGGCTGGTGACCCGCCGTCTTCACGCAAAAGGGGGCAGTTTATCGCTGCCCCTCTCCTCGACCGTTATCGAAATTTTCTGTCCGATCAGACAGTCATGATTTCCTTATTCTTTGTCTCAACCGCCTTGTCGACCATTTTGATCATCTTATCGGTGAGTTCCTGGATATCTGTCTCGTCGTTTGTCTGCTCGTCCTCCGAGATCTCTCCGTTCTTCTGAAGCTTCTTTACCAGCTCCATTCCGTCACGGCGGATGTTGCGGATTGCAACCTTGCATCCCTCACCCAGCTTCTTGACATCCTTTGCGAGATCCTTACGTCTCTCCTCGGTCAGCTCCGGGAATACCAGGCGGATCACGGAACCGTCGTTGTTCGGATTGATGCCGAGATCGGATGTCAGGATGGCCTTCTCGATATCCTTTACCATCTTCTTGTCCCACGGAGCAATCTGAATGATTCTCGCCTCCGGAACCGTAATGTTGGCTACACCCTGAAGCGGTGTCGGAGAGCCGTAATAATCAACTTTGATGTGATCAAGAACATGCGGATTCGCACGTCCGGCGCGGATCGCGGAAAAATCGCTGAGCATCGCGTCATAGGACTTGTTCATCTTCTCCTCAAAAACTTTGAGTCTGTCATGCATAGTCAGAACCTCCCTGAAACCTTTTTGGTTTGTTAATGTCTATCAGTCTGCGGTAACGATTGTTCCGCTTACCTTCCCCTTCAGTGCATTGGCAATGCCGTTCTCCTCGTTGAGTCCGAATACGACCAGTGGCATATGATTTTCCTCACAGATAACAGATGCGGTCATATCGACAACCTGAAGATGCTTTTCAACCACCTCTGCGATCGAGATCCTGTCGAACTTTCTGGCATTCGGATTGGTCTTCGGATCGCTGTCATAGACGCCGTCAACCGCCTTGGCAAGCAGCATGCAGTCTGCCTCGATCTCAACCGCCCGGAGCGCAGCGCCGGTATCGGTGGAGAAATACGGATGTCCGGTTCCGCCCGCAAAGAACACAACCTTATGAGCCTTGAAAGCTTCCACTGCTTTATCCTTGGAGAAGAGCTCGGTCATCGCGCCCACCTGGAACGGAGTCATAACGACTGTATCCATTCCCTCGCCGCGGAAGATCTCGGAAACATAAATGCAGTTCATCACCGTAGCCAGCATACCGATCTGATCCGCCTTTGTGCGGTCAATCTCATTGCCGGTGCGTCCTCTCCAGAAGTTTCCTCCTCCGGTGACAATTCCGACCTCCACGCCGGCATCCACTGCCTGCTTGACCTGACGTGCAACGCCGCGGACGGTCTCCTCGTCAAAACCTGTCTTTTTGCTTCCGGCAAGGGCTTCGCCGGATAACTTCAGAAGAACGCGCTTCATATCCATACTGTCTGATTCCTCTCTTTTCATCATTTTATTCTTTCTCATTCTATCACACGCCGCGCGGTTATGCCAGCGTCTTCTTCCTTACTACATTCCGCTCACTTCAGAAAAGGCAGCAGCGGCGGTTCCGTGACTTTCTGTCCGATCTTTGTGGCACGGATCTTGGAATATGCGATTTTCTGCGCCGAATAAAGGCTGTAATATCCGGACAGCATATAGCTGACCGCAATCACCACCGCAAAATACGGCATCGGATCATAACCGAACATCTCAAAACCGATCAGGAGGGAAGCCATCGGCGCGTTCGTTACCGCCGAGAAAAACGCCAGCATGGCGCACGCTGCCGTCAGCGTCGGATCCAGTCCCAGAACGGAGGCGTAAATGCCGCCGACCGAAGCTCCGATCGCAAATGACGGAACAATCTCCCCGCCTTTGTAGCCTGCGCCGAGAGACAGCGCCGTGAGAAGCATCTTCAGGATAAAATCCAACGGTCTGGATTCCCCCGAAAGACCGGCAAGAATCAGATTCGCGCCGGTGTTGTTGTAACGGTATCCGGTCAAAAGCGAACACGTGATCACGATCAGACCGCCGGCCACGATCCGGATGTAACGGTTCGGACAGAACTTCGCGTACATTGCTTCCGCATTGTGCATGATCGTGATAAACAGAACCGCGCAGGCCGCGGTAATCAGTCCCAGAAGTACCACGTGAGCCATCGGAACAAATCCAATTTCCGGCGCATTCAGCGTGCCGAAAGTCGTCGGGGCAAGCTGAAAATACTTCGCGACGCCCGCCGCCACAAACGACGCAAAAATGCAGGGAACCAGTGCGGCGTAATAGATGACGCCGACACTGATCATCTCCAGCGGAAAGATGGCCGCAGCCATCGGTGTCCCGAACAGGGCGGAAAAGACCGATGTCATACCGCACATGATTGCGATATTGGTGTCGTCCGAATCCAGTCGGAACAGTTTCGCCGCCGTCGATCCGATGGATCCGCCCATCTGGAGAGCCGCGCCCTCACGTCCGCAGCTTCCGCCGCCAAGATGTGAGAGAACACTTCCGATAAAAATCGCCGGAGCCATGGTCGGTTTCAATTTGTTTTCGCTGTATACCGCTTCCAGAACCATGTTTGTTCCGCGATTTTTCTCCTCTCCGAGAACTTTATAGAGCAGCATGATCAGAAGACCCAGAACCGGCAGGGCAAACAGGAGCATATGGTTTTTTCCGAAAGTTCCCACCGCCCATGACACTGCAAATCCAAAGGCGGTCCCCACCGCTCCGGCCGCAAGTCCGATCACGACGGAGAGAACACTCCATCGTACAAAATAAAGAATCGTGAGAACAAGCGGATGTTCTTTTCCGGTTTTATTCATGCTGCATCTCCTTTTACCTATTCGTTCCCTTCTCTGCGTCAGACGCTTCCGTCTTCTGGCTGCGATTTCGTCTTTCCGGATGCGCTTCCTTCTCCCGGATGCGCTTCCTTCTCCCGGCTGCGCTTCCTTCTCCCGGCTGCGCTTCCTTCTCCCGGCTGCGCCGCAGGCTCAGCTCTGTTCCGGCATTCAATCCTGCGCCGGGCTGCTCTCCGCCTTCTCCGGGCGCTCAAACAGCGCATTGACAAAATCGTTCGCGTCAAACTTCTGCATGTCGTCGATCTTTTCTCCGACGCCCACATATTTTACAGGAATTCCCAGCTCGGACTGGATCGCAACTGCGATACCGCCCTTTGCGGTTCCGTCCAGTTTTGTCAGGATAATGCCGGTAATCGGAGCCGCCTCCATAAACTGACGGGCCTGAGAAAGCGCATTCTGGCCGGTGGTACCGTCCAGAACAACCAATGTCTCACGATACGCATCCGCAAATTCCCGATCGATGACGCGGTTGATCTTGCTCAGCTCCTGCATCAGATTCTTCTTGTTGTGAAGTCTTCCCGCCGTATCGACGATCAGCACATCCGCGCCTCTCGCCTTGGTCGCCTGAATCGCATCAAACACAACCGCAGCCGGATCCGCACCCTCTTTCTGGGAAATCAGTTCCACCCCCGCGCGGTTTGACCATTCCTCAAGCTGCTCGATGGCTCCGGCGCGGAAGGTATCCGCCGCCGCAAGGACAACGCGCTTTCCCTGGTTCTTCAGCTGATCGGCAAGTTTCCCCACGGACGTGGTCTTTCCGACGCCGTTGACGCCGATCACCAGCACCACAGACTTGCGGTTTTCGAACTCGTAGGCGCCCTCTCCCGGAACCATCTGTGCCTTGATCGACTCGATCAGCAGTTCCCGGCAGTTCTCCGGCTCCTTAATGTGCTGCTCGGCCACCTTCCGGCGCAGATCATCCATGATTGCCGCCGTGGTCTTGACGCCGATATCCGCCATAATCAGCGTCTCCTCGATCTCATCGTAAAACTCGTCATCGATGGATGAGAATCCGCTGAAAATGCTGTCAATTCCCTTTTTGATGGAATCTCTTGTCTTGGTCAGTCCCTCGAACAGACGTCCGAAGAATCCCTTTTTCTCTTCTGCCATTGTTTGTCCTCCAGGCTCCTGTTAAATTATTTTCCGCCTTCCAGATCACTCTCGATCAGGCTGACGGATACCATCGTCGATACGCCCTTCTCCTGCATGGTGATACCGTAGAGACGGTCACACCCGAGCATGGTTCCCCGTCGGTGAGTGATGACAATAAACTGTGTGTGTTCCGTCAGCTTGTGCAGATACCCCGCAAAACGGTCTACGTTCGAGTCATCCAGCGCCGCCTCAATCTCGTCCAGAAGACAGAAGGGCGACGGTTTCAGATTCTGAATTGCAAAGAGCAGCGCAATGGCGGTAAGGGCTTTCTCTCCGCCCGACAGCTGCATCATATTCTGCAGTTTTTTGCCCGGCGGCTGGGAAATGATACCGATCCCGGCCTCCAGCACATCCACGCCTTCCTCCAGCTTCAGCGCGGCCGAACCGCCGCCGAAGAGTTCCCGGAATACGCTGTTGAATTCCCGGGCGATCTCCTGAAATTTCTCGGTGAACTGGCGCTTCATGCCCTGATCCAGTTCCTCTATGATCCGGCGAAGCGCGGCCTCGCTGGCTTCCAGATCCGCATGCTGCTTCTCCATAAATTCATAGCGCTCGGAAACTTCCCGGTACTCGTCGATCGCATTGACGCTGACCTGTCCCAGTCCCTTGATCCGGTTTCTCAGCTCCGCGGTATCCCGTTTCATGTCCGGAACCGAATCCAGCGATTCATCGCGGAACTGCTCGGCCCCCGCGTATTCCAGTTCATACTCGGAACGGATATATTCGGCACGGCCTTCGATCTTCTCTTCCAGTTTTTCCTTCTGGTTGTCCAGCCGGACGAGATCGCGGTCCAGAAGATTCATGCGCTCGGTGAGTTTTTCCTGCTCATCGAAGTAAGCCTTGGATTTTGCGGCCTCCTCGGCGCGTCTTGCCCGGGTCTGCTCCGCCTTCTGTTTTTCGGCATCGCGTTTCCCGGTTTCTTCCTCAATTCTCAGATCAATCCGGCGGATCTCTTCTTCCCTCTCACGAATCCGGTCTTCCCGGCCGTTGTTCCGCTCACAGAGCTCTTCTTTTTCTTCTTCTAACCCCCGGATCTCCTGCTCCAGACGTTCCTTTGTCTCCCGGGCGAATCCGCTCTTCTGCCGAAATCCCTCCACTTCAAGGTTGACATTGGCCTGCGCCTCTTCGGCTTCCGCCATCTCGGCGCGGAGTTCTTCCAGTTCATCGGTGAGATCCGACGAGCGCTCCGCCATATCCGCATTGTCATTCTCAATCCGCTCGAGATCTTCCTCTGCCTGACTGCGCTGCGCTTTCAGCTCCGTCATGCGGTTTTTCGCCTGCTCGATCTGTGCGCTCAGGCTGTCCGCATTTTCCCGGCTCTCATCCCGGCGCCGCTCCGCCTGCTGAAGTTCCATCTCAACCTGACTGCGGTCAAGAAGTGCTTTCTGAATAGCGTCATTGTTCTCGGAGCGGAGACGCTGATCGCTCATATGCTTTTCTTCGATCCGCAGAATCTCCGACTGATGATTCTCGACTTCCTCGAGAGCCCGGTCCTTCTGTTCCTCAAGCTCATCCATTTCCCGCTTGCGTCCGAGAAGATTGCTGCTGTTCTTAAACGCACCACCGGTGAGGGATCCGCCCGCATTCAGAAGTTCTCCTTCCAGCGTGACGATGCGGAGCGCGTAATGATACTTCCGGTTCAGCGCGATCGCATGGTCAATGGTGTCGGCCACCACGGTCCTTCCGAGAAGATAATCCATGATTCCCCGGAATTCCTGCGCCGTCTTCACCAGATCGCTGGCAAGTCCCAGAACACCCTCCTCCGAGAGTGCGGACTTCTGGGGGAACTCGCCTCTTCCCTTCATGCTGGTCTCCGGAAGGAACGTCGCGCGTCCTGCCCGGTTCTGCTTCAGGAAACTGATCAGGCGTTTCGCCGTCTCCTCATTATCGGTGACGATATTCTGAATCGTGCCCCCGAGGGCGGTCTCAATCGCCGTCTCGTAGCGTTTGTCGGTCGAAATGAGATCCGCCACAACGCCCTTGATTCCAGGAATCCGGGCTTTCTGCTCCATGACACGGCGGATACTGTTGCCGTATCCCTCATAGCGCTCCGCAAGGTTTCGCAGCGACTCCAGCCTCGTCTGGGCAATGTGGTAGTTTCGCTGTGCTGCGCTCAAGGCATCGTTCGCCGAAGCAATCGCCTGTTCTTCCTGCGCAATCCGTTCCCGGATCTTTTCACTCTCCGTGCGGAGAGACGAGAGTGACTCATCTTTCCGGGCAAGTTCTGCCTTTTTCGCATCGATTTCTTCATCGCCGGCCGTCATGTCGCTCTCCAGACGCATCTGGTTTCCGACAAGCTCTGCACGGCGGGCATCCGTTTCCTCATACTGCGTGCGGTATTTCTCGATATCCGCGGCAATTCCCGATTTCTTTTCCAGAGAAGCCATGATGGCATCGCGGATACGTCCGATCTCCGCTTCTTTCTCCGCGGCCTCCCGGCGTTTTTCCGTGAGTATCCCGGCGGAATCTTCCCCCTTTTCCCGGGCCTCCTCCACCTTTTTCATCCACTCTTCAATCTGCTCTTCGGCAGTCTTTTTCTGGTCTTCTTTCCGCGCGATGTCTTCCCCGATGGCCTGAAGCCGTTCATTGACATGCTCCGCTCCGGCCTTTTCGCTGTTGATCTTTTCACCGAGGACACCTTTTTTTCCGGTGAGGGTCTGAATCTCCAGTTCAGAAGCAGCCGCCGCCTCATCGGCCCCGCGGATCGCCGCGTCCAGTTCATCCACCAGAATCGTCAGCTGCTCGTGCGCCCCTTTCTTTTCTTCCGACTCCCTCTTGACCGTATCGAGATCATTCTGAACGATCTTCGCGCGTTCCAGCGACTCCGTCAGCTGCTCGCGCAGAGACTTTGTCTCCAAAAGGAACAGATTGATATCCAGCCGCTTCAGGCTGTCCCGAAGTTCCAGATATTCTTTTGCCTTTTCCGCCTGAATCTTCAGCGGGCCCACCCGGTGTTCGAGTTCTGCCAGAATATCATTGATGCGGACCAGATTCTGCTGCTCATCGTCCAGTTTTTTCTGGGCTTCCGCCTTTCTTCTCTTAAACTTGACGATTCCCGCCGCCTCGTCAAACAGTTCACGGCGTTCCTCCGGTCTTCCCGAGAGAATCCTCTCAATCTGACCCTGTCCGATGATGGAATATCCCTCTTTACCGATACCCGTATCATAGAACAGCTCATTGATATCTTTCAGTCTGCAGGCGGAGCCGTTGATCTTGTACTCACTCTCGCCGGAGCGGTACAGTCTTCGTGACACCGTCACTTCATCGAAATCAATGGGGAGCACGTGATCGGTGTTGTCCAGCGTGATCGCAACATAGGCGAATCCCTGCGGTCTTCTCATCTCCGTTCCCGCAAAGATGACGTCCTGCATGGATCCGCCGCGGAGCGATTTCGCGCTCTGTTCACCGAGAACCCAGCGCATGGCATCTGCGACATTGCTCTTTCCGGAACCATTCGGTCCCACAATTCCCGTGACTCCGTTATGGAACTCAAACAGAATCCGGTTGGCAAATGACTTAAATCCCTGAATCTCTATGCTTTTTAGATACATGTTCCCTGTTCCTTCTTCAGACACAGAATTCCCTCATAGGCAGCACGCTGTTCCGCAGCTTTTTTCGTTCTTCCCTTTCCGCGTCCGATCTCACGGCCGTCGATGGATGCCGCAACCTCAAAACTCTTGTTGTGATCCGGCCCTTCCTCCGCAAGAAGCACGTAGCTGAGCTCTCCGATGCCGCTTCCCTGAACGATCTCCTGAAGGTTGGTCTTGCTGTCAAAAAACAGCTTTTTGTGCTCCATGTCATTCATGATGAATTTCAGGATAAATGTCCTCGCACTCTCAAATCCGCTGTCCAGATAAATCGCGCCGATCAGCGATTCCAGCGCATCGGAAACCACGGAATTTCTCGTCCGTCCGCCGGTGGCATCTTCGCCCTTTCCGAGATGGAGATACTTTCCGAGTTCAAACTGCTCCGCACAGTAAGCAAGCGTCGGCTCGCATACCATGCTGGCCCTCGTCTTTGTCAGATCTCCCTCCGGCATATCCGGAAACCGGTGAAAGAGAAAATCACTGGTGACAACCTCCAGCACCGAATCTCCGAGAAACTCCAGCCGCTCATTGCAGCCAAGATGACCGAGATGTTTTTCGTTTGCGTAGGAACTGTGTGTCAGAGCCTGGGACAGAAGCGACTTTGTCCGGAACGTGTATCCGATCCGCTCTTCCAGTTCTCTCTCCATTGCGTTCATTCTGTTTCCTCCATGTTGTCCGCGCTTCCCGAAAACGGGCGACTCCTGCGCATATGTCCGCCGGACACAGGTCCATCGTGACCGACTGACATACAGGCAGGCAGATTCTTCTCTCCGCCATGCTCCGGTACTGCGCTGTGTAAAAAAAAGTAACGGTGGTATCGATATAAATCACGAAATTCCGAAAAAATCCCATGATAGTATGAAAGCCCGCCACCGGCGGGCCTTCCATACTGAAATGTATGAGTTCCGGATCAGTTTCCGGAAACTTCCTGACGGATGCGCTCTTCCGCATCACCGACTGTCGAAATCTTCTCGGCCTCTTCCACCGGGATCTCAATTTCAAATTCATCTTCGATTCCCATAATGATCTGTGCAAGATCAAGAGAGTCTGCACCGAGATCATCCGCGAAGCGGGTATCTCTTGTGATCTCATCCGGATCGATACTCATAACTTCAGAAATAATTTTAACCAGCTTTTCAAATTCCATGAAAGCTCCTCCTCAGGTCTCACCTGTCTTGAAATATATAATGTATACAGGATCCGCATATTGCATCCCCTGAACCATGCTCTGTCTGCCGTCTTCACCCTGTGTCCGCGGTATTCCGTTTATGTCCGTTTTCCCGCTTCCCGCCCGCTGACCCGTGTCTGCGTCTTTGGTCACGCCATGCACGGCAGTTTACCTTATGAGCGGCGAGCCGGCCTTGATTACGCCTTTGCAGCGGATTCGGCTGATTTTTCCGCATTCTCCGCCGGATTCAGTGCTTCCTGAATCTTCTCGTTGATCCTCTGTTCCGTAAAAGTGATGCACTGCAAGATCGTATTGTGCACTTCGACCGCTTTCGCGCTGCCGTGTGTCTTGACCACAAGGCCCTTGCATCCGAGAAGCGGAGCGCCGCCGTACTCGGTCACATCAAAAGCCTTCATCGACTTTTTCAGCGCCGGTTTCGCCATCAGGGCACCGATCTTTGAGATAAGAGTTGACATCAGCCCCTTCTTGATCATATGAATCAGTGTTGATCCCAGTCCCTCATACAGCTTCAGAATCACATTTCCGGTAAATGCCTCCGTCACGATCACATCCGCCGCACCGTGCGGAATCTCACGGGCTTCGATATTGCCCACAAAATTGATATCCTTACATGCCTTCAGAAGCGGATATGTCTCTTTGGCGAGCGCATTTCCCTTTTCTTCCTCCACGCCGATGTTCACGAGACCGACGCGCGGATTCTCCACACCGATGACGTTCTTCATGTAAATGGAACCCATGCGGGCAAACTGCACCAGGTTGGAAGCCTTCGCGTCCACATTCGCACCGCAGTCTATCAGAAGCGAGATACCCTTCTCCGTCGGAATGAGCGGAGCCAGCGGCGGTCTCTCCACGCCTTTGATTCTGCCCACGATCAGCATTCCGCCTGCAAGAACGGCACCGGAACTTCCGGCGGAGCAGAACGCATCGGCTTCACCGTTTTTCAACAGATTCATACCGACGACAATGGAGGAATCCTTCTTTTTCCGAAGAGCGTTGACCGGATGTTCTCCCGTCTCGATCACTTCCTCCGCATGGACAATTTCCACCAGCGACTCATCGCCGCCCTGCCGTCTGATCTCATCGCGGATCACCTGCTCCCGGCCTACCAGAACAACACGGATGTCATTTCTTTCACGGGCAGCACTCAGAGCACCTTTAATAATCTCGCCCGGGGCATTGTCTCCGCCCATGGCGTCAACCGCAACTCTAATCATAATCTGATAACTCCTTTTCGGCACGGACTGCCGTTTTGTTCGATCGCACTTCCGATCGTAAAATCAGTTATTACTATACTAAAGATTGGATTTGAAATCAACAAGATAGAAATCTTCTGATCCGTTCCAGATCATTCTGTGCGTCGAACCGGCCGAGATCATAGATTTCCTGCAGTTTTACCGGGTCAGCCTCCACCCGGCCGATGCGCAGCGGACGGCTCGGACGGATCAGGCAGACCTCACCCTTCTCCGCCATTTTTTCAATATCCTGTACCTGCCGGTTATAATGAGCAAAGCGAAGCCGGAGCTGTTTGGCAAACTCCGGATATCTGCGGTAGAAATTCCCCGGCAGCCACCATGCGCCGGCCTTTTTCCGGTATCCCCGATCACGGGTAAGAACCACCACATTTCGGCCAAAGCCCAGCCGGCGGAACGCCCGCACCGGAATCGAATCCGTGCAGCCTCCGTCCATGTACTTTTGTCCGTTCCACTCCACCGGTCTGGAGATGTAGGGCAAGGTCGCCGAAGCACGGAGAACATCGATCCCCTCATGGAGATCATCAATCCGGATCAGTTCGGATTTTCCGGTCTCCATGTTGCTGCAGCCGCAGTAGAACTCCATGGGGTTCTTCCGGAACGTCTCGTAATCAAAAGGATCCAGCTTGTCCGGCAGTTCATGGTAGCTGAACTCCACGCCCACAAAATCCCCGGTCAAAAAGAAATTCCGCATGCTCATAAAGCGCTTGTCCTGACCAAAACGCTTATAATAACGAATGCTCCGTCCGTTCTGTCCGGAGGCAAAGGAGGTACCCATGATCGCGCCCGCCGAGACGCCGACCAGACCGTCGAAAGTGATCCCGTTCTCCATCAGTACATCCAGGACACCGGCGGTATACATGCCGCGCATTCCGCCGCCTTCCAGTACAATTCCGTTTTTTGTCTTTTCTTCCATGTTCCGATGTCCTTTCTGTATTAATGCAATCTTTCTGCAATGATACAATATTTTGAACTATTTTTCCACTTGAAGACACGGGTGATCCGTAACCGGTCATTTGCCGCGGAGCGTTTTCGTTTCACAGGGAATTTCGTAGAAATTTCCTGTGAAACATAATGAAAGGACCCCCGGTGCGCACCAGGGGTCCCTTTATTGATCTTCGCGAAGAATTGATATTCGTTAATTAGTCCTCGACTCTAACGATCTCTTTCTTGTTGTAAGTACCGCAAGCCTTGCAGACTCTGTGCGGCATCATAAGAGCTCCGCACTTTGGGCATTTAACCAGAGTAGATGCTTTCATCTTCCAGTTAGCTCTGCGACGATCTCTTCTTCCCTTAGAAGACTTGTTCTTCGGACAGATAGACATGACTACACCTCCTTTTTCGAAAAACACTGTTGTTGATTATAGCTACTGTAAAACAGTTTGTCAACAAAAATCTGTGAGGGATTACCCGTTTTTTGCTCCATCGGAAGTTTGAAACACCGCTTCCAATGGAACAGAAAACCGCGCGGACCCGGAAACCGGATCCGCGCGGAAAAATCACGTTATCCTGCTTTCACAGAGATTACTTTACCAGTGCCAGGGTATCTCTTGCGATTGCAAGCTCCTCATTGGTCGGAACGAGAAGAAGCTTAACCTTGGAAGCGTCGGTGGAGATGATTCTCTCCTCGCCGCGTACATTGTTCTTCTCCTTGTCAAGCTCAGCGCCGAGATATGTGAGATGTGCGCAGACATTCTCTCTCATCTCGATGTTATTCTCACCGATACCTGCGGTAAATGCGATCGCATCAACACCGTTCATCGCTGCAGCGTATGCGCCGATGTACTTGATTACTCTGTAATCGAATACGTCAAGAGCAAGCTGTGCTCTCTTGTTGCCCTTTGCAGCAGCATCGCCGAGGTCACGGCCGTCGCTGGATACGCCGGAGATTCCGAGCATACCGGACTTCTTGTTCAGAACGTTGTTCATACCCTCGAGATCAAGTCCTTCCTTCTTGCCGACGAACTCGATGATAGCCGGATCGATGTCACCGGAACGGGTACCCATTACAAGACCCTCCAGCGGAGTAAGGCCCATGGAAGTATCAACAGACTTGCCGTGATCAACTGCGCAGATGGAAGCGCCGTTGCCAAGGTGGCAAACAATGATCTTCAGATCTTCCGGCTTCTTGCCGAGCATCTTTGCAGCCTCAGCGGATACGAATCTGTGGGATGTTCCGTGGAAACCGTATCTTCTTACCGGATACTTCTCATAGTACTCGTGCGGAAGGCCGTATGTGTAAGCAACCTCCGGCATGGTCTGATGGAAAGCGGTATCAAATACAGCAACGTTCGGAACGCCCGGCATAAGCTTCTGGCAGGTACGGATACCGATCAGGTTTGCCGGGTTGTGAAGCGGAGCAAGATCGTTGCACTCTTCGATTGCCTTCATCGCTGCGTCATCGATCAGGCAGGAAGCGGTGAACTTCTCTCCGCCGTGAACGACACGGTGACCTACCGCATTGATCTCTGCAAGGCTCTTGACAACGCCGGTCTTCTCACCGGTCAGTGCAGCAAGAACAGCAGAAATTGCCTCGTTGTGTGTCGGCATTGCGATCTCGGACTTCTCCTTCTCGCCGCCTGCCGGCTGATAGGTCAGAACACCGTCGATACCGATTCTCTCGCAAAGACCCTTTGCCAGAACTTCCTCGGAATCGGAGTTGATCAGCTGATACTTCAGGGAAGAGCTTCCGCAGTTGATAACAAGAATATTCATTTTTTTACCTCGCTGTGCGTTAATATGCCCGCGCAGGAAGGAGCCTGCGCGGGACGTTATTTATGAAAAAAGATTTTCACGAAACCCTTTTTCGATTTCACCAATAAATGATGGAAGCAACGGAACCGCGTTCCTTTATTACTTCGCCATCTGTGCCTGAACTGCTGTCATGGCAACAACACCGACGATATCGTCTGCGAAGCAGCCTCTGGACAGATCGTTAACCGGCATGGACAGACCCTGAAGAACCGGGCCGTATGCATTTGCCTTTGCAAGTCTCTGAACCAGCTTGTAGCCGATGTTTCCTGCCTCAAGCGACGGGAATACCAGAGTGTTTGCCTTGCCGGCAACCGGAGACTCCGGAGCCTTCAGTGCAGCTACAGTCGGATCAAGAGCGGCATCGAGCTGAAGCTCACCGTCAAGAGCAACCTCCGGGAACTTCTCGTGAGCGATCTTAACGCCTTCCTGAACCTTGGTTACATCATCATGCTTCGCGCTTCCGTAAGAAGAGTAGGAAAGCATTGCAACCTTCGGCTCTGCGCCGATAAAGCTCTTGAAGGACTCAGCGGAAAGACCTGCGATCTCAGCAAGCTTTGCGCCGTCGAAGTCGGTGTTAACTGCGCAGTCAGCAAATACGAAGCGGCCGTTCTCACCGTACTCACAGTTCGGAACCTCAACAACGAAGAAACCGGATACGGAAGAGATTCCCGGCTTTGTCTTCAGAAGCTGCAGTGCCGGACGAATGGTGTTGCCGGTGGAGTGGCATGCACCGGATACTACGCCGTCTGCATCGCCGCACTTGCACATAAGGCAAGCATAGTACATATAATCAGCCATCATCTGCTTCTCAGCATCTTCCGGGGTAAGACCCTTCTTTGCTCTGAGCTCGCAGAACTTGTCGATATATTTCTGTCTATTCGGATCAGTTGCCGGATCGATTACGGTGATACCGTTGGTATCATAATCTTTTCCGTGCTCTGCAGCCTGCTCCGGTGTAGCAAGAATGACGATATTTGCAACGCCTTCCTTAACGATCTTAACAGCTGCCTCCCAGGTTCTGTGATCCATGTACTCCGGAAGAACGATCGTCTTCTTGTCAGCCTTTGCTTTTGCAATCATCTCATCAATAAATGCCATTGTAGTCAAACTCCTTTCGCGAGTGTGAAAATTTTTCCTGATCTATTATATACCGCAAAAATACAACGTACAAGGCTAAAACGTAAGAAAAAAGAAAGATATATATTTAACAGGGCCAAATAGTATCGGTGTATTTCGCTGTTTTTTCCGGAGTTCGGCTGCGCCATGGCCCCTCGGCTCCGTGCCTCCGGTCCGATCCCGTCCGTGCCTGCGGGTCCCGCGGAAATGTTGACATTACGGGATTTCGGCACGTATAGTAGAGTCATCACGCAAAAGAGTCTTTGACCACGGCAGCGGACCGTTTTCCGCCGTCGGACGGAAATGATCTTTTCGCCGAAATTTTTCAATGTGAACGAAAAAAAATACATTCCGGAGGAACTGCCATGAAGATTACGGGCATCATCGCCGAATACAATCCCTTTCACGCGGGGCACGCCTATCAGATCGCCGAGGCCAAAAGACGATCCGGTGCCGATGCCGTCTGCGTCATACTGAGTCCCTCCTGGGTTCAGCGCGGAGAGCCGGCGGTCTTTCGCCGGAGCGCCCGCGTACAGATGGCGCTCGCCGGCGGCGCGGACATTGTCCTTGAGATGCCGGCTCCGTTTGCGGCTGCGGCGGCGCCGGACTTTGCTTTCTGGGGAACCTCTGTCCTCACCGGCATCGGCTGTGACGCGCTCTCCTTCGGATGTGAAGATGACGACGCCGCGCTTCTTCAGACCGCGGCCCGGATTCTTGCCGAGGAACCGGAACCCTTCGGCGCGCTTCTGCGGGACGGCCTGAAAAACGGCCTCTCCTACCCTGCGGCGCGCGAGGCCGCATTTTCCGGATATCTGACCGGAGCGGGGCCGGCGGATTCTTCTCTTTCCGGGCACTGCCGTGCCGATTTTCTCATAACGGAAGAATCCATAGAAGCTTCCTGCGGTGCCCGGTGTTCCGAACGGCTGCACCGGCTGCTCTCCGAGTCCAACAATATTCTGGCACTGGAGTACTGCGCCTCTCTCGCCCGGCAGAAACAAGCTCCGGAGATCATCCCGGTCCGTCGCGTCGGCGCTTCCTATAATGAAACCGGGCTTCCGGCTCTTTCGGGAAATGACAGCTCTCCGGCACCGGACAGCGCAGCGCCTTTTGTCTCTGCCATGGCGATCCGGAACCGTCTGAAAGAGGATGCAGCGGCTCCTGCCGATGAACTTCGCCCCTTTGTTCCGAAAAATGTCTTTTCCCTGATGGAAAAGGAAACGCCCCTCTTCCCGGAAGATTTTTCCGATCTTCTTCAGTACGCGATTCTCCGTTCCGACCGGGACTCTCTCCTTTCCATCAGCGATGTGGGCAGTGACATCGCCGGCCGGATTCTGGGAACCTCATCGGATTTCCGTTCCTTCCGCGATTGGATTGACCTCTTGAAAGTCCGTCAGTTCACCTATACCCGGATCTCCCGCGCGCTGACCCACATTCTTCTGGGGATCCGGACCGACGAAATCATGAATTGGAAGGGAACCCCCGATGCCCGATATGCCAGAATTCTCGGTTTCCGCCGGGAGTCCTCCCCGGTGCTCCGGGAGCTGAAAAAACGGACTTCCATCCCGATGATCACCCGGCCGGCAGACTATTTCCGGACACTCTCTCCTGCTGCACGTTCGCTCTTTGAGAAAAATGCCGCCTGCGAGCACATTTACCAGACGGTTTTGACATCAAAAAATCGCGCCGCCCGGAAAACGGGTGCGCGATTTGAAAATGAATACCGGTCAGGGCCGGTCATCTATCCTTCCGCCGGCGAAAAAGCCTCCGATGGATCGGCGTCCTGACACATCAGTTCTCAAACTTTTCAACCGTGGTATCGTCGATGAACTGTCCCTTAATCTCGCCGATTCTCGCAAAATGCGGCTGTGTTCCGTGTACCGCAAGGGCCTCGGCGTCACGCCACTTTTCAACCAAAAGAATTTCATCGCTGCCGTCCGCCGGGAAATAATAATCATATTTGATGTTTCCGTCCTCGGCGCGGCAGGCGGCACCGATGCCCTCCGCATCAATCGCCTTCAGAAATTTCTCTCCCATACCGGGTTTGCACTTGTAAGTCACATTCAGAACGATCATTTTCTCACCTTTCCTGTATCGCTTCAAATCTTCGAGTCACTTGTTCTCCTGCTGCGCTCTCCCTGCCTCACAGCATCTTCATTCTTTTCAGAATCCACAGAAGAATGATGCAGATGACAATGATGATGGCGCCGATGATCCAGAATCCCTGGAAGGTATTCGCAAAGGGCATCCAGCGCGTGTCCACGTTCATTCCATACATGCCGGAGATCATGGTCGGAACCGCGAGAATCAGTGTGATGGACGTCAGCCGCTTCATCACCTCATTCAGACGGTTGTCCATGAGAGTGGAAATCAATTGTCTTGTACCATCGATGATATCGCGGTAAATCTGCGTCATCTCGATGGCCTGCTGGTTCTCGATGATGACATCGTCCAGAAGTTCCCGATCTTCCGGGTACTGCTGAAGCTGACCGTACCGCGCAAGCTTGTTCAGAACGTTCGCATTGCCCCGGAGTGACGTGGCAAAGTAAACCAACGTCGATTCCAGCTCGTGCAGGCTGATCAGATCGGCCTCTTCCGTGATCTTCTCGATGTTCTCCTCGAATTCGGTTCTCGCCTTGTCGATGACCGTCAGCGCGCGCTGATAGGCCAGCGACACGCGGAGCATGATCTGATACACAAAGCGGAGTTTTTTCTTCGTGGAAAAACCTCTCACTGCGTTATGATGAAAATACTGCAGAATCGGGGTTTCCTCCGAGCAGACCGTTACGATGTGGTTTTCCGTGAGAATCAGACCCAGCGGAATTGTTGTATATCGCTGTTTGCTGTGGCGCACCTCCCGCGACGGAATGTCGACGAGAATCAGCGTATAATCTTCCTGAAGATCCACACGGTTCTTCTCTTCCGGGTCGATCGCCGCCATGACATCGTCATGATCCACGCCGAGTTCCAGCTCAATCCGGCTGGCTTCCGCCGAAGACGGATTGGTCATCTCGATCCAGCAGCCCTCCCGCCCCGGATGGTGCAGCTCTTTGATATCTTTCAGTTCATGAACGACAGAATTCTCTGTCCGGAAAATACGCATCATATGGTCCGACTCTCATTAACGCTCAAATTTAAAATAAACAATCACCGATCCGTGGTCACGGTGAACCCAGACGGCATTGTCGTCACCCTCGTCCGCCGCAAGCTCACAGATCTCATATCGGCCGTACTCGTGGCCAGCCTCACCTTTTTTCCCATGCTCTGCACTGCTGCCGAGATCGCCTTTCTGGAAAACGCACACCGCATCGATGATCTTCTGAATGTTGTCCCCCTCAAAGAATACTTCGCGAATCCCTCGAGACAGATACACATTATCGCCATTGATCGTGCCGTAAAGCGCGGTTCCGGTTCTTCTTTTTTTCACATAGTCTTTTACTTCGTTGAAATCTTTCACCTTTTACTCCTCCGCTCTCTTCTTTTTTGTTCCAGAAACCGTATTCATACACGTGTATCCCGGCCCGTTCCTCTTCCATTCGGACCCCCATCCGGCCGATTTGCGGTTTCTGTCATCTGCTTCAATCATACCGCGAAGAAGCAGTTTAAGCCAGCAAAATCACACAGCAGTTTTCGGCCGCGCAGTCCCTCCCGGCTTTCCCTTTGACTTTGCTTCCTTACAGCGGCGTGCGCATCCTCACGGAGCGTTTTTGCTTCAAAGGGAATTTCGGAAAAATTTCCTTTGAAACAAAAAAGACGGCGCCTGCAGAACCGTCTGCAAACGCCGCCATCACTTCATCTTCTTACAATATCTGCAGCAACATTCATCGATGTCCGCTGCGATATCCGGTACCGTCAGTTCTTAAAAGAGTGGATCGGTGCCGGGATCCGGCCCTTACGGCCGATAAACTGCTCACAGCTGAACGGATTGACCGGAATGATCGGCGCATAACCGAGAAGACCTCCGAACTCCGCCTGCTCTCCGACTTTCTTGCCGATCACCGGAATCAGCCGGACTGCCGTGGTCTTCTGGTTCACCATGCCGATGGCCGCTTCATCCGCGATCACGCCGGAGATGGTCGCCGCGCTGGTGTCGCCGGGAACCGCGATCATATCAAGGCCCACCGAGCATACACAGGTCATGGCCTCCAGCTTCTCAAGCGTCAGCGCACCGCGGCTGACCGCATTGATCATACCCTGATCCTCGCTGACCGGAATGAACGCGCCGCTGAGACCGCCGACATAAGAGCAGGCCATGATGCCGCCCTTCTTCACCTGGTCATTCAGCATTGCCAGTGCTGCCGTCGTTCCCGGCGCGCCGGTGGATTCAAGGCCGATCTCTTCGAGAATATCCGACACACTGTCGCCGATGGCCGGAGTCGGTGCAAGGGAGAGGTCAATGATGCCGAACGGAACGCCAAGACGCTTCGACGCCTCCTGCGCAACAAGCTGTCCCACTCGGGTGATCTTAAACGCTGTCTTCTTGATGGTCTCGCACAGTTCCTCAAAGCCGCAGTCCCGCATCTCCGGTGTGCCGAGAACCGCCTTCATAACGCCCGGACCGCTGACGCCGACATTGATGATATCATCCGCCTCGGTCACGCCGTGGAACGCGCCCGCCATGAACGGATTGTCGTCCGGTGCATTGCAGAAGATCACCAGCTTTGCACAGCCGAGAGAATCATTGTCCTTCGTCAGCTCGGCGGTCTGCTTGACAATCTGTCCCATCAGACGGACTGCATCCATATTGATGCCGGTCTTGGTGGAGCCCACATTGACACTGGAACATACAAAATCCGTGGTCGCAAGCGCCTGGGGGATGGAGCGGATCAGAAGTTCTTCCGCCGGTGTCATTCCCTTGTTGACCAGAGCGGAGTAACCGCCGATGAAATTGATGCCGATGGCCTTTGCCGCGCGGTCAAGGGTCTTTGCGATGGTCACAAAGTCCTCCGGCGTGTGACAGGCCGCTGCGCCGACCAGCGCGATGGGCGTCACGGACACCCTCTTATTCACGATCGGAATTCCAAATTCTCTGGAGATCTCCTCTCCGGTCTGCACCAGTTTTCCGGCACGGTTCAGAATCTTGTTGTAGATCTTCTCATTCAGTCGATCGAGATCACTGTCCGCACAGTCCAGGAGACTGATGCCCATCGTGATGGTGCGCACATCCAGTGTCTCGCCGGAGATCATATTGTTGGTCTCCATGACTTCCTGCATACTAATCATATCTGTTTCCTCTTTTTGCTGTAAAATCAGTCCACTCGTTATTATACGTTATCGCACCTCAAAGTCACTCATCAAAGACGGTGCATGCTGGTGAAGATCTCTTCTCTCTGGCACAGGATGCGGACGCCGATCTCCTCTCCGATGGCCGCCAGATCCGCAGCCATATCGTCAAACGATTTGTTCATCTTGGAGATATCTACGATCATCATCATATTAAAATATTTCTGCAGGATCGTCTGCGTGATGTCCAGAATGTTAATGTTGTTCTCCGCGAGATAATTGCAGGTCTTTGCAACGATGCCCACTTTGTCTTCGCCTACGATCGTGATAATGATCTTGTTCATAGATTTCCTCCTGTTCTGATGCCGGCACCGGGCCGGCGTACCATGTTGATTATATGGTAACGACTTCGCTCATCGCGTCGCGGGTAGCAACGGTGATGTCAAAGTCCTTACTTTTGTAGGAATTGTCGCTCTCGTCGATCTCGAGTTTTACAGTCTCGTAGGCCAGCTCCGGATAATTGTTTTCCTTGGAGAGGTGGCCGAGGAAAATGTGTTTGATCCCGTCATTTAATATCTCCGAGATCAGTCTTCCGCTGTTCTCGTTGGAGAGATGGCCATAGTCGCCGAGAATCCGGCGTTTGAGCGGATACGGATAAGGCCCCGCCTCCAGCATGCGGACATCGTGGTTGGCCTCGATCAGCGCCGCGTCCAGATTCCGCAGATGGTCCACGATATACGGGCTGTAGTGTCCCATATCCGTCGCCACCGCAACGGATTTGCTGCCGCAGGAAATCCGGTAGGCCATGGGCTCCGCCGCGTCGTGATCAATGGAAAACGGCAGAATATCCAGATCTCCGATCCGGACATCCGCATCCGCCCCCACTTCGTGATAGAGTTCCGCATCCACGCGATCCAGCGATTTCATCTGTTTCATCGCGCGGACGGTTCCCGGCGCCGAATAGATCGGGACGGAATATTTCTTCGACAGAATATTGAGTCCGGAAATATGATCCGAATGCTCGTGTGTCACAAAAATGGCAGTCAGGTCTGCCGGGGAAAGACCGAGTTCTTTTAAGCCGAGCTCGATGCGTTTATTGCTGATGCCTGCGTCTACAAGGACATGCGTGTCGTCCGAACCGACATAGGTGCAGTTTCCGTTGGATCCGCTGGCGATGGATACCATTCTCATCGTTTTGTTCTCTCTTCCATGATCGTCCGAAGCTGCGCCCGGACGTCTTCTTCTGTACCGCTGTTGTCTATCACACGGTCCGCCTGTCTCGCATATTCCTCATCCGTGAACTGATTTTCAATCATCGCCCGGCATTTTTCTTCACTATATCCGCGGCTTTCCATCAGTCTTTTTATGCGGATTTCCGGATCGGTCCGGACATACCAGACCTCGTCGAAATAGCGTTTTCTGGCATCCGCGTCAAAGACAGCAGCCTCGGTAATGACAAGGTCTGCCCCGGAAGCGGACATTTTCTCATCGATCACCTTCCAGGTCATCGGATGGATCAGCTGATCGATCGTTTTTTTTGCCTCCGGATCCCGGAAGATCCGTGCGGCCAGCTTCTGACGGTCAATGGTGCCGTCCGCGGAAAGATACTCCGTGCCGAAGGTACGGACAACCGCATCGTATCCGGCATCTCCCGGTTCCATGAGTCGCCTGGCCTCGTCATCCGCCAGAATGATCTCCGCACCGTATTCTGTTTTCAGAATCGAGAGCACCGTGCTTTTCCCAGCACCGACGCCCCCGATCAGATATATTTTGCTCATATTGTGCTATTGTACTCCATTTCAAAGCAGAATAATATGCTATTATTTCATGATGCTTATTATCTCCTTTGAAAGTCCTTATTTTATGCGGTTCTGTGCTTCTTATGTTCGACCGAGTGCCACAACGAGTGCCACAGAATATCATTCCGCATGAAGTTTTAAAGAACTTTCAACGCATTTGCCCCGAGATTGATTTCAACAAACCTGGCGCAATACGTGCCATTCGATTGCTGATAGATCCCTTCCCAAGCTCCTTTCCTTTGAGATCTTTTCCCATCCGAACCTCCTTACATAAAAAAGAAGCCCAGATAAGCTTGATAAATTATACACTAATCAGGGCCTCTTTTACAATGTGATTAAATCTTTCAAAGCGGTACGTTTCCTATAAAAAGCCGCATTTACAATGGTTCTAGATCTCAATTCTGTCTGTTATGTACTTTTCAAACTCCCTTCTCTTCACCAGCTTTTTCTTGCCCACGTAAAGCACAAACGGGCACCTCGGAGAACGCAGCATCGTCTCCAACCGGTTAATCCCGATATTGGAATACTCTGCAGCCTCCCGAATGGTCAACGTAACCTTCTCATAGATCGGAACCCTCTCCGGTTCCTTCTGCGTGTTCTGATTTGCGATCAAAGTCATCTGGCTCCTCCCTTCGATGCATGAAATACCGTTTTTCGTACCCGATGGGGACCCACATAACTTTATTTTCTGTTCTTATACTCCTTCTTCATCTTCTCAATCGGATTCTTTGCCGAGATCCTATCGGCTTCTGGAACCTCTGCATCCAACTCCATCAGTTTATTCACTCTCATGTGTTTATTGTTGTGGCTGTCTCTCTTACTTGCCGCTTTCCACGGTTCCTTACCTCGGCCATTGTATATCTCATACACATCTCCGTTCTTTGTAAGATATAAAGCGATCAGGTAATCCGGTTCTTCGTTGATCACAATATCGTCCTGCTGCGTAATCTTGATCTGAATCCTTTTCCCATCAACCACACCGTCATGTGCAGGCATCGATGCCCTATACAAGCTGATACCGTAATAATAGCTTGCCATGACTTCACCGATGCTGCCCACAAGATGACCATCCAAGGTAAAATGTCTTCCTGGGAAATCCGCTTCCAATTCCTTCACTATTCCTATCAAACGTTGTATTTTTTCCTTTACTCCGTTCATCTTCTCTACAGAATACGGAATCGAATCATTTTTCTCCATAGGATCACCACGCTTTCCCTTAAAGCCGAATGATAATACAATTTTCGTTTAGCCTTCCTACTCAGCTCTTCCCCCGTTGTTCCTTATAGAATGGGCTCAAGTTGATAAACAACTCTTTCAGTTTTTCCGGATCATCGCAGTTCCTAAACAGATACTCCAATAATTCTTCCTGCCTTGCCTGTCCCAAGGTAAGTCGGTACATAGAAAGAATTTTTATCAGCCGCTCATATGCAAGTCCGTCCCGGCTAAAGGGATACATCGGAACGATTCGTTCGATCTTAACCATGTCCTCGGATTCACGAAGCCCCCAATACGGTATCAGATCTGAAGAACCTTCCGTTTTTTCAACCCTGGAGGCCTCTTCAAACATCTCGTTCCAAACATCGTTTTTAAAATGGATCCTTCCGTACCGCTGAGCGACGTTCTGCCGTATCGCCAGGCATTCAAAACGGTTAATCCGTCCTTCCCTCTGTTCCAGATCAATCGGATTCGATGGCAGGTTCCAATGCACAATCCTTCGGCAGTAATTATGGAAATCCAGCCCTTCCTGTCCGATTGAGGTTGTGGCAAGCACAAACGGCCGAAACGGCGAATTAAAGGCGTTCCGTATAGTCTTTTTACGGTCCGTGTCCGTTTCTTTTCCATCGCCCTTTGTAAATGCAACGGCAAAATGGGTCCTTATATTGGTCGGCCTGTCTTTCTGACCAAGCATCCTTTTCTGAAAGCTCTTATAGGTATCCACGTTGTACTGTGTGGTTCGTATATCCATTGCCTCCATCATCTGGCGATGCAGCTGGGCCACTAGAGCTTCATCATGGTCAAGGCCGTTGGAAATAAGGTGCGCATATTCATCAAATACCGCCTGAAGATTCCCCTGTCTACAATAGGTCAAAAGATTCTTCCAATGCGCATCCTCTGACTTTCTTCCGCAGGCCAGCTCAACGACCGCAGTGGATTCTGCCGAATTCATGCGGTTTATAAACACTCTCGCTAAATGGCTCGGCATGTATGAGGGCATTACCTCATCCTCTTTCAGATATCTTCGGTACGCGCGATGGATGCAAATCGCCGGTGAAGCAATCGCCATATCCGTCAGTACATCGATAAGGTCATCCGGTCTTTTTCCCAGATTCGCAAACTGATTGCTGTGCGACTCGTAAAACAAATCCCGGAGCATCTCAAGGTGCGCCTTGAATCCTTTTTGCTTCTTGGATTTTTCATCGCCATCGTCATAATCAGCCAACTTATCTCCACTGTCGATCCAATGATACGCGTACTCCGCATCGTCCATCAGGAGCGGGGCTATGTAGTACCATCTTTTATCCGGGGTTCCGCGATTGCTGCCCGGATATCCCTTCAGTTTTTCCGCGATTTTCGCCTTAACATCTCTCTGGATTTCCCGTATATTCATCCCGGCATTCATACATTCAATTGGATCATAACAGTCTGAGAGGAATTTCGAAGGATACAGCAGGCAAAATAACGTCATCGCAGACGGAGTTCCGTTACTTACGGAAAAATTCATTCGTGCGGAAGGATATCTCTTCTCTCCACTATAAAAATAATGTGCATCCCTGTCGTGATAATCCTTTGCGAGCTTCCCGACGGTTCTGCGCTCTGCCTCATAAGAAATCAGGCTGGCAATCATCCTTGGAACCATTTCCCAGGAAGAAAAAATCAGCGTCTTGGTGGATTTTTCGGTATCCTTAAACACGCCCTGCATCTCATAATAGGGTTTCGAGGGTGGCATCCATAAAAGCTTTTCGACTCCCCTCTGTAATACCGTATCCATAACTCTTTCGAGCCTTGCGTTATTATTTGGAATCTTGTCATACCGATCCAGGGCATTTCGATTCAGCCAGAAACAGTCTTTTTTGATCTTGTGAACTTCCAACGGATGGCTCTTAAAATATTTTTCCACATTACGCTTTAACTGATAATCCCTCATGAACGACATCAGATATGGCGTGGATTTAATGTAATCCACTGGAACGTGATAATTTGCGCCGATCGCGTCCAAAAGTTCCTGTGCCTGAACGTATGACCGAATATCCTGTTCCAGCACTTCCAGTGGCAGATGGACATCACTATCGTCAATAATGTCCGCGTTCTCTTTGGCTGATATTCTTTCTGTTCTGCATACGGTCTGATACATTGCTTCTTCCGCCGCATCCTTTGCGGCAAGGATCGTGGTATCTCCCCGCGTCATTTCTTTCAATTTTACGGAATAATCCTTCCAGACGGTGAGAAATTCGTTTCCTGCATCCGACTCCTCATTCAGGAAATCCATGACAGATAAAAACTCCGTGTAATGTTCATCGATCCTTGCTTCATCAATTTCTTCCGGTGTCGAATACATCTTATACGGTGTCGCGGAAAGAAGAAGCATCCGGACATCATCGGAATGGAAGAACTTATTGGCCAGCATGCCGGTTTCGGAATCCGGATCCGAGTTCAACAGATACTTGAATCTCTGAAATTCGTCCATGATGACAAGATCCGGCTCCAGTTTTTCCAGACTGATCTTTGCAAAGATCACCCGGAGCTGACCGATGATTTTATTATTCCCGACACGTTCTCCGCCATTTCTTCTTATGGCGCGGCAAAGATCTTTTATGCCATCAAAATACGTCTTGTCCTCAATCCAGACCGAAGACAGTTCGATCCGGAGTTTATCCGTCATGTATTGAAAATACCTGCCTCCCGATTCCTGATCACATTCACCGGCAAGATGCTCATAGAAACCCTTACACCATGCGTGCCAGGCACCCATGGCATCATTCATCATCGCGACTTCCAGCTCCGAAAGATATCTCCTAAATTCCGGCATCCGTCTTAAGATTGCATACATCAATGCGCGCTCATCCACGATACCAGCGCCGGATGTCATTCGGAAAGAGGTATCCGGGGTCAACGGGATCAGTTGTATATATCGCTCAATCAGTTCAGCGTCATTTTCCTGCCGGAAGATATTCAGATGCTGCATGGAAAGACGCGACCGGGAAGCGCTTTCGGTCTTTGCCTCATTGGTAATTCTCAGTTTCCGAAGATTCTGGTCCGCGATCGCCGCATTAGAGCATATATAGACAACCTTAAATAGACTGTCTCCTTCTTCACGGCGCAACCTTGCCATCTTCGCCACCGTTCCTCTCGCAATCAACGTCTTTCCAAGTCCTACTTCATCCGAGACAAGTACTCTTCTTTGACCATGGCGGTAAAGATAATCGATCCGGTTCACGGTAGCTTGCTGAAAGTCCTTCAGGCCGCTCATGATCCTCTTTTCGATTGCATCCAGTTCCCCGGTGACACCCTCTTTAGCCATTCTGTTTCACCGCCTTCTTAAATGTCTCATACAGCTTTTTGAAATCCTCCGGAATAACCCCGTCCTCGGATATTGTCCTCATCAGGTATTCGATCCCTTTGAACTTTTCCGGGCTTATTGCCGCCGTCTGAAGCATCTTTTCATATAATGCCGGTATGGAATTTGCCGATCTGCTCCTTCCTGCCATCGCCTGACCTCCGGCCAGATTTGCTTCAAGCGCAGACAAAATAGAATCATCTCCAAGCAAAAAAGCAATATACCGGTAAAAGCAATTTTCGTCGCTTACGACGCTGGACACGACGGCTTTTTCCCGATTTTCCGGAAGCCCCTCCGTATGGATGATCAGCACTCGTTCCACTCTATGTTCTCCATCAGAAACTCTTACCACATAAAACTCGGAAAGCTGTGTCACGGTCAGATTTCGGAAAACCATAGTTGAGGTAAACTCTTCCGCCTTATTAGAAAGCAGTGGTCTCACCAACACCTGATAATCCTTCGTGTCACACTCCTCAAAATGAACGCAGACCGAATAATGATCTTCCGATTCCGGCTTTGCGATTGCGGAAGGATTACTCCGATTGATCCCCTTAATGACGGCATTCAATGCACTGGTTTTATCGTCTTCTTCGCTGATGATGGCATTTTGCAGATGAACCCTCTGGAACGGGTTATCATCATTATCTTCCTCTCCGCAAAACAGAGCGTTCTTCAGTTTGTCCATGTTGAGATGCCGGTTCTTTGCCGTAAGCCGAAGCATAAACTCCACATTCCCATATACGGCGTTATGCGACGCATTCAGTGATCCAAGATAAAGATGTGACGTCGAGTTCTTCCGCATCATATATACCTTTGCGTGGATATCCTGCTTTTGTATGGATTCGGCCTCCTCTGATATTGCCGTTTCGCCATCAATCACATTATCCCGCATGGTATAAATGTTGAAGTTACTGACATCCTCCGGTTTCAGGCGTCCAAGCGACATCTCCCTCGTGATCAGCATATACCTGGCATCCTGTATGGAGGATTTGGAATTCCTGCCATTAAAATCCCGAATCACGCTACCGGAAACAAACGGAGAGATGATCATGATTTCATGAAAAGTCTCCGTAAAAAGCTCCGTTTCCTCAAAACGGTAATGCTCCCCGTTCCCGCCTTTGATACCATTCGGTATAAACTGGAAATCATAGAACTCTTTTTCTTCCGGTTCAAATACAACACGGGAAAGCTCTTTGATTAAGCCTCGGATTCCCTTTGCCTTCTCTCTGCCGTTATCATCGGATGAAACATGTGAAAGAAGATATCGCAGGAAATCGCATATCGGCTCATTCTTGTCGGTCGCTTTTCTTGACACATAACCGTCCATAAAATATGTGATATCCCAGCTGCGGTCAAAGGTCAGATTACGGCTTAAAACGATAACGCGATAATACAGTTCTCCCTCCGCATTCTTGTAACGAATCAGCCAGAACTTCGGATGGAACGATGGAAATGCTGCGAATCCTCTCTGCTTCACCGTCCTCACAGAGAATACCATCTTTTCCAGAAGAATATATAGCGGCGTCACCTTGTTCGGCATATGGATCTGACCGCCCTCACAAAAGAGAGCCACCTTATCTCCGGTGCTTCGAAGCGCTTCCAAAAGACATACTGGATTATTCATCAGCGCGCTGTCGGTTTCTTCCGACAAACCAAGTGCAAGGCTAACCCCTACAAGAGCATCCAGATCAAGAGAATACGTGGTCCCCACCGCAAAATCGAGATGATATCCCGGCTTCGGTGCGAGGATCTCCCCATAATCCAGCCTGTCATTATTTGGATTTAACATTCAGACCCTCGCTTTCAAAAATGTCTTTTATGATTATCTTGGCATTGCCAAAACGATAGTCCAGAACGCCTCCTCCATACCATGTGTACGGATCGAATTCTCCGGGATGCATCGTTTTCGCGCGGTTCTGTTTCAATTCCCGTTCTCTTCGCCGGATCTCCGTCATCAATCCTTCCAAATCTCCCCTTGACATGAATTCCTGAGTTTTCTGAAGAAACCGGCAAAGGAACACATTACGGTACAGCTGAAGCCTTTCGATTATTTTTTCCAAATCAATATCCGCATACTCATCCAAAGATGGGTTCATGTTCTCCCACTCACGGTTTGCGTCCGGGTTCTTCCCCACCGAAACGATGATGTTGTAAACCGTTCGGATGACGTACAGGAACATCGAAAAGCTACTTGCAAGGCTGTAATCGTCCCGTACCCTTTCCGGAAACAGATGTATCAGGCCTTCGAGCTGAAGAAAACTCTTCGACTCAAAGACCTCAACCATATCATTCTTCAGGATATAAGCCATCATGGAATCCGGATACGCCTGGATCATCTGCCGTTTCAGAAAATCTCCTTCCGCTTCTGTAAGCTGAATGTCCAAATTCTCTTCCCAGTCCTGCATATAGGTGGGGATCTTCCAAAACTGCATCTTAAAAAGCTCCCCGGCATCCTTATCGTCGGATTCACTCTCCTCTGCATTGTCATTCCGATTCCCAAGCTTTGTGAGAGTCTCCTTCTGATTTTTTAATGCGCACATGGCGCGGACATATTCTGTGAGAGATAACGAACCGCCGGTAAATATACCGTAGTTTCGAAGCCCTGCCCAATAGATATCCGCCGGTGTACGCTTTACCCATTTTCCCTGACCTAACGAACGGCTGCCGATGATTCCTTCCGTGTCTTTTCCATTGGCAAGAAACCGTTCGCCGCAATGCCGCTCTACTTCATCCAAGGCCCGGAGCACCCGATTCGGGTTTGACTCTCCGCTGTATTCCAGGTCCTTCAGCGCATAGGGGACAATCATAAAATACTTTGCCCTTGTCTGGATCGTAGATGTTCCCGGAAAGAATGTGTTGGCAAATCCGTCTCTTACCGGCGCAATGCCAAGCTCATCAAGCGTACCGGCTTCTGACAACATATCCAGTACGCTCAACACCTTACTTCTTTCACCTTTTGAAAAATCGATCCATCCAAGCGGCATATCTACGGCCTTCTTTCTATATCTGCCCTGCTTCCTGCAATTCCTTCAGCATCTTTCCGTCTTTATTAAGCCATGCCGTCCGACCATTCACACTGCGTCCAAGGATGCATGCCGCCGCAGTAGACGGACTATGAAACTTCACATCTTTCACAAAGACACCATTTGAAACTCTTCCATCATCAATCAGTCTCTGACGATATTTCCGGATCGACTGAGCGCATGAATTCGTTTCCCGATACGAAAACTGTGACCCTTTCTTTCTGTAATAGTTTAACTTTGTTCGAAACGCAAATCTCTAACATAGTTTGGATCTTTTAAACAACTCATATTCCCTCCAATAATAAACCGACATTTTGCTCCACGTGGCTTACCCATTCTTAAGAATGCATCGTTTAAAACCTACGCTCTTTCGTACACCATCTCTGTCACTGCCTGATCTATCAACTCTTCCGGCCTCGTTTCCGGTCGGATCCACTCGCCGATCAGCTCCTTCGGCATGATCAATGGCATACGGTCATGAATAAACCGAATCTCCTCTTCTGCCTCTTTCGTGAGAATGACAAAAGATGGAAGCCCATCCTTTATCTGATATAAGCCGCACAGCCAGGTAATATCTTTCCCTCGGGGTTGAATAAGATACTTATCTAACGTGTGGACCTTTCCATCACTCCCCTTTCTGTGTTCCCACTCAAAATACCATGATGCCGGAATAACGCATCGGTGCCGCTTCCAATCATTTTGAAATAATGGCTTCTCAGCTGCAGTTTCAACCCTTGCGTTAAACACAAGTTTTCCTATATCATATCCCCATTTCATCGGGAAAACCGCTCGCTTTCCGCGACGATCCGAAGCAATGACCGGTACAACTTCCGACGGAAAACGTTCTCCATATGTCCGGACGCCTAACTCCCGCTTTTCCAGGGCCAGTTTTAGCTGAGATGCATTCATGAGGCGAATGATCTCATCCATTTCCGCAGATTCCTTAATACAATATCTGCCGCACATGCGCTCTCCCTCCACATAGATTTCCCTTACCGGATGAACATTGCATCCATCTTCAGCACGAGTCCCTATATATTGATCTTTCAGTTACCATTCTACGATTTACTCTCACTCAACATTTTGAGTATACCGGCATTTCGGAAATGCGCTGCATCCCCAAAATGAGTTGCCGGCATTCGGACCCTTTTTCGCAACACGAAGAACGAGTTTACTTCCACAACGAGGACAAATCGGAACACTCTCTGGACCCGCCTGTTCGTCCAAATACGTCGAACAAGTAGCCCTTCCAAGATAATTCTTTTGGATCGCTTCAATATGCGCCGCTTTAACCGCCTGATCCGCATTGGTGTACATCTGCAGTTTCTCATAAATCTCATCGATCCGATCATCCGAAACCATGTCTGGATTCGAATTCCAGATCTCGCGGACCGTCGCATACGTTCGTTCACGCTTGATTACATATGCAAACGATGATAAAGAAATCTCTTTCAGCTCACACCGCTCCGAAAATACGATGATAGAAAACAGCGGAATGTCACTCCCAACCACCTTCTCCATCCATTTCATATGCGAACGATTCTGCATGACCGGATTATAGAATCGATATTTCTGCTTGTTGGGCAATACCGCCGTCCAGTTCTTATTTTGATCATTTCCAAAGATCCAGCCAGAATAATTCTTGCTTTCAAAGATAAAAATCCCCTTCTGCGTGATAAACACCAGATCCAATTCCGATGTTTCTCCATTCGTTTTTGGAAGGTAAACATTCCGAAGAACTTTCCCCTTCCTTCCAAACAGCTGGACAAGCTTCAGTTCCCGTTCGGTCAGCGTCTCTCCACGCTTTCCAACCCATGCTTCGTCAAAAATGAGATCCAATACTTTGTCGATAAGACCTTTCCCCACGGTTCATCCTCCAAGCTGCATTCATTCTACCTGATCCCGATACCTATTAGAAATCCGAAAAAACCTTTCCGGCCTCAAATCCATTCATCCACATTATACATCCGAAACCTGCATAAAAGAGAAAACATGTTTCAGAAGATTGCTTCCCTTACAAGGCAATTCATGCAGTTCCTTTCAAGCAATTATTTTTGCTGAAATCACCGTCATTACACAAAAAAACAGTAGCACGAAGCGTTATCACCTCATGCTACTGTTCATGGTTATGCTTATCTGGGCTTGATCTACAAAGAAACAAATGTTTTAAAAATAACCTTTAGGATATCCAAATCTCGGATGCATCGCGTGCCAAATCGAGTGCCCAAAAACAAAAAATCTATATCAATCCATAACAAATTACATAGTGTAGGATAATCCAGACCCCCCTGTACTTATGCGGGTTCCATAGAGAAATATCTTATTTTAGGGAGATATCAAAAATCAGGTCTCCAATAATATTGGTTATTATTAGAAATTATTTCGCAAAATTTTAATATTATCTTACATCCATTAGATGCTATAATTCGCGTTATTTTGTGCAATTTTCACAGAAAATAGATCCCGGATTTGGCGTCCAGGATCTCAAGATTATCTTATGCAAAATCTACGCAGTATGATATATCATTGAGTAAAGGCTCCTTCAACAAGTACTTTAGAATGATCTTTTCATTTCGTTTTCAAAATCGAGAAAAAAGCATGAGTGATCGCAAAAGTGTGCTTTTTTTGAAATAATCAACAGGAGGATAGATTCATGAATGCGAACGAATTCTTTCAAGCGTATAACGACCTACTAAAAGAAGATGCCGTTGCCACAAAGGAGCAGATTCCTTCGTATCCGGATCTATTTGGCAGAACCTATTTACAGATTTATAAGAATAACGAGCCTGCATTTACGGAACTCGTAAATAAATATGTTGTAGATAGAATCATTTCTAACGCATATCCAGTTGATGATCCAAGACATATGGAAAGTCAACACGAATACTTCCGTATAGACTCCATTGGCTATCAGCCTCGCTGGAAAGAAATCCCCCAAAATGAAGTGGTTCAATCTGGTCTAAATCCTCACTTTTGGGATTTGAAGATTGCAGTCGAGCACGAAAATGATAAAACAGACTGGATGGATGAAATCATTAAACTAATTCACATCCGTTGTCCTTTGAAGGTTGTGATCTCCTACAATCATTGCGATCAAAGAAGTCAAGAACTTGAGCAAAAGCTTTCTCATGTGGCTAAGTGGATGCAACGGCTCTCAGTATATAGAAATGATAATGAAGAATTTCTTATTATTCTCGGAAATGCCGCGCCGAAGGATAAAACAAACGGTGATTATCAAACTTTCGACTATAGAGGATATTTATTTGATCCGGTTTTTGGTGTTTTTAAGCAAATTTAGAGGTCATAGGTATGAACGAAAAAATGTCTCCAGAGGAAATTGAGACGTATAAACAGGACGTTAGAGCGAAAGAAAAGAAAACGGTGATTAAGCTTATGATATTTTTTGCAATTGTATGCATTCTCCTGTTTACGCTCACTCCTATAGGTCTTCTTCTGTTTCCGATTTGGTTTGTATGGTGCATGGCGTATAATATAAAGTATACTCTGGAACGCAGAAAAAAACCTGAAATATGGAAGACTCGCAAAAAAGAAATTGTTCGATCAGCTCCGTTTGGTGATTCAAGGAAAGCTTCAAAGGAAAAATTTAAAAAAATGGCGAAAACCCAACATCAAGCGCAAAGCACAAGAACAGATATGAATCTAGCGCAGAATGTAATTGCTTCATATGCACTCGGCAAAGTTGCAAATACCGTGCTGAATGCCGGGGACAAAGGCCAAGGGATACGTCGCAATCCCAACACGGAACGATATGCAGCACAAGACTACTTTAGTAAACCGGTTGAAATTAGGAATCTCAGTATGCGTCGGAAGCTCACAAGAGAAAATGTGCGCTTTAGAAATGGCGGAAACGGCTATATTGAAACTATGTCCAATGGTGCTCAGTATCTGGTAGGAGCCGGATTGCGTCGAATCGGCCACTATGATCCGATGAGAAATGAAACCTTTGATGAAAGAGGAAGAAGTGTTGGTAAAGGAAACTTGTTAAAGTCATTATTGTAACGAGTAAAACTTAGAAACAACTCATTCTGTGCGAAGCTTGTATGTGTTCCTGATCTCATGAGCTGTCACACGGCTGCTCTCTTTGTCTGTCGCTGAACTGCTCAAGTTTGTGTCATTGTTACGTTTGATGTTTCCCGCCGGGAATAGTTCCCGGCGGAAGCAAATATTACTCACTCGTTGCGAGCATTTCGTGATCAGCCACATAGCTGACCATGTGATCATCGATGAGGCGCTTCTGATGCTGGAAGGCATACATAAGGCTCTTCTCTCAGAATCTGCCATAGTCATAGGAATATTTCGCATTGCCATACTTTCTGCCAAATCCGGATAGGCCGTAACCATTCTACTAAGGATAGCTAATTCTTCTTCCGTCAAATAATTCTTCGCTACAGTAACATCATACTTATGAATCTTGCTATTCGGAGAACCTTCCCATGTCGTGAGTCCCATATGCTCTTTCTCGGCATCCGCTCTGTTATAAATCACTTCTGCTGCGGTCTGACCATGAACAGCATAATGAAGCTTGTTTTGAACAGCTGCAAAAAATCGCTTTGTTTCCTTTGCTGTCGAATCATAATCAATTGAAGTCGCGTAAATATCCGTTATCTTCTGATAGAATTTTCGTTCCGATAAACGTATTTCTCGAATATGTTCCAATAACTGTTCAAAATACTCCTTCGTTAAAATACTCCCGCCTTTTTTGAGCCTTTCATCGTCCATGGCATAACCTTTAATCGTGTACTCTTCGATTATAGTATTTGCCCATTTACGAAATTGAACTGCTTTTTCCGAGTCTACTTTATAACCAACTGCTATGATAGCCTTAAGATTATAATGTAACGTATCATATTCTTTTCCATCATCGGCAGTTGTTCGAAAAATCCGAACAACTGAATTCTCATCTATTTCTCCATCTTCATACAGTTTATGCAAATGATAATTGATTGTACTCTTTCCAACATCGTAAAGAACCCCCATCATTTTTTGACTTAACCAAACATTCTTATTAAACTCCCTTCTCTCACCTCCACAATCGAATACACTCCCGGCGGAATAAACCGAACCCTTCCGAAGTTTGTTCCCAGTCCCGTCCGGATATTTAAATATCCCCATGGGAATCGCTTCATAGATGCCATCATCCTCCACCGTCCATGCATAATCCCCTAACAAAAAGAGACCGATGTTACTCGATCTCTTTCCGGCAGTATCAACTGCTTAATTTCTATTTTCGTTTAGCCAAAGATCTGTCCTGGCAGCTTAAGCTTTTCTTTGGTCGGAAATCCTTTATCGAACTCATCCACGTCTTCATCATTCACATAATAGCCCTGTGGAGTCTGATACACTCCGGTGATCTCATCAAGATATCCCGGGATCAGTTCCTTACAGAGAAAGAATGACGAATCTGCATCCTCCGGCAAATCATGATAACGAATACCAAACTTGCTGGCATAGTCGAAACCACTCTTGCCGTAGAAATCGATATTGCCCTCAAAAAGGACAGCTCCAAACCCCATTTCTGCAGCCTTATCCAAGGAGTAGTCCAGTATCGCCTTTCCGTAGCCCTTGCGTTTTAACTCTGGAATGATTCCGATCGGTCCCATTGTTAATACTGGAATCTTCCTTCCGTCATCAGACTTGATAATCGTCTTCATGAACATATTCTGTCCAATCAGCTTTCCATCAATCTCCAATACGAAATCCAGCTCCTTCACGAATGCCGGATCATCCCTCAGCATGTGAATCACATAATGCTCACTGCAGCCCGGACGATATACGTTCCAAAACGCCTCTCTGACAAGGTTTTCTACTGCTCTGTAATCTTCTCTTTTCTCTAAACGAATCATGTAGTCATTTTTATTCATTGTTTTTCCTCCTGAAAACTTGTGACCAAAAGCTGCCTTTCAGCGGGAGGCTTGTTCGATCGTAAGCAAACCTCCCGGTCAGCCCACAATCTCCAGTGTGTTGTACTTTTTCAAAAAGCACTCTCCTTATAATGTTTTTTATAAATCAAGCCTTGCGGCCTAATTTCTTCGCTTGATTTCTTACTCTCCTGATAGTGATATCATAACACATTGTCGACAAATCTGTTCGATCAATTAAAACTCCTACAGTGTAAAGCTCACCGACCACAACCCCTTATAGCTTGTATCCTTTTCCAATTTACTTTTGAAGCCATCCACATACATCTGTGTCTGCTTCACAGCAACCGTCTCTAGATCGAAATACTTGACCGTGATACGTTCCTTCTGCTTATACCCCATCAGTTTCTTCAGCCATTTAACCGTCACCACAAACGAAACCGCGATCGTCCGGACGCCTGCTCTCACCACATCCCTCTGAAAGGTTCCGGCCTCCGTTTCACCACCGGAATCCGCTTCTCGGTCTTCCATACTTACTTCGTACGAAGTAGGCAGAGGTAGATTTTCACCATCAAAATTTAGATATTGAATAAACGCCATCTTGCTCCCTTCGCTTTTACTGCGGAACCCTTCGACTATAAACCTAAAACTTCCCACACCGAAAAGGTGTGGGAAGTTTTAGCAATTTAGCAGAATAAATATCTTAAAACTATTACGAAAACTGGAATCATTCTGAAACATCATCCAAAAATTTTAAAATGATTCCTAAGTTGTGCAAAACTCTCAAATCTCTTAATACCCTACCGCCAAGAGACCGAAAGCAACCTCTGAACCTGTGAATCCCTCATATTCAAGTTGTTTTTTTAGACCAGTTCGTGAAAAACTCGTATACTTGAGATACGCCTCCGCTTTTTTAGCACACTGTACTTCCCAATCAGCGCCTACAGCATCTACTGCATATGTTGCCTCAGAACTAGAAAAACCTTCATATTCGAGTTGCTTAATTAATCCCTTTCTCGAAAATGACATATATTTGAGATACTGCTGAGCCTTCTTAACGGCATTTTTCATTCCAAGAGTCACCGTTTGCTCCGCAGTTTGGGCGTTCGGCTGTATCCATGCTCCGTCAGGTCCAACCTGATAGCCATCTGGAGTTGTAGTATTAATTAGCATTTCACCAGATGATCCGACATAGTAATTTCCAATCCACTGATCGTGGAGCATATATCCATTCTCGTCAAAATAATACCATTTACCATCTGAATCCTGCATCCAAGAATTTGTCGGATAACTTCCATCATCATTTTGATACCAAAAGCCTATTTGATTTTGCTGCCATGATCCAGCAATACATGTAATTGAGGATCCGAACGTCAGTGCAAGGATTGATGCTATAATACAAATTCTCTTTTTCATAATATTTTACCTCCCAAAGCAGTATTAACAACATCTACATCCAATATTAGCACTTTTTTGATTATATTGTTTTAAAAATAATGTTTATTCATAGACAAATAATATACTTCTATCCTTTTCTGTGGCACAGTTATATCGTCCAGGCAAAATATGATCGACTAAAGCTCCCCTTACCGAAAAAGGTGAGGGAAGTTTTATCAAGAAACTGAATGTTCCTCTGCCTTACCTTCCCCCACTTCTTAAGTTCGCTCTCTGCTGGGCATTCACGATCACCTCATCCAACATAGTACCTCCCAGATAAACCGGAATCACGATATCACTGTCCTGACCGGAACCATTCATCCCGCGAACAACATCCCGGATCGCAGAAACAAGTCCAGACAGATCCGCACTGCTCACTGTACCGCTTCCTGCTCCGGCCATCGCCATCTGCAGACCGTTCACCTGCGGATTCACCACCATATCTGCCGAAAGAGAATGGAGTTCTCTCGTAACCAGGCCTTTACTCTTCTCAATTCCCTCTGCCAGCCCTACCATAAAATCCGGCATCCAGCTTTCATAGTCCGTAAGCGGACCTTCATCCGGCACAGAATTTTGTAAAAAAAGACCCCTATACCATTTCTGATATAGAGATCTTTATTCGTCATCTTAACTTAATGACATTGCTCCGAAGAGATCCTTTACAAAGCACGTACAAAGAAAAACAGAGCTAACATCACACGAATGCAATGCCGCTCTGTAAAAGATAAACTTTTTCTATGTGGATAGCATTTTACCCAGTAACAAACCAACTGTCAACTACCTTTTTCAGGAAATCAAATGTGAAGAGATCCTTAATGAATAATTATTTCTGTGTGTATTTATTGTTTGTATCTCAAGTTTCCTCCCAAGCTGCCATCATAGCAGTACCATTTTCACGAACTCTTTTATGAAACAGAATCATATCCGATAGTTCGTCCGCCAGTTGCAGCGCCTGCTTAGCCTGCTCAAATTGTACATTTCCCATAAATGCATGAACAATATTCGTATCGGCATGCGTGGTTGTTATTCTTGTAAGTTCTTCCATCCTAACTCCAAGGTAATTCGCTATGGACTTAAGCTCAACAGCATTAATCATACGTGTACCGTTAAGCATCTTATTCACCGTCTGTTTATTTGTTCCGATTGCATCTGCAAGATCGGTCTGTTTCTTGTTCTGTGTTTTCAGAAGCTCAAGTATATTACTTGCTATTATTGCATTCATATCAACCATTATCCCTGCCTCCTTTCATGATAAGCATCCACTTATCCACTTGTATTGTATAGTACAGCACAGATATAGCCAACATTTCATTTACCACTAATCTGTGTTTTTAAATAAAGTAACTATTTAAGTTACTATATTGAAGTTTCAAGTCATCGTTTGGTACTCCTCATCCATTTCGCGATTTTGCACATTTGAGCTACACGCCGTTCTGGATGAGATTTGGCTGTAGAGATTTCTTCTCCCCTACCGGTCATGCCAACGATCACCGCGCCTCGCATGAATCTGTGAGTGGCAGGACTTACACAGCGCGATCAGGTTGCTCCGATCGTGAGTGCCGCCTTCACTAAGTGGGAGCTTATGATGAATCTCCTCCACCGGAACGATCAATCCACGTGCAAAGCACAGCTCACAGAACGGATGCTCCGCCGCATACTTGTCGCGGATCCGTTTCCAGGCACGACCATATCTTCGCTTCGTGTTTCTATCTCTGCCATACTTTTCATATTCGCTGTTTGCCTGATGCGCATGTTTCTCACAGTATCGTCCATCCATAAGAAGTGTACATCCCGGATAGGCACACGGATGTTTGGGTTTTCTTGGAATAAAGTTTTTTTCCATAAAAAATCCCACACTCTTTTTTAATTTTAAGGTGTATCATGTAGTAAGAAATACTTTTACAAACGTAATTAGGAAATCCTTTTATTTCCTATCTCAATATCGCGAATAATACAGGACCTATAGTTGGAGATGATGTTAAGCATTTTAGTTTAGAACGACTTTTGGTCGATCATTCATCACTCCAGGCTATTTATCATTTTGTATTCTCAAAAGGAGGAACATGTTATGAAAAAAATCAAATGGTTACTGGCAATGATTGTTGCAATGGTGCTGTCTATGAGTATGGTTTCATTTGCAGGAGTTTATGGTAGCACAAACGAAGAGTGCTATTACAATCAGGAGTGGCGAAACGCATTCTCCAATTATTGTAATCAGATTCTAAAAAGCGGTGATGATGATCTCCAGATTTATTGGCTTGATAACGAAAACGATCATAGCCAGGATAAGGTTGTAGCTATTTCTTATGATCAATCTATGAAGACTAAGAGTTATGGGTTTCATAGAGCAATTGTAATGTATCCGAGTGGTAGAACTTATACCACATGTTATAAGAACGGAGACGGTAGCTATTCAGATGCAAATGAACTTGTTAATTGGCGAGGTGAGATCATGCGTCTCAAAGATCTCAACGAATTCTCCAGATTTGCACCAGCGCAGTAAAGTCTCTCTTAAGAGCTCTTGGAATTTTCAGGGGCTCTTATTTACAAAGCCCCGAAGGACTCACATTCCTCGAGGCTCTGCTCTTTTCTCTAAATCCAGTATAATAGTATCACAGGACCATATTAAAAAAGTGATATAACTCGCTGATATAAAAAAGGAGGGATAGTATGTATTTATCAATGCTCAACAGTGAAAAAAAACATTTATTCTTAAACCTTGAGATTTATCTCTCTAAGGTTGACAGCGATTTTTCGGATGCAGAAAAATTAATTATTGATGCTCATTGTATGGAAATGCATATCGACAACAACAATTACGATGTTGACATGACTCAAAGTGAGGTCTTTGATGGTCTCAAAAAATTAACACTTCAAGAACGCAAAATTGTATTTCTTGAGTTGGTTGGCACAATTATGGCTGATAATGTTTACCATGAAGGTGAAAAGAGATTAGTAAAAAAACTGGCAGAAATCCTTGGAATGACAGATGCAGATATTGATTTGGCGTTTTCTATCATTGCAGATATGAAGAACGTCTATGAGAGATGTGCAGACTATATAAAGTAAGGAGGCTGCCCTATGGATCAACATCAAGAAAAGATAGCATTGATGAGAAAGTATGCAAGCGACATCAAAACAAGTTTTCCTTTTCATATCAAGGGAGATATTCCTTCAAAAATAATCGATAATGCCATCAAGAAATGGGCTAATGGCCTTGATCGAACTAAAATTATTGGCTTCTACGATACTACTGTTATGAATATCGGAAAGGAAGGATACATTTTTACTGACACACAAGTGTATTATCTTACAATGTTCGAGAAGCCTAAAAAGTTGTGGTATGACGATATTGAATCAGTTAGTGTGGAAGGACATAATACAAAAGATTGCAAAAACCGGCTTGTATTCCATTTGTATGATGGGACCACTGTAGCATGGGAGGATTCATTTTTGAACAAAAAGCCTCTTAAGGACTTTTTTGATGAGATGTTGAAACTAATCAATGGCCCGTCCAGCAAAACTGCTTCTATTCAGTATGCAGATGCCAAAGTAGAAGGCGCCATTGCCGGAGGAGTTTCTGCAGGTGCATATAGTCAAGTTAACAAATCCTTCGATGAAGAACGGTTTCACTCTGCGCAAGGACATGGATTTGCTGCTGAGAGAGCCAACAATTTATACGACAAGCTAACAGGACATGATGCTAGAATCGTCGGTGATGACAATGTCAAGAACGGAGCTGACCGTATTGTTGATGGCGTAATGATTCAATCAAAATACTGTCAGACTGGTAGTAAGTGTATCAATGAGTGCTTCGATGAAAATGGTAATTTCAGATATTTGAATAATGGGAAACCAATGCAAATAGAAGTCCCGTCTGACAAATATGATGCTGCAGTTCAGGCGATGGAAGAGAAAATCCGCCAAGGTAAAATCCCAGGAGTAACGGATCCAGAAGAAGCAAAGAACATAGTTCGAAGAGGTCATTTCACTTATGAACAAGCAAAGAATATTGCTAAAGCTGGCACGGTCGAATCGTTGACATATGATGCGGTTAATGGTGCAATCATAGCGACATCTGCTTTTGGAGTTACTGCTATAATAACTCTCGCATCAAATCTTTGGAATGGTGAGGATTTTGATAAGTCCTTAAAACTTGCTACTTATTCAGGCCTAAAAGTTGGCGGAACGGCATTTATTACGACGATAATTGCAGGACAGTTATCAAAAGCAGGATTAAATAGCGCATTAGTAGGCAGTTCTGAGGCTGTTGTCGCTTTTATGGGGCCTAAAGCGTCAGCAATTCTAATTAATGCTTTTCGAAATGGTAGCAATATATACGGGGCCGCCGCTATGAAAAGTGCGTCAAAACTTCTGCGGGGAAATGTTATAACCGCTAGTGTGACGGTTGTTGTGCTTTCTTCGTTTGATGTTGTTAACATTTTTCAGGGAAGAATTTCAGGCAAACAATTGTTTAAAAACTTAACAAATACTGCATCGACAGTAGGCGGAGGAACAGCAGGATGGCTTGGCGGTGCAGCTGTAGGATCCGCCATATTACCTGGAGTAGGAACGATTGTCGGAGGATTAATTGGTTCTATGGTGGTCGGTGCTGGTGCTGGCAAATTAAGCGATACGGTTTTAGGAACATTTATTGAGGATGATGCGGAGGAAATGGTTCGAATAATCCAACAGGAATTTGGAACACTTTCCACGGATTATCTATTATTACAAAAAGAAGCGGAAAAAACGGTGGATAGACTTAGTGACAAACTTGATGGAAGCTTGTTAAAAGATATGTTTGCAAGTAGTGATAGGCACCAATTCGCGCGAAATCTTCTCGTGCCTATTATCGAAAGTGAAACGAAAAAACGTAAACATATTGCGACTGTAAGTGATGAGCAGATGGCAATCTGTCTTAGATCGGTTTTGGAAGATATTTCAGATGCCGTTGAGTCTGATAATAATCCTGTGCCTGCTTACTAAAGATAAGGAGGTTTGACATGGACAAGAAGATACTCATAAAGAAAATGAAGGAGTTTATTCCAGTCAAGGAAAAAGAACTGAATGAAAAAAGTGTTTACATTGAAAACATGAGTTTTGCGGCTCTACGTGATAGTCTAATTGGACTGGGAACAATCCTTGATGAGGATTTTGATGCCAATTCATATGTGGTTAATGTTCCAGCTGGTATAGCAAACAAAAATAGTGCAGTTGTCGCGGTACAATTGAAAGAAAGTGAATTGTTTCTGTTAGGCTTCGCAAAGGAAGGACTTATTAGTCAGCATACCGCCGAGAAAGCAATTGAAAAAGTGATTAAAAAAGTCTCAAAATATGTAAAAAAATAACCGGAAGATATCAACTACGAAACGAGTTCTGGGATACAGCCAAAATCTTCAAATGCAGATATTTTGATAATCTCATTCCTCGTTACCTGCATAAAAGATCCAATAGCATGCATAAAGCCACAGCATGAAACATATCATACTTCATGCTGTGGCCATTCCTATGCATTCTTTCTGAACTGAGTTTTCCTCCGGCTTCAGATGGTTCCAGACCGAACTGACCCACTATAGTTTTTGGAACTCTCTACCTTTCAACGTATTTGATTTCAAGTTCTTCCGCTAAAGAAATAAGTTTTTTATATGCGTTTCTTGTTGCATTATGATCCGATATTATTACCGAGACGTTTTTGTCTCGTTTTAGAATACTATCCTTCAGTTGTTCCAAAGAAATCGGCGCGTTGTTACAAATATACGTCTCCCCATCTACCAGAACATTCAGCTCAATAATCTGCGCTTCAGCTGTGGATTCGTATTCATTACCGCCGCCGTCCGTGGTTTCCTGTTCTTGACTTTCTTCTGATGGAATTTCAGCCGATTCCATTTGTGCGATAGCAGTATCGGAAGCTGCCGCAAGATCTTCCTTCTTCCAAAAGCATCCTGTATTCAATACACAAATCAGTATAATCGCTCCAGATAAAGCTAGTTTAGTTCTTTTCTTCATAAGGTATATGGGCCTCTCTTAACGAATTAATGATATTGCTATAAGCATTGCGTGACGCGTTATCATCGGAAATCTGTACCACAATATCCGTTTTCTTCGTTTCAATCAGTTTGATGAGTTCTTCTACGGAAACTCTATTATTCTGATACCAAAACTCATTTCCGTTGACAGTCACTTCAATGTTTTCTACTTTGGCTTTAGTTTCTTTCGGTTCTTCATTATCCTGATCAACGGTGGATTCCATTGCCACAGAAGATTCATTTGACTCGGCTACAATCTCAGATACGCCGTTTCCTTTTCCGGCACCAAATCCATTTCCCAAACCAATTCCAAAGCCGAAATGTAGAATGGCCAAAATAACTAAACCAATCAAAAAAAGAGGAAGGCTTATTTTGACAAGTCTTATTAATAACCCAAACGGGGACATTAACAGTTTTCCCAAACCAAGTAATAACTTACCCATTTTTTATGCTCCTAAACTAACATCAGTAACTGAGAAATACAAATGTGGAAACGTCGATTGCAACTGATTCAGACCTTTTTCAATTCTTCTATATGCACGATTTGAACCACTCATGTCCATATTCAATATTACATCACACAAAATTGTATCGTTTTTTTCATAGCCAGAATGTTTCATGCTCTCTTGCAACTGTTTTTCAAAATCATCGTCACCCGATAACTTCCCTACAACCGTATCGGAACGAAGGAGTCTGACATCCCATTTATTATGTCCGTCAGAGTCTTTTTCTTCACCAATATCTACAATGAGTTTTATGTTATCTCCATTTTTGAAATCGATGATTCCCTTTTTATTCTCTTTCTCATTCGTTGAACTAATTAACTCTATGGATTTCTTCATCTGTTCTGTTATTTCTTCAGCCTCAACCTTTGCAGCATTTGCTTCATTCACCGCATTTCTGACTTTTTCCTTGTCATTCTGAGCATCAAGCGTACTAAACAAAACAAAGAAGAAAATAATGATCAGAGTTACATCCAACAACGAAGTAAAATCAAGTATTACATCTCGCTTCATATCAAGCCATCCATTTATTTGCTATACTCTTGTTTTTCTTTATTGATTACTACCTCAATCCTATCTGCTATAAATGCATTTCCAAATTTAAATATTAAAGAAAAGATTATTCCCCAGGCTGTCGACGTTAACGCTATAAAAAAATTATTTTTTATGTTTTCCATATCTCCAGATGCAAGGTCCAAACCAAGTAATCCCATAACTGTGCCTAACATCCCTAATAAAGGGAAACACGAAAGTGTTGTCAAGAATAATGTGTAAACAATGGAGGTTATTTTCACCTTAGAGTCTTTAAACCAGCGCAATTTTGCACATAAAACTATAAAAAAGCCAAATTCAATAAGTGCCGCTAAAGAAATTAACCAATCGCTTTGTAAAAGACTACTCGTTAGTTTTCCCCATGCTTCTACCATGACAATTCCTCCATAATTATATAAACCTTATTTGAGTATAACACTTTTTAATCATACTCACACAAAAATCCCGTAGCCATCAGCATTTTACTGAAAGCCACAGGATTCATTGCGCATTTCCGAAGCGTTATTAGGTTTGATTCATCTGAACAGTCGCATTAAACTTCTTTCAGTTTCATTATGTTTTACGCCTTTTCAAATACCATCTCCGTGAGCGCCTGACCGACAAATTGCTCCGCCGGTACAACTTCCGACGGAAAACGTTCTCCATATGTCCGAACGCCTAACTCCCTCTTTTCCAAGGCCAATTTAAGCGGAGACGCATTCATGAGGCGAATGATCTCATCCATTTCCGCGGATTCCTTAATATAATATCTGCCGCACATGCGCTCTCCTTCCAAATTAAGCATCCTAACACATCAAATCTCACCGGGTTTAATATAATGCCCCTGCTCGCATTTGATATAGATTCCATACGGACCAACCGCAGCATGAATCCCGCATCGATGCATAGGGCAAGTGACATTTTCCACATCGATATACCAATTGATAAGATCCGAAGTAAGTAAAGCCGTCTCTTTGCAGGAAGCAGATGAACACTTCAAATAGAATTTTCCTGTCTTTCCTCTGGCCAGCATCATTGGATGCTTGCAGACTGAACATTTTTCTTTTTTTCGCACAAAGGCATCCAAGCCTCCGGATCCAGTTCCCTTGTCATTCGGATCAATGGTCTCATTATTGCTTTTTTCAAGAAATGTTTTTCTCTGCCCATCGATTTCTCGATAGTCCAAACCCGAAAATGCCCTGATCATTTCAATGGTATGTTCGCCTTTTACTCGATAGTATGTCGGGACAACTGTTGAAAACGTGCTATTTTTATCCCGAAAACACCCTCTGGATTTCGGAAGACCATACCATGCGATCTTTTCATCTATGACGATCATCGGAAACGCTGCATTTTCTGACGCCCATGCAATCCGTTTCCAATCTTCCGGGAGATTCTCATAATCCTTCGTTTTACAAAGGACCCGAATATTATTCTTTTTTGCGATATCGATGATACTTAAAATACGCCCTTGAGTCTCTGCATCGAGTTCGCCATCCGGAAGAGAAATAATGATCTCTTGCTTTGCTCTTTCAGCGTCTTTTTGGAATGCCTCAACTGCAATATCAAAATCCCTATAATTGATGATATTCTTTGTTTCAGGAAGCTCTGCTACATATGACGCAAGGGTTTTATTCTTGACCGATATCTCATTTCCTGACTGCATCAAATATTTTAGCAGATTCCAAAAAATATGCTGGGATGTTCCATATTTCATTTCCCAGAATTTGACATAGGATACGATGATCAGTTTTCCTTTCGCCCTTGTCAATGCAACATTGATTAGTCGATTAACCGAATCTACCTCTTTTCCCATCAGCCAACCAACCTTTGATGCAGGGTAACTTTCAACCGCATCAAAAATAATCAGATTTCTTTCGGATCCCTGGAACTGGTGAACAGTGGAACATACGATATCCGTTTGGTTGGCCTTCCGATAATCCTGAATCATTGCTCGAATAAGACGTGTCTGCGCTGCGTATGGAGTGATGATTCCAACACTCTTCTCCCCATTTCGTTCTGCTTTAATCGCAGTTTGGAAAGAAACAATCGCACTTAAGATGTTAAAGCGCGAATTATCGCTATTCTTCATCGCTGACGCATATGCACCGGAAAGATTGATCAGATTTATCGCCTTTCCTTCAAATGGATTTCTGCCAACCACCTCCTGTCGGCTCGTTGATACGCTTGGATGGTCTACAAGCAGGCTCCCATAAATATACTTGTTTGGAAATGCAGAGATCAACGGATGCATACGTCTCTGCTCATTCAGCATTACAAGCCAGGGATGCGCACATACCTTTGACCCTTTTACCATTCCCAAATATGAAAAAATATCCGTTTCCAAGACTTGTTTTGCTCCGGATTGAGCAATTGGAGGCAGCTGACGGAAATCTCCGACCAGTACTACTTTTTCTTTCGAATACATCGAAGCGCAAATGATCTGCGGAACATAGGCCATACTGACCTCATCAAACATCACAAGATCGAATTTCATTTCTTCGAACAATGGATCGATCGTCACCTTAGATATTGTTGTTGCCACAAAATTCGCATATCTTACATATTCGCGTTCTGCATTTCTAACCTCTGCCCGCAGAGCCTTAAGATCTTTTTCGATCAGATCTCTCTCCCTCGAAAACGCATTTCCCTTCGCAATCAGCTCATTCTTCTGTTTCGAGAGCCGATCCATCCGGTGCTTTAGACCCGAATTCTTCATCAATGCATAATTAAATGCCGAAGCACACTCATCCTGTGACAATACCTCATCTCGGACAAATCCATATCGAAGCACTTTCCCACTATGTAGCAGCGATTCCATCTTTTCCTCTCTGAGAATCGCAACCGTTTGCTTCACTACCCCATCCACGGATACGTTACTGTGAGATACAGCTAGAACAGACTTACCTTTCTTCACTGCTTCCTTGGCAATCTGTGCCATAGTATATGTTTTTCCGGTTCCCGGCGGTCCCCAAATAACAGTTATGTCATTTCTCTGGACAGCGTTCATAGCCTCCATCTGTCCCTTCGGGATCTTAACGGCAGGATCATCGGTGGCCATCTTAGGACCGCTCCGAATAATCATCATCGCCAGTCTATTCCTACTGGCCTTTTCCATTTTCTTCGCCAAGGCTTCTAGCAGTTTCCATGGTTCAACACTCATGAGTGCCTGACCGACTTGTTTTCCGAAATCTCGATCAACTATAACAATGATCTGGAAGCCTTCACATACCAAAACCGTTCCCGAAGCTTTATCTATTCCTACGTTCAGAGAAATCGGAGCATCATCCGAAATATACAATTCAGCTTCCATTTCAAAACTATACGTGTAATGGCCGTTCGAATCTGAAATTCGCTGTCCATTACTGAGTTTATATTTTCGTCCGCCTTCATTCTGAAGAAACGTCATCTCTTGAAGGGTTGCTTTTCTGTATTCCTCAATCTCCGGAATTCTTATCGTTTCCGGATCATCGGGCTCTATCAATACGATACTGTGCTCTGTTTTTTTCTTTTCTATCTCGATATTATTTTCAATACGGTCAAATTCCTCCTGGCTTAATCGACTCCTCATCACATAGTCAAGTTTTTCTCCTGACTCTCTATTAAAGGAATACCCTATCTCATATCTATACCCATCGCTAGAAAGAAAATAGAAAAAAGCATAAGCTTGCGCAGCTAGGAATTCTCTTCCCTTGATCGGCACATCAACACTAAATTCCTTATGTGCCTTTTCTTTCAGTTTACAAAAACCTGTATAATACTTGTCATACTTGCGTTCTAACTTATCAACTAAGTAAATCTCATTCAAAATCACATCCGATTCTTTACCTTTTTGCGACATGATTTTAAAATTCACCTTCGCGACTCCGTCAAATACAGTAATCCTCGGAAGCGTTATCTTAAAAGAACAGTTATCAAAATTCTTTTCCTTTACCCCACTCATTGCTACAAAACTCCATCCTTGATCCAAATCCGGTTCAGAGTCCCATCTGAAACCAAAAAATATATCCCCGCTGATTTCTTTTATCCACTTTTGTCCTTCATGTCTTAAAGCATTTACAATTCCTCTGTGGGCATGATTTTCTGAATTTTTTCGCCTTGGAATAGTTACATTTACCTTTCTCATCCATAAATTTGCATATTCCATAAGCATCATGAACATAATATTGGGGAATGTTTTTCTTCTCCGTTTTTCTTTGTATATGCATTAAGAACACATCATCTGCCTTGACAATATCAAGTATTTCAGGCTCCGTCGATTCTTCAATATTGACATAATACATTCCACAGAATGGACATTTTTTCAGAGATTTTTTTATTCTATTTAGCCCTTCATTACATACCAAACACTTGAATAAATCTGATGTCTGTTTATGGCTTATAGCTTTGTCTGCCTTAGCAAGCTTTCTCTTTTCAGCCGTGAGGCTTTCCTTATATTTCTCAATACTATCACGCTCAATTTCATCCGCTGTCTTTCGATTCTTCAACAGCTTTTTATAGGCAGCTTCCGTTTCAGCATACTCACCACAATGACTAGATCCTCCACAAGCATCCATGTAATATTTTGAGCGTGGACTCACACACTCTCCATTTGCATTATGGATACAACGTGATTTATGCCGTCTAGGATCATCTTCATCTTTTTTGGTGTATCCAATATGCCATGGTGTATCTGGCAATCTATCCATAACTCCTCCCAGTTTTTTCACTTAGAAATAGATTCAGAATTTGGTTCCGCGGTTGAATTAAAGTCCGAAAGCAGTATTAATTTCACATATATTATACATCTGTAATCATTACCAATCCATCCGATCTCATTTGACGGTTGCTGATTCTCCCATTCCCGCTCCCTTTTGGCATGGTTCCCTACGACGCAGAGATAACTTACTCGGCAGGCGTCTTCTTTATTGAAATCACAACCCAAAAAACAGCACCACGAAGCATTATCACCTCATGATGCTGTCCACGTCTACTGCTCTCCTGGGTTTAATCACTACATCCCTTAATCAATCGTAAGTACCCTTGCCCCCTGTTTCGCATATTGCTCCGGCAAAATCCCAATACGCCATCCGTATTGAGAGGTTTCAATGTAATAGTAGTTTTTACCATCTTTCTCGAAATGCGTTCCCTGGAGATTCGTTCCCAGGACTCCGACTGCGCAGTGATTATCATATATAAGCAAAGCAGATCCATACCCCATCGCTTTAATGATGCCGCAAAGAAGAATGGATTTATCCTCACAATCTCCCCCCTTATCATTTAGAGTTTCTATTGGATATTTGGGATATTCCGTATCATTATCTGGAATATAGTCAAGGGACTGCACAAATGCGATCGCATCGCATACAGCCTTAAAATCTGAATCCCCATTCTGTCTAAAAGCTTTCGCCAATCCTTCACAGATCTTTGTGTTCATCGGATCATCGATGTAGTTCTTCCATTCCTGAACATTATAATACCGATCTAACGAACGGTAATATTCCGCTGCTCCGACCGGAAATTTTTCCTGTGTTAATTCTCTGTTTTGTCGTCCATCATAGCTCTTATACTCATATTTTCTTGGCTCGACTTTACTTGTATCAATTTTTGACAGATCCGGTTTCCTATCATCCGCCAATCCCTTTTCTGCCTTCTTCGTAGCATTCAGATTATTATCAACGGCCTGCTGTCCACTCGAACTGTTCCCCGTCTCGTTTTGAATGCTTTTTAACACTTTGTTTGTCTGGACTTCCTTACTATAGGAAACCGTACTTCGATTCTGCTGTGCGGCCTTCCTTTCCCTGTATATTTTTAGAACATTACCGCCTACGTCAATCAGAAAATATAATACAACCGCCCATAGAATTATTTTCAGTACCTTCCACTTCCGCTTAGGCGGTTCCTTATCGTTTTTCGGATATGGAAATAATTCAGGACTGCCATACACACCCATTCAATCACATCTGATCCATTTATCAAATAGATGATCGGATCTTTTCCTTTCCCTCAGATTCTTCTGAGATAGTCACTCTGTCCACCATTCTTATGCTGCTTTGAATCTGCTCTTGTCCATTTCTTCGAATGCTTTCATTCTCATAATATCACATTCCGATTCTATGCGATAATTTTATAATTTCTCAAAATCCTCATCACACAAAAAACAGCAGCACGAAGCGTTATCGCCTCATGCTGCTGGATAACGTATAATAAGTTTCGCAAATTCAATTTCATATAAAAAATAGACATAGTCTATTGCCGTCGGTAAAATTAAGTTACCACACCAAACCCACCGAGGAGGCAATAGCTATGTCTGATAACATTATACAGCTTAATGAAGATCTCATAAAGAACAATCTGAAAGATCTGGTACGGAATAGTGTTGAGGAAACCCTCAATGCATTGCTTGATCACGAAGCCGATGAGCTTGTAAATGCTGATAAATACGAGCGTTCCGGTGATCGAAAAGGGTACCGCTCTGGGCATTATGAGAGAAATTTTACGACTACGTCCGGCGATGTCACACTCAAGGTTCCAAAACTAAAGGGGA